>JANNXX010000016.1:0-136537 GCA_031409795.1 Rhodobacterales bacterium
GTCAGCTCGATGGTGTGGACGTACTTCGCCATCTTGTAGCCAAGCTGCCGCTCCACCCGCAGTCGCAGGGGGGCGCCATTGGCCACCGGCAAAGGCGCGCCGTTCATCGCATAGGCCAGAATCGTCTGGGGGTGATAGGCGTCGATCAGGTCAATGCTTTCATAGTAGAAAACCTCACCCGACAGCCCGCGCTCGATGGCGTCGAAGCAGTGGAAGACTGCATATCTTGCGGTCAGTTTCGGTTTCGCCAGCTCAAGGACGGTCCCCAGCGGCACGCCCTGCCACTTGGCGATGCAGCTCCAGCCCTCGACGCAGTCATGCCGGGTGATCTGGGTGCGCGCGGGCAGGGCGGTCAGGTCGGCCAGCGACAGGGTGACGGGGGTCTCAACCAGGCCGGTGACGGACAGCCGGTAGTCGCGGAACGCGGTCCCGGCCATCTGACGATAGGCCGCACTGACCGGGTCGGTCGATCCGTTGGGGCGCATGCCCTGGCGGATGTCAGCCTCGGCATATTCCGGGGCCAGACGGTCGCCGATCAGGGCGCGCTGGGCGGGTCTGGTCAGCTGCTCATGGCTGGCAAAAAGCCGGTGCAGGGTGCTGCCCCGGTCGGCTGCGGTGTCGAACACCTTGCAGCCCGAAAGCGCCAGTGCCGCGCTGCCGAGGAGGAGTTTGCGCCGGTCAATCATGCCCGTTCTCATTGTGGCCTCCATCGGTGCGATACCAGCCGGTCAGGATTGACCGCATTTCGTTGAAGGGCCCTGCCAGCAGGATCATCGCCATGTGGACGACGAAAAAGCCGACCAGCGCCGCCATGGTCAGGAAATGGATGGTCCGCGCGGTCTGGCGGCCACCGAACAGGTCCAGAAGCCAGGGTGCCGTGGCGTTGAAGCCCGGCGACATGGATAGGCCGGTCAGGATCATCAGCGGCAGGGCCAGGAAAAGCACCGAGGCATAGGCCAGCTTCTGCAGCACGCTGTAGTCGCCGGTATGGTGGAACCGCAGCCGGGCATGGTCGGCGATGTCGCGCGGCAGGCTGCGCAGGTCGGCCAATGTGGGGATCACCTGGCGCAGGTGGCCGTTCAGGGCTGACGCGACCAGCCAGACCGCCAGCGTGATCGACAGCGTCCAGGCGAAGAAGAAATGGATGATCCGCCCGGTGGCCAAGCTTTGCTTGGATGGGATGGTCAGCGCCGCCGGGAAGGCCCGGGCCTCGCCCCCCGACACGCCCAGAACGCCGGTCGTGTCGAACTCGGCGCCCAGGATGCGCGTGACGCCGCGAAGCGCCTCGCCGTCCTGCACCGCTCCGATCTGAAGGATGGCATTGTCATAGTCGAAGCCGGCCTCAAGCCCGATGTGCAGGCTGGGAAAGGCGTTGAATATCTGCAAGCCGGTCAGCATCAGGAAGAACAGGCTGACCGCCCAGACCCAATGGGTCACCCGGGTCAGCAGGCGCTGGCGGTAGACAAGTGGTCCGTTCGGCATCAGCTTTCTCCCGTCCCTGATGGCGTAGCAACGAATCGCCGACCGACAAGTTTCAGACCCTTGCCACGAAACCGCGCTGATTGCATTTCGCCCCCCGTCGGCTTATCTCGGATCAGACCCGCAAGAGGCTGAACAGGCGCCCCTGATGAACTGGATTACCAACTACGTCCGCCCCAAGATCAACTCGCTTTTCTCGCGCCGCGAGGTGCCGGAGAATCTGTGGACCAAGTGCCCCGAATGCGGAACGATGCTGTTTCACCGCGAGCTGTCGGGCAACCTGAACGTCTGTTCCAACTGCGATCACCACATGGCGATCAGCCCGCGTGAACGGTTCGAGGCGCTGTTCGACGGCGGCATCTTCACCGAGGTGAAAGTGCCCGAACCGGTGGCCGACCCGCTGCATTTCCGCGACCAGAAGAAATACCCCGACCGGGTGAAGGCCGCGCAGAAGGCGAGCGGCGAGCGTGACGCGATGCTGGTGGCCGAAGGCGAGATTGCCCGGACACCGATCATCGCCGCCGGGCAGGACTTCAGCTTCATGGCCGGGTCGATGGGCATGTTTGTCGGCAACGCGATCATTGCGGCGGCGGAACGGGCGGTGAAACTGAAGCGGCCGTTGGTGCTGTTCAGCGCCAGTGGCGGGGCCCGGATGCAGGAAGGGATGCTGTCCCTGATGCAGATGCCGCGCACGACGGTGGCGGTGCAGATGCTGAAGGAGGCGGGCCTGCCCTACATCGTGGTGCTGACCCATCCGACGACCGGGGGTGTCACGGCCAGCTATGCCATGCTTGGCGATGTGCAGATCGCCGAACCGAACGCCCAGATCGGCTTTGCCGGAGCGCGGGTGATCGAACAGACGATCCGCGAGAAGCTGCCGGAAGGCTTCCAGCGGGCGGAGTATCTGCTGGACCACGGGATGCTGGACCGCGTGGTGCACAGAAAGGCGATGAAGGACGACCTTGTCACGTTGATCCGACTGCTGACCGGGCTGCCTCCGGCCATCAAGGGCGATCTGCCGGCCCCCGCCGAAACGGCGGAAGCCAAGGCGTGAGCGCAGCGTCGGACGTCATCCTGCAGCGGATGATGACGCTGCACCCCAAGGTCATCGACCTGACCCTGGCTCGGGTCGAGCGGCTGCTGGCTGCCCTTGGCCATCCCGAACGCGGCCTGCCCCCGGTGATCCACATCGCCGGGACCAATGGCAAAGGCAGCACCCAGGCAATGATCCGCGCCGGGCTGGAGGCTCCGTTTCAAGGATTGGGGGGGGGCCGGGTCCACGCCTATACCTCGCCGCACCTTGCACGGTTTCACGAACGCATCCGCCTTGCCGGAGAGTTGATCTCCGAACCCGCGCTGGCCGCACTTCTGGATGAATGCGTGACCGCGAACGGTGCCGACGAGATCACCTTCTTCGAGATCACCACCTGCGCCGCCTTTCTGGCCTTTCAGCGCACAGCGGCAGACTGGACGCTGCTTGAGGTTGGCCTGGGCGGCAGGCTGGACGCGACGAACGTGGTGGACCGGCCCCGGCTGACGATCATCACCCCGGTCAGCCTAGACCACCAGGCTTTCCTTGGCGACACGGTGACCGCCATCGCCGGGGAAAAGGCCGGGATCCTCAAGCGCGGCGTGCCGGTGATCGTGGGGCCACAGACCAACGAGGGCTTGACCGTGATCGAGGCAAAGGCCGCGCGGCTGGGTGCCCAGGTTCTGGCCTATGGACAGCACTGGCAGGTGTCCGAAGAACGCGGACGGCTGGTCTTTCAGGACGAGACCGGGCTTCTGGACCTGCCCTTGCCGAACCTGCCTGGCCCGCATCAGGTGCAGAACGCCGGGGCCGCAATCGCCGCTCTGCGGTTCCTTGGCCGCGACGAGGCCGCCTGCGAGGCTGCCGTCACCCGCGCCTTCTGGCCGGCCCGGATGCAGCGCCTGAGCCATGGGCCGCTGGTCGATCTGGCCCCGAAGGTCGAGCTTTGGCTGGACGGTGGCCACAACCCGGCGGGGGCAGAGGCGGTGGCGGCGACCCTGGCGCGGATGCCTGCGCGCCCGACGCATCTGATCTGCGGGATGCTGAACACCAAGGATGTCCTTGGCTACATGACCCCGCTTGCCGGGCAGGTCAGGCGCCTGCACGCGGTGTCGATCCCCGACGAGAAGAACACCCTGCCGGCCGAAGTGACCCGCGATGCCGCCCGCGCCGCCGGAATGGAGGCCGTTACCGCAGCTTCGGTGGCCGAGGCGCTGGCGGCCATCGCCATGACCTCGCCCGAGGCGCGCGTGCTGATCTGCGGCTCGCTTTACCTTGCGGGCGCGGTGCTGCGCGAGAACGGCTGATCTGCGGAAAGGGACATCTTCCCCCCGAAGGATCAGGCAAGGGCCAAGGGCGTCAGCCCTCGGCGACCCGGTGAAAGACCGCCAGGATGTCGTCTTCCGAAGCGCGGGTGAGGGCGCCGTTGTCAACCTCGGCTTTGGTCCAAAGCCAGCTGCGCGCGGGATCGTCGCGCATCGCCCAGTTCGGAAACAGCCGGTCCGTGACCGCACGGCGGGTCAAAAGCGCAAGGTCCATGTGGCGGTCATCCACTGCGATGCGCCGATAGGTTGCCTCGACCGCAGCCTCTGGCCCCTCCAGAAGCTGCAGGTAAAGGTCGGCGCGGCAGATCAACAGGCCGGTGATCCCGTCGCGCGGGTTGCAGCGCCGGGCGTCAAGAAGGATGCCGGCCAGCATGGCGTCGTCAAAGCCGAAGGGTCGCGAGGCATAGGTCAGCTGAAGCAGGGGCATGGTGGGCCTTTCCCGGCGCGGAAGGTCTAGCCTATCCCGCACGGGCGCTGGTCGCCACAGCCAAGTTTGCCCGGGCCGCTGTGCCAGAGAGATCTGCCTTCGCGAGCGTGATTTGGTGGATCGGCGGGTCCGTGCTACGCTTTGCCTCACGATCCACGCATGCGCTTGTTGCCAATGGGACCACCGGGCGCCCGGCAAGGCCCGGCAGGTTCCCCGAACCGGAGGATCCCTGATGCCGAAAACCATCGGAAACCCGCTGTCCTGGACGCTTGGCGCTTTCAGTTCGGCGGCAGGATACGCGACGACCGTCGCCACTGCTGCCGAGGCCGATCCGGACATTCGCCCGGAAACCCGCATCCTGGTGATGCAGGACCTGCGCGATGCCTTGCGAAAGGGCTGGGACGACCTGGCGGCAATGCGGTCGGACGTGATGTTCGCCTGCCTGCTGTATCCGCTGATGGGCGCCGTGCTTCTGGGTCTGGCGGCGCAGGGCAACCTTGCGCATCTTCTGTTTCCGGTGCTGTCGGGCTTTGCCCTGATCGGGCCGGTCGCGGCGCTGGGGCTGTACGAGATGAGCCGCAGGCGCGAGGCCGGGGTGCCGGTCAGCTGGCTTGCCCTGTTCGATGTGCTGAAGTCGCCCCGGTTTCCGCGCATCGTGATGCTGAGCGCCATGAACGGGGTGATCTTCCTTGCCTGGATCCTGATCGCCGATGCGATCCATGCGATGACACTGGGCTCCGAGGTGCCAGCCAGCCTGACGGCGCTTTTGCGCGACGTGGCCACCACACCGGCGGGATGGGCCATGGCGGTCATCGGTACCGCTGCGGGCTTCGTGCTGGCTGCTGCGGTGCTGGCGATGACGGTGGTGTCGTTCCCGTTGCTGCTGGACCGCGATGTCAGCCTGCCGGTCGCGGTGCTGACGTCGGTCAAGGTGGCGCGCGAGAACCCGGCGGTGATCGCCGCCTGGGGGCTGATCGTGGCGCTGGGCCTGGCGCTTGGCACCCTGCCGGCGCTGCTGGGGCTGGTGGTGGTGCTGCCGCTGCTGGGGCACGCGACCTGGCATCTGTTCCGAGCGGCGGTGGTCTGAGGCTGTCCACTGTGGACAAATCCTTCAGGCCAATGATTTCAGTGACTTGCGCGTGGACATTCAGGATTTCTTAAGATTTGGCCTGGGCTCATCCTGCGGCTTCGTCTTCTCGTCGCAGTCCCGCGAGGAGTGACGAAGTCATCGACGAGCGTCCCCCAGGGAAAACCCCCGCCGCAGCGGGGGTTTTGCTGTCACTCTGCCGTCAGGAGCGGCGGCTTGGCCCGGGTGATGGCGGGTTTTGCCGGTTCTTCGATCTCTAGCACGATGGCATCGTCGCGGACCTGGACCTTGACCAGGCCGCCCTTGACCAGCTTGCCGAACAGCAACTCTTCGGCCAGCGGCTTCTTGATGTATTCCTGGATCACCCGGCCCAGCGGACGCGCGCCCATCTTGTCATCATAGCCCTTGTCGCCCAGCCAGAGCGCAGCCTCGGGCGAAAGCTCGATATGGACGTTGCGGTCCAGAAGCTGCGCCTCAAGCTGGAGGACGAACTTCTCCACCACCTGCAGGATGACTTCGCGGCCAAGGGGGGCGAAGTTGATCACCGCGTCCAGACGGTTGCGGAATTCGGGCGTGAAGGTCCGTTCGATCGCCGCCGTATCCTCACCCGTCCGCCGCTCGCGTCCGAAGCCGATGGCGGCCTGCGACTGCTCGCGCGCGCCGGCGTTCGAGGTCATGATCAGGATCACGTTGCGGAAATCCACCGTCCGGCCGTTGTGGTCGGTGAGTTTCCCGTGGTCCATCACCTGCAGCAGGATGTTGTACACATCCGGGTGCGCCTTTTCCATTTCGTCCAGCAGCAGGACGCAATGCGGGTGCTGGTCGACGCCATCGGTCAGCATGCCGCCCTGATCAAACCCGACATAGCCGGGCGGCGCGCCGATCAGGCGGGAAACGGCGTGCTTTTCCATGTATTCCGACATGTCGAAGCGGATGAGTTCCACACCAAGCGACGAGGCCAGTTGCTTGGCCACCTCGGTCTTGCCGACGCCCGTGGGCCCGGCGAAAAGGTAGTTGCCGATCGGCTTTTCCGGCTCGCGCAGGCCCGCACGGGCCAGCTTGATGGCGGAACACAACGCCTCAACCGCCTTGTCCTGACCGAAGACCACGCGCTTGAGGGTTTTTTCCAGGTCGCGCAGGGTTTCGGCATCGTCCTTCGACACCGATTTCGGCGGGATACGGGCGATCTTGGCGACGACAGCCTCGATCTCTTTCACGCCGAGGGATTTGCGGCGTTTCGACTCGACCACCAGATGCTGCGCCGCCCCCGCCTCGTCGATCACGTCAATGGCAGAGTCGGGCAGTTTGCGGTCGTGGATGTAGCGGGCGGCGAGTTCCACCGCCGTCTTGATCGCGTCGTTGGTGTATTTCAGGTCGTGGTGTTCTTCGAAATGCGGTTTCAGACCCATCAGGATCTTGATCGCATCCGGCACGGAAGGTTCGTTCACGTCGATCTTCTGGAACCGGCGGGAAAGGGCGCGGTCCTTTTCGAAGTGCTGACGGAATTCCTTGTAGGTGGTCGAGCCCATGCAGCGCAGCTTGCCGCCCTGCAGGGCAGGTTTCAGCAGGTTCGAGGCATCCATCGCGCCGCCAGAGGTGGCACCCGCGCCGATGACGGTGTGAATCTCGTCGATGAAGAGGATCGCGTCGGGGTGATCCTCAAGCTCTTTCATGACCTGCTTCAGGCGTTCCTCGAAGTCACCGCGATAGCGGGTGCCGGCCAGAAGCGCGCCCATGTCGAGGCTGAAGATGGTGGCCTTGGCCAGAACTTCGGGCGTCTCGCCGTTGACGATCTTGCGGGCCAGACCTTCGGCAATCGCGGTCTTGCCGACGCCGGGATCGCCGACCAGCAGCGGGTTGTTTTTGCGGCGGCGGCAAAGGACCTGGATCGCCCGCTCCACCTCTGGTTCACGCCCGATCAGGGGGTCGACGTCGCCCTTGCGGGCCTTCACGTTCAAGTCGACGCAGTATTTGGAAAGGGCGGATTCCTTCGCCTCTCCGGCTTCGGCCTTGGGGGTTTCCTGCGGTTCGTCGGACCCTTGCACGGGGCGGGGTTCGCCGTAGGAAGGATCCTTGGCAACGCCGTGGGCGATGAAGTTGACCGCGTCATAACGGGTCATGTCCTGTTCCTGCAGGAAGTAGGCCGCGTTCGATTCGCGTTCGGCGAAAATCGCGACCAGAACGTTCGCGCCCGTCACTTCGGTGCGGCCCGAGGACTGCACATGGATCGCGGCGCGCTGGATGACACGCTGGAAGGCGGCAGTGGGGACAGCCTCTGACCCTTCGACATCGGTGACCAGGGTGGAAAGGTCATCGTCGATGAAATCGGTCAGGGTCTTGCGCAGGTCGTCAAGATCGACGGCGCAGGCCTTCATCACCCGCGCGGCGTCGGGTTCGTCGATCAGCGACAGAAGAAGATGCTCAAGCGTCGCCAGTTCGTGGCGGCGCGAATTCGCCAGCGCCAGCGCGGAGTGGATGGCTTGTTCGAGCGTTGTCGAAAACGATGGCACGATGCGTGCTCCTGTTCCTGCGGGCTGGAGGGGGCGAGGGGCCTGATCCAACCGTGGCCTCATAAGTTTAAAGATCGGTTTTCCGCGCCGCACTTCAAGCGCAATCTTCCATATTTTGGGGTTTCCCCCCGGTCCTCACGCCAATTGTGATATGGTAGACTCAGAACTTGTCTTTTCTGGCACGAATTTCGGCGAAAACCGTGACGTCGTCGGCATCGGGCAAGTCGACCGCAGCCTTGAGTGCGGGCAGGTGGGCCCGCAGGTAGGGGTTGGTGGCCAGCTCTGTCGCAAGCGGAACCGGAACGGTGGGGCGGCCCTGGGCGCGCAGCGTCGCGACCCCGGAGATGCGAGAGATAAGCGCCGCGTTGTCCGGTTCAAGGGTCAGCGCGAAACGCAGGTTGGACGCGGTGTATTCGTGACCCGAGCAGATCAGGGTCCCGGGCGGCAGGGCGGCGAGTTTCGCGAGGCTGGCGTGCATCTGCGCCGGCGTGCCTTCGAAAAGCCGCCCGCAGCCGCCCGACATCAGGCTGTCGGCGGTGAAGGCAAACCCGCTGTCGGGGAAGTAAAAGGCGATATGGCCGACGGTGTGGCCCGGAACGTCGATCACGCGGACGCCATGCGCGCCGATGCTGAAGCTGGTCCCCTCGTCCAGCGCAAGGTCCAGCGCGGGCAGGCGGTTCGCGTCGGCGGCGGCCCCAAGGACCATGGCCCCGGTCGCCGCACGCAAGGTGTCGACGCCCTGGATGTGGTCGTCGTGGTGGTGGGTGATCAGGATGTCAGACAGGCCCCAGCCACGCGCCTCAAGGGCGGCAAGGATGGGTGCGGCGTCCGGGACATCGACGACCGCGGTCTGGCCGCTGTCCGCGTCGTGGATCAGGTAGGCGTAGTTGTCGGCAAGGCAGGGGACGGTCAGCAGTTCAAGCGCCATGGTCTTCGGGCCTTTCCGGGGTATGATGACCGCAGGATTGACCGGAGAGTGACCGACCGCAATGCACCTTGATGTGCTGGACCTGCGAAACTTCTACTACCGCACCCAGCTTGGCCGCGTGGCGCAGCGGGCGATCCGGGACCAGGTGGTCAAGCACTGGCCGCCGGGGCCGGGGCAGACGGTGGCGGGCTTCGGCTTTGCGGTGCCGCTGCTGCGCCCCTACCTGGCCGAGGCGCGGCGGGTCGTGGGGCTGATGCCCGGCCCGCAGGGGGTGATGCCCTGGCCTGCCGGGCTGGAGAACGTGAGCGTCCTGTGCGAGGACACGGCCTGGCCCCTGCCGACGGGGCTGGTGGACCGGCTGGTCTTGATGCACGGGCTGGAGACGTCCGAGAACCCCTCGGCGGTGCTGGAAGAGGCGGGGCGGGTGCTGGCCCCCGGCGGGCGGGTGCTGGCGATCGTGCCGAACCGGTCGGGTCTTTGGGCGCGCAGCGATGCGACGCCCTTCGGCTTTGGCCGCCCCTATTCGGCGGCGCAGCTTGAGGCGCAACTGCGCCGCCACGGCTTTACGCCGGAACGCAGCCAGTCGGTGCTGTTCGCCCCGCCGGCCGAGACGCGGTTCTGGCTGCGGACGGCGGATTACTGGGAAGCGGTCGGCCGCCGGATCCCCTGGCTGGTCGGCGGGGTGCTGATGGTCGAGGCCTCCAAGCAGGTCTACGCGCCGACGCGTGGCGGGCTGGGGGCGGTCGTGCGAAAGCCGCTGAAGGCGCTGGGGGGCGTGGGCACGGGGGCGCCGGAGCCGGCAATGAACCGGCGATGAACCCGTGCTGATCGGGCGCGGATCGGGCGCGGATCGGGCGCAGACGTGGGGTAGATGGAGGGCAGACGGGGGATAGACGGGGCGCAAAATGGCCCGGTTTCGCCGCATCCTTCGTCGCGCGACGAATTGCCCTGATGTTTGCGCAAGCAACCTTCACGAAAGGGCGAGCAACCCGGTTGCGGGGTAGGAACGCCTCTGCTAAGGACCGCCCGACGGACAGGCATGCGCGCTGCAAGGGCTCTTGGCGCGCCTGTTGAAGAGTGGCCCGATCGGTCCCGATCTGCGCCCAAGAGACAACGGAAGGGATGACGTGTCAGAACCGGCTTCGATCTCACTCGGCATCGCCAAGCGCTATGCGACAGCCCTGTTTGAACTGGCGAAGGACGCCGGCGCCCTGAAGGCGCTGGAAGCCGATACCGCCGCGCTGTCCGAAACCCTTGCCGCCGGCGCCGACCTGCGCGCCGTGATCGCCTCGCCGGTGATCAGCCGCGAGGATCAGGGCCGGGTCATCGCCGCCATCGGCGCCAGGCTTGGGCTGAACATACTGACCGCGCATACGCTGGCACTGATGTCGGAAAAGCGCCGCCTGTTCGTGCTGCCGCAGTTCCTGGCGAACCTTGCCGACCAGATCGCCGTCGAAAAGGGCGAGGTGACCGCCGAGGTGACCGCCGCCCGCGCGCTGACGGCCGCCCAATCGAAAAAGCTTGCCGAGACGCTGAAAGCCCGCGTCGGCAAGACCGTGAAACTGAAAACCACCGTTGATGAAAGCCTCATCGGCGGTCTTGTCGTCAAGCTCGGCTCGACCATGATCGACACGTCGGTCAAGGCGAAGCTCGCAGCACTTCAGAATGCAATGAAAGAGGTTGGGTGATGGGAATTCAAGCTGCCGAGATCTCCGCGATCCTCAAAGAGCAGATCAAGAATTTCGGCAAGGACGCCGAAGTGGCCGAAGTTGGCCGCGTGCTGTCGGTCGGGGACGGGATCGCCCGCGTCCACGGCCTGGACAACGTGCAGGCCGGTGAGATGGTGGAGTTTCCCGGCGGCATCCGCGGGATGGCGCTGAACCTGGAAGTCGACAACGTCGGCATCGTGATCTTCGGGTCCGACCAGGACATCAAGGAAGGCGACACCGTCAAACGCACCAAGTCCATCGTGGACGTG
The DNA here is from genome assembly GCA_031409795.1 of Rhodobacterales bacterium. Classification (GTDB taxonomy): domain Bacteria; phylum Pseudomonadota; class Alphaproteobacteria; order Rhodobacterales; family Rhodobacteraceae; genus Tabrizicola. The sequence continues at coordinate 10,765 of JANNXX010000016.1, forward strand.
CCGGCTGGCAATGCGCTTCTGGGCCGGGTGGTTGACGGTCTGGGCAACCCGATCGACGGCAAGGGCCCGATCGCAGCCACCGAACGCCGCGTCGCTGACGTGAAGGCCCCCGGCATCATCCCGCGCAAGTCGGTGCATGAACCGATGGCGACCGGCCTGAAAGCCATCGACGCGATGATCCCGGTTGGCCGTGGCCAGCGCGAGCTGATCATCGGTGACCGTCAGACCGGCAAGACCGCCGTGGCACTGGACACGATCCTGAACCAGAAGGCCTATAACGAGGCCGCTGGGACGGACGAATCGAAGAAGCTGTACTGCATCTATGTCGCCATCGGGCAGAAGCGGTCGACCGTCGCCCAGCTGGTGAAGAAGCTGGAAGAGACCGGGGCGATTGCCTACACGATCGTCGTGGCCGCCACCGCTTCGGACCCGGCACCGATGCAGTTCCTGGCACCCTATTCGGCGACCGCGATGGCGGAATTCTTCCGCGACAACGGCCGCCACGCGCTGATCATCTATGATGACCTGTCGAAGCAGGCCGTGGCCTACCGCCAGATGTCGCTTCTGCTGCGCCGTCCGCCGGGACGCGAGGCCTATCCGGGCGACGTGTTCTACCTGCACTCGCGCCTTCTGGAGCGGTCGGCCAAGCTGAACAGCGACTTCGGCTCGGGTTCGTTGACCGCCTTGCCGATCATCGAGACCCAGGCAGGCGACGTGTCGGCCTATATCCCGACGAACGTGATCTCGATCACCGACGGGCAGATCTTCCTGGAGACGGAACTGTTCTACCAGGGCGTCCGTCCCGCCGTGAACACCGGTCTGTCGGTGTCGCGGGTTGGCTCAAGCGCCCAGACGAGCGCGATGAAGTCGGTCGCGGGCAAGGTGAAGCTGGAGCTGGCGCAGTACCGCGAGATGGCGGCCTTCGCCCAGTTCGGATCGGACCTTGACGCCTCGACCCAGGCGCTGCTGAACCGGGGTGCGCGCCTGACCGAGCTGATGAAGCAGAACCAGTATGCGCCGATGACCAACGCCGAGATCGTCTGCATCATCTATGCCGGCACCAGCGGCTATCTGGACAAGGTCGGGGTCAAGGACGTGAGCCGGTACGAGGCCGCCTTGCTGAAGCATCTGCGCACCAACGGGAAAGCCCTTCTGGAGGACATCACCAAGAACGACCGCAAGGTCGCCGGTGACCTTGAAAAGGCCATCCGCGCGCAGCTTGACGCTTTCGCCAAAGACTTCGTCTGAGCGCCCTGAAGGAGTAGGCAGATGCCCAGCCTAAAGGACCTCAAGAACCGGATCGGCAGCGTCAAGAACACGCGCAAGATCACGAAGGCGATGCAGATGGTCGCAGCGGCCAAGCTGCGCCGCGCGCAGGAAGCCGCCGAAGCCGCCCGGCCTTTCGCCGAGCGGATGACGGCGGTCATGGCGGCACTTGCCGCCGGTGTCGGCACGGGCGAAGGCGCGCCAAAACTTCTGGCCGGAAACGGCCGGGACCAGGTGCATCTTCTGGTGGTGATGACCTCTGAGCGTGGCCTGTGCGGCGGCTTCAACTCGACCATCGTCCGGCTGGCCCGGGCGCGGGCGGCCGAGCTGGTAGCGGCGGGCAAGACGGTCAAGATCCTGACCGTCGGCAAGAAGGGCCGCGAGCAGCTCAAGCGCGACTGGGCGCAGGCCTTCACCGGCCATGTCGACCTGAGCGACGTGAAGCGGGTGGGCTACGGCAATGCGCAAGGCGTGGCCCGGCAGGTCACGGCAGCCTTCGACGCCGGAGATGCGGATGTGGTCACGATCTTCTACAACCGCTTCCAGTCGGTGATCAGCCAGATCCCTACGATGTTGCAGGTGATCCCGGCCAAGTTCGAAGCGGCGGGCGCGACAGCACTTTACGATTACGAACCGTCGGAAGAGGCAATCCTTGCCGATCTGCTGCCGCGCGCCGTCGCGACACAGATCTTCACGGCATTGCTTGAGAATGGCGCCAGCGAACAGGGCGCGCGGATGTCGGCGATGGACAATGCGACGCGCAACGCCGGCGACATGATCAACAAGCTGACGATCCAGTACAACCGGTCGCGTCAGGCCGCGATCACCAAGGAACTGATCGAGATCATCTCGGGCGCCGAGGCCCTGTAACGCATGACCCCGCAACCGACATATGTGCAGAACCGGGACGAGAGCGCGCTTATGTTCTCGGTCTGCTCGCTGGTGCGGGATCAGGCAGTCTATGACCGCCTTCTGGACAGTTTTGCAGCGCATGGCTTCACCTCGGAAAACGCCGAATTCCTGGCGGCGGACAACCGGGGTGGCAACCAGTTCGACGGCTATGACTGGCACAAGCACATGTGGCCCAAGGCGCGCGGCCGCTATGTGATCTTCTGCCACGAGGACGTGGAGCTGGTCGATTGCGGCTACGACGATCTGGTTGCCCGGATCGAGGCGCTGGAGGCGGCGGACCCGCAATGGCTGGTCGCCGGTGTGGCGGGCAGCCCGTGGCGGCCGCTGAACCATTCGGTGACCGCGCAGGCGCTGCACATCAGCGACGTGTTCGGCACCGACCGGCGGCTGGGCCAGGTGCCGGCGCGGGTGGAGACGCTGGACGAAAGCTTTATCCTGATGCGGCGGCTGAAGCCGGTGCTGACCTCTTACGACCTGCACGGCTTTCATTATTACGGGGCCGACCTGTGTCTGCAGGCTGAGTTCCTTGGCGGGCGGTCCTATGCGATCGACTTTCATCTGCTGCACAAGGGCCAGGCCCGCGCCGATGAAAGCTTCCAACAGATCCGGAACCAGTTCCGGCAGAAATACCGGCGCTACTTTCCAGGGCGCATCGTCCATTGCGTCACCGGGCGCGTTGCGCTTGGCGGCGGGTGGTTCGATGCCACCTGACCGCCGCTGAACACCAGACACGGGCCCGTTCCAGGGCCGACCGAAACCGAATGAAACGAGGCTCATGACAATGGCAAAATCTCCATCCAAGGCTACGGGTAAGGTGACCCAGGTCATCGGCGCGGTCGTGGACGTGCAGTTCGACGGCGCGCTTCCGGCGATCCTGAACGCGCTTGAGACCACCAACAACGGCAAGCGGCTGGTGCTGGAAGTGGCGCAGCACCTGGGCGAAAACACCGTGCGCACCATCGCGATGGATGCGACCGAGGGCCTTGTGCGCGGTGCGCCGGTCAGCGACCTCGGCGCGCCGATCTCGGTTCCCGTCGGCGACGGCACGCTGGGCCGGATCATCAACGTCATCGGCGAGCCGATCGACGAAAAGGGCCCGGTGGCCCACACCGAAAAGCGCGCCATCCACCAGCCCGCCCCGTCCTTCGCCGACCAGGCGACCGATGCGCTGATCCTCGTGACCGGCATCAAGGTCATCGATCTGCTGGCCCCCTATTCGCGCGGCGGGAAGATCGGTCTTTTCGGCGGCGCCGGCGTCGGCAAGACGGTGCTGATCCAGGAGCTGATCAACAACGTCGCCAAGGTGCACTCGGGCTACTCGGTGTTCGCCGGCGTCGGTGAGCGGACGCGGGAAGGCAATGACCTTTACCACGAATTCATCGAATCCGGCGTCATCAACATCGACGACCTGACGAAGTCCAAGGTGGCGCTGGTCTATGGCCAGATGAACGAACCGCCGGGCGCGCGTGCCCGGGTGGCGCTGACCGGCCTGACGATTGCGGAACAGTTCCGCGACCAGTCGGGGACGGACGTGCTGTTCTTCGTCGACAACATCTTCCGCTTTACCCAGGCGGGTTCGGAAGTGTCGGCGCTGCTGGGCCGTATCCCCTCTGCCGTGGGTTATCAGCCGACGCTGGCGACCGACATGGGGGCGCTGCAGGAACGCATCACCTCGACCAAGGCGGGCTCCATCACCTCGGTGCAGGCGATCTACGTTCCGGCCGATGACCTGACCGACCCCGCACCGGCCACGTCCTTCGCCCACCTTGACGCGACGACGGTGCTTAGCCGTGCGATTTCGGAGCTTGGGATCTATCCGGCGGTGGACCCGCTGGACTCCACCTCCCGCATCCTCGACCCGCTGGTCGTGGGGCAAGAGCATTACGACGTGGCGCGTTCGGTGCAGGGGATGCTGCAGCGCTACAAGTCGCTGCAGGACATCATCGCGATCCTTGGCATGGACGAACTTTCGGAAGAGGACAAGCTGACCGTGGCCCGCGCCCGGAAGATCCAGCGTTTCCTGTCGCAGCCCTTTGACGTGGCGCAGGTGTTCACCGGGTCCCCCGGCGTGCAGGTGCCGCTGGAGAAGACGATTGCCTCGTTCAAGGCGGTGGTTGCCGGTGAGTATGACCACCTGCCGGAAGCGGCCTTCTACATGGTCGGCGACATCGAGGACGTGAAGGCCAAGGCGGCCAAGCTTGCCGCGGCAGCGGCGTAAGGGGTCAAGATGGCAGGCACTCTGCAATTCGACCTGGTCAGCCCGGAGCGGCGCCTTGCGTCCTTCCCGGCGACCGAGGTGCAGATCCCCGGCGCGATGGGTGACATGACGGCGATGGAGGGGCATGCCGCCACCATCACCTCGCTGCGCCCCGGCATCCTGCGCGTTGTCGCTGCCGATGGCACCAAGGCCTTCGCCGTAACCGGCGGTTTCGCCGAAATCAGCGCCACGGGTGTCTCGGTTCTGGCCGAATTGGCGGTGTCGCTGGACGGTCTGACCCCGGCGGCACTGGACACGCTGATCGCGGATGCTTCGGCCTCGATCACGGCCGGTGCAGACAAGGACACGGCCGAAAAGGCTTTGGCCGACCTTCAGGCGCTGCGTGCGGCGGTGGGACATTAATCCCGGCAAAGCCCTCTGACGTTTCTGAAAGCCCCGGATCTTCCGGGGCTTTTGCGTTTTGGGACAGGCAATCCGTAAGCGAATCATGCAAGACTGCAACCGGGAGTGGGCTTTACGGGTGGCGTCACATGAAGCGGTTTGCCGGCGCGATTTGCGTCGACCAGGGCGAATGCGTCCTGTTCAACGATGTTCAGGACGGGGGGCCGATGTGGAACGGCTCTGGCGCGCGCGAAGTGCGGCTTGCGCAGGCCTTCAAGGCGGCCTTCATCGGGGACCCGGTGGTGACGGTTGGACTGACGATGTGGGACGTCGACCACATGACGAATTCACGCATTGATATCCTGGCCGAAAACGTGACCCCGTATGGGTTCGACCTTCTGTTCCGGACCTGGGGCGACACCCGGATTGCGCGGGTCCGGGCAAATTGGCTGGCGATTGGTCCCGGCTGGGAAGATGAGGACTGGGCCGGTCTTTAGCGCGGGTCAGTGGGCCGGCGCCGCAAACAGGCCGTCGCTACGGACAAGCCAGCCGGCGACCTTCCAGCACAGGATGGCAATGGCGGCTCCGGCGTAGCCGTCAACCGCATAGTGCCACGCCAGCAGGACCGATCCGATCATGACGGCCCCTGCGAAGACCGTCGCGGTTCTGCCCATCCAGCGCGAATGCCGGAAGGCAAACAGCGCCATCAGGACAGACGAGGCGACATGCATGCTGGGGAAGGCCGAGATGGCATTGACGCTTGGCTGCAGCGCGTAGAATTGCCAGAGCAGGGACTGCGTCTCGACCACGGACAGCCCGCCGGCAGCGGCATGGTCGTGAAGATGGGCAAGCAAGCCGTCGTAAGCGTCGCCAAAGCCGAGATGGCTGTAGTACACCGGCCCGGCCGACGAAAAGACGCCCGCCACCAGATTGCCGCCAATCGCCCAGGTCAGCACGAAGGCGATCAGGAACTGCATCCGCGTGGCGCTGGCAGAGCGCATGAAGCAGGCGATCAGAAGCGAGAAATACATCAGGAACAGCCAGGCATTGTAGATGCCGGTGAAAAGGGTCAACCCCAGGTCGAATCCGAACAGCGCCAGAAGCGGTTCATGCGGAAGCACGCCGAAATGCAGCGCCTTGTCGATCTGCATGAAAGCCACATCCCAGCTGAATGGATTCAGTGTCGGGATCAGGTTCTTGATCTGGGCGAACGAGACCAGCATCAACGACATCAGCAGCACGGTCAGCAGGCTGCCGATCATCCGCTCCCGGTCGGAAACAAAGCTGGCGACCTCGCGTTTGAGAACACCGAAACGGTCGGCAACGCGGTCAAAGTAGGTCAGCTGGATCAACCGGAAGAACAGGATGAAGAACACCATCTGCGGGACCTTGATGACGTAGCTGCGCACAAGTGTCGCCACCTTCTCGTCGCCGATGACCACTTCATGCGAGAGGCTGAGCCAGTAGGCCAGTGCCCCGTAGACGGTGATCAGGCCGGCCAGAAACGCGTGCCGGCGCAGGAACAAGCCAGTCGTGGATCGGGAGTTTGCCGCCATGCTGCGCATGAATCACCATGTAGCTTCAACAATGGTTCAGATGGCGGCATATTGCGGCGTAAAATGGGCCGGATTTCACCGAAAGCGGGAAAATCAGCTGCGCTGGTAAAGACCTTCGTAGATCGGCACCAGGGTATCTGTCTCGAACAGGCTGGAGACCGACATCCCGCCCCAGATGTTCAGGATCGCCTGGGCGAACATCGGCGCCGTCGGGACGATGCGGATGTTCTTCGCAGAGCGGACCTTTTCCCCCGGCTCGATGGAATCGGTAATGACCAGCGACTTCATCACCGATTTCGCGACCCGCTCGACCGCCGGGCCCGACAGGACGCCATGGGTGATGTAGCTGTGAACCTCGGTCGCGCCGGCTTCCATCAGCGTCTCGGCCGCCTTGCACAGCGTCCCGGCGGTGTCGCAGATGTCATCGACGATGATGCATTTGCGGCCCCGCACGTCGCCGATCACCGTCATCTCGGCGACTTCGCCGGCCTTTTCGCGCCGCTTGTCGACGATGGCCAGGGGCGCGCCGATCCGCTGCGCCAGTTCACGCGCGCGGGCCACGCCGCCCACGTCGGGCGAGACGACCATCAGGTCGCCCATCTGGCCCTTGAAATTGTGTTCGATATCCAGGGCAAAGACCGGGGCCGCGTACAGGTTGTCGACCGGAATGTCGAAGAAGCCCTGGATCTGGGCGGCGTGCAGGTCAAGCGTCAGCACCCGGTCTACCCCGGCCTCGGCGATCATGTTGGCGACCAGCTTTGCGGTGATCGGCGTGCGGGCCTTGGCGCGGCGGTCCTGCCTTGCATAGCCGAAATAGGGGATCACGGCGGTGATCCGGCTGGCCGAGGACCGGCGCAGCGCGTCCACCATGATGAGAAGCTCCATCAGGTTGTCATTCGCCGGGTTCGAGGTCGGCTGGATGACATACATGTCCTCGCCCCGGACGTTTTCGAAAACCTCGACGAAGATCTCCTGGTCATTGAAGCGTTCCACCCGCGCCTCGACGAGGCTGACGCTCATCCCCCGGTGCATCGACATCCGCCGGGCGATGGATTTCGCCAGAGGAAGGTTGGCGTTTCCGGCGATCAGCTTCGGTTCGGTGACGGCGGGCATGGGTTCTCCGGGTGACGGATTCGTGACGTGCCTTCGCTTATCACCGGGGCCGGGCGTTGCAAACCGGGACCGCTGCCAGCGCAGAGAATTTCACCGCAGACGCCGCGTCTGCGGATCAGACTGCGGACAGGAAGCGGTCTACCTCGGCCTTGGTCGTGGACCAGCTGGTCACCAGCCGCGCCCGTTCGCGGCCTTCGGGGGCGGGCATCCGGTTGTAGGCCGCGCCGGCGGTCTCCAGCCGGGCATGCGTGCCAGAGGGCCAATCGGGAAAGAGCATGTTCGCCGGCGAGTCCGGCACGGTGACCCCGCGCGCCAGCAGACCCGCCGCAAGCCGCTGGCCCATGGCATTGGCCCCGGCCGCCAGCCGCAGCCAGAGCCCATCGGTCAGCCAGGCCTCCAACTGCGCCGAAAGGAAGCGGTGCTTGGAGAACAGATGCCCGCCACGCTTGCGGCGCAGCTCGAACTCCCAGGCCCGTGCCGGGTCGAACAGCACCACCGCCTCGACGCCAAGGCAGCCATTCTTGGTGCCACCCAGCGACAGTACGTCGATGCCCGCCTTCCAGGTCATCTCGGCCGGAGTCGCGCCGGTGGCAACCAGGGCGTTGGCAAAGCGCGCGCCGTCCAGGTGGCAGGGCAGGTCATGGGCCTTCGCAAGCCCGGTCAAGGTTGCGACTTCAGCGGCGGAATAGACCGTTCCGGCCTCGGTCACATTGGTTAGCGTCAGCATGCCGCGCTGGACGCCATGCACCCCGCCTTCACCGGTGTGGGCCAGCGCCGCGGCCAGGGTGGACGGCGTGATCTTGCCCTGCGCGCCCGCCACCAGCACCAGCTTGGCGCCGGAATAGAACTCGGGCGCGTTGCATTCGTCTTCGGCGACATGCGCGTGGGTATGGCAGAAGACTGCGCCCCAGGGTGGGCAGTGGGTGGCGATGGCTAGGGCATTCGCCGCCGTGCCGGTCGCCACCAGATGGACGACAGCCGTCGGCGCCTCGAAGAGATCACGGATCAGGGCGGTGACCCGCGCCATCGCGGCATCCTCGCCATAGGACCGGTCGTAGCCCGCATTGGCCCGCAGAAGCGCAGCCATGACTTCGGGCGCCGCACCAGAAGTGTTGTCGGAAGCGAAGTGCATCAGGGGGTATCCTCGATCAGGTAGTCTTCCCAATCGTCTTCCGGGATCACGGTTTCAGAGACGGTCATCCCACGGACCGACTGGCCGGCCTTGTGCGTGCTGTCGGGGTCACCGGTGACCAGCGGGTGCCAGTTCGGCAGCTTCTTCTTCTGGAACAGCAGCTTGTAGGCGCAAGTCGAGGGCATCCAATAGGCGACCTTGGGCAGGGTCTTGGGCGTCAGGAACACGCATTCCGGAACGTGCATCCGGCGGTTGGGATAGTCCATGCATCGGCAGGCGTCGCCGTCAAGAAGCCGGCAGGCAACGCGGGTATAGGCCACCTCGCCGGTGTCTTCATACTCCAGCTTGTTCAGGCAGCACTTGCCGCAGCCGTCACAGAGCGACTCCCATTCCGCAGGGGTCATCTTGGCAAGTGGAACGGTTTCCCAGAACCGGGGGCGAGGTTTTTCCATTCTGGCAGGGTGCTTTGGCGACGCGGAAAAGGGAAGGGGTCAAAGGGCAGAGAGGATCGCCCGTGCCTGATCGCAGTCAGCGCCCATCTGGGTGACAAGCGCGGGCAGGCCGTCGAATTTCAGCTCTGGCCGCAGGAAATCGACCAGTGCGACCGAAAGGTGCTGGCCGTAGAGGTCACCCTTGAAGTCGAAAAGGAAGGTTTCCAGGTTCGGGCGGTTCTGCCCGAACATCGGCCGCACGCCCAGGCTGGCGGCGCCGTGGCAGTGGCCCTTTTGCGGTCCGGTCAGGATGTCGACCAGCACGGCATAGACGCCGAAGCGGGGAAGGTGCAGGCCCTCCATCGCCATGTTGGCGGTCGGGTAACCAAGTTCGCGCCCGCGTTTCTCGCCGTGCAGAACCTCGCCTTCGATGCGGTGCCAGTGGCCCAGCATGGCAGCAGCGTCGCGGGGGCGGCCGTCAGTCAGGGATTTGCGGATCTGGGTCGAGGAGATTTCGGTGCCCTTGTCAGTGACAAGGGGGGCGACTGTGATGCGGATTCCCTTTGCAGCGCAAAGGGTTGCAAGGTCAGCGGCAGTGCCTTTGCGGCCCTTGCCAAAGCAGAAGTCGGCCCCCACGACGACATGGGCGATGCCGAGGCCTTCGTGCAGGACTTCGGTGACGAAGTCTTCGGGCGTCAGGCCTGCGAGGGTGGCGTCGAAGGGCAGCTGGAACAGGTGCTCCACCCCCAGCCGGGCAAGGCGGTTGGCGCGGGCCTCGGCGTTCATCAGGCGGAACGGCGGCAGGTGGGGCGCGAAGAACTGACGGGGGTGGGGTTCGAAGGTGACGATGCCAAGGGGACCGGGACCGCGCGCAAGGTCGATGACCGAGCGGTGGCCCCGGTGGATGCCGTCGAAGTTGCCCATCGCGACCGAAGTGCCCCGGGTGGACGGATCAAGCCCCTGCCATTGGAAATGTTGCAGCATCCCGCCCTTTTCAGGGCCGTTGGCCCTGTCAGTCGAACTTGCGGCTGGGCGCCAGAACCAGCGCCTCGCCCTTCAGGACCACGGTTTGACCGACTGCGGCCCGGGTTTCAAGGGTCACCCGGCGTTTGGCGTGGTCGATGGCGGTCACGGTCACCTCGGCGCGGACGGTGTCGCCGGGGCGGACGGGGGCCATGAAGCGCAGGGACTGGCCAAGGTAGACCGTGCCATGACCGGGAAGCTGTTCGCCGATCACGGCAGAGATCAGACCGGCGGTCAGCATCCCATGGGCGATGCGGCCGGCGAAGATGGTGTCCCGGGCGTAGGATTCATCCAGGTGGACGGGGTTGCGGTCGGTAGAGACTTCGGCAAAAAGCTCGATATCCCGGTCGGTTACGGTTTTCGACAGGTGGCGGGTCATGCCGATTTCGATGTCTTCGATGCAGATCGTGCCGCGGGGCATGTTGTCCAGCATGGTTGCCGAATCCCTTGATTCCACACCGGACGCTACCAGATGCTGCAATGCGGCGCAATCGGAAGCGCAATAATTGTTCAAAAAATCGCCGCCAGATGCACGAAAGTTACAGGCGCAATTTCAGCGCAGGCGACCCATGGCAAAGGTCGGCGACATCTGCTGCGATGTCAGCCAGGCGTCGAGGAGGCCCGCATCGGGGTTTTCCGCGTCAGGGCCGAACTCTTTTTCCGCAAGGCCGCCGGTGATGAAGAGGGTATCCAGCCCCTCACCCATGCCGCCCTGGATATCGGTGGCGATCCCGTCGCCGATGCACAGGATCTGCGGATCGGTGACGCCGCTTTCAGTCAGGCGGCGGCGGGCGAGGTCGTAGATCGGCGGGTGCGGTTTGCCGAAATAAAGCGCGGTGCCGCCCATCTGTTCGTAGGCCTGGGCCAGCGCCCCGGCGCAGTAAAGCCGCTTGTCGCCAAGGTCGACGACGATGTCGGGGTTGGCGCACAGCATGGGCAGGCCAAGGGTTTTGCCCATCAGGAGGGCGGCGCGGTAGTCTTCTGGTGTCTCAACCATGTCGTCCTTCAGGCCGGTGCAGACGATGCCTTGCGCTTCTTCAAGGGCGACCCGGTGGATGACGGGCTGGGTCAGGGCGTATTCCGCCAGATCCTCGGCGAAATCGGTGAAGAAAACCTCATCCTTCGGCGCGCCGATGTGGTGGACCATCTGGCCTATGGCACCCGAGAGCATCCCCATCTGCGCTGCATCGCCGGAGGTGACGACGATGTCCCAGGCGTCACGGGGAACCTTTAGCCCCTGCAACTGTTTGACAACGCTGGATTTCGGGCGAGGGGCATTGGTCAGCAGGACGACCTTGCCACCCGTCCTGCGATACCCCTGCAGGGCAGCGACAGCGGCCGGAAAGGCGGTCTTGCCGTTGTGCAGGCACCCCCAGAGGTCGCAGAAAACGGCATCGTAGCGGCCATTGAGGTCGGCAAGAGAGTGGATGATCTCGGTCATTTCCGGGGGCCTTTCTGCGGCGGGTCGGGCCTAGATTACCGAAAGATTAAGCGTCTGGCATGTGTCTGGCAGGCGTCTGGCAGGCGTCTGGCCGAAATGTCCGGCGCCTGCCCCGGATTTCAAAGCTTCAGCGCCGGAATGATCTGCTTCTTGCGGCTCATGATACCCGGAAGGACGACCGTGTCACCGGTGACCTTTGCACCGAACGAGGCCTCGGCCAGTTGGCGAACGAGGTCGTTCGGGACGAGGAGGGTGGCCTCTTCGCGCAGGATGTCGACGACGAAAAGCAGGACCTGATCGGCCCCGTCCTCTGTCGCGACGCCCTCCATCGCGCGCATCAGGCTGGCCTTGCGGTCGAGGATCACCTGCGGGGCGGTGGTCTCCAGCACGCTGACGCGAAGCTCTTTCCCGGCGACGGTGTATTCCTTGCTGTCCATCCGCAGAAGTTCGGCGTCGGAGAAGGCCGAGACGTCGGATTTCGCTTCGAACATCTGCGCGGCGAGGTCGGGGATCGAGACGCCAAGGTCTGCGGCCAGTTTCTCGGCCACGGCCTTGTCATGGTCGGTCGTGGTGGGCGAGCGGAATTCCAGCGTGTCGGAGAGGATGCAGGAGAGCATGGCCCCCTTGATCTCGCGCGGTAGGCCTGCGACGTCGGCGCCCATGATGTCGTGCATCACGGTGGCGGTGCAGGCGAGGGGGCGCATGACGATGGTGATCGGGGTCTTGGTGCGCAGACCGCCGACCAGCATGTGATGGTCGATGATCGCCTTGATGTTGGCGTCGTTGATCGAAGGGGGCAGTTCGGCGGGGTTGTTGGTGTCGACGATCATCACGTCCTGACCGGGCTCGACATCGGCGATGATCGGCGGCTTCGGAAAGCCCCAGTGTTTCAGGACGAATGCGGCTTCGGTGTTGGGTTCGCCCAGAAGGCGCGGTTCGGCCGGGGTATTGCGGTGGCTGGTAAGATACCAGGCCCAGACGATGGCGGAAAGCGTGGCATCGGTGTCGGGGGATTTGTGGCCGAAGACGAGCGTGGTCATGGACAGGAACCTTCAGGGATGATTTCGCGCGGTGTATAGGTGGCCGGACCGGTCTTGTCACGGGGCCGATGACGGGCTTGCGCTTGGTGGGAGCGTGTCCTGCATGTATGACGTGTATGACAGAGAGGTGCGCGATGCTGTCGGTCAGATTGCCGGAAGACCTTGAACAACGTCTGGAGGCGCTGGCCTAGGCGACCGGGCGCAGCAAGACCTGTTACGTCCGCGCGGCTTTGCTTGAGAAGATCGAGGACACGGAAGACCTCTACATGGCCGAGGCCGTGCTGGAGCGGATTGCCAGCGGTGATGAGAAGGTGATCTCGGCCGAGGAATTCCGGCGTGAAATGGACGATCGAGTATGCCGCGACGGTCCAGAAGCCGATGCGGCTTCTGGACCCCCAGGTTCGGCGGCGGGTTCGCGATTTCCTGAGCACCCGCGTGGCCGCGCTGGACGATCCCCAGCAGTTGGGGGACGCGCTGCAGGGGCCGCGGTTTGCCAGGCTCTGGCGGTACCGAGTCAGGGACTATCGGATCCTGGTCGATATCCGGGATGAGATCGTGACGGTGCTGGGCGTTGCCATCGGGCATCGGCGCGGGGTTTACGGGCAGCCTTGACCGACCGCTCATCAAGCCCTTGCGGGCTTTCATCGCTTGGGGCAGCGAAGACGACCTGCGAGGGGCGGATGAGCGGATCGTCAGGTGTAGACGTCCGGGGCCTTGTGCAGGGTCGGCCATTGCGCGGGGTCGTGGCCCCAGATCAGCCGGGCATCCGGGGCAAGGGACAGAAGGCGGTCGGCCGACGCTTTCGCGGCGCGCGGGTCCTGGGCGTCGGCAAAGCCTTCGGCGGGCTCAGAGGCCCGGTTGATCGCGTCGGCGGCCAGGATCACGCGGCCGGTTTCGGGCAGGTCGAGGAGCGCGGACAGGTGGCCGGGGGTGTGGCCGGGTGTCGGGATCAGGGTCAGGCCGTCGCAGACCGGGGTGTCTGTGTCGATCAGGTGGTAGGTGGCATCTGGCCAGTCCATCGGGCGGGTCTTGCCGAAGTAGGCGGGAGCCGGGTCGGCGCGTTCTGTGGCGGTCATCAGGATCGGGGCCAGGGTGAACAGCGGCAGGGAGCCGACATGGTCGATATGGCCGTGGGAGAGGATGACGAGGTCAACGTCCTGCGGGCGCAGACCGAGCCGGGCAAGCGCGCCTTCGGCGGTCTGGTCGGGGCCGAAGTCGAGGAGCCGGCCAAAGCCGGTCAGGCCGTCGCGGCTGGCGATGGCGGGGTCGGTGGCATAGGCGGGGGGGAAGCCGGTGTCGAAGAGGATGCGGGTGCCACGGTCGGTTTCCAGAAGATAGGCGGGGATGCCGATGATGCGTTCGCCGCCCCGCACCTCGAACAGGCCAAGGTCGAGGATGGTCAGACGCGCGAGCCGTCCGGGGAGGATCACAGCGGCAGCTTTCGCGCGGTCGCACCTTCGGCCTGACGAAGGCCCGAAACTCTCGACAAGCTGCCCAGGTGGGTCCGGTCCCGGAGCCGGTCGCTGGCCGAACGGACAGAAGGGCAGCTGCGGGATATCTGGCCCAGGACGAGAATGGTCATTGATACGCCTGCGGGATGGGGCTTTCGCTTTGTATAGGGGGCGGTATCGGGCTTGTCATGGCCCCCGATTCTGGCCCCCGATTCTGGCCCCCGATCTTGGCCCCCGATCTTGGCCGCTGCGCCACGGGCAAGGCCTGTCACGCGCCGTGCCGAAGACGACGCAGGATCAGTGGCCCGCTGGTTTGGTGTCCTGGACGATATACCAGACGACAGCGCCGACAACGATGGCCCCGCCGACCATGGTCAGAAGGCCGGGTACAATGCCAAAGGCCAGCCAGACCCAGAACGGCGCAAGCGGTGTTTCCAGCGCGCCGATCAGGGCGGTCTGGATGGCGGGCAGATGCCTTGCGCCGATCATGAACAACAGGATGGCAAGGGCCGAGTTGACGATGCCGAACGCGGCCAGCATCGGCAGGTCGGCATAGGGAATCGAAAATTCGGCCACGAACGGGACGGCGGCCACGGTCGTGACCAACACCGAAAGCACGGAGGCTGGCAGGCTCGGGATGCCGGGATTGCTTTTTGAGATGACGATGAGCCCGGAATACGCGATCACCGAGACTAAGGCGAGAGCATCACCGTACAGCGTCCCTTCCCCGCCCAGGCCAACCATGGCCACAGCGCCAATCAGCGCGACACCGCTTGCGATGACGGCCGATCGGCTGGGGCGTTCCTTGAGGAAAAGCCAGCCAAGGGCCGCTGCAAAGAACGGGGCCATGGCAAAGATGACGGCGACATGGGTGACCGAGGTTTCGCGCAGCGCCATGATGGTGGTCAGACCCGCGAGCCCCCCGCAGGCGGCAAAGGCCCATCCCGCCCGCCCAAGCCTGCCAAACCCGGACAGCCCGGCAAGCCCTTCACGAAGTACCAGCAACAAGAGCAGGCTGAGCACCCCGAAAATACCGCGCCAGAACAGAACGGTCGGCGTATCGACCGAGACGCTGAGGGTAAAGAACCCGAACGTGCTCCAGGCGACGGTGGCGCCGATGACGCAAAGGATGCCAAAGAGATGTCTGGAAACAGGGATAGTCTGCATTGAGCGCTTCCCGTATCCCCGATGCCAAAAAGTTAGCCGTCGCTTAGAAAATAGACAAGGCAGGAAACGTCAGACAGAGCGCCTGGCCGGGGAGATCAGGGCAGGTTCAGCGGCTCGATATCGAAGCCTGCGTTCTGCAAAAGCGCAAGAACGCCTTCGCTGCCGGACAGGTGCAACGCGCCGAATGCGGCAAAGACCGGGCCGTCCGAGGCCGCACCGGTCAGGACCGGGATCCAGGCGCGATTGCGCGCCGACATCATCAGCTCTTCCATCCGGGCAAATTCGGCGTCGATCCGTTCGGGCGTGTAGCCCGGAAGGCTGTGGCTTTCGTCGCGCATGTATTCCCAGATCATCCGGCTGGTCCCGGCAAAGTAGCTGTCGGCCAGGGTGGCGGAGTAATCCTCGGCCTGATCCTCGATTGCCAGGGTCGATTCGATCATTGCCACCATCTCGGTCTCGGACAGCGCGTCGAAGATGGAGAAGACCGTGTCGAAAGGCTCCAGCCCGCGGATCGGGACGCCGGCAGCGGTGGCCGCGTCGATCACCAGCCCGTCAAGGCCCTTGGGATCCGACATCTCGGCGATCGCGCAGGGCGGAATGGACAGCATGACAGCCACATACCAGGGCTGAAGTTTGGCCGCCATGAAACCGGGCACACCACGGGCGGCAAGCGCCGTGCTGAGTTGCTCCCAGGTGTCGGGGGGCAGGCGTTCAAGCAGCGACGGGCCGTCCATGATCATCATCCTGCCGGGATCGCGGGCGATGAGATCTAGAAGCGCCTTTTCCTCTTCGGGTCCGGCTTCGACCAGCACGGTCGTGGCGGCGGCGAGGTTCGGGGTGATCGCGGCAAGGGTGGCGGCGTGTCGGGGGTCGTCGAAATGGTAGGTTCCGATGAGGGTGATCACCTCGTCCCCCCGGGTTGCGCGCCAGTGGTTGCCGCGCGCGAAGGGCACGGCATCGGCGGCGGCGGTGATCGCGGCAAGGCGGTCGGGGTCCATCGTGTCGAACAGGTTCCGGCCGGCACAGCGCGCGGAGGCAGGCGCGGAAAGGACGGAAAACACCAGGGCGAGAAGGCTGAGAAGGCGGGTCATGCGAGCCTTTGTGCGGATGGGAAAGCGGGTCTGGCGCATCGTGCCTGTCGCGGTCCAAAAGGCAATGCAAATTGCCGGGCGGATGTGGACACGGGTGTTGACTTGGGCAAGGGCATCACCTACCTCAGGCCTCGTTAGCACTTGGGTCCTCTGAGTGCCAACCCAGATCAAACCTGGAAACTCAAGGGAGTACCCCAGATGGCTTTCAAACCACTCCATGACCGCGTTCTGGTTCGCCGCATCGAAGGCGACGACAAGACCAAGGGCGGTCTGATCATTCCCGATACCGCCAAGGAAAAGCCCGCCGAGGGCGAGATCATTTCGGTCGGTGAAGGTGCCCGCAAGGATTCGGGCGAGCTGATCGCGCCGTCCGTCAAGGCCGGCGACAAGATCCTGTTCGGCAAGTGGTCGGGCACCGAGGTCAAGCTGGACGGCGAAGACCTGCTGATCATGAAGGAAAGCGACATCCTCGGGATCATTTCCTGACGGGTGCCGGGCTGAAGCCTGGCCTGCGACTTTCCCGTAACCCATTCTAGGAGCTATCAAAATGGCTGCAAAAGACGTAAAGTTCAACACCGATGCCCGTGACCGCCTGCTGCGCGGCGTCAACATCCTTGCCGATGCCGTCAAGGTGACGCTGGGCCCGAAAGGCCGCAATGTCATCCTCGACAAGTCCTTTGGTGCGCCCCGGATCACCAAGGACGGTGTGACGGTCGCCAAGGAAATCGAGCTGGCCGACAAGTTCGAGAACATGGGCGCGCAGATGGTGAAGGAAGTCGCTTCCCGCACCAACGATGAGGCCGGCGACGGCACCACCACCGCGACCGTGCTGGCGCAGGCCATCATCAAGGAAGGCATGAAGGCGGTTGCCGCCGGCATGAACCCGATGGACCTGAAGCGCGGCATCGACCTGGCCACGACCAATGTCGTCGCGGCGATCAAGGCGATGGCACGCCCTGTGAAAGACAGCGCGGAAGTCGCGCAGGTTGGCACGATTTCGGCCAACGGCGAATCGGAAATCGGCCGCCAGATCGCTGACGCGATGCAGAAGGTCGGCAATGAGGGTGTGATCACCGTCGAAGAGAACAAGGGCCTGGAGACGGAAACCACCGTCGTCGAAGGCATGCAGTTCGACCGTGGCTACCTGTCGCCCTACTTCGTGACCAACGCCGACAAGATGATTGCCGAGCTGGAGGATGCCTACATCCTGCTGCACGAAAAGAAACTGTCGTCGCTGCAGCCGATGGTTCCGCTGCTGGAAGCCGTGATCCAGTCGCAGCGTCCGCTGATCATCGTGGCCGAAGACGTCGAAGGCGAGGCCCTGGCCACGCTGGTCGTCAACAAGCTGCGCGGCGGTCTGAAGATCGCTGCCGTCAAGGCTCCGGGCTTTGGCGACCGTCGCAAGGCCATGCTGCAGGACATCGCCATTCTGACCGGTGGTCAGGTGATCAGCGACGATCTGGGCATGAAGCTGGAGAATGTCGGCCTCGACATGCTGGGCAGCGCCAAGAAGGTCATCATCAAGAAGGATGACACCACGATCATCGACGGCGCAGGCGTGAAAGCCGAGATCGAAGCCCGGGTTTCCCAGATCCGTGCGCAGATCGAGGAAACCACCTCTGACTACGACAAGGAAAAGCTGCAGGAGCGGGTGGCCAAGCTGGCCGGCGGCGTTGCCGTCATCCGTGTCGGCGGCATGACCGAAGTCGAAGTGAAAGAGCGCAAGGACCGCGTCGACGACGCGCTGAACGCGACCCGCGCGGCCGTGCAGGAAGGTGTCATCGTCGGCGGTGGCGTGGCACTGGTGCAGGCGGCCAAGGGGCTTGACGGTCTCAAGGGTGCCAACAGCGACCAGGACGCGGGCATCGCCATCGTCCGCCGCGCGCTGGAAGCTCCGCTGCGGCAGATCGCCGAAAACGCCGGTGTGGACGGGGCTGTCGTCGCGGGCAAGATCCGCGAAAGCAACGACAAGAACTTCGGCTTCAACGCGCAGACCGAGGAATATGGCGACATGTTCGCGTTCGGCGTGATCGACCCGGCCAAGGTGACCCGGACGGCGCTGGAAGATGCAGCCTCGATCGCGTCGCTGCTGATCACCACCGAAGCGATGATCGCCGACCGTCCCGAGCCCAAGTCGGGCGCTGGTGCCGGTGGCGGCATGGGCGGCGGCGGCGGCATGGGCGGGATGGATTTCTGATCCAGCTTTCAGGGTTCGAATTGAAAGGGGCGACCTTCTGGTCGCCCCTTTTCCTTTGGGCGGGGAGCGTCCAGTGTGCGGGGATGCGCCTGTTCCTGTTGACCGCCCTGACAATGCTGGCCTTCGCGGCCAACTCTGTCCTGAACCGTTGGGCCGTGGGTCAGGAATGGATCGGTCCGGCCAGTTTCTCGGTTGTCCGGCTTTTGTCCGGGTCGGCGATGCTTGGGCTGCTACTGGGCGTGCGGCTTTTTCTGCGGCGCGAGGTGATCTGGCCGCAGGGCTGGCCGATCTTGGTCGGGGTCGGTGGGTTGATCCTGTATCTTGTCGGGTTTTCGCTGGCCTATCTGAACCTTGATGCCGGGACCGGGGCGCTGGTGCTGTTCGGTTCGGTGCAGGTCACGATGTTCGCAGGCGCGCTGTTGCTGCATGAGCCGGTGCCCCCGCCCCGCTGGCTTGGTGCGGGGCTGGCACTGGGCGGGCTTTACGTTCTTGCGGCCCCGGCGATGCAGGTCGCACATCTTTGGGGAGCGATGCTGATGATGGCGATCGCGGGTGTGGGCTGGGGTGCCTATTCCCTGGCCGGGCGCGGGCAGCGGGACGCCCAGACGGCGACGGCGGTCAATTTCCTTCTGGCGGTGCCAGTGATGCTGCTGCTGTTTGGTCAGCTGTCGTTCATCGACTTCATGCTGGAGGGTGAGGAAAACAGCAATCTTGCCTCGGGTATCGCACTGGCTGTCCTTTCGGGCGCTGTCACCTCTGGCCTTGGCTATTCGCTTTGGTACGCCATCCTGCCCCGGCTGGGGGCGGCGCGCGCGGCTGTGGCGCAGCTGACCGTGCCCATTCTGGCGGCGCTGGGCGGTGCGGCGTTGCTGGCGGAACTGCCGGGGGTACGGTTCTGGCTGGCGAGCGTGCTGGTCCTGGGCGGCGTGGCGCTGGCAAGCCTGCCCTACAAGGGTTTGACCAGACGCTCCAGCCAGTGACCGGTGGTCTTGTCCTGCACCCGCTTTCCAGTGGGCCGGAACCCCTCGCGCAGCCAGAAGGCGCGGCCACGGGGGTTGGCGTCAAGCACGGCGAGATAGAGGCGGGCGGCATGGCGCTTGCGCGCAAGGGTTTCGGCATGGGCGACGAAGCTGCGGCCATGGCCGCGCCCTTGAGCCCAGGGGCCGATGAGCATGAGGCCGAGATAGGCGTCACTGGATGTGGGGAAGCCATAGGAAACCTCGGCCACGCCGGAAAGGCGGCTGTCGACGAAAAGGCCAAGGCGGTCGCTGGCGGCGGGGTCGCAATTCGGGGGCGCGTCGGTGAAGAAGTCCGAAGCCTTGTCGCCGGGGTTCAGCCGCCCCTCGGCGAGGAGCCAGTAGTCGGGCGCCTCACGATAGAACTGCGCGACGAGGGCGGTTTCCGAGGGAAGAAGCTCACTGATCCGCATGGGCAATCCTGATGATCTCAAGCTGAACCGCGCCGTTCGGACGTTGCCATGTCACCACATCACCGACCCCCGCCCCCAGAAGCGCGCGGGCAAGCGGGGAGGTGAGCGAGATGCGGTGGCGGGGGGCGTCGGCCTCGTCCTCGCCAGTGATCTGATAGGTCGTCTCATGGCCGTGGGTGTCGGCGACGGTGACGGCAAGGCCGAAGGCGACCTCGGTCAGGTCATGGGCGGAGGGGTCGATCAGGATGGCGGCCTTGAGGCGGGCCTCAAGCCAGCGGATGTCCCGCTGGGCAGCCGCTTCGGGGAGCGTGTCAAGGCGGTCGGGGCGGGATCTGAGGGCCAGAAGCGCGGCCTGGCGGGCAAGGAGTTGCGCCTTCAGCAAGGCAAGGCCGCGCGGGGTGACCGGGTTCGGACCGGGCGGAACGGGGCGTTCCGGCAGGTCGGGGCGGTCGCGCCCGGCGTCTTCGTTGACGAAAGCGCGGCTCATTTCAGGATCATCTCAAGCGCGTCATAGTGGGCGGCATGGCTGCCCCAGGCGATGGCGGGCAGGCTGTCGGGCTTGAAGCTGACGCTGCCGGAGGCAAGCTCGGGCCGGGTGAAGAAGCGGCGGGTGGTGACGACGCCTTCGGGGTCGGTCCAGGTCGGGTCAAGGGTGCCGTCGGTGAGGGTGCAGCGGAAGAAGAGGTCGATCTGGTGAAAGCCGGTGTCGGGGTCGTGGAATTCGTTCACCAGGGCGGGGCGGCCGACGGTGACGGTCAGGCCGGTTTCCTCATGCACTTCGCGGATCAGGTTTTCGGGCAGCGATTGTCCCGCCTCACACCCGCCGCCGGGGGCGCACCAGAGGCCGAGGCGGGCACCGGGATAGGCGTTGACCAGCAAAAGCCGGTCCCGGTGCAGGATCAGCGCACGGATGGCAAGGCGGGGGCGGAACTTGGCCGGGGTCATGCCGCAAAGCCTGTGACGCAGCGTCGGATTTGTCCAGCGGCGCAGATTCCGGTCTTGCCCCAGCGTCAGAGGCGACGGACAGTCTGGACATGTGGTTGACCGGACGCCTTGCCCGCTTTCTTCCCGCCGCCCCGGAAACCGAGGCTGGGGCGGGTAGCGGCGACGTGGTCGTCCTTTTGCACGGGCTGGCCCGCAGCGATGTGTCGCTGGCCCCGATGGCGATGGCGCTGAAGGCCGCGGGATACCGGGTGCTGAACTGGTCCTACCCGTCGACCAAGGCCGCGCCCGAGGAACTGGTGGCGTCGGTGGCCAAGGCCGAGGCGATGGTCGGCCCCGGACGGGTGCATTTCGTGACCCATTCGATGGGCGGGATCCTCTTGCGCGACTGGCTGACACGCCAGCGTCCAGCCGAGATGGGGCGCGTGGTGATGCTGGCGCCGCCGAACCACGGGTCGGAACTTGTGGACCGGCTGGGCGACAACCCTGTCTTCGCCTGGGTGAACGGTGCGGCGGGCAAATGCCTTGGCACCGGGCCGGACAGCTGGCCGAACAGCCTGCCGCCGGCGGATTTTCCGCTGGGGATCATCGCGGGCACGCTGTCGCTGAACCCGGTCACCAACGCGATATTGCCGGGGCCGAACGACGGCAAGGTCACGGTCGAAAGCACGCGGCTGGAGGGGATGGCGGATCATCTGGTGCTGCCGGTCACCCACACGTTCATGATGATCAACCCGCTGGTGATCAGTCAGGTGATCGGCTTTTTGCGGATGGGGCGGTTTGACCACGCCCTGACGCTGTCCGATGTCGTGAAGCAGACCGTGCAGGCGGTGCAACAGGGCTGACAACCTCGGGCGTGCCGATGTCGGGCGTGCCGGTGTCGGGCGTGCCGCGCGTCAGCCCCACCCGCGCCTTCGCCGCCAGGGCTTCGTATTGGGCGACGATGGTGATCAGCTCTTTCTCTTCCATTTCTTCCAGGTCGAGAAGCGACAGATGCGCCCCCTTGGTCGCGCGGATCAGCTCGTCCAGCTTCAGCTGAATCGCGGTGGTGTCGCGGTTCTGGGTGTTCTGGATCAGGAAGACCATGAGGAAGGTCACGATGGTCGTACCGGTGTTGATCACCAGCTGCCAGGTGTCGGAATAGGCGAAGAACGGCCCGGTGATCAGCCAGACCAGGATCACCGCGACGGCAAGCAGGAAAGTCGCCGGGCGTCCGGCCAGATGCGCGGTCCAGCGTGCGGCGTGGGTGTAGAACGATCCTTGGTCCGACATGGCGTTCCCTCGGTTGGACCCGTCATGGAAGCATAGCCGAACCGGGGGCCGGTGACCCGCCCTTAATCCGGGGTGCGGCTGATCCGGTTCACATGGCCCATCTTGCGCCCCGGTCGCGGGCTACCCTTGCCGTACAGGTGCACGGCGGTGTCGCGGGCCTTCAGAAGGTCGGGAAGGCGCAGGATGTCGTCACCGATCAGGTTTTCCATCACCACGTCGGCATAGCGGTGGCCATCGCCCAGGGGCAGACCGGCGACTGCGCGGATGTGCTGTTCGAACTGGTCGACGGTGCAGCCAGCTTGCGTCCAGTGGCCGGAGTTGTGGACGCGCGGGGCGATTTCGTTGACCAGAAGGCCTTGGGGGGTGACGAACAGCTCTACCCCCATCACGCCGACATAATCGAGTGCGTTGAGGATGCGGGCCGCCAGCAGAACGGCATCGCTGCGCTGGGCGGCGGACAGGCGGGCGGGGACGGTGGTGGTGCGCAGGATGCCATCTTCGTGGATATTCTCGCCGGGGTCATAGGCGGCGACAGAGCCATCGAGGGCGCGGGCGGCAATGACGCTGACCTCGCGGTCGAAGGCGACGAAGCCTTCAAGCACCGAAGGCGCGTCGTTCATTGCAGCCCAGGCGGTGGGGATATCGGCTGCCGAGGTCAGCTTGACCTGGCCCTTGCCATCATAGCCAAGGCGCGCGGTTTTCAGGATCGCGGGCAGGCCAAGGGTGGCCACGGCGGCGGCGAGGTCGGTTTCGGAATTGACGGCGGCCCAGGGGGCGGTGGCGAGGCCAAGGTCGTTGAGGAAGGTCTTTTCGGTGACCCGGTCCTGGCTGATTGCCAGCGCGCGGCGGTTCGGGCGGATCGGCTTCAGCGATTCAAGGAGGTCGAGCGCTGAGGTGGGCACGTTCTCGAATTCATAGGTGATGACATCGACCGAGGTGGCAAAGGCGCTGAGGGCGTCCGTATCCTCATAGGGGGCGGTCGTCAGCGTGAAGGCAACATCGGCGGCCGGGGCCAGCCCCGGTTCATAGATATGGCAGCGATAGCCCAGGCGGCTGGCGGCCACCGACAGCATCCGGCCAAGCTGGCCGCCGCCAAGGATGCCGATCACCGCGCCGGGCGGCAGCGCGTCAGTCATTCTGCGGCTCCTCGGGGATCGAGGCGGACAGGCTGTCACGCCAGGCGTCAAGCCGCAGGGCAAGGGCCGGGTCGGACAGCGCAAGGATGCCCGCAGCCATCAAACCCGCATTGGCCGCCCCGCCGATCGCCATGGTGGCGACGGGGTAGCCCTTCGGCATCTGCAGGATGGAGTAAAGCGAGTCGACCCCCGCCAGCGCCTTTGTCTGGACCGGGACGCCGATGACCGGCAGGCGGGTCTTGGAGGCCATCATCCCCGGCAGATGCGCCGCCCCGCCCGCCCCGGCGATGATCACCTTCAGGCCGCGCGCAACGGCGGTCTTGCCGTAGTCCCACAGCCGGTCCGGCGTGCGGTGGGCAGAGACGATCTTCGTCTCATGCGGGATGCCAAGCTCGTCAAGGATCAGGGCGGCGTCCTTCATGGTGGGCCAGTCGCTTTGCGACCCCATGATGATCCCGACGTGAACGGACATGCGCGCCTCCGGTGCCTTTCAGGCGCGCTTACCGTGGACAGCGCGAAGGGGCAAGCGTCAGGCGATGATGTCGGGGATCAGCTGGTCCTCGATCTTCACGATCTGGTCCTTCAAGGACAGCTTCTGCTTCTTCAGCCGCCGAAGCGTCAACTGGTCCGGCCTGCCGGTTTCCTCAAGCGCGTGGATCGCCTGATCAAGATCGCGATGCTCGCGGCGCATGACCTCAAGCTTGATCCTTAGCATTTCCTCGAAGCTGAGTTCGGAAGGGGCGTTCATGGTCACCGACTCGTGTCCTGTCTTTTGCAGAGGATACAGGAAAGAAAGCCGTGGCGGGCAAGGTTTCTGTGACGAATTCCGGACCTTTTGTGCAAGCGCAGGGGCGGTGGCGGCCTTGCGGCGCGGCGGTCTGCGACCCATATTGGGCAGGTGCGGTGCCCGATCATGGGGCCGCGCGGACCTGTCGCTTGACCCAAGGACATGACGCCATGACGAAACTGAGCTTCGGGGCCCACCCGTATCTTCTGGGGTTCGAACAGCTGGAACGGCTGGTCGAACGCACCGCGAAATCCGGGGCCGAGGGCTATCCCCCCTTCAACATCGAGGCTGTGGCCGAAAACGCCTATCGCATCACGCTGGCCGTCGCTGGCTTTCGCGAGGAAGACCTGTCGATCACGGTCGAGGACCGCCAGTTGGTGGTGCGCGGCCGCCACGGCGAGGAAGCGGGCGACCGGGTTTTCCTGCACCGGGGGATCGCGGCGCGGGCCTTCCAGCGGTCCTTCGTGCTGGCCGACGGGGTGGAAGTGGCAGGTGCCGCGATGGAGCACGGGTTGTTGCATGTCGATCTGCGGCGTCAGGTGCCGGATGTGGTGGTGCAGACCATCCGCATCGGCAAGCCCGAAGGAGGCAGGAAATGAACACGCCTTTCAACGCCTTGCCGCAGGCCGCCAACCGGATCGTCTATGTTCGCGAAGTCGCGGTCGAGGATCTGCCGGACGAAGTGCGCGCGCAGATGGATGGGCTTGCGGTGATCTGGTCGGTCCATGGCGCAGACGGGCGCCAGCTTGCTCTGGTCGCCGACCGCAACATGGCCTTCCACCTGGCACGGGAGCATGACTTCACGCCCGTCAGCGTTCATTAGGCCAGGGCCTGACTGGAACGGCCGCTGCAGTTTGCACTGGATAGTCGGCCACCCTATCCCGCAGCCTTGCCGGGCAAACCCTGTTTGAAAGGCAAGAAACCGTGGCTGACCGCGCTGGCTATTCCGGACTTCAGATCGCGTTGCACTGGGGCATCGCCGTTCTGATCCCCCTGGCCTGGCTGTCCAGCGGCGGGGCGCAAGCGGCCCGGGACGCGCTGGAGAAAGGCGGGGCTGCGCCCGCTTTCGTGCCGCATGTCGGCTTTGGCCTTGTGAGTCTGGCGCTGGTGGTGCTGCGGCTGGCGATCCGGCTGCGGCGCGGGGCACCGGCGGCCCCGGGCGTTCCGGGCAGCCTGCAGGTCAGGGCGGCGGACTGGGGGCACCGGCTGATCTATCTTCTGATGATCGCGGTGCCGCTGGGCGGGATCAGCATCTGGTTTGGCGGCATGGACAACGCAGCCATTCACGGGCTGTTCGCCAATGTGCTGATGATCGTGGCGCTGGGGCACGCGCTGATGGCGATCTACCACCAGTATATCGTGAAGGACGGGCTGATCCGGCGGATGATGAAGCCGGAATGAACCGCAGGCAGCGCGGTCCGTTCGGACGTGCCGGTCAAACCAGGCCGCCGGGACCCTCTAGCGACGAGCAGCCATGGTGATGCAGAAAGCGCCAAGCTTGGGATCCCAACCCTGCGAGCCTGTGTCGGCATTCGCAAAGCGCACCGAATAGGCCGGGTTGGTAGCAAGCCGCGCGCTGGAGTCTGGGGCGGAAAAGCAGATGCGTTCGGCGCGGTTGATCTCGGCATTTGCGCCGGTGAGGGAAAGGGTCTTGCCCGGTGTCACGTCGGACAGCGTGCCTTTCAGCTTGAACCGGCTGCGTTGGGCGCCGCGCAAGAACGTGGTCACGACAATTGCCCGCGGCTGGATCGGGCTTGCCCAGCCGGAATTCTTGATCCTCAAGGTCAATGTCCCGCGTCTGCCAATGGTCACATCGACGAGCTGCAGATCATAGCCCTGCTTGCGGCTGACCTCTTTGAAACAGCCCTTGGCCATCCAGTTCTCATGAAATCCGGTGTAAAAACCCCTGTTCAGCGAGGCAACGTGAAACTCGGCACCTTCCGCAAGAATCGCGGTGCAACCCATCCGCGCCTCAGCCAGCCTGGCGTTGCAGGTCTCGCCCGAAAAGAAGGTGCGCCTGGTCAATTCAGACATCGCCGCCCGCTGCGTCGCTCGGACCTTGGCATCGCGGCTGTAGGTGCCGACATCGCCCTCCGAGGACAGGAAACAATCGTTGTGAAAGCCCATCCTTGTGTCGCCGGCCCATGAGATGATGTCGGCCGGATAGCGCCATTGCAGACGCACCGTTTTGGGAATCGCCGCGTAAAGCGCATCGCGGATCTTCTTCTTATTTTCAGGCGTGGCCAGGCCGTTGCTGGAACCATGCAGCTCACCCCACTTGCCGATGAAGCCGGCCTGCATCGCAACGATCGTGTCGGCGTTCGAGGTGACGACAGGCCCGATCTGCCGGATATGGCCCAGGACGGTATTCAGTGGCGCATCGTCGCCTGAAGCTGTCTCATCCGTCGGGAAATTGTAGGAAAAGCGCAGGATGACCTTGAGGCCGTTCTTCCTGGCGTATTCGAAGCTTCTGTCGAGCGACGTCAGCACCGATGGGGGGATGGGGCCGTTGCGGTAGTCGTCAAGGCGCACAATCCCGTGCACCACGCGGTAGCCTTCCTTTGCCAGCTTCGCGGCGCGGGCATCGGTAAAATCCTGAAACTTTCCGCCGGTATAGGTCCACCAGCCCCGTTCGGGGTTGGGAAATTCGGTTGCGGTTCCCGAGAACTTGATGGGCCGCGAGTCTGCAATGGCGGGGGCCGACAGGGTTGCCATCAAGATTGAAAGAATTGCGGCCCAGCGGGTCAGCATGTGCGGCTCCACGTTTTGCATCCGGTTGCAAGCAACGTGCTTGACCCGCCCGACAAAAGCAAGCCGCTGTTTCGATGTCATCCAGGCCACCGCCCCCCCCGGTCTTGCGACATTGGGTCGGTCAGGGGGTGATGCCGGCACATCCGGCTGTTGGGCCGCTTGCCCCTTGGCGTGGAGGCGGATGGTGCCCAGGATCAGGCGCTGATCAGGCCCATCTGTTCCAGCTTCAGCAGCACCTGATGCGCGCAGTGGTCGACGTCGACATTTTCGGTATCGACCACCAGTTCGGCATGGGTCGGAGCCTCGTAGGGGTCTGAAATTCCGGTGAATTCCTTGATCTTCCCCTCACGCGCCAATTTGTAAAGGCCCTTGCGGTCGCGGCGTTCGCATTCTTCGATGCTGGTGGCGACATGGACCTCGATGAAGGCGCCGAAGGCTTCGATCATCTCGCGCACGGCGCGCCTGGTGGCGGTGTAGGGCGCGATGGGTGCGCAGATCGCGATGCCGCCGTTCTTCGTGATCTCGGACGCCACATAGCCGATCCGCTTGATGTTGAGGTCGCGGTGTTCCTTGGAAAAGCCAAGCTCGGACGACAGGTTCTTGCGCACGACGTCGCCGTCCAGAAGCGTGACCGGGCGGCCCCCCATTTCCATCAGCTTGACCATCAGGGCGTTGGCGATGGTGGATTTGCCGCTGCCGGACAGGCCGGTGAAGAAGACGGTGAAGCCCTGTTTCGACCGCGCGGGGCTGGTCTTGCGCAGTTCGGCCACCACGGCGGGGAAGCTGAACCATTCGGGGATATCGAGTCCTTCGCGCAGGCGGCGGCGCAGTTCGGTGCCTGAGATGTCGAGGACGGTGGAGCCTTCGGGCACTTCGTTCGCGGGGTAATACTGGGCCTTTTCCTGCACATAGACCATGTGCTTGAAATCGACCATCTCGATCCCGATTTCGGCGGCGTGCTGGGCGAACAGCTCCTGTGCGGCATAGGGGTCGTAGAAATCCTGGCCGGCGGAATTCTTGCCGGGACCGGCGTGATCGCGGCCCACGATCATGTGGGTGCAGCCGTGGTTGCGGCGGATGATGCCGTGCCAGACCGCCTCACGCGGACCCGCCATCCGCATGGCGAGGTTCAGAAGCGAAAGCGCGGTGGTCTGGGCGGGGTACTGGTCCAGCACCGCCTCGTAGCAGCGCACGCGGGTGAAATGGTCGACGTCGCCGGGTTTGGTCATGCCGACGACGGGGTGGATCAGCAGGTTGGCCTGCGCCTCGCGCGCGGCGCGGAAGGTGAGTTCCTGATGCGCGCGGTGCAGGGGGTTGCGGGTCTGGAAGGCGACGATCTTGCGCCAGCCAAGCTTGCGGAACAGGGCGCGCAGTTCATTGGGCGTGTCGCGGCGGGCCTTGAAGTCGTAATGGACCGGCTGCTGGATGCCAATTACCGGGCCACCCAGATAGACCTTGCCCGCCTGATTGTGCAGGTAGTTCACGGCGGGGTGGGCGAGGTCGTCGGCGCCGAAGACACTCGCCGCCTCAAGCGCCTTGTTCGGAACCCATTTGTCGGTGACCGAAAGGATCGCAAGGATCACCCCTTCGGCGTCGCGCAGCGCCAAGTCCTGGCCGGGGGCGACCTTGTCGGCGAAGGCTTCGGAGACATCCAGCGTGATCGGGATCGGGAAAAGCGTGCCGTCGGCGGTGCGCATGCCTGCGACGACGCCATCGTAATCCGCCTGCCCCATGAAGCCCCGCAGCGGGTGGAAGCCGCCGTTCATCAAAAGCTCCAGATCGCAGACCTGCCGCGGGGTGAGGTCCCAGGACGGCAGCGTTCCGGCCTCGTGCTTGAGCTTCTGTGCCGAGTCCGAGGAGACGTAAAGTTCCGGGATCGGGGCGTGGTTCGGCAGGGACATAGGGTTGACCTTTCAGCGCGGGCAAAGCCGCCATTTGCGCGGGTCCGTAGCGCGGGAACGGGGCGGACTTCAAGCGATTGCAGGGCACGTGCCGAAGATAGGTCGGAAATCGCCATGGATCCGGAGCAATTGGGCAAAGAGTCTACTCTGCGGCAAGCTGCGGGACAAATTTCCCATCCCGACCATGGCATCAAGAGAATCCGGAATTCTGTTCCGCTCGTCGATGACTTCGTCACTCCTCGCCTCGGCCCGACCGACGAGGAGACGAAGTCGAACGAGGAGGGGTGTTCAGGCCAGATAGGCGCGGAAGCTGCGGACCACTTCGTCATAAACCGCGCGCTTGAAGGGGACGATGCTGTCGACCATCTCGTCGGCCAGGATCCAGCGCCAGGTGGAAAATTCAGGGTGCTCGGTGGCGATGCGGATGTCGCTGTCGCGTCCAAGAAAGCGGAACAGGAACCATTTCTGCCGCTGACCCCGGTACTTGCCGCCCCAGACGCGGCCCAGAAGGTCGGGCGGCAGGTCATAGGTCACCCAGCCGTGGGTCTTGGCGATGGGCTGCACCAGATCGCGGGTGACGCCGGTTTCCTCCCAAAGCTCACGGAAGGCGGCCTCTTTGGGTTTTTCGTCGCCGTCGATCCCGCCTTGCGGCATCTGCCAGGCGGGCGAGGGGCTGTCGATCCGCTGGCCGGCAAAGACCATGCCGCGGGCGTCGATCAGGACGACGCCGACGCAGGGACGGTAGGGCAGGCTTTCGGGATCGGTCATCAAAAAAATGGGGCGGGGTTGGCCCCGCCCGCCTGTTCAGGGTTGCGCCGGGGCGATCGCGGTCAGCCCCTTGATGATGTCGACGGCATAGGCAAGCTGGTAGTCCTCGTCCCGCAGCTTGGCCGAATCCTCGGCCCGTGCCAGTTCCTCTTCGTAAAGGCGCTTCTCCTCGTCGGTCATCGAATCATTGGTGATAGCGCCGCGCAGCGAGGCTTCCGAGCGTTCGCGCAGGGCGGCGCTGGTCTCTTCCTTGGGGGCATCCGGATCGACCGGCTTCGGCGCGGGCTGGTTGACCACGATGTCGGGAGAGATGCCCAGCGCCTGGATCGAGCGGCCAGAGGGCGTGTAGTACCGCGCGGTTGTCAGCCGCATCGCCCCGTCACCCTGCAGCGGGATCAGCGTCTGGACCGACCCCTTGCCAAAGCTTTTCGTGCCTACGACTATCGCGCGGCGGTGGTCCTGCAACGCCCCGGCGACGATCTCGGAGGCCGAGGCGGACCCGCCGTTGATCAGGATCACGATCGGCTTTCCGTCGATCAGGTCGCCGACCACGGCGTTGTAGCGTTCCCCGCTGCCAGCCTCGCGGCCACGGGTCGAGACGATTTCGCCCTTGTCGAGGAAGGCGTCCGAGAC
This sequence comes from Rhodobacterales bacterium, assembly GCA_031409795.1. Classification (GTDB taxonomy): domain Bacteria; phylum Pseudomonadota; class Alphaproteobacteria; order Rhodobacterales; family Rhodobacteraceae; genus Tabrizicola. The sequence continues at coordinate 40,803 of JANNXX010000016.1, forward strand.
GGTGATCGCCTCATTCAGAAGCCCGCCGGGATTGTTGCGCAGGTCGATGACCACGCCATCAAGGTTGTCGGCGCCGCCCAGTTCCTCGACGCCCTTCTTCAGCTCTTCGGCCATGCCGGAGGTAGTCTGGTCGTTGAAGGTGGTGATCCGCAGCACGACGGTGTTGCCGACCACGCGGCCCTTGACGGCGGTCAGCTTGATCGTGTCGCGGATGATCGACACGTCGAAGGGTTCCGGCGTGGCTTCGCGCACGATGGTGATGATGATCTCCGACCCGATCGGGCCGCGCATCTTTTCAACGGCGTCATCCAGCATCAGCCCCAGCAGGGATTCGCCGTTGACATGGGTGATGAAGTCGCCCGCCAGGATCCCGGCCTTGGCGGCGGGGGTGCCGTCCATCGGCGAGATCACCTTGATGAAGCCCTCTTCCTGGGTCACCTCGATGCCCAGGCCGCCGAATTCACCCCGGGTCTGGACCTGCATGTCCTCGAAGTCCTTGGCGGACAGGTAGCTGGAATGCGGGTCAAGCGAGGTCAGCATGCCGTTGATCGCGGCGGTCACCAGGTCTTCGGTCGGAACCTCTTCGACATACTGGGCGCGGATGCGTTCGAAGATGTCGCCGAACAGATCAAGCTGTTCGTAGATCGAGCTTTCCTGCGTCGTCTCCTGGGCGATCAGCGGCCCGGCGATCTGTGTCGTCGCCAGTACCCCGGCCACGGTCCCGCCCAGGGCGGCCATCACGAACTTCTTCATGTCCTGTCAGTCTCCTGTGCGGGCCAGGCCGGCAAACCACGGCATCGGGTCTACGGGCGCAGCGCCCTGTCTAAGTTCCATATAAAGCGTTTCCGTATCCCGCCCGCCAGACCCATCTGGCGCAGCGGTCATGAATTCCTCGGTCGCAGCCCCGGCGCCGCCCATCAGCCCAAGCGGGGCATCGGCGGCAACGACTTCTCCCACTTCGCCGTAAACGACATCAAGCCCGGCGAGAACCAGGAGATAGCCGTCTCCCGGTTCAAGAATCATCACATTTCCGTAGTCGAGCAGCGGGCCGAGGTAGCGGATGGTTGCCGGCCAGGGGGCGGTGACCAGCGCGCGGCTTTGGGTGGCCAGTGCTACGCCAGGGCGGCGGACACCGGCGGCATCCGCCTCATGCGGGCGGCGCAGAAGCTTGCCCAGCACCGGCAGCGCCAGGCCGCCCTGCTGCGCGGCAAAGCCCGGCAGGGCGACGGCATCGGGGGAAAGCCCGCTGGCAAAGGCGTCCAGCGTGTCGGCGCTTTCCAGAAGCTGGCGCAGCGCGTCGGGATCTTCGGTGAACTGGCGCGGCAGATCGGCGCGGTCGGAAATCGCCTGCGACAGGGTGGTGCGGGCCGCCTGCGCGGCGGCAAGCCCGGTGGTCAGGGTCTCGCCCGCCGAAAGCTGCAGCGCGCGCAGGTCGGCAAGTTCGCCGAGTTCCGCCTTCAGAGCCAGCGCCTCGGCCTGCAGCGCCGGGGTGACATCGGCCATCAGCATCCCGGACCGCGCGGTCCCAAGCGCCCCGTCTGGGTGCAGCAGAAGAAGCGGACCGGGGTTCGCCTCCATCGTGGCCAGGACCCCGAGCAGCCGGCCGATCCCGTCGCGCTTGACCTCGAAGGCGCGGGTCAGCGTCGCCTCGCGCAGCGCCGCTTCGCGCAGTGCCGCGCGCAGGACCGCCAGCCCTTCCTCATAGGCGCGGATCGTCCGGGTCAGGGCGGAAACCTGGTCGCGGGCCTCGGTCGCGGCAGCAAGGGCGACGACAGCGGCCTGCAAGTCGGCAGAGGCCCGGGCGGCCGCTTCGGCGACCGTTTCGGCGGCAACCGGGCCGCAAAGCGCAAGAAGAAGGACGGCGGTGCGGATCATGCGATCAGCGACTGACCGGTCATCTCGGGTGGCTGCGGCAGGGCCATGAGCTGCAGCAGCGTCGGTGCAAGGTCGGCCAGCCGGCCGCTGCGCAGCGTAGCACCCGGGGGGCCGCCGACCAGGATGACCGGGACCGGGTTTGTCGTGTGCGCGGTATGCGGGCCGCCGGTGACGGGGTCGACCATCACCTCGCAATTGCCATGGTCGGCGGTGACGATCATTGCCCCGCCTTTCGCGGTCAGGGCGGCAAGGGCGCGGGTCAAGCCACGGTCCACCGCCTCACACGCCTTGATCGCGGCGGGAAGGCTGCCGGTATGGCCGACCATGTCGGGATTGGCGTAGTTGACGACGATCAGGTCATAGCCCTTGTCGATGGCCGCGACGAGGTGGTCGGAGACCTGGTCCGCGCTCATCTCGGGTTGCAGGTCATAGGTCGCGACCTTGGGTGAGGGTGGCATGGCGCGGTCTTCGCCGGGATAGGGCGCTTCGCGGCCGCCGTTCAGGAAGAAGGTGACGTGGGGGTATTTCTCGGTCTCGGCGACGCGGAACTGGGTGCGCCCGTGGTTCGCGACCCATTCGCCCAGCGTGTTGACCAGCACACGCTTGGGGAAGGCGGTGGCCATGTAGGCATTGTGGAAGTCGGAGTATGCGACCATCCCCAGCATCGCCGAGAAGGCAGGCCGGCTGCCGGTGTCGAAGGCGCTGAAGGCGGGGTCGCCAAGGGCGGCAAGGATCTCACGCGCGCGGTCGGCGCGGAAGTTGAGGCAGAAGAGGCCGTCGCCGTCGCTGATGCCCTGATACCCCGCGATGACGGTGGGCGCGATGAATTCGTCGGTCTCGCCCTTGGCGTAGGAGTGGATCACGGCGGTGGCGGCGTCGGGAGCAACCTCTCCGCTGGCGCGCACCATCGCGGCATGGGCACGGGCGACGCGGTCCCAGCGATTGTCACGGTCCATCGCCCAGTAGCGGCCGGTGACGGTGGCGATGGTGGCGCCTTCGGGCAGGGCGGCAGTCAACTGCGCCATGTAGCCCGCGGCAGAGGAAGGCGCGACGTCGCGGCCATCGGTGATGGCATGCAGGGCGACCGGCAGGCCAAGGGAGGTCAGGGCGCGGCAGGCGGCGACGATGTGGCTGATGTGGCCGTGGACGCCGCCATCCGAAACGACGCCCATCAGGTGGGCGGTGCCGTGGGCGGCCTTGACCTTGGCGGCGAAGCCGGTGACTTCGGGGTTGGCGGCAAAGCTGCCGTCCTCGACCGCCAGGTCGATGGCCCCAAGGTCCATCGCCACCACGCGGCCCGCGCCGATGTTGGTGTGCCCGACCTCGGAGTTGCCCATCTGGCCTGAGGGCAGGCCGACATCGGGGCCGAAGGTGGTGAGGGTGGCGTGCGGGCAGGTGGCCCAGAGGTGGTTGAAGGTCGGCACATGGGCCTGCGCGGGGGCGCTGGTTGCCGGGATCGGCCCGATGCCCCAGCCGTCAAGGATGCACAGGACGACGGGTTTCGGGGCGGGCATGGGGGGCCTCCTGCACGGGGTTCGCCATCGGTTTTACGCGGGCGGGGCGGGCGGGGCAACCGGGGCCGCTTATCGCCTGCTTTCGGGCGCTTTCCGCTTTGCCAGCGATGACGGCCGTCAGGCTGGAAGCGCGGCCCGCTCAGACGGTCCTGCGTTCCAGCGACAGCGCATAGAGCCCGGCGGCGATGATCACGCCGGCCCCCAGGGCGACGGGAAGTTCAAGAACCTCGCCGTAGATGACCATGCCGACCAGCGTCACGAAGACGATCTGCAGGTAGGCATAGGGCTGGACCCGCGCGGCCTCGATCTGTTCGTAGCACTTGAGAAGCAGCCAGTGCGAGAAGATCGACAGGGCGCAGTAGACCGCCAGGAACGCCATGTCCCTTGGCAGCATGGCTTCCAGGTGCGGCAGGCCGATCGCGGTCATCAGGACCGCGCCGATCACGCCGGGCCAGAAGAAGGCGGGGAAGGTCGGCTCGTCCCGCGTGGTGAGGCGGGTCAGCACGGAGTAGAGCGCGAAGAGGAGGGCTGCGGCCAGGGGCAGAAGGGCGGCCCAGCTGAACACGCCAAGGCCGGGGCGCAGGATGATGAGCACCCCCAAGAGCCCGGCGGCGACGGCGGCCCAGCGTTGCCAGACGATCCGCTCGCCCAGGATCGGGCCGGAGAGCGCGACGATGAGGAGGGGGCAGACGGCAAAGACCGCGTGGCTGTTGATCAGGCCGATCAGCGTGTAGCCCCAGATGATCAGGCAGATCTCGGCGACCAGAAGGCAGGAGCGGATCAGGTGGGCAGGCAGCCGGGCCGAGCGGATCGCGGCGCGGGGGCCCTGGGGCTGGCGGAGCGCAAGCAGGATCACGAAACCGGCGAAGGCCCAGTAGCGGATCATCACGATCATCAGGGTGTTGTATTCGCCCGCGAGATGCCGGGAAAAGCCGTCCTGCGCCGCGAAGCTGGCGACGGCGGCGACCATCAGCCAGATGCCTTTGACGGGGTTCTTCGAGGCGGTCATTGCGGGGATCTCGGTAGCATGGCCGCGGGGAAGGGGGAAGGGGGTGTCCACGGTGGACAGGAATTCGAGGTCAGGGATTTCAAGGGCTTGGGGTGTGGGCGTTAACCGGCTGTTAAGATCTACGGGTGCGGGTTCCGCGCTGAGCCTGGCCCTGTCCCGCAAGGGGAGAGAGGGGACGACCGGGGCTGGCGGGGGCGCTGGAATGGGGGTGGGTTGTCCCGGGTGTGGGGCGGGAAGGAGTGTTGGGCTGACGCCTGACCCACGGGGAGCGGAAGTCGGGGCAGGCCCCGACCCACGTATCTGCTGCGCATGAATGCACAGCCTACGGGTCTGGCTGGAAGTGGGTGGTGTGCGCCATCCCGCCTTCGGCGCGCGCAGAGGGGGGGTGGACCCCCGCCTTACAAGTCAAGCGCGCTTTGGCGGGTGGTGTCTTCCTCACGCGCGGCGCGCTTGAAGGTGTCCTCGCGGCGGGCGGGAAGGTGGACGGCGCGTTCGCGCAAGGCCATCGCCTGTTCGATGGTCACGATCTGCAGGCGGGGGACGGGGGCAAAGCCGGGTTCTTCGTGCAGGCCCGCACTGGCGGCTTCGGTCACCATGGGTTTGGTGGGTTCGGTCAGGGTCAGGAAGACGCCGATCCCGGCCTTTTCCCGCTCGATCACGCCCTTGAGGTCGCGGATCATGCTGACGCCGACATTCTCACCCGCCTTGACGCTGACGATGCCATGGCCGGTCTTGCCGTAGTACAGCCGCCCGTCCAGACCGCGATCCGCGCCCTTCTTGCCCAGGTTGCCGGGCTGCGCGTCGATGAGGGACAGCGCCCATTTTTCAAACTCGTGATACTTGCCCCGCGCCGCAAGGTCCTTGGCCCCGGACAGGTCTTGCGGGACGCCGTGGGTCAGGAACTGGACGCCCGCAAAGGCATCACGCAGACGCTTTTCAATCAGGCCGATGGCAAGGTGAGTGACGTCGATGCCGATCCAAGCCCGCCCGAGTTTTTCCGCCGCATGAACGGTGGTGCCGCAGCCGCAGAACGGATCAAGCACCACGTCGCCGGGGTTGGACGAGGCGCTGAGAATGCGTTCGAGGAGGGCGACGGGCCTTTGGGTTGGGTAGCCGAGGCGTTCCGCCGATATTGCTTGGAGTGGCGGCAAATCGGTCCACACGTCGCCAAGTTTTCGCCCCTCTTGTTCGTCCATGTAATGCTTCTTCGCAATTCTTCCGTCTGCCTTCTTCGGGAACGCAAGGCGTCCCTCTGAATCCAGCTTCTCCATCAGTTCACGATTTACGCGCCAACCCTTTTTGGGTGGTTGATAGCCCTTGTATTCGTAGGTCAGGTTCGGCCTTGGATTGGGGCTGTCGAGGGGCGCGAGCCGGTAGCGACCTCTGCCATCATTGTCGTCCAGCGTGAATCGTGACTCATAGTCATCGTCTTTCGCCGCATAAATCGGACGGAAAAATGGTGTCGGACCTTTGGACGAACACAAGATCACATCATGGTTCCAAGCTAGCTTGGTTCTTGCATCGCCTTTCGCGCTGGTCCGTTGCCAAATGATCTCATTGCGGAAATTGACTGCCCCAAACACCGCATCGAGCAAAATCTTCAGGTAGTGGCTCGCCGTCGGATCGCAGTGCAGATAGAAGCTGCCGGTCGGTTTCAGCACCCGGTGCAGTTCCAAAAGCCGCGCGGCCATCATGGCGAGGTAGGCCATCATGTCGTTCTCACCCAGAAAGCCGCGCATCGCGCGCAGCATCTCGGCCGCAGCACCGTTGCCGGAGCGGAGGACATCGGTGAAGGCGGCCTCGGCGCTGTCGTTCCAGTGCCAGGTGTCGTCAAACGCCTCGATCTGCGCGGCGGATGATGCACCGTCCGGGGCCTTGAACAGCACGTTGTAGCTGGCGTTGGAGTTGAAGGGCGGATCAAGGTAGACCAAATCCACGCTCTCGGACGCGATGCTGTCGCGCAGCACGGTCAGGTTGTCGCCGTAGTGAAGGTGGTTGGTCATCGGCGCTTCCCCTGTCCCGGTTGGAATCCTATCCGGCGAAATGGGTTAAGGGCAAGTGAAGGTGGGACGGGGGAGGGCAGTCGGCGGGCGGCCCCCCCCACCCCAACCCTCCCCCACGAGGGGGGAGGGAGGCGACAGGGCGGTTGGCGATTGCGTGTGTGGGAGAGTCGGGCTGAAGCCCGACCTACAGAATCCCCGTCGTCATGTGGCGCTTGCGGCCAAAGCCGGGGTGGCGGGTGACTTGGAACCCCGCGTCTGCGAGGGCGCGGCGGACGTGGCCTGCGGCGGTGTAGGTGGCGAAGGTACCTTGCGGGGCGGTGTGGCGGGCGACCTCGGCCATCAGGGCGGGGGACCAGAGCTGCGGGTTCCTGGCGGGGGAGAAGCCGTCGAGGAACCAGGCATCGGCTGTGCCGCTCCAATCGGGGAGGGTTTCGCGGGCATCGCCAAGGACCACGGTCGCGGTGAGGTTCGGGAAGTGAAAGGTAGTGGCCCCGCTTTGCCATTGCCGGAGAAATTCGGGTGCGATCCGTGCAAGGTCGGGGAAGGCCTGCAGGGCGCGGGCGATGTCGTTGGCGGGAAGCGGGTAGGCCTCGAAACTGGTGTAGCGCAGATGGCCGGGGCCGGTATGGGCCAGGACGGTGGCGAGAAGGTTGAGGCCGGTGCCGAAGCCAAGCTCGGCGATGTGGAAGCCGTCGCGGAAACGCTCGGGCAGGCGATTGCCGGTCAGGAAGACGTGGCGGGTTTCGTCGAGGCCTCCGCCAAGCGAGAAGTAGGGATCATCGAAGCGGGTGGCGACGGGAATCGTGCCGTCGCGCCAGCTGAGTTCCGGGTGGTCGGGTGGGGCCATTCGGGGTAGTCCTTTGGGCAAGGGTGATGGCGGCGGGGCGGGGGAATGGCAAGGGCGGATGTGACGGTGCGGGGGGCGGGGATCTTCGGGCTGTCCATCGCCTGGGCCTGCGCGAAGGCCGGGGCGCGGGTGCGGGTGATCGACCCCGATGGCGTGGGAGCGGGATCGTCGGGCGGGCTGGTGGGGGCGCTGTCGCCGCATGTGCCGGAGGCGTGGAACGAAAAGAAGCAGTTCCAGCTGGAGAGCCTGCTGCTGGCCGAGGGCTGGTGGCGGGGGGTCGAGGCGGTGTCGGGCCTGGCCTCCGGCTATGCGCGGCTGGGGCGGCTGCAGCCGCTGGCGGACGGGCAGGTCGAGGCGGCGCGGGCGCGGGCGGTCGGGGCTGCGGACCTGTGGCGGGGGGCGGCGGCGTGGCGGGTGGTGCCGGTGACGGGCGCGGGCTGGGAGCCGGTGTCGTCTTCGGGCTGGCTGGTCGAGGACACGCTGTCGGCACGGGTGTCGCCGCGCATGGCGCTGGAGGCGCTGGCGGGGGCGGTGCAGGTGCTGGGCGGCGAGGTGTTGCAAGAGGGCGAGGAGGCGGGGGCGGTGGTGCATGCGACGGGGGTGGCGGGGCTGGAGGCGCTGTCGGCGGCGCTGGGGCGGACGGTGGGGACGGGGGTGAAGGGGCAGGCGCTGGCCTTGCGGTTCGACGCGCGGGAGCGGGCGCAACTTTTTGTCGACGGGCTGCATATCGTGCCGCATGCGGACGGGACGGTGGCGGTGGGGTCGACTTCGGAAAGCATGTGGGAAAGTGCGGGGCCGGACGGGCAGCTGGACGGCCTGCTGGAGCGGGCGGTGGCGGCGGTGCCGATCCTGCACGGGGCGGCGGTGGTGGCGCGCTGGGCGGGGATCCGTCCGCGCGCGATCAGCCGGGCGCCGCTGCTGGGGGCGTGGCCGGGTCGGGCGGGGCACTGGGTTGCGAACGGCGGGTTCAAGATCGGCTTCGGGATGGCGCCGAAGGTGGCCGAGGTGATGGCTGATCTGGTGCTGGAGGGGCGGGACGAGGTTCCGGAGGGCTTCCGGCTGGGGGGGTGACCACGGGCTGTCCAGGGTGGACAGGATCCGGCTTTTCCAGTCCGATCAGTATCTTGCGCGTGGGCGTCTACGATTTGACAAGGGTTTCGGGCGCGGGGTTGGAAACGAGATCCGAGCGGGCCGACGCTGCGCATGCCGGGAGGGTCGGGGCTGGCCCCGACCTGCGGTGACGGGTCAGGGCGTTCTTGCGGCCTGGTCTCGGAGGGCCTGCATCAGTTCGGCCAGCGTCTTCTGATGGCGGGGGTCAGGCAGGCGGTCTTCGGGGGAAAGGCGCGGCCGGAGTCGGGGCTGGCCCCGACCTGCGGTGACGGGTCAGGGTGTCCTTGCGGCCTGGTTTCGGAGGGCCTGCATCAGTTCGGCCAGCGCCTTCTGATAGCGGGGGTCAGGCAGGCGGCCTTCGGGGGAAGGGCGCGGCCGGAGTCGGGGCAGGCCCCGACCTGGCGTGACGGGTCAGGGTGTCCTTGCGGCCTGGTCTCGGAGGGCCTGCATCAGTTCGGCCAGCGCCGTCTGATAGCGGGGGTCAAGCAGGCGGCCTTCGGGGGTGAAGGCGCGGCCGGAGTCGGCGACCGTGACCTCGGGGCCGGTCAGCAGGCGCGGCTGGAACGGCGTCAGCATCAGGCGCAGCGCGAACTGGCTGCGATCCCCGCCGCCGCGCCCCCCGGCGGCGGAGACGATGGCGGTGGGTTTGTCCTTCCAGGGATTGCCCTTGGTGCGGCTGACCCAGTCGAGCGCGTTCTTCAGCACGCCGGGCGGGGCCTTGTTGTATTCGGGCGTGGCGATGACGATGGCGTCAGCCTCGGCGATCTGGTTGGCGAGGGTCTGCACCTCGGGCGGGATGCCGTCGCTATCTTCAAGGTCGCCATCGTAGAGGGGGAGGCGGAGGTTGGCCTCGATGTGGCGGGCTTCGCCAAAGGCGAGGCGGGCCTCGGTCAGGAGGAGGCGGTTGGTCGAGGCGGCGCGGAGGGCACCGGGGATGCCGAGGAGGGTGAGCATGGGGGGCCTTTCGCTGAGTCTGGCGGGGTAAGGTAGGGGTAAGGCGGGTGTTTCCGTGCGGCAAGGGGCGCAAAGCGAGCGGGCGGCGGTCAGGCGAGCGGGCGACGGAAGGTGATCGAGGTCGGGCGGGTGAAGCCGGGGTGGGCGGTGCGGGCAACCTCGATGAAGCCCAGAGCGCGGAAGGCGGCGTGATTTTCGGTGAGCTCCACGCGGGTCTGGAGTTCGAGGGAGGGCAGCTGGAGCGCGTGGGCGCGGGCCTCGGCGCGGGCGATGAGGGTTCGGGCGAGGCCCAGGCGGCGGTGGCTGGCGGCGACGGCAAGCTTGCCGAGACAGAGGGCGTGCGGTTTCGGGGTGAGGATGACGCAGGCGATGGGGGGATGGCCCATGATCCAGATTTCGCTGTTCCCAAGGCGGTTGGTCAGCGCGTCGGTCGTGAGGGCATGGAGCGAGGAGGGCGGGTCGATCCGGCCCTCCATGTAGGCGAATTCTGCCTGCAAGAGCGCAAGGATCGCAGGCCAGAGGGCGGGATCTGTGGCGGGTTCAGGGGTCATGGCGCGAGACTGGGCCGGGCGGTCCGGTCCTGCAAGGGGGTGCCCGGCCCGGCGGTCGCGAAATGGAGCGCGTGCCGCGCGAAGACCGGTTGTCTCGCCTCTGGCGCAAGCGCCAACCGGCTTGGGCTGATGGGGGCATTCTGCCCCCAAACCCCCTGAGGATATTTGAGCCAATGTGAAAAGACATCGCGCGGGGCGCAAGATGTTGGGGATAAGGCAGGCGGACAGGCGAGATGCTGGGGGGTCGGGTTGACTCGCGGCCTTCGGGACCGGATCATCGGGGCTTGCGACTCGTGAGGGACCCTTGCGGCTTACCCGACTTCGGCTGAACGGCTTCAAAAGCTTTGTCGACCCCACGGATCTGGTGATCCATGAGGGGTTGACGGGCGTGGTCGGTCCGAATGGCTGCGGGAAGTCGAACCTGCTGGAGGCTTTGCGCTGGGTGATGGGGGAGAACCGGCCATCCGCCATGCGCGGCGGGGGCATGGAGGACGTGATCTTCAACGGGGCGGCCACGCGGGGGGCGCGGCATTTTGCGGAAGTGGCGTTGGTGCTGGACAATCAGGACCGGCTGGCGCCTTCCGGGTTCAACGATGCCGACCAGATCGAGATCGTGCGGCGGATCACGCGGGACGCAGGCTCGGCCTATCGCTGCAACACCAGGGAGGTGCGGGCGCGCGATGTGCAGATGCTGTTTGCCGATGCCTCGACCGGGTCGCACAGTCCGGCGCTGGTGCGGCAGGGGCAGATATCCGAGCTGATCAACGCCAAGCCGAAGGCACGGCGGCGGGTGCTGGAGGAGGCGGCGGGGATCTCGGGTCTGTATGCGCGGCGGCATGAGGCGGAGCTGAAGCTGGCGGGGACCGAGGCGAACCTCTTGCGGGTCGACGACGTGCTGGAGGCGCTGGCGCAGCAGCTGTCGGTGCTGACCCGGCAGGCCAAGCAGGCGGCGCGGTACCGCGAGCTGTCGGACGAGCTGCGTGCGTCGGAGGGGATGCTGTTGTGGCGGCGCTGGCGCGAGGCCGACGAGGCGCGGTCGGTGGCGGAAGGCAGCCTGCGCGAACGGCTGATCGCGCAGGGCCAGGCCGAAGCGGCGGCGCGGGGGGCCGGGGCAGCACGAGAGACGGCGGATGCGGCCCTGCCGCCGAAGCGCGAGGGGGAGGCGATTGCCAGCGCGATCCTGCAGCGGCTGGCGTTGCAGCGCGAGGCGTTGGGCGATCAGGAAGCGCGGGCTCTGGCCGAGATCGACGCGCTGAAAGGCCGGATCGAGCAGCTGTCGCGCGATATGGAGCGTGAGGCCGGTCTCAACCGCGACGCGGGCGAGGTGATCCAGCGGCTGGACTGGGAGATCCGCGAGCTGGCCCGTGCGCATGATGGGCATGACGAGCGGCTTGCCGCCGCGGTGGAGGCGGCGCGCGAGGCCGGGGCGGTGCTGGCGGAACGCGAGGCGCATCTGTCGGAGCAGACCGAGGACGCGGCGCGTCTGGCGGCGCGGCACCAGTCCACGCTGCGCATGCTGGGGGACAGCCGGGCGGTGCTGGACCGCGCCGAGGCCGAGGCGGTGCGGGCGCGGGAAGCGGTGGCCGGGGCGGCCGGTGCGCTGGAAGCGGCGGGCGAGGCCTTTGCCGCAGCCGAAGAGGCGCAGGAAGCGGCGCTGGCGGAAGGCGAGGCCACGGAAGCCGCGCTGGAAGCGGCCGAGCTGGCGCGGGGCGAAACGCAAGGCCGCGAGGCCGAGGCGCGGGCGGCAAGATCCTCGGCCGAGGGCGAGGCGAACGCGCTGCGGGCCGAAGTCGCGGCGTTGGCCCGGCGGGTGGAGCGCGAGGCGCTGGCGGGGCATCAGCTTCTGGACCGGCTGGTGGTGACGCCGGGCTTTGAAAAGGCGCTGGGTGCGGCGCTGGCCGATGATCTGCGCAGCCCGGAGGTGGAGGGCGGCGCGCGGTCGGGCTGGGCGCAGCTTGCGGCCTATCCCGACCCGCAGGCCCTGCCGGCAGGTGCGGTGCCCCTGGCGGCCGAGGTGCAGGGGCCGGCGGTGCTGGCGCGGCGGCTGTCGCAGATCGGGCTGGTCTCGCGCGCCGAGGGTTTTGCGTTGCAGCCCGCCTTGCGCCCCGGTCAGCGGCTGGTCAGCGTCGAGGGCGACTTGTGGCGTTGGGACGGGTTCCGGGCCGGGGCCGAGGATGCGCCATCGGCGGCGGCGCTGCGCTTGCAGCAGCTGAACCGGCTGGTGCAGCTGAAGCGCGATCTGGAGGAGATCGCGGCGCGGGCCGAGGGTGCGGCGCAGGCGCATGAGGTGTTGCAGGCCCGGCTGGCCGAGCTTGCGGCGGCGGACGCGCGCGCCCGGGACGCGCGGCGGGCGGCGGATGCCCGGCTGGCCGAGGCGAACCGGGCGCTGGCGCGGGCCGAGGCGGACCGGTCGATCTCGGGCGGGAAGCTGGAGGCGGCACGGCTGGCGGTCAGCCGGTTCGAGGACGAGGCGCTGGCCGCGCGGGACCGGGTTGCCGAAGCCCAGGCAGCGCTGGCCGATCTGGGCGACCTGGACGCCGCACGCGCTGCGGTCGAGGCCGCGAAGGTCACCGTCGAGGCGGCGCGGATCACCATGATCACCCGCCGGTCCTTGCAGGACGAGGTCCGCCGCGAGGGCGAGGCCCGGGTGCGCCGCCAGCAGGATGCCGCCAAGGAGATGGCGGGCTGGACGCTGCGGCTGGAGACGGCATCGCGGCGCAGCGAGGAGCTGGAAGAGCGCCGCGCCGGGGCGGAGGAAGACCTGGCCGAGGCGATGCTGGCGCCCGAGGAGATCGCGGCACGGCGGGATGCGCTGGTGGACGCGATGGCCGAGGCCGAGGCGCGGCGGCGGCAGGCGGCGGATGCTCTGGCCGAGGCGGAAGCGGTGCTCCGCGCGGCGCAGATCGCCGAGCGCGACGCCGAGCGGCTGGCGGGCGAGGCGCGCGAGGGCCGCGCCCGGGCCGAAGCGCGGCTGGACGCGGCCCGCGAAGCCATGACCCTGGCCGCCGACCGGATCCGCGAGGAGGATGACCGCACGCCGGATGAGCTGCTGACCTCGTTGCGGGTGGACCCGGACCGGATGCCCGACGCCGAAAGCCTTGACGCCGATGTGGGCCGGCTGAAGCGCCAGCGCGAGGCTCTGGGCGCGGTGAACCTGCGGGCCGAGGAGGACGCGAAGGCGGTCGAGGCGGAATATGACGCGCTGGCGGCCGAGAAGTCGGACCTGGAGGAGGCGGTGAAGAAGCTGCGCTCGGGCATCGCCGGGCTGAACAAGGAGGGCCGCGAGCGTCTGCTGACCGCCTTCGAACAGGTGAACGCCAACTTCGCGACGCTGTTCACCCATCTTTTCGGCGGGGGCGAGGCGCGGCTGGTGCTGGTCGAATCCGACGATCCGCTGGAGGCGGGGCTGGAGATCCTGTGCCAGCCGCCCGGAAAGAAGCTGGCCACGCTGAGCCTTCTGTCCGGGGGCGAGCAGACCCTGACGGCGCTGGCGCTGATCTTCGGGGTGTTCCTGGCGAACCCGGCGCCGATCTGCGTGCTGGACGAGGTCGATGCGCCGCTGGACGATGCCAACGTCACGCGGTTCTGCGACCTGCTGGACGAGATGACCCGGCGGACCGACACAAGGTTCCTGATCATCACCCACCATGCCGTCACAATGGCGCGGATGGACCGGCTGTTCGGCGTGACGATGGCCGAGCAGGGGGTAAGCCAGCTGGTGTCGGTCGACCTGAAGAAGGCCGAGGCGCTGGTGGCGTAAGCTGCGGTTAACCTTCCCTCACTACCCCTGATCGCGCCGCGACCCTTCGCGGTGGACGGAGGTGAGGAAACTGCACGAAAGAGAATATCGTAAGTGGATGGTTGTGATCGCGGCGGGAACGCTGGCTGTTGCCGCCATCCGGCTTCTGATCGGGGGCTGACCCCGAAAAGAAGGGGACCCGGCGGAGCAGCAACTCCGCCGGGTCTTTTTCAAGGTGAGGACCCTGAACGTTAGAGACTACCGTATGCCCAGAATGATGGGCATTCCTTGCCAAATTGTAAAGCCCGACCTGGGCGCATGGTTAACGGGTTGGAAAGCAGAATCAGGAAGAACAGGGAGTGAACAGATATCTGGAGCACCCCATGAACAGTCTTCTTTCCTTCGCGACGCTGCTGGCCCTGGTTGCCTGGGCCGAAGGGTCCCTGGTGATCGCCATGCCGGGTCTGAACGCTCCCTCTGTCAACCGAGGGATCGAAGGTTCGCTGCGCTGATGGCCGAAACGGCTGCTTCTATGGCGAAAATGGACGGGTAAGCCCCGGCTTCTGCCCCTAGAACCAAAGGCAGAAGCAGGAGACGGGTCGTGCGCTATTCCGGATTTCGGGTCATTGCCGAGGCGCTGACCGGGCACAAGGGCTGGAAGCCGGTCTGGCGCGACCCGCAGCCGCAGCCGGATTATGATTACATCATCATCGGTGGTGGCGGGCATGGGCTGGCAACGGCCTACTACCTGGCGAAGGAATTCGGTCAGGCGCGGATCGCGGTGCTGGAGAAGGGCTGGCTTGGCGGCGGCAACGTCGGCCGCAACACCACGATCATCCGGTCCAACTACCTTCTGGACGGCAACGAGCCGTTCTACGAATTCAGCCTGAAACTTTGGGAAGGGCTGGAGCAGGACTTCAACTACAACGCCATGGTCAGCCAGCGCGGGATCATCAACCTGATCCATACCGATGCGCAGCGCGATGCCTTCACCCGGCGGGCCAACGCGATGATCCTGCATGGCGCCGACGCCGAGATGCTGGGGCGCGAGGATGTGCGGCGGCTGTATCCCTGGCTGAACTTCGACAACGCCCGCTTTCCGATCAAGGGCGCGATCCGGCAGCGGCGGGGCGGCACGGTGCGGCATGATGCGGTGGCCTGGGGCTATGCGCGGGGGGCGGACCTGCGCGGTGTGGACCTGATCCAGAATTGCGAAGTCACGGGGATGCGGATCGAGGCCGGGCGCATTCTGGGGGTCGAGACGACGCGCGGCTACATCGGCGCGAAGAAGGTGGGGGTTGCGGTGGCGGGATCGTCATCGAAGGTGATGGCGCACGCGGGGATGCGGCTGCCGATAGAATCACACGTCCTGCAGGCCTTCGTCAGCGAGGGGCTGAAACCGATGATCGACGGGGTGATGACTTTCGGGGCGGGGCATTTCTATGTCAGCCAGTCCGACAAGGGCGGGCTGGTCTTTGGTGGCGACATCGACGGCTACAACTCCTACGCGCAGCGGGGCAACCTGCCAGTGATCGAGGATGTGGCCGAAGGCGGCATGGCGCTGATGCCGGCAATCGGGCGTGTGCGGCTTTTGCGGGCCTGGGGCGGGATCATGGACATGTCGATGGACGGGTCACCCATCATCGACCGGACGGGGGTCGAGGGGCTCTATTTCAACGGGGGCTGGTGTTATGGCGGCTTCAAGGCGACGCCCGCAAGCGGCTGGTGCTTTGCGCATCTGCTGGCGAAGGACGAACCGCATGCGGTGGCGACGGCCTATCGGTTCGACCGGTTCCTGAAGGGCCGGATGATCGACGAAAAGGGTCAGGGCGCGACCCCGAACCTGCATTGAGGGAGATGGCAATGTTTCGTCTGGCGACGCTCTTCGCTCCCTTGCGGGCGCTTATCGCTGCGGCGGGGCCGGTGATGACGGCAAGGGCGGATGACGGTTGGGCTGGAAGGATAAGCGAATGATCATTCACCATCCGATCCTGGGGCCGCGTGACGCGCAGGAGTTCGTCTATCTGGGGGATGCCAGCCTGATCGACCGGCCCGACGGCATGACGGCAGGGGTGGAGGCGTTCCATGCCTATGCCTACAACCGCGACAACCCGGCAGGGGCGCATCGGGAACTTTGGTATCACGAACAGGGCGACCGGTCCTGGCTGGTGGTGACGCGCAATACGGTGACGCATGAGATCATCAGGGTTGACCTGGCCCGCGATGTGGCGCGCGCAAGTGGACGTTCGGGGGGGCGGACGACATGAGCCAGTCGCACCGCATCGAAGGCGGGCAGATCGACCGTGGCAGGGTGCTGCGCTTCAGTTTCGACGGCCTGCCCTATACCGGGCATCCGGGGGATACGCTCGCCTCGGCGCTTTTGGCGAACGGCGTGCGGCTGATGGGGCGGTCCTTCAAGTATCACCGCCCTCGCGGGGTTCTGTCGGCCGGATCGGAGGAGCCGAACGCCCTGGTCGAGTTGCGGACGGACGGGCGGCAGGAGCCGAACACCCGGGCGACGGTGGCCGAGCTTTATGACGGGCTGGAGGCCAGCAGTCAGAACCGCTGGCCTTCGCTGCGGTTCGATGCGCTGGCGGTCAATGACCGGCTGAGCGCCTTCTTTGCGGCGGGCTTCTACTACAAGACCTTCATGTGGCCCAAGTCCTTCTGGGAAAAGCTTTACGAGCCGATCATCCGCCGCGCGGCGGGGCTGGGATCCGTCAGCCTGAAGGAAGATCCGGACGTCTATGACAAGGGCTTCCTGCACTGCGATCTTCTGGTCATCGGGGCGGGTCCGGCAGGCTTGATGGCAGCGCTGACGGCGGGGCGGGCGGGCAGGCGGGTGATCCTTGCGGACGAGGATTTCCGCATGGGCGGGCGGCTGAACGCCGAGACGTTTGCGATCGGCGATGCCTTCGGCGCGGACTGGGCGGCGGGGGTGGTGGCAGAGCTGGCAAGCCTGCCGAACGTGCGGCTGATGCTACGGACCACGGTGATCGGGGCCTTCGACCATGGCATCTATTCCGCGGTGGAGCGGGTGTCGGATCACCTTCTTGAACCCTTGCCCGGCAAGCCGCGTCAGGTGCTGTGGCGCATCTACTCTGGCCGGGCGATCCTGTGCGGCGGGGCGACGGAGCGGCCGATTGCCTTCGAGAACAATGACCGGCCGGGGATCATGCTGGCGGGGTCGTTGCGGGCCTATGCCAACCGCTGGGGCGTGGCGGTGGCCGAGCGGGTGGCCGTCTTCACCAACAATGATGACGGGCTGCGGACGGCGCTGGACCTTCAGAGCAAGGGCGTCGACGTGGCGGCGGTGATCGACAGCCGCGAGGGGGGCGACCTTCTGCCCGGCATCCGGCATCTGCGCGGGGCCGAGGTGATCGACAGCGCGGGCCGTCAGGGGTTGAAGGCGATCACGGTGCGACAGGCGAACGGCCGGATCGAAGAGATCCGCGTCGGGGCCCTGGGCATTTCGGGGGGGTGGAACCCGAATGTGAACATTCATTCGCATCATCGCTCGCGCCCGGTCTGGGAGGCGTCGATCGCGGCTTTCGTGCCTGGGGTGGATGGGCCTTCGGGACTGACGGTTGCCGGGGGGGCGTCGGGCGTGCTCTCCACCCACGGCGCCTTGAGGACCGGGCGGGACGCGGCGATCAGCGCGCTGTGGCTGACAGGTGCGGCACCTGACCTGCCGGAGGCCGAGGATGCGCCCGTGCGGATCACGCCCCTGTGGCATGTGGCGCATGGGCCGGGCCGGGCCTGGATCGACCAGCAGAACGACGTGACGGTGAAGGATATCAAGCTGGCGGCGCAGGAGAATTTCACCTCTGTCGAGCACATGAAGCGCTATACCACGCTGGGGATGGCAACGGATCAGGGCAAGACCGGCAATGTCATTGGCCTTGCGGTGATGGCCGAGCTGACGGGGCGGTCGATCCCGGAGACGGGAACGACGGTCTATCGCCCGCCGTATACTCCGGTGGCTTTGGGCGCGCTGGCCGGGCGGTCGCGGGGGAAGGAGTTCAAGCCCTATCGCCTGACGCCCAGCCACCGGTGGGCGGCGGAGCGGGGGGCCATCTTCGTCGAGGTCGGCAACTGGCTGCGGACGCAATGGGTGCCGAAGGCGGGCGAGACGGAGTGGCGGCAGTCGGTCGACCGTGAAGTGCTGGCGACGCGCCGGTCAGTCGGCATCTGCGATGTGACCACGCTGGGCAAGATCGACATTCAGGGCACAGATGCCGGGGCGTTTCTTGACCGGGTCTATGCCAACACCTTCAGCACGCTGCCGGTTGGCAAGTGCCGCTACGGGCTGATGCTGCGCGAGGATGGGATCGTCCTTGACGACGGCACCACGGCGCGGATTGCTGAACATGAGTTCATAATGACCACGACCACGGCCAATGCGGTCACGGTCTTCCGGCATCTGGAGTTCTGCCGCCAGTGCCTTTGGCCCGACATGGACGTGCAGATCATCAGCACGACGGAAGCCTGGGCGCAGTTTTCGGTTGCCGGGCCGAATGCGCGCAAGCTGCTGGAGAGGGTGGTCGATCAGGACATCAGCGACGCCGCGTTCCCCTACATGGGGGCGGGGAACATCACCGTGGGTGGCCTGCGGGCGCGGCTGTTCCGGATCAGCTTTTCCGGCGAGCTGGCCTATGAGATCGCGGTGCCGACCCGCTATGGCGATGCGCTTTTGCGTGCGATGCTGGCGCGGGGGGCCGAGTTTGACCCGGTGGTCTATGGCACCGAGGCGCTGGGCGTGATGCGGATCGAGAAGGGCCATGTCGCGGGCGGCGAACTGAACGGGCAATCCACCGCGCTGAACATGGGGCTGGGCAAGATGGTGTCGAAGAAGAAGGACAGCATCGGGATGGTGCTGTCGCAGCGCGAGGGGCTGGTCGAGCCGGAGGGTTATCGGCTGGTCGGTGTCCGGCCGGTGGACCCGGCGGGCAAATTGGTCGCGGGCAGCCATTTCCTTGCGATCGGCGCCGAGGCAGTCGCGGCGAATGACGGCGGGTGGCTGACCTCGAAGGTCTATTCCCCGCATGTCGGCAGCGACATCGCACTGGGCTATCTGAAGGGCGGGGACAGCAGGATCGGCACCCGGATGCGGGCGGTGAACCTGGTCGGCGGGACCGAGACCGAGGTGGAGATCGTCAGCCCGCATTTCGTCGATCCGGAAGGGGAGCGTTTGCGTGGCTGACCCATTGCAGGCGATGACGGCGCTGGGCGCGCACCAGCCCCAGGTGATCACGTTCGGGCCGCTGAAGGTGACCGAGCGGCTTGACGTGGCGCTGGCCTCGATCGCGGCGCGGCGCGGGCGGATCAAGGAGCTTGCGAAGGGCGCGAAGGCGGCGGGGCTTCCCCTGCCGGAACCGGCAAGGCACAAGGCCGGGAAGATCTTCAGCACCTTCTGGGTCGCGCCGGAGATGTGGTTCGTCGAGGCCCCCTTCCCCAGCCACGAGGCGATTGCCGCGATGCTGAAGGAGGCGCTGGGCGCGGCGGTTTCGGTCACCGAACAGACCGATGCCTGGGTGGTGTTCGACCTTGCGGCACCTGACCTTGCGCTGCTTCTGGAGCGGCTGTGCAATGTCGATTTCAGGACGGTGGCAGAGGGTCACGCGACCCGGACGGGCATCGACCATCTGGGCTGCTATCTGATCAAGCACGGGCCGGGGCAGGCGCGGCTTTACGGGCCGCGGTCCTCGGCGAAAAGCCTGCTGCATGCGCTGGAGATGGCCGCCGCATCGGTCTGGTAAGGGTTTGACTTGATATGGAACATGTTTCCTATTAGTGAAATAATGTAACGAGTGTTCCATCAGGACGCGATCATGTCAGACGGCGATGCCAGCCCTGCCCTGCCGCGCGGCAAGCCCGCTTTCGACCAGGACCCGCATCGGCTGCGCGAGATCAACGAGCGCAATCTTGAAGCTGCCATCGGCCGCGAAGTGCGGAATTTCCGGCGCCAGCAGGGGATGACCGTGGCCGATCTTGCGGCGGTGACCGGCCTGTCGATCGGGATGCTGTCGAAGATCGAGAACGGCAATACCTCGCCGTCGCTGACCACGCTGCAGGTGCTGAGCCACGCTTTTTCGGTTCCGGTCACGGCGTTCTTTCGCAGCTACGAAGAACGCCGCGAGGCGCAGCATGTGAAATCCGGCGCGCATATCGAGATCGAACGCCGGGGCACGCGGGCCGGGCACCAGTACAACCTGCTGGGGCATATCGGGTCGAACAATTCGGGCGTCGTGGTAGAGCCCTACATCATCACCCTGACCACCGAGAGCGATACCTTCCCGGCCTTCCAGCACGAGGGGCTGGAGCTTTTGTACATGCTGGAGGGCGAGGTGGACTATCGCCACGGCGAGCAGGTCTATGCGCTGAAGCCGGGGGACAGTCTGTTCTTCGACGCCGATGCGCCGCATGGGCCGGAGGGGCTGGTCAGGCTGCCGGCGCGGTATCTGTCGGTGATCTGTTACCCGCAGGGGTAGGGGTTGCTCGTCGTTCGACTTCGTCTCCTCCTCGCGCGGGTGCGACGCGTGACGCAGTCATCGAGGAGCGTTGGCATGGTCCCACACCGCCTGTCGGATGCGGGCGGTCTTGTAGGCATCGAAGACCGCCATCGCCCAGACGAAGAGGCCGCCCGAGACCTTGCCGATGAAGGACACCTCCGGCGCGGCGGTTTTCAGCGTGAAGGCACCAAGGAGCACCGTAAAGCCGACGAAGATCAGCCCGCGCAGGGGCTGGCGGTTCAGGACTTGTCCCATGCCGGGCAGAAGGACCGCCACGGCAAGGATCAGGCGGGGGTGCAGGGGTTTCATGGGGTGGCTTTCGGCAGGGCGAGGACAGCTTCGCGCAAGGCGGCCAGTCTGTCGAGGATCGGCTGAAGGCGGTCGGGGTCGAGGGGCGTCATCCCCATTTCCGCCTCGCGGAAGATGAGATAGCGGCCCCGGTCGGCCTCTTCGGCCAGGATGACGATGCGCAGGCCTTTGGGCGAGATCACCAGTTCCTTGATCAGGGGATCGTCGAACAGGTCCGCCTGGTCGGCGATCAGGCTTTCGGGAAGGGCGGCGCGCGCGTCATCGGTGCGGATGGCGATGTCCTTTGGAAAGCTGGCCGGGGTGGGCAGCGACTGCGGCAGGGTGGCGAAACGGGTGAAGGGCTCGCTTCCCGAAGGGCGGGCGAGGAGGTCCAGCGTGGCGGTGAGGGGCAAGGGGTCGGGCAGGGTGACCAGCACCCAGAGCGCGGGCAGCTTGCGGAAGGTCAGCGTGTCGGGGCTGGCTTGCAGGTCGAAGGCCAGGCCCGCGCGATGGCCGGTCATCCGGGGAAAGCCGCTGGGTTGCAGGCGGGTCTCGCCGCCGTCGAACAGGAGTTTCACGGCGTCGAAATAGCCGGCGCGGGCGGCGGTGCGGGCGCGCGTCTCGCGGATCAGGCGCAGGCCAAGCCAGAGGCCAAGTGCTGCGGCGGCGGCGGCAAGAAGGCCAAGCGGCGACATGGGGTCTGGCCCGCCCCGGCGAAGGGGCGGGCCTTGTGCCTTAGTAGCCCAGCGGTTTCGGCCAGGGCATGGTGAACTGCGCGCCTCGGTTGACAAAGCGGTAGCGCCAGAAGTGGAACCAGAGCGAGGCGATGATGTAGAACCCGATCATCGCGATAAGCTGCGTGCCGTAGCCGAGGAAAACCGCGAAGAAGGTGACACCGCACAGCGCCAGCAGGGTGACGGCGGGCAGCGGGTGGAACGGGTGTTCATAGCCCCGCTTGATCGAGTTCAGCGGCCATTTGCGGCGGAACATGATGATGTTCAGCGGCATGAAGGTATAGCCAAGGAGGCCCGACAGGATCGAGAAGGTGATCACCTGGTCCAGCGGCGCGCCAAGGGCGAAGATCAGCGCGATGGGAACCAGGAACACGATGGCCCGGTAAGGCGTGCGATACTTCGGATGCACCGCGCCGAACCAGCCGGGCAGATACTTGTCGCGCCCCATGGCAAACCAGGCGCGGGAGGCGTCGTTGATGCAGCCGTTGGCGGAGGCGAGGGTGGCGAACAGCGTGCCGATGCCCAGAAGCCAGACAAGGCCGTTCGAGCCGGCAAGCCGTGCCGTGTCGAACAGGGGGGCCACCGACCCGTTGACCCCGTCGCCCAGGAATTCATAGGGAAGGACGCCGGTGCAGATGTACCAGGTCAGGGTGGCCGCGATCAGCAGGGTCATGATCCCGGTCAGCGTGCCGAACGGCAGCGCGCGGGCGGGGGAGCGGACCTCTTCCGCCGCCTGGGTGGTGCCTTCGATGCCAAGATAGAACCAGAGGCCGAAGTGCATGGCGGCCAGGATGCCGATCCAGCCGTAGGGCAGCTCATGCCCCTCGAACAGGGCCTTGTGCTGCATGATGCTGTCGCCGACGATGCCGGTGGTGGCGAAGAACAGCACCAGGATCGCGACGAAGGCAAAGGCGGTGATCACCAGGTTGAAGACCAGCGTGGCAAGGACGCCGCGATAGTTCAGCCAGGCCAGGAACATGATCACCAGGATGATGAACGGCCGCTGGTCCAGCGCCGCCTCGTGCCCCGACATGCTGGCCACGACCGAAAAGAGATAGCCTGCGGTGATCGCGTTCCCCGCCTCCAGCATGGTGTAGGCGAAGACCAGGTAGAGGCCGACGTTGAAGGCCATCAGCGGGCCGACGATGTGCTTGGCCTGGGTGTACTGTCCCCCGGCCGAGGCGACGGTCGAGGTGACCTCAGAGTCGATCATCGCGACGCAGGTGTAGAGGATGCCCGCGAACCAGCAGGCGATCAGGGCGGCATAGGCACCGCCTTTGCCGACGGCAAAGTTCCAGCCCATGTATTCGCCCACCAGGACGATGCCCACGCCAAGCGCCCAGACATGGGCGGGCCCGAGGACGCGCAGAAGGCCGACCTTGGTGCCATGCGGGCCCATGCCGTCCATGGTTTTCGAGGTGATGTCGGTGTCGGTCATGACGTCATCTCCTTGTGCTCTTCGGCCATGGCCTCAAGCTCGCCTTCGCGGGAGGAGGTGAGGATCTCTTCGGAATAGGCGCTGTCGGTCTTCAGCCAGTCGACGAGCATGTGGAGCCCGAACAGGGCCGAAAGCCCCCAGGCCGCATATTCAAGATAATTCCAGGTTTCCATCGCGGCTTACTCCCCGAATTTTTCGGAAATGACCTCGCGGTATTCCGTTTCGGAAAACCGCAGGATCAGGACGTAGTACAGGACGATGACCGCGATCATCGCCAGAAGCGCGCCGACCGAGAAGGAGTAGTCGAAGCGGGCAAGGATCAGGTCATGCGCGGTGGCGGGGGTGAAGCCGAGGGCCTCATACTGCGTGGCCTGGGCTGCGGTCTGGCCCAGGGTCTCCCAGGTCGGGTTCTCGACCGGGGTGGCGACCGATTTGGCCGCACCGGCAAGGCCCAGCCAGAGGGGCACGAACAAGGCACCGACGGTCAGCACGACCAGCACGATCACGTCGATCAGCTGGCTGGCCTTACTTTGCTGCGGGGGTTGGTAATGCGCCATGGCTCAGCCCTTCCCTCTGGATTCGTCAAGGAATTTGATATCGAGGCCATACATGAAATCGCGGTCCTCGCGGTAATGCCGCAGCATCGCCAGGATCGCGGCGGTGTTGAACAGAAGCACGACGGCCCCGGCGATGAGCAGAAGCGTGCGCGCGCCGCCACTGGGGGCCAGGTCCCAGGTCGCAATGGCCACGAAGATCATCGCGACCCAGAGGCCGACCACAAACGCCCATGCCAGTTGCACGTCGCGTTTGTGCATCGCCTCAATCCTCTGATTAAGGTCAACCACACTGTCCTCCCTTGGGCACTTGTTTCTGTCCGCGTGACGTGGCCCGGGCGTCGTTTCCCTGCGCGGCAAATTTGTTTTCCATAGGGAAAGCCAGCTGCGACATTCTGTCAAGAAAAACCGCATCTGCCCAAGCTTTGGGCGTCACATTTCCCGTCAGGTGAAAAAAGTTTCTCACCAGTTGATAGGGCAAGGCGAGGGTGCTAGCCTTGCAGCGTCACGGTGAAGGAGGCGAATCCATGTGCGGCATCGTTGGGTTGTTCCTGAAGGACCCGAAGCTGGAGCCGAAGCTGGGGGCCATGCTGACCGACATGCTGATCACCATGACCGACCGGGGGCCGGACTCGGCGGGCATCGCGATCTATTCCGGAGCCAAGGACGGTCTGGGCAAGCTGACGGTGCAGTCGGCCCATCCCGAGCGGGATTTCAAGGACCTGGACGGCGCGTTGCATGAGGCCATCGGCCAGCCGGTGGCGATGCTGGTGAAATCGACCCACGCAGTGATCGAGGTGCCGCTGGGCCAGCTTGACGCCGCTCGGTCGGCACTGGCGCAGCTACGCCCGGACGTGAAGGTGATGAGCGCGGGCGACAGCATCGAAATCTTCAAGGAAGTCGGCCTGCCGAAGGATGTGGCCGCCCGCTTCGAGGTGGCGAAGATGAGGGGTACCCATGGCATCGGGCATACCCGGATGGCCACCGAAAGCGCCGTCACCACGATGGGCGCGCATCCGTTTTCCACCGGGTCGGACCAGTGCCTGGTGCACAACGGCAGCCTGTCGAACCACAACGGTGTGCGGCGTGAGCTTCGCCGCCTTGGCATGACCTTCGAGACCGAGAACGACACCGAGGTCGGTGCGGCCTTCATCAGCCACAAGCTGCAGTCGGGCGACACGCTGGGCAACGCGCTGGAGGCGACGCTGACCGATCTGGACGGGTTCTTCACTTTTGTCGTCGGCACCAAGAACGGCTTTGGCGTGGTCCGCGACCCCATCGCCTGCAAGCCTGCGGTGATGGCCGAGACCGACCAGTATGTGGCCTTCGGGTCGGAATACCGGGCGTTGGTGAACCTGCCGGGGATCGAGGATGCCCGCGTCTGGGAACCCGAACCCGCCACCGTCTATTTCTGGGAGCGTTGAATGCAGAGTTTCGACCTTGGGGCGCAGGGTTTGCGCGCGCTCAATTCTGCGCTGCACGGGCTGAAGGGCCAGACCAACATGACCGCTTGGGAGGTGGTGAACCCGAAGGGCGCGCATGCGATTGCCGCCGGGGTGGATGCGCCGGTCGACATCACGGTGCGCGGGTCGACGGGCTATTACTGCGCGGGGATGAACAAGCAGGCGACGATCCGCATCAAGGGCAGCGCCGGGCCGGGTGTGGCGGAAAACATGATGTCGGGCGCGGTGATCATCGACGGCAATGCCAGCCAGTATGCCGGGGCGACCGGGCGGGGTGGCTTGCTGGTGATCAAGGGGAATGCGTCGTCACGCTGCGGGGTGTCGATGAAGGGGATCGACATCGTGGTGCATGGCAGCATCGGCCACATGTCGGCCTTCATGGCGCAGTCGGGCAACCTTGTGGTGCTGGGCGATGCGGGGGATGCTTTGGGCGACAGCTTGTATGAGGCGCGGCTTTTCGTGCGGGGCACGGTGAAGTCGCTGGGCGCGGACTGCATCGAGAAAGCGATGCGGCCCGAGCATCTGGCCCTGCTGGCCGACCTGCTGAAGCGGGGTGAGGCGGACGGGAAGGCCAGGCCCGAGGAGTTCAAGCGCTACGGGTCGGCCCGGAAACTGTACAATTTCAACATCGACAACGCTGCGGCGTACTGAGGCATCATGAGCGATTTCCCCCGGACCCCGCCCCGCTTTTCGGCCACGTTCACCCCTGCGGTGAACGCTGAAATCCGCCGTGCCGCGGCGACGGGCATCTACGACATTCGCGGCGGCGGCACCAAGCGGCACCTGCCGCATTTCGATGACCTGCTGTTCCTTGGGGCCTCGATCAGCCGCTATCCGCTGGAAGGCTATCGCGAGAAATGCGCGACCGATGTCTGGCTGGGCACCCGGCATGCGAAAAAGCCGATCCATCTGGACATTCCGGTGACGATTGCGGGGATGAGCTTTGGCGCGCTATCCGGGCCGGCCAAGGAGGCTTTGGGGCGTGGCGCCTCGGCGGCGGGGACCAGCACCACCACGGGTGACGGCGGGATGACCGAGGAAGAGCGCGGGCATTCCAAAACGCTGGTCTATCAGTATCTGCCCAGCCGCTATGGCATGAACCCCGACGACCTGCGCCGGGCGGATGCGATCGAGATCGTCGTCGGGCAGGGGGCCAAGCCGGGCGGTGGGGGCATGCTGCTGGGCCAGAAGATCAGCGACCGCGTGGCCAACATGCGCAACCTGCCGAAGGGGATCGACCAGCGGTCGGCCAGCCGCCACCCGGACTGGACGGGGCCGGATGATCTGGAAATCAAGATCATGGAGCTGCGCGAGATCACCGATTGGGAAAAGCCGATCTATGTGAAGATCGGCGGGGCGCGGCCCTATTACGACACCGCGCTTGCGGTGAAGGCGGGGGCGGATGTGGTCGTGCTGGACGGGATGCAGGGCGGCACGGCGGCGACGCAGGATGTGTTCATCGAACATGTGGGGATGCCGATCCTCGCCTGCATTCCGCAGGCGGTGAAGGCGCTGCAGGATCTGGGGATGCACCGCAAGGTGCAGCTGATCGTCTCGGGCGGTATTCGCAGCGGTGCGGATGTGGCCAAGGCGATGGCCTTGGGCGCGGATGCGGTGGCCATCGGCACGGCGGCGCTGATCGCGCTGGGGGACAACGATCCGAAGTGGGAGGCGGAGTATCAGGCGCTGGGCACCACGGCGGATGCCTATGACGACTGGCACGAGGGCCGCGATCCGGCGGGGATCACCACACAGGACCCGGAACTGTCGAAACGGTTCGATCCGGTGCTGGGCGGGCGACGGCTGAAGAACTACCTCAAGGTGATGACGCTGGAGGCGCAGACGATTGCGCGCGCCTGCGGCAAGAACCACCTGCACAATCTGGAACCCGAAGACCTGTGCGCGCTGACGATCGAAGCCGCCGCAATGGCCGGGGTGCCGATTGCGGGGACCAGCTGGATACCGGGACGGAACGGCGGCTTCTAAGAAGCCGCCGTTTCCTTTTGCAAAAACATAAAGACGACAGGGGAGTGACAGCGATGGCTAAGGACCTTGCCAAATGGGCGAAGGAAAAGGGCGTCAAGTATTTCATGATTTCTTACACCGACCTCTTCGGGTCGCAGCGCGCCAAGCTGGTGCCGACGCAGGCAATCTCCGAGATGTCGGAAGATGGGGCCGGGTTCGCCGGCTTTGCCACCTGGCTGGACCTGACGCCCGCGCACCCTGACCTGATGGCCGTGCCTGACCCTTCATCCGTCATCCAGCTGCCGTGGAAAAAGGATGTGGCCTGGGTGGCGGCGCGGGCCACGATGGAGGGCAAGCTTGTCGACCAGGCCCCCCGCAACGTGCTGGAGCGGCTGGTGGCCGAGGCGGCGAAAGCGGGCCTGCGCGTCAAGACCGGGGTAGAGCCGGAGTTCTTCATCCTGAACGCGGATGGGACGGGACCGTCGGACATCTACGACACCGCTGAAAAGCCCTGCTACGACCAGCAGGCGGTGATGCGGCGCTATGACGTGATCAGCGAGATCTGCGACTACATGCTGGAGCTGGGCTGGGAGGCCTATCAGAACGACCACGAAGACGCGATCGGCCAGTTCGAGATGAACTGGAAGTATGACGACGTCCTCCAGACCGCCGACAAGCACAGCTTCTTCAAGTTCATGGTCAGGTCAATCGCCGAAAAGCACGGCTTCCGGGCGACCTTCATGCCGAAGCCGTTTAAGGGGCTGACCGGGTCGGGGTGCCATGCGCATATCTCGGTCTGGAGCCTGGACGGCAAGACCAACGCCTTTGCGGACAAGTCGAAAGAGCTGGGGCTGAGCGATCAGGGCCGGACCTTCCTGGGCGGGATCATGAAGCATGCCTCTGCGCTGGCGGCGATCTGCAATCCGACGGTGAACAGCTACAAGCGTATCAACGCGCCGCGCACCAGCAGCGGGGCGACCTGGGCGCCGAACACCGTGACCTGGACCGGCAACAACCGGACCCACATGGTGCGGGTGCCGGGGCCGGGGCGGTTCGAGCTGCGGCTGCCGGACGGGGCGGCGAACCCTTACCTCATGCAGGCGGTGATCCTGGCGGCGGGGCTGGACGGGGTGCGCACCAAGGCCGACCCTGGCAAGCGGCACGACATCGACATGTATCAGATGGGCCACACGGTGAAGAACGCGCCGAAGCTGCCCTTGAACCTGCTGGACGCGCTGCGGGAGTATGACCGGGACAAGACCCTGAAGTCGATGATGGGGGAAGAGTTTTCGGCGGCCTACCTGAAGTTGAAGCATCAGGAATGGAACAGCTATTGCAGCCATTTCTCGAAATGGGAGACGGAAAACACGCTGGACATCTGAGGGCTGTCCACGGTGGACAAGATTCTTGTGTCCAGTGATTTCAACGGGTTGACCTGTGGGCATTAAGGTGGGGTTAACCTTTTGCCAGCGGTTTCCCCCCTGACCCTGGCCCGCTTCCCCTGGGGGGGTGAGGCGTGGGGAGGCGTGAAGCTGACCGGGTTTTCGGCAACAGGAGAAAACCGATGGACAAGGGCAGACCTGCGGACGCGGCGATACAGACGGTCGTGGACCGGCGGTCCGATACCGAGGTTGTCGTCACCCGCCACTTCGATGCCCCGGCGCGGCTGGTCTGGGCGGCCTGGACCAAGGCGGAGGTGATGCGGCGCTGGTGGATCCCGCAGTCGACGGGCATGACCCTCATGTCCTGCGCGATGGATGTGCGGGTTGGCGGCAGCTATCGTCTTGTGATCAGGCACCCGGCGGTCGCGGAGCCGATGGCCTTTTTCGGCACCTATGTTGAGGTGGTGCCGGATGCCCGGCTGGTCTGGACCAACGAGGAAAGCGCGGCGGGGGCGGTGACCACGGTGACGCTGACCGAGGTAAACGGAAAGACCCGGCTGGTTCTGCACGAGGTCTATCCGACGAAAGCGGCGCTGGACGAAAACATCGGGGGCATGCTGCCGGAACAGTTCAAGCAGTTGGACGGGCTGCTGGCCGCCATGGGCGACGGCTGAGCCGATCTGCTGCCAAGGGGCGACGGAAGGGTGTTGGGTCGGCCGGACCTCCGGCCCTTGCCGGTGGGAAGGGGGAGGGAGGCCGCACCGCCAGCCTGCCTCTGGTGGCGGCCGCACCGAGTTCGTTTCCGGAATGCCCCTGTGCATGGTATTGCTGGCAGAGCATCGGGGAGCGGGTCATTGACCGAGATCACCTGTGTCGGGTTGGGATTGATGGGCTCTGCCCTTGCGCGCGCATGTCTGTCGGCGGGGCATCGCGCGACGGTGTGGAACCGGTCGACCGGAAAGGCGGAGACGCTTTTGGGTCTGGGCGCAGAGGTGGCGCCGACCTTTCCCGATGCAGTGAAGGCCAGCCCGGTGATGCTGATCTGCATCGACAATTACGCTTCGGCCCGCCTGCTTCTGGACGGGGAGGCGGAGGGGATGGCCGGGCGCACCCTTGTGAACCTGACCACCGGCACCCCGCGCGAGGCCGAGGCGCTGTCTGATTTCGCTGCGGCGCGGGGCGCGCGCTATCTGGACGGGGCGATCCTGTGCGGACCGAACGAGATTGGCACCGGGACCGGCGAGATTCTTCTGTCCGGGGACGCGACGGTGTGGCAGGCGGTCGAGCCGTTGCTGTCCTGTCTGGCCGGAAAGGTGCGCTGGGTGGGCGGCAGGGTTGGCGCGGCCTCCGGGCTCGACTTCGCATGGCTGACCATGTCCTATGTGCAGTTCGTCGGCGTTGCCCATGCGGCAAGCATCTGCCGGGCCGAGGGGATCGACCTGCAGGAGTTCATAGCACTTTTCCCGCATGAGCCGCTGCGGGCCGACACCGACACCGAAACCTGCAAGCTGGCCCGGATCATCAAGGATGCGGACTATGGCCGGCCGACCGCGACGCTGCAGGTCTGGGGCGCGGCGCTGGCGCATCTTCAGGTGCAGGCGCGGGAGGCACGGATTTCTTCGGCGGTCCCGGATTTCATTGCCGGGTTCTTCCAGCGGGCGGTCGGGCTGGGACTGGGCGATGAGGAAGCGATCGCGATCTACAAGACGCTTGGGGGAACCGAAAGGCCGGCTTGATCCGCAGGGGGACGGGATGAGCGATGCAGTGGTGGCGGCATTTGGCGTGACCGAGGCCGATCTTCTGGGCTTTGGCTGGGAAAGCACGATCTATGCGTTGGGCGCCGACCGGATCCTGCGGATTCCGAGGCCCGGGGTGGGCAGCGAAGAGCAGGTGCGCGCCCTGTCGGCATTCACCGAGAGCCTGCCGAAGCTGCCCTTCGCCGTGCCGCGCGTTCTTGAGATTTCGCGGATCGACGGAGCGCTTTACCTGATCCAGGAGCGGATCGCGGGCCAGTCGATGGCGGCGATGCTGCCGGGGCTTTCGGGCGATAGGCGCGCGACGGCGCTGCGGGCCTATCTGACGGCGGCCGAGGCGATGTCCGCGGCCATTGTCCCCGGCAAGGCCTTTGGCGACCTGCTTCTGGATCAGCCCCGGCGCTGTGACCGCTGGTCGGACTACCTGACCGGGCGGGTGCGGGTGGCGGCGGCGGACCAGGTGCTGGCGGCTGCCGTTCCCGGGCTGGACCGGATCGTCGACCGCTTCTGCGCGCGGCTTGAGGCGGTTCCCGATCCGGTTCCCTGCATCGTTCATGGCGACATCTGGCCGCCGAACGTGATGATGAACGATGACCTGCAGGTGACCGGGCTGATCGATTTCAGCTTTACCACGCGGATCGGCGACCATGTGATGGACCTGGCCGGGGCCAGTCATTTCCTTCTGGCGACCAAGGCTTCGACGCAGGCCGACCATGACTATTTGACCCAGCTGATCCTGCAACGCCACGGCGCCGAGGTGATCGACCGGATCGGGCTTTATGCCGTCTGGTTCGGCTTCGACTTTGCCTTCAACCACGCGGATGCCGGGGTCTTTGCCTGGTGCGTGGACCTGATCCGGGGTTTCGCGGCGGACTGACGGGCCCTATTCCAGCGGCGTTTCGGCGTGGGCGATGTGGACGGCCAGCAGGCAGCCGTTCGGGGTGTGGGAATTGTGTTCCGTCCCGTCGCGGTAGAACACCATGTCGCCCTTGCGAAACACGGTGCCGTCGCTTTCGTGCAGCTCGCCTTCCAGGATCAGGAACTGTTCGTGCCCGTTGTGCCGGTGGCCGCGCGTCGTCATGCCGGGGGGCATGCGGTAGACGTGGAAGCCTTCGCCGAGATCGAGGTCATCGTCGAGTTGCAGGACCTCGTCGCCAAGGGCCAGCCCGTCGGGATAGACGAAGGGGGTGAAGGCCGCCTGGTGGATGTTGGCGACGCGGCGGTCGTTCGGATCGATCGGTTTCATGGGCTGGCTCCGCTGTAAGTCGCCTCACTATGGGCGGTCATTGACTGGAAAGTCAACGGATCGCCAGGCCGCGCCAATCCGACAGTTGCCCGGCCGATTGTGATCTGCCAGTTTTCAGCCGAAAGTTGCGAGTCGGCGCCACGGCCTGCCGGAGCATAGGATCGGACTTGTTTACCACCAGGAAGAAGATTTGACACATACGCAACTCTGCTTCTAGATTTCACCGCAACACGGCCCGGCTGCAAGCACGGGCAAGCCATCAGCCGGAGGTTTGAGATGAGGAAAAGAGTTGCCGTGATCGGGGCGGGGCCGTCGGGCCTGGCGCAATTGCGCGCGTTCCAGTCGGCCCAGGCCAAGGGCGAGGCGATTCCCGAGGTGGTCTGTTTCGAGAAGCAGGCGAATTGGGGCGGGCTTTGGAACTACACCTGGCGCACGGGCCTGGATGAACATGGCGAGCCGGTGCATTGCAGCATGTACCGCTATCTGTGGTCGAACGGGCCGAAGGAAGGGCTGGAGTTCGCCGACTATTCCTTCGAGGAACACTTCGGCAAGCAGATCGCCAGCTACCCGCCGCGCGCGGTGCTGTTCGACTATATCGAGGGCCGGGTCATCAAAGCGGGCGTGCGCGACTGGGTGCGGTTCTGCACCACGGTGCGGATGGTGACCTACGACGCGGACAAGGGAAATTTCACCGTCACGGTGCATGACCTGAAGGCCGACCGGATGTATTCCGAAGAGTTCGACAATGTGATCGTCGCCTCGGGGCATTTCTCGGTGCCGAACGTGCCGGAGTATCCGGGCTTCGACAAGTTCAACGGGCGGGTGCTGCACGCACACGACTTCCGCGACGCGCGGGAGTTTTCGGGCAAGGACCTGCTGATCCTGGGCACGTCCTATTCGGCCGAGGATATCGGCAGCCAGTGCTGGAAATACGGGGCGAAGTCGATCACCGTGGCGCACCGCAATGCGCCGATGGGCTTTGACTGGCCGGCGAACTGGACGGAAGTGCCGAAGCTGGAGCGGGTGGACGAGACCACGGCCTATTTCATCGACGGGTCGTCCAGGAAGATCGACGCGATCATCCTGTGCACCGGCTACAAGCACCATTTCCCCTTCCTGCCTGATGATCTGCGGCTGAAGACCCGGAACCGGCTGGCGGCGGCGGACCTGTATAAGGGCGTGGCCTGGGTGCACAACCCGAAGCTGTTCTTCCTGGGCATGCAGGACCAGTGGTTCACCTTCAACATGTTCGACGCGCAGGCCTGGTGGGTGCGCGATGCGATCATGGGCAAGATCGCCATTCCGTCCGACACGGCGGTGCTGGCGAAGGACGTGGCCGACCGGGTGGCGCATGAGGATGCGGGCCAGGATGCGCATGACGCGATCCATTACCAGGGCGACTATGTGAAGGAGCTGATCGCCGAGACCGACTATCCGTCCTTCGACGTCGACGGCGCCTGCGAGGCGTTTTTCGCGTGGAAAGACCACAAGAAGGCGGGGATCATGACCTTCCGCGACAATGCCTACAAGTCGGTGATCACCGGAACGATGGCCCCGATCCACCACACGCCCTGGAAGGACGCGCTGGAGGATTCGATGGAAAGCTATCTGAAGAACTGAGCCGTCCGGACGCCCAAGCGGACAATCGGCAGGGGTGCGGGCGCGCCCCTGCCGTTTCTTTTGGCAACCCGGCGCGGCAGAGATTTCCGAGGAAACAAACTTTCGCACAGATTAAATTTTACTCGCTATACGGGCGTGACCGTGCTTTCCTTTCCAAATCGGGCCGGTTGCACGGCAACCAGGGCCTGACGCGAAACCGCGCTGGACGAAGGAGACGCCTGCGAGTTGGGACTTTCGACATCGCGCCACGTTCGGGGCACCAACTTTGGGGCACCACGTCCGGGATTCCGACAAATCCAAGAGCGGAAGGGCAACGCGCCATGCCAGTCGGCATGACGGCTGCCACCCGCCGCCAGATCCAACAGGAGTGAGGGAATGACGACTGATACCGGTTCGGGCCAGATGGTCCGGTCGCTGAACTGGCAGGGGGCCTTCTGGGTCGCTGCCGGGGTACCACCGCTTGTGCTCTTTTCGATCGGCGGGATCGCCGGGACGACGGGGCAGCTGGCCTTCGTGGTCTGGATGATCTCGATGGTGATGGGCTTTCTGCAAAGCTTTACCTATGCCGAGATGGCGGGGATGTTCGGCAACAAGTCGGGCGGCACATCCGTCTACGGGGCGACGGCCTGGCTGCGCTATGGCAAGCTGATCGCGCCCCTGTCGGTCTGGTGCAACTGGTTCGCCTGGTCGCCGGTGCTGTCCTTGGGGTGCGCGATTGCGGCGGGCTATGTCCTGAATGCCCTGTTCCCGATTCCGCTGGCCGAAAGCCAGCCGGTGCTGGACTGGGTGACGGCGAACCTGGCAAGCTACACCGCCGAGACGCAATCGGTCATCGACTACATCGCTGCCAATGCCGGGACTGCGGTGCCGGATGCGATCCAGGCCGTTGCGGCGGCGGACGGCGTGTCGGCGCTGACCCCGGCCTTCCGGGTCTGGGAGGCCTTTACCCTTACCGTTCCGGGCCTGGGCACGCTGCACTTCAATTCAACCTTCGTGATCGGCGTGGCGCTGATGCTGGTGATCCTGATGATCCAGGAGCGCGGCATCGCCGGGACGGCCGCCGCGCAGAAGTGGCTGGCGATCATCGTGCTGGTGCCCTTGCTGCTGGTCGGTCTGGTGCCGATCCTGAACGGGTCGATCGACTGGATGAACGTGACCAACCTGGTGCCGCCCACCGCCGCCTATTCGGGCGAGAACGGCGAGTGGAACATCGGCGGCTGGACGCTGTTCCTGGGCGGCCTTTATATCGCGGCCTGGTCGACCTACGGCTTCGAAACCGCGGTCTGCTATACCCGCGAGCTGAAGGACCCCAAGACCGACACCATCCGGGCGATCTTCTATTCGGGCCTGCTGTGCATGGTGTTCTTCTTCCTGATCCCGTTCTCGTTCCAGGGTGTCCTCGGGCAGGAAGGCATGCTGGCGGCGGGGATCGTGGACGGAACCGGCGTCGGAGCGGCGCTGGGCGACATGCTGGGCGGCGGGCAGGTGATCACGCAGATCTTCGTCATCCTGATGATCCTGGCCCTGTTCATGGCGATCATGACCGCAATGGCGGGATCGTCGCGGACGCTGTACCAGGGGTCACGCGATGGCTGGTTGCCGAAGTACCTGGGCACGGTCAACAAGCACGGCGCGCCGCGCCGGGCGATGTGGACGGACTTTGCCTTCAACGTGTTCCTTCTGGCGCTGGCCTCGGACATCGGCGGGTATTTCTACGTCCTGGCGATTTCCAACGTCGGCTACATCATCTTCAACTTCCTGAACCTGAATGCGGGCTGGATCCACCGCATCGACAGCGCGCATATGGAGCGTCCCTGGCGCGCGCCGACCTGGCTGATCGGGGTCAACACGGTGCTGGCCTTCGTCAATGCCCTGTTCCTGGGGGCGGGCGCCAAGGTCTGGGGCTACGAGAACGCGCTTTGGTCGGGTCTGGCCTTTGCGGCACTGATCTTCCCGGTGTTCTGGTTCCGCCACTACCTGCAGGATGGCGGCAAGTTCCCGAAAGAGGCCTATGACGACCTTGGCCTGGCCTATGGCGAGATGGGCGAGAAGAAGGCGGGGATGCTGCCCTATCTTGCGCTGCTGCTTGGCGCGGCCGTGGTGCTGTGGTCGAACTGGTTCTTCGTCCTGCCGGGCTGACCCCGGCCGAAGCTGACGGAAAGGCCGCCTTTGGGCGGCCTTTTCCTTGCGCAGTTGTTTTCTGTCAAGAAAGAATGTTGCACTTGAATATTGCTTTCTGGCGGGAATCGCCCGAGACTGGCGAAAAAGCAAAATCCTTCAGGGAGACCGCAGATGACCAACTCCTGGCGCTTCTCGACGCTGATCGACCGCCACCGCGCGCTTGGGTCCGATCTGGAGGACTGGAGCGGGATGGGCACCGCCTGGTTCTACTCCAAGGGCGACCCGGACGCCGAATACATGGCGATCCGCACCAAGGCCGGGCTGATGGATGTGTCGGGGCTGAAGAAGGTCCACATCACCGGGCCGGCCGCCAGCCACGTGATCGAGCGGGCCACGACGCGGAACATGGAAAAGCTGATGCCGGGGCGGGCGATCTATGCCTGCATGCTGAATGACGCGGGCAAGTTCGTGGACGACTGCATCATCTACAGGATGGGGCCGAACAGCTTTACGGTGGTGCATGGTTCGGGTCAGGGGCATGAGCAGCTGACGATGGCCGCGACGGGGCGGGATGTATCCTTGCGGTTCGACGACAACCTGCATGACCTGTCGCTGCAGGGACCGCTGGCGGTGGAGTATCTGGAAAAGCACATTCCGGGCGTGCGCGCGCTGCCCTACATGAGCCACATGCCGACCAGCCTCTTTGGCAAGCCGATTACCCTGTCGCGGACCGGCTACACCGGTGAGCGGGGCTATGAGATCTTCTGCCGGGGCCAGGACGCGGGTGAAATCTGGGACCGCATCCTGGACGAAGGCAAGACGCTGGGGATCCTTCCCTGCCGCTTTACCACGCTGGATATGCTGCGGACGGAAAGCTATCTGCTGTTCTTCCCCTTCGACAATTCCGAGATGTATCCCTTTGCCGATGAAGGACCCGGTGACACGCTGTGGGAGCTGGGCCTGGATTTCACCGTGTCGAAGGGCAAGACCGGCTTTCGCGGGGCGGAAGAGCATTACCGTCTGAAAGGCCGCGAGCGCTTCAGGATCTACGGGCTGAAGCTGGAGGGCAGGAAGGTGCCGGGCAACGGGGCGCCGGTGTTCCGGAAGGACAAGCAGGTGGGTCTGGTCACCCAGGCGATGCATTCGCCGCTGAACGACTGGACGGTGGCGATTGCGCGGCTGCCGGTGGATCTGGCGGTGGATGGCAAGAAGCTGGTGGTCAACTGCGGCACGCACGGGGCGATCAAGGCCGAGACCCATTCGCTGCCGTTCTACGATGTCGAGAAGAAGCGGCGCTCTGCCAGGGACTGACAGATGAGCCTGACCCCCGTTGACGCGCCGTCGATCAAGTCCCGCCCGGTCTATGCGCCACTGGTGGCGCGACCGGGCAAGCTGCATGTGATCGTCGCCGATGGCGAAGGCGGCGATGCGGTGGCCGGGATGCTTGCGAAAGCGAACAATCGTTCGGAAATGCTGGCGGCAGCGCATGTGATGTATGTTCCAGGACCGGACGGGACTGATCTTTCCCCGGCTGTCGGCGCCTTGGGGGCGGCGCAGTTCTTCCGCGCGCCGTCGATTCCGGCGCTTTTGCCCCGGCTGCAGCGGGTGGTTGCCGATGCGCATATGGGCACGCAGTTCTACCTTGCCGGAAGCGAAGGCCTGATCGGCCAGGCCGAACGCGAGATCATGCAGACCGGCTTTCCCTTCGCCGCGATCCAGAAGGAGCAGCGCGGTTCCACCTTGCGCCGGGTGCAATGCGTGCATTGCAAGGGCATCACCGAGAACGTGGCGACCGACCCTTTCCGCTGCAGCCACTGCGGGTTGGCCCTGTTCGTGCGGGATCACTACTCGCGCCGGATGGCGGCGTTCCAGGGGGTGAACATCGACGCGGAAGACCCCGGCCAGGTGCCTGCGTCGGTGGTGAGGTTCCGATGAGTGTCGCCAAGCTGAACGTGCGGGTGGCCGAGGTCGTGCCGGTGAATGACCTGGTGACGCGGTTCCGGTTCGTGTCGCGCGACGGGTCCGCCTTTCCGGCATTCTCCGGTGGTGCGCATGTCGTGGTCGAGATGGACGATCACGGGCTTCGCCGCATGAATCCTTATTCGCTTATGTCCGACCCCGAGGACACCAGCGGCTACGAGATTTCTGTCCGTCGCGATGATGCCGGTCGGGGGGGATCGCTGTTCCTGCATCGGCATGTCGTTCCGGGGATGGAGATGGTGATCAGCCATCCGGTGAACCTTTTCCCGCTGGACTCGCGGGCCCGCAAGCATCTGATGATCGCCGGAGGGATCGGGATCACGCCGTTTCTGGCGCAGATCGCCCAGGCGACGCATTTCGGGGGCCGGTTCGAGCTGCACTACGCGGCGCGAAGCCGGGCGCTGGGGGCCTACATGGACCGGCTGACGGCGGCGCATCCTGACCGGGTGCATTGCTATTTCGACGACCAGGGCCAGGTGATCGACCTGCAGCGCATCCTTTCGATGCAGCCGATCGGCACGCATCTTTACGTCTGCGGACCGAAGGGGATGATCGCCTGGGTGCTGTCGACTGCGGAAGGCATGGGCTGGCCGAAGCTGGCGCTGCATTCGGAAGAGTTCCTGGCTCCGGGGACGGGATTGCCCTTCACGGTGGAGCTGGCGGCAAGCGGCAAGACGGTCACGGTGGGCACCACGCAATCCTTGCTGGAGGCGATCGAGGCGGCGGGCGTGGACGCGCCCTATCTGTGCCGGGGCGGGGCCTGCGGGCAATGCGAAACCACCGTTCACGAATGCGACGGCATGATCCTGCACCGCGACCACTGGCTGACGCCGGAAGAGCATGCCTCGGGCCGCAAGATCATGCCCTGCGTCAGCCGTTTCGAGGGAAAGACCCTTGTGATCGACCGATAGGAGACGACCATGAGCCTGGACTTCAATCCGAGCGGCCTGGATTTCTTCCGCGACGAGACGTTTCGCGACACCTTCACCTACCGCAACTCCGACCCGCGCCGGTTCCCGTTTCCGTTCGACCGCGACGACTACATGTATGCGGTCAACATGGAGCCGCATGTGCCGGGCCGGAAGGGCACAGCCTTCGAGCATCTGCTGGATGTGGACGAGCACTACGTCGCCGAGATGATAGACCGCGCCAAGGTGCTGGCCGATGACCCGCTGCGCTGCCAGTCGCTGCCACACATGACCTTGGCGGGCTGGGATCTGCTGGAACTGGTGATGGAGGCGAAGGCGCGGGACTATCCGCAGTGGTTTTCGCTGACCAGGGACGGCAATCGCTGGCACTGGGTCAACCGGCCGCTGGGAATTGAACACTCGTTCACATTCCTGGACGAAAGCACCCTGCCTTACGGTCCGTTCGAGTACATCACCCGGCAGACCCAGGGTGATTTCACCTTGCAGGACGAACGCGACGGGACGCTGTGGATGGATGCGGGGATCGCCACCAGCCAGGCCGACTGGTCGGTGGACTTCGATGTGGGGATGAATTTCATGGAATGGCACGCCCCCGTGCCTCTGGCGCATGAAAAGGGCGTCTTCGACCGGGCGCTGAAGTTCCTGATGAAGCTGCAGCATGGCGCGCCGGTCCGGCGGTTCAACTGGACGATGACGGTCAACCCGCTGCTGGACACCGCGCCCGAGACCTATCCGATCTGGGGGCCGACCAAGGCCACGCTGACGCCGGAGAACCTGGGCCGCAAGCAGCATCTGCGGGTCGAGCTGCAGTCGCTGTATCGGCTGCCCCGGTCGAACGCGATTGCCTTCGACATCCGCTGCTATCTGGGCAGTTTCGAGGAGATCGTCACCGTCCCGAAATGGGCCCGCCGGTTGCACCGGGTGGTGCGCGACCTGCCCGATGAGCTGGCCGCCTACAAGGGGTTCCTGCGCAACCGCGATGCGATGGTGGCCTGGCTGTCGGCCCATGATGACGGCGCGCCCACCTCGCCGGGCTGGTGGCCGGACGCGTGACCGCCGAGCCGCCCCTGCGGCTGGGGTTCCTGATGTTCCCCGGCTTTCCGATGGCCTGTCTCACCCAGGCCATCGAGCCCCTGCGCGCGGCCAACGAGATCACCGGGCGGCGGGAGTTTTCCTGGACGCTGGTGTCGGAAACCGTGGCGCCGGTGCGGTCGTCGGCCGAGATCGGGTTTGACCCGGACGTGATCCTGCAAGAGGTCGAGGGGCTGGATCAGCTGTATCTGCTGTCGCCGCCGACAGCCGCTTTTGCCGACCCGCGCCGCAGCCCGGCGAAGCTGCGCTGGCTGGATCGGACCGGCGTGGTGCTGGGCGCCTTTTCGGGCGGGATCTTCCCCTTGGCGCGGGCGGGGCTGATGCAGGGGCGGCCCTCGTCGGTGCATTGGTGCTATGAGGCGGCGTTCCGGGCGGATTTCCCGGAAGTCGAGGCGCGCGGGGTGGCGATCCTGCGCGAGGGGCGGCGGATCACTGCCAGCGGGGCCGGCGCGGTGTTCGATCTGATGCTGCGGCTGATCGAAGAGCGGCTGGGCCGCGACTGCATGACGGAAGTGGCCTGCTGGTTCCAGCATCCCTTTGTCCGCGATGCGGATGCCAGCCAGAAGGTGCCGGTTGCCCGCGCCGGGGGCACGGTCGATACGCTGCCTGCGGCGATCCGCGCGGCGATCGGGCTGTTCGAGACCCATGTCGAGGACCCGCTGCGGATCCCGGACGTGGCGGCGGCGGTGGGTCTGTCGGGCCGGCATTTCGAGCGGATGTTCAAGCGCGAAACCGGGCAGAGCCCGCTGCGCTATTACCATTTCCTGCGGCTGACCAAGGCGCGGCAACGGGTGCTTTATTCCAACGACAGCCTGCGCGAGATCGCGGCTTCGGTCGGATACATGACCTCCAGC
Organism: Rhodobacterales bacterium; assembly: GCA_031409795.1. Classification (GTDB taxonomy): domain Bacteria; phylum Pseudomonadota; class Alphaproteobacteria; order Rhodobacterales; family Rhodobacteraceae; genus Tabrizicola. Next base: position 80,337 of record JANNXX010000016.1, read on the forward strand.
CCGATGATCCGGCACTATACCGAGGTCTTCGGGGTCAGTCCGCGCGACGAGCGGCGGTTGACACATGGGCTGCGCGGCGGAGCGGCAAGGGTCGAGGCAGCGGAGTAGGGTGGGCTATTCACCCGGCGCCGTGCAGGCCTAGCACCGCGATGCCGCAGAAGACTGCGGCGATGCCAAGCCATTGCACCGGGCGCACCCGTTCCTTCAGGAACCAGGCGGCCAGCAGGACGGTCAGCACGCCGAACAGCGATGCGGTGACCGAGGCATATTCGGCCCGGGGCAGGGATCCGGCGGCGGTGACAAGGCCAAGTGCCACGGCGTCGACGACCCCCATCAGCACCAGAAGCCAAAGCTTGCCCGGCTGGGGCCGCAGCGTGGTCTTCCGCGCCAGCGCCAGCAGGATGATGGCGGAAAGTGCGACGAGGCGGCCGATCAGCATGACCGGAAGCTCGGCCCCCTGGCGGGTCGCCTCCTGGCCAAGCGCGAAGGTTGCGGCGAAGCCAAGCGCGCTGAGGGCGGCCCAGCCAAGGGCGGCGGCGGGCGAAGCCGCATAGCCTTCTGGCGTGTCGTCGCGGGCGGCAAGGGCGACGATGGCGATGCCGATGACGATGGCCGCGACGGCCAGCCAGTCGGCGGGCGTGACCGGCTGACCCTGGGCCAAAGCGATGCCGAGGGAGACCATCGGGTAGGCCCCGATCACCGGCGAGACAAGGCGCACCGGGGCGACGCTGAACGCCTTGTACAGCGCGCCGCCTGCAACGGCGTAGGCCAGTCCGTAGACGATGGAGATCGCCACCGCGCGGCCGGTCATTGCCGACCAGTCGCCCTGCAGCATGGCGACAGGGGCGAGGACCACGCAGCCCGCCGCAAGGACAATGGCGATGATCGGCAGAAGCGCCGCCCCCTGGCTGACCTTGCGGGCCAGAAGGTCATGCACCGCCCAGATCAACGCGGCGGAAAGGCCGAAGCCGAGTGCCAGCATTTGTCGCCTTTTCCCGCTTGGCTGCTTGTGTCCCGGTCAGCGTGACGCTATTCTTGTGGATGAACAAGTTTTATCCGCATTAAAGTAAATCTTGCTGCAACGCCGGGGAAAGCGATGCTTGACACGATCTATCCCACCGTCGCTTCGGGGCCGCCAAGGGCCAGCCGGATCCTTGTTCCGCAAGGCTTTTCGCGGCACCTGGGGCAGGAGCGCCATGTCGTTCCCGGCGCGGGCGCGCTTTTGCTGCGGATCCTGCCGGGCGACCGGCTGGCGCTGGTCAACGACGAGGGCGGCCAACCGGTGGAACTGGTCGCCGCGCGCCTGGACGGACGGATCGACGCGCGGGTTCTGGGGCAGGCGGCGAATTCGACCGCCGAGGGGCTGAAGGCGATGCTGGCGCTGGGCGACGGTGCGGGCACGGGGGTGTCGCGGCTGCGCAAGGGGCTGATGCAGCGCGGGATCGATCTGGCGCAGGCGGGCGGGGTGCGGCTTTTCGGGGCAGAGACCTTGGCAGGGTCAAGGGTCGACCTGACGGCATCGGATGACGGATGGCTGGTCATCGCAGCGCCCGGCCTGCCGATGGAACCGGGGGCGCAGGACAGCGCGACGCCGGTGACGGTTCTGGTGCAGCGCGTGGCCCCCCGGCTGGTCGGGCAGCATGATCTGCCCGACCCGCTGGCCGACCCGGTGCTTGACCTGCGGGTGAAATCGGCGACGGCGGAAAGCTACTTCGTCAAGGCGGGGGATTACATCCAGATCCTTGATGTCGACGGGCGGCAGTGCACCGATTTCCAGTGCTTCGATGCGCGCAAGCTGGACCGGGGGATCCAGGCGCCGCTGGACGTGACGACCAGCCGGACGCTGATGGGCCATGCCTATTCGATGCCGGGGCTGCATTCGAAATACTACGACCAGGACTGGGTGCCACTGGTCGAGGTGGTGCAGGACACGGTCGGGCGGCATGACGCCTTCGCGATGGCCTGCGCGTCGAAGTATTATGACGACATCGGTTATCCGGGGCATGTCAACTGCTCGGACAACTTCAACGCGGCGCTGGCGAAACATGGCGTCGATCCGCGTCCCGGCTGGATGGCGGTGAACCTGTTCTTCAATACGAACATCGATTCACATGGGGTGCTGATCAGCGATGAGCCCTGGTCCCGGCCGGGCGATTACGTGCTGTTCCGGGCGCTGACGGATATTGTCTGCGTCAACTCGGCCTGCCCGGACGACACCTCGCCCGCGAACGGCTGGTATCTGAGCGACATCCATGTGCGCACCTATTCCGGGGCCGAGCGGTTCAGCCGGTCCATTGCCTATCGCCCCACGCCTGATGCGGAGCCGAAGATGACCAAGGAAACCGCGTTCCATGAGCGGATCGTCGAGAAGACCCGCCACCATGTGGAATACAAGGGCTACTGGCTGCCGCAGGCCTATTCCGCGAACGGGACGCTGGAGGAATACTGGGCCTGCCGGGAGGCGGCGGTGGTGCTGGACCTGTCGCCCCTGCGCAAGTGGGAGGTGACCGGCCCGGACGCCGAAGCGCTGATGCAGTGGGTGCTGACCCGCGACGTGAAGAAGCTGTCGGAAGGCCAGGTGGTCTATTCCGCCATGTGCCATCCGCATGGCGGCATGATCGACGACGGCACGCTGTTCCGGCTGGGCCGCGACCAGTTCCGCTGGATCGGCGGGGATGACTATGGCGGGGTCTGGATCCGCGAGCAGGCGGAAAAGCTGGGGCTGCAGGCGATGGTGCGCAGTTCCACCGACCAGTTGCACAATCTGGCGGTGCAGGGGCCGAACAGCCGCGAGATCATGCGGCGGATGATCTGGACCGCGCCGCACCAGCCGACGATCGGGGAACTGGGGTGGTTCCGGTTCACGGTGGGGCGGATCGGGGGGCCGTCGGGGGCGCCGGTGGTGGTGTCGCGGACGGGATACACGGGTGAGCTGGGGTTCGAGGTCTTTTGCCATCCGAAGGACGGCGTGGCGGTTTATGATGCGGTCTGGGAGCATGGCGCCGATCTGGGGCTGCGCCCGATGGGCCTGGCCGCGCTGGACATGGTACGGATCGAGGCGGGGCTGATCTTCGCAGGATACGATTTCAGCGACCAGACCGACCCGTTCGAGGCCGGGATCGGGTTCACCGTGCCGCTGAAGTCGAAGGCGGATGACTTCGTCGGCCGCGAGGCGCTGATCCGCCGCAAGGAGCATCCGTCGCGCCGGTTCGTCGGGCTGGAGATCGACGCTGCGGTCAATGTCGGCCATGGCGACAGGCTGTATGTCGGGCGGGCGCAGGTGGGGGAAGTGACCTCGACGGTCCGCTCGCCGCTTTTGGGGCGCAACATCGCGCTGGCGCGGGTGGACCTGGCCCATGCCGAGGTGGGGACGGCGCTGGAGGTCGGCAAGCTGGACGGCCAGCAGAAGCGGCTGCCGGCGGTGATCGTGCCGCTGTCGCATTACGACCCGAAGAAGACCCGCCCGCAAAGCTGACGCGATGGACCCGGACGCTCAACGCGCGATGATCGACAGGATCGGCGGCGAAGGGCGGGTCCAGCTTCTGGTGAACCGCTTCTACGATCTGATCGAGACCCTGCCGCAGGGGGCCGCGATCCTGGCGATGCACCAGAGGGGGCATGGGGTTGCCCATGCCAGAGCCGAGCAGGTCAACTTCCTTTGCGGCTTTCTCGGCGGGCGGCGCACCTATCACGAACACCATGGCCACATGAACCTGCGCGAGATCCATGCCCATCTGGAGATTTACCAGACGGACGCCGAGGACTGGCTGGCGGTGATGGACCGGGCGATGACCGAGACCGGAGTTGCCGATCAGCCGCGCGGCGAGATCATGGCCACCCTCCGCCGTGCCGCGCTGATGCTGGCCGGGACCGGCGGCCAGGCAGTTCAGTCGCCGTCATAGGCGCCGTCGCGCAGGGCCTGCACTTTCCGGCGCAGGGCAAGATCGGTGAGGATCAACCGGCCGACGGCCAGAAGTTCGGGGATCGATTCTGGCGCCATGATCTGGGTCTGGAGGTAGAAGGTGTCGATCTCTTCTGGCGTGGCTTCGGTCAGGAAGGCCTGCAGGGGCGGGCGATACATGTAGGCCCCGCGCGTGAGGCGGAAGGGCAGCGCCTCGCGCCAGGCCTGCCGGTCCTGGGCGTGGAAGTGCAGCAGCTTCATCTCGGGGTGCCAGTCGGGCATCGGCACACGCACGCCCTTCAGCATCACGCTGTGCAGGCGGGGTGCAAGGCCCCTGATCCCGGTGCGGAAGATCACCTTGCCGTTGGAATGGCTGAGCAGGCCATCGCGGTTGAACGCGCGATACTTGCCAAGCGCGCCCCGGCGCAGCGGCCAGTGTTCGTGGCGGATCGCACCGCGAAATTCACGCGCGGTGTAGATGTCGTCGGGCAGGAGGGGATCGTGCATCGCCTCGAACGGTTCCAGCTTGGCCACCAGGGTATCGGGCGGCATTTCGGCCAGCGGTCCGGCCAGCGGCCGGGGCGACAGAATGAATTCGTCCACGTCGATATGGCCCAGCCAGTCGGTGCTGCAGCGTTCGTAGGCATCGCGGGCGTTGCGCGACTGGCGGTTCTGGTGGCGGTCATGCCGCCCGCCGCGCTGGGCCCAGTAGGCGTCGGTGCAGCGGGTGGCGGTGACCCGGCGCAGGCGCGCGACGGCGGCATGGGCCGGATCGTCGGGGTCGTCGAAGTACAGAAAGAGTCGCGCGGCGCCCAGCGAGAGGTGATGGGCGACGAAGGCCAGGACCTTGTCTTCGGGGGCCTTGACGGTCGAGACGACAGACCAGGAGGGGCCCCAGCCTGGCATCAGAGCGCGTCCAGCAGCGCCCGCGTCGGCCAGCCGTCGGCAGGCAGGCCAAGGCGGGCCTGTTCCTTCTGCACGGCAGCGCGGGTTCCGGCGCCTAGGATGCCGTCGATTTTGCCCACGTCATGGCCAAGAGCGGCCAGCCGCTGTTGCAGGGCCATCATGTCTTCAAGCGGAAGGGCCGGGTCGGGATCACCCGCAAGGTAGGGGTCGGCGCCTGCGATGCGGGTGGCGAAATAGGCGGCGGTGGTGACGTAGACGAAGCTTTTGTTCCACTCGAACAGCACGCGGAAGTTCGGGTAGACCACGAAGGCGGGGCCTTTGCGGCCCTGCGGCAGCAGGATCGAGGCCGTCAGGCCGGGGGCAAGCCCGGCGGCGCGCGGGGTGACGCCAAGGGCGGCCCAATCCTCGGTCGGCCTTTGGGTGTCAAGGCCGGTGAGCGCCCAGTCGAAATCCTGCGGCAGGGTGACCTCGGCCAGCCAGGGTTCTCCCGGCCGCCAGCCGTGGTGCTGCAGCATCCGCGCGCCGGAGAGGATCGCGTCGGCCTGCGAGGTCTTCAGCAGGATCAGCCCGTCACCATCGCCATCGACGCCGCGTTCCAGGATGTCCTTGGGCAGCATCTGGACCATGCCGATCTCGCCCGCCCAGGCGCCGGTGGTGGCAAGGTCGAATTCGTCCAGCGCATGCAGCTGGGCGGCGGCTAGGACCTGGGGCTGGAAAAGCTCTGGCCTCCGGCAGTCATGGGCGAGGGTCAGCAGGGCGTTGCGGGTGTTGAAATCGCCCTGGACCTGGCCGAAGTCGGTCTCGAAGGCCCAGAAGGCAAGAAGGATGCCACGGCTGACGCCGTAGTCGGTCTCGGCGCGGGTGAAGATCGCATCCAGCGCGCCGGACTTGGCGCGGGCGGTGGTCAGACGGTTCGACGAGATCAGGCTTTGCGAGAAATCGAGGAAGGTCTTGCGAAAGACGCCCTGGGCGCGGTCGGCCTTCAGGACCCCGGGGTCCGGGCTTGCGCCGGCGAAGAAGGCGGCGGCCGCGTCGGGCGGGGTTCCGGCGGCGATGGCCTCGGCCTGCATCGCTTGCAGAAAATCGCCGAAGTCGCCGCCGCAGGGGGCAGCGGCGGCTGGGGTGGTCAGCAGAAGGGCAAGGAGGGCAGCGCGCATCTGGGTTCCTTTGCAGCTAGAAAAGCGCGATCAGGACGGCAAAGGCAAGCAGCGCCGCCCAGACCCGCCACAGGGCATCGGCAGCGGCGTCGATATCATCGGGGCCGGGGTCGCGGCGGCCTTCGGGCCAGACCCAGGGGAAGTCTTGCCGCTGGCCGTGGTAGCTGCGCGGGCCGGACAGCGCGACGTTGAGGACGGGGGCCATGGCGGCTTCGGGCCAGCCGGCGTTCGGACTGCGGTGCTTGGGCGCGTCGCGCAGGATCGGCGCGGGATCGACCCAGCCGTGGGTGAGGGCGATCAGCAGCGCGGTCAGGCGCGCGGGGATCAGGTTCAGCACATCGTCAAGCCGGGCCGAGGCCCAGCCGAAGTCGCGGTAGCGGGGGGTGAGGTGGCCGATCATGCTGTCGGCGGTGTTGACCAGCTTGTAGGCGATGATGCCGGGCAGGCCGAGGAGGAGATACCAGAAGACCGGCGCGACCACGCCGTCCGAGAGGTTCTCGGCCGCGCTTTCGATGGCGGCGCGGGCCACGTCGGGGCCGGTCATCGCGGCGGTGTCACGGCCGACGATCATCGCGACGGACTGCCGCCCTTCGGGCAGGGACTGGCGCAAGCCGCGGGCGACGGCGCGGACGTGATCGACCAGGCTTTTCTGCGCCAGAAGGATCGCGAGGGTCAGACCCTCGATCAGGCCCCGGTCGGGCAGGGCATGGATCAACCCGCCGGTCACCAGGCCGACGGCAACCAGCGCCAGGGCAACCAGCGTGCCGCGCAGGCGCAGGCCCTGGCCCCGGTTGAACCGCTGGTCCAGCGCCGCCACCAGCCGGCCCATCAGCACGGCGGGATGGGGAATGCGGTTCCAGATCGGCCCCGGTTCCCCGAAGGCGGCGTCGATGAGCATGGCAAGCGCAAGGATCATCCGATGGCTATCGGCGGCATGGGGGCGATTCGCAAGCTTTGCCGGGAGGTTGGGCGCCGCGGCCGCGCGCTTGCGGCAGGAAGCGGGCCTTCTCAACCGCGGGTTGCCGCGCACTGCGGCTTTGTGGACATCATCCGTTTACATTTGGGCAATACCGCTGTGGCAGCTTGATTTTTGTCGGGCCTGACCCAAAGTTTTCCACAGGTGCTTCCGAGGGCTGCCATGCTTGAGTTCCTGCCGAAAGAAGTGCGCGAGGGGCTTGAGGCCGCGCGCAAGAAAGACCTGAAACGGAAGTCCCGGCTGCGGGTGCAGGTCGGCGATGCGGTGTTTCCGGTGCTGCGGTTCTGGCATGACGGCTTTGCCCTGGATGCCGACCTGGCACCGGGCAAGCTGCGCGGGCTGGTCGATGTCTATGACGGGTCGCGCCATATCTTCCAGTGCCTGATCGTCGCCTCGGGTCTTGAAAACGGCGAGCTGGTCTGTGATTTCAAGCGCGCCACGGCGGTCAAGGACCGGGCCGCGCTGGATTTCTGGCGGGACGAGAACGCTCCGGTCGGGTTCCTGACCAGCAATTGAGCCTCAGGGTCGGATTTCCACCGGCGTTCCGATCGCGGTGGCCGCCCAGATTTCACGCATCTCGCGGTTGGTCACGGCGATGCAGCCGTTTGTCCAGTCCCCGCGCAGCCGGAACCCGTCGCCGATGGCGTTTGGCTGGCCGTGGATGAAGATGTCGCCGCCCGGACTGTAACCGCCTGCCCTGGCCCGTTTCAGGTCATCTTCCTGCGGGTAATCAAGGCCGATCGACAGGTGGAACGCGCTTTGGTCGTTGCGCCGGTCGATGGTGAATTCGCCTTCGGGCGTCCTGCCGTCACCCTGGCGCCGCTTGTCACCGTCCGGGGTGAAGCCAAGCGCGATCTGGTAGCTGCGCACCACTTGGCCATTTTGCAGCAGCTGCATCCGACGCGCGGACTTTTCGATCACGATCCGGTCGACCTGGCCGGTCAGCGGCGGCGGCGGTGGCAGGGTCACCCGCTGGGGCGGGATGAACAGCGAGGCGGCCAGCAGGCCCAGCACCGCGATCAGGGCCAGAGCGGCCAGAAGGCGGGCAAGGCGCTTCATTGCAGGTCGGCGAAGGCCCGCTTCAGCCGGGCGACCGCCTCGACCACGCGGGCGCGCGGGCAGGCGATGTTGAACCGCAGGTAGCTTTCGCCCCCCGTGCCGAAGGAAGCCCCGAGGTTGGTCGCGATCCGCGCGCCCTTCTGCACCCGGTCGGTGAATTCTGCCGGGGTCATGCCGGAGCCGGAGAAATCGACCCAGGCAAGGTAGGTCGCCTCAAGCGGGGTGGACCGCAGGCCGGGTATGTCGGCGATCCCGGCGTCGAAGACCCGCCGGTTGCCGTCCAGATAGCGCATCAGGTCATCGACCCAGGCGGCCCCCTCGGGCGAATAGGCGGCGGTTGCCATGTGCATCCCGAAGGAATTCGGCGAAATGCCCATGGCGTTCATGGTGTTGGCGAAGGTCTGGCGGAGTTTCGCGTCGGCGATGATCACGTTGCCGATATGGGCGCCCGCGATGTTGAAGGTCTTGGTGGTGGCGGTCATCATCACCAGCCGGTCGGCGATTTCGGGCGCGGCAAGCGGCATGGGAGTGTGCTTGTGGCCGGGATAGACGAGGTCGTGGTGAATCTCGTCCGACACCAGGATCAGGTCGTTCCGGGTGCAGAAGTCGGCGATCTGGCGCAGTTCGTCCACCGTCCAGACCCGCCCGCCGGGATTGTGCGGCGAGCAGAGGATCAGCAGCTTTTCCCGCCCGGTCAGCCGCGCCTCCCAGGCGGGGATGTCCAGCCGGGCCGTGCCGTCCACCAGCGGCAGCGGGCATTCCAGCACCGTGCGCCCGGCGGCTTTGATGATCCGGGCAAAGGCGTGGTAGACCGGGGTCATCAGGATCACCGCGTCGCCGGGTGCGGTAAAGCTTTGGATGCACAGCGACGTGCCGTTCACCAGGCCATGGGTGGTGAAGATCCACTCGGGCGCGACTTCCCAGCCGTGGCGGGTCCGCATCCACCAGCGGATCGCGTCGAGATACTTTCGGTCATCGCCGAAATAGCCGTAGACCCCGTGATCCAGCATCCGCTCCAGCGCCTGATGGACGACCTGCGGCGGGCGGAAGTCCATGTCGGCGACCCACATGGCCAGGCCGTCATCGGGCGAGAGGCCGTAAAGCGGTTGCAGCATGTCCCATTTCGAAGAATGGGAACCGGCGCGGTCGATCGGAAGGTCGAAGGTCATGTCAGCGGGTCCTGTTGGCGGGAATTTCATCCAGATACTCAAATCTAATCAGAAAATCATCCTAAATTTGCGGATTTAATTGGAACGATAGTTCGCCATGCTTGTAAAGCATGGAAAATAGTTCCTGCCAGTTTCCGCATCCGAAGGTCGTTGCCGTTGCCGCCTTCCTCTTGCCATGCCCGGCGGGCTTTCGTAAACCCCGGCAAATGATCCGCCCCATCCTGATCCATCCCGACCCGCGCCTCAAGAAGCTCTGCGACCCGGTTGCCGAGATCACGGCAGAGTTGCGCCTGCTGGCCGACGACATGTTCGAGACGATGTATGACGCACCCGGCATCGGGCTGGCGGCGCCGCAGGTCGGGGTCACGAAACGGCTGATCGTGATGGACTGCATCAAGGAAGGCCCGCCGGAACCGGTCGCGCTGGTCAATCCCGAGGTGATCTGGTCCTCGGAGGATCAGACGGTCTATGAGGAAGGCTGCCTGTCGATCCCGGACATCTACAACGACATCACCCGCCCGGCCGAGGTGATGGTGCGCTTCATGGACCTGGACGGCGGCATGCAGGAACGGCAGTTCGCCGGCATCTGGGCCACTTGTGTCCAGCACGAGATCGACCATCTGAACGGCAAGCTGTTCATCGACTATCTGGGCCCGCTGAAGCGGCAGATGATCACCCGCAAGATGGAAAAGCTGAAGCGCGAACGCGCGCGGGACGCATGACGGCGCGGCGCTGCCTGCCCTGGCCGCAACCGGTGCTGCAGAGGCCTGCGGCGGAGGTGCCGGCGATCACCGACGAGATTCGCGCGCTTTGGGCCGACATGATCGACACGATGGATGCGATGCCGGGCTATGGTCTGGCGGCGGTGCAGATCGGGGTGCCGCTGCGGCTGGCGGTGGTGGATTGTTCGGACGCGCGCGGGCAGGCGGTGCGGATGGCGAACCCGGTGGTACTGCACGCCAGCGGGCAGTTCCGCGCGCATGAGGAGGCGTCGCCGAACCTGCCGGGCGTCTTTGCGGTGATCCGGCGGCCGAGGGCGGTGACGGTGCGGTTCCTGAACGCCGGGGGGCTGGTCGAGGACCGGGATTTCGTCGATCTCTGGGCGACAAGCGTGCAGCATCAGATCGACCATCTGGCGGGGAAGATGTATTTCGACCACCTCTCGCCCTTGAAGCGCAAGATGCTGATCGCCAGGGCCCAGAAGCTGGGGCGCGGGATATGAAAATCGTTTTCATGGGAACGCCGGAGTTTGCGGTTCCCGTGCTGGACGCATTGGCGCAAGCCCATGAAATCCTTGCAGTCTACACGCAGCCACCGCGGCCTGCGGGGCGTGGGAAGTCTGACCGGCCAAGCCCGGTCCAGGCCCGGGCGCAAGCGCTGGGCCTGCCGGTGCGCCACCCGGTTTCGCTGCGCAGCGAAGATGCAGCGAAAGACTTTGCTGCACTGCAGCCAGATGTGGCCGTCGTGGTCGCCTACGGGCTGATCCTGCCGCAGGCGGTGCTGGATGCGCCGCGCCTGGGATGCCTGAACATCCATGCCTCGCTTTTGCCGCGCTGGCGGGGGGCGGCGCCGATCCATCGGGCGATCCTGGCGGGCGATGCCGAGACCGGGGTCTGCATCATGCAGATGGCGGCGGGGCTGGACACCGGGCCGGTGCTGCTGCGCGCGGCCACGCCGATCGGCGCTGTCGAGACCACGGACGACCTGCAGGGCCGGCTGAGTGTCCTGGGCGCGCGGCTGACCGGCGAGGCGCTGTCGCGGTTGGCGGAGTTGCGGCCGCAGGACCAACCCACCGAGGGCGTGACCTATGCCGCGAAGATCGACAAGGCCGAGGCGCGGGTCGACTGGACCCGGCCCGCAGCCGAGGTGGACCGGCTGATCCGTGGCCTGTCGGCCTTTCCCGGCGCCTGGACGATGGTGCGCAACGAGAGGGTCAAGCTGCTGCGGTCGCGGCTTGCCCCCGGTGCGGGCCATCCGGGGCAGGTGCTGGGCGGGATGGTCGTCGCCTGCGGCACCGGCGCGGTCGAGATCACCGCAGCGCAGCGCGAGGGCAAGCGGGCCATGGCGCCAGAGGATTTCCTGCGCGGCTTCGCGATGCCCGGAGTGCTTTCCTGACAGGTTCTGACAGGAGCCGCGCTGCAGGGTCACCGCAGGACAAGGAGGCATGTCATGCGCGACACGGCAAACTGGGTGGTCACCGCAAGCGCTGATCATGCGGCCATCGGACGAAGGGACGGGATCGTGCAGGCGGGCCATGGCAAGTCGGCGCCGCTGTTGCGGATGCAGCCGGGCGACGGGGTGGTGGTCTATTCGCCGCGCGCAACCTATCCCGACGGGCCGGCATTGCAGGCCTTTACCGCCATCGGCACGATTGCCGAAGCCGCGCCCTGGATCGGCGAGATGGGCGGCGGGTTCAAGCCCTGGCGGCGGGCGGTGACCTGGGCCGAAGCCGCGCCCGCGCCGATCCGCCCGCTGCTGGAAGAGCTGGAGCTGACCCGGGGGCTGGCAAGCTGGGGCATGGCCTTTCGCTATGGGCTACGCCCGCTGGTCGGGGCCGATTTCGACCGGATCGCCCGCGCCATGGGCGCAATCCTGCCCTGACCCATTCACAAAGCCGTGTCGGCCCCCCATATCCGGCAAAGGTCACCGAAGGGGAGTGCCATGCCGCTCATCTGGCTATTGATCGTGGGGGTTGCGGTGGGGTTTCTGGCCACGCGCCTTTTGAAGATCGACCTTGATACGCCTTCGACCATCGCGCTTGGGGTGCTGGGTGCGCTGCTCGGCGGGCTGGTGCTGCGCGGGCTGGTGATGATGGCCGGGATCGGCGCGGGATTCGTGGGCGCGCTTCTGGGTGCGGTGCTGTTGATCTGGGCTTGGAAGACCTGGATCAGGTAAGCCGCCGCACAGCATCCTTCAGCTTGAAGCCGGGCTGGCCGGCCCGGGACCACAGAAGCTGCCCTTGCCAGGCTGCAAACAGAAGCGCCGCAGTTTCGCGCCCCTTCTGGCCGCTGCCAAGGCGCAGCGCCAGCGCCGATTCGACCGTGGCGCGCCAGACGGCGGCCCGTTGGGCGAGATCGGGATCGCGGGCGTCGGCGACAAGATCGGCCGCATCCACCGTGCCGAGGGCCTTGAACAGCGCCTGCGGCCCCTTGGCCCCGGTCTGGACAATCGCCGCGGTGGTGGCGGCTTCAAGCCGGGCCCAGGCCGCGTCACGGGCGGCACGGACCATGCCGTCGCGGCTGCCATAGCGCTGGACAAGCGTTGGTGGCGCAAGGCCGGTGGCGGCGGCGACGCTGGCAAAGGACACGGCCCTGTCACCGCCATCAGCCAGAAGCTGTTGAAGGGCCATGAAAATCCGGTCGTCGGGAATTGTGCGGCTGCGTGGCATGCGGCCAGGATAGACGAACGATCATTCATTTAGCAAGCGGTCAGCGTTTCGGTGCCTCGGCTTTTGGCGGGCGGGACCGGTAGACGGGCAGCCGCCACCCCAGGGCAAGGCTGCCGGCCCGCAGGGTCAGGACCAGGGCCGCACAGATCACAAGCGCGGTCCCGCTGGGCAGTCCGGCAAGACCGGCCAGCACCGCGCCAAGCGATCCGGCAAAGGCGCAGGTGGCGTAAAGCTCGCCCTGTTTCAGGACCAGCGGCACCTCGTTGCAGGTGATGTCGCGCAACAGCCCGCCCATGCAGCCGGTGATCATCCCCATGACCAGGATCACCGGCCAGCCCTGCCGGGCCGCATAGGCGACCGCGACCCCGGCCGGGACAGCGGCGGCCAGCGCGCAGGCATCAAGCCAGAGCAGCGCGCGGTAGCGGCTTTCAAGGCGGTGCGCGGTGAAGAACACGGTGACGGCAGCGAAGGTCGCCACCGCAAGCATGGCGGGATCGGCGACCCAGAACACCTCGCGGTTCAGGATCATGTCGCGCAGCGTGCCGCCGCCGACGGCCGTCAGGCAGGCGATGAAGATGAAGCCGACGATGTCCAGCTGCGACCGGCTGGCCGCCAGCGCCCCGGTGAGGGCAAAGACTGCGACCGAGGCATAGTCAAGCGCGAGCAGCAGCGTATCGGCGGCCTGACCCACCATCGGCCCGGTCATCCGGCGCCCGGCTTGAACGGCGCCATTCCGGCGCGGGCCAGTTCGTCGGCGCGTTCGTTCTCGGCGTGGCCCGCGTGGCCCTTGATCCAGCGCCAGGTCACCTGATGGCGGGCCTGTGCTGCGTCAAGCCGTTGCCAGAGCTCGACATTCTTCACAGGTGGGCCTCCGGCGGTGCGCCAGCCCTTGCGCTTCCAGCCGGTGATCCAGTCGGTAATGCCGTTCTTCACATAGGCAGAATCGGTGACGATGGTGATTTCGGATGGCCGCGCCAGAGCCTCCAGCGCCGAGATCGCGGCCATGAGTTCCATGCGGTTGTTGGTGGTCATGGCCTCGCCGCCCTGCAGGGTGCGTTCCTTGACGACCGCAGTGCCGTCGCGCGCCAGCATCAACACGCCCCAGCCGCCGGGGCCGGGGTTGCCGGAGCAGGCACCGTCGGTATAGGCGAAAAGCGCGGGCACCTCCGTCAGGCCTGCAAGGGCAGGGCAAGGCAGGCGAGGACGACCACGGTCAGCATCACCCGCAGCCGCAGCCACCAGCGCGGGGCAAGGCCCCAGGCGGAATACATCGCGTCAAGGAGCAGGACGCCCACGAACCCGGCGGCGAGGTAGATCGTGGAACTGGCGCTGGCATCGGTGACCATAAGGAAGGCCCAGAGTGCCGGGATGACGGACAGGGCATAGGCAAAGCTGGCCTCGCGCCCCTCGGCCCTGGTGGCAAAGCCCCACAGGACGCCGGACATGAAGGACAGAATCACCGTGCCGTAGGTCAGCCCGACATAGGCGCCAAGGAACAGCGGTGGCAGCCACTGCGCGGCCCAGCCCAGCAGGGACGGCGACAGATGCGTGGCGGCGGACCACAGGAAGGGGATCAGCCCGGCAAGGCCGAGGATCAGGGCAGGGCGGGGAATGCGGCGGTCATCGGTCATGGTCGTGATCTAGCCCGGGTGCGTGCGGTTTGCCAGCGGTCAGGCAGGGTCACGCCAGGTCGGCCAGCAGTTTCGCGATCCGCTTGGCCCGGATCGGCGCGGTCTTGGCGGTGGCGATCTGGTAGAGAAGGCCGCGCCGTTTGCCGGGGGAAAGCGCCTCCCATGTCGCAAGGGCGCCCGCAGATCGCAGGGCGGCTTCGAGATCGGGGTCAAGGTCCACCCGGTCATCGGGGGCGGGGCGCAGGCGGATTTCGACCGGTTCGCCGGGGGTGATGCCGACCCGTTCCAGCAGGCTGGACCCGGCCCAGAGGAACACGCCCTCGACCACCGGGGCACGGGAAAGGGCGAGGTTGACGGGGTGATCGGCGATCTCCCCCTCTACCCGGCGGGTCTTGCCAAGGGCGGCGACCACGGCGTCGGGCAGGCGCAGGATGGTATAGGTGGCGCGGCCCCAGGTCAGGGGTTCGACCCGGCCTTCAAATGTGACCCAGTCGGGTGGGTGGGCCGTCACGCGGGTTCGCGCAGGATCTTCGGGACGCGGAATTCGATGGTCTCGACGGCGGTTTCGACCACGTCCACCGTCAGGTCGAACCGGGCGCGGAAGGCGTCGATGACTTCGGTCACCAGCACCTCGGGGGCGCTGGCCCCGGCGGTCAGGCCGATGGCTTTCGCCCCGTGCAGCGCCCGCCAGTCGATGTCGGCCGCGCGTTGGATCAGCATGGAATAGGGGCAGCCGGCGGCGGTGCCGACTTCGACCAGCCGTTTCGAGTTGGACGAATTCGGCGCGCCGATCACGAGGAGCGCGTCGATCTTCGGCGCAACCGCCTTGACGGCCGCCTGCCGGTTGGTGGTGGCATAGCAGATGTCGTCATGCGCCGGGGCGATGATCGCGGGGAAGCGGGCGGTCAGCGCGGCGGCGATTTCGGCGGTGTCATCGACCGACAGAGTGGTCTGGGTGATGAAGGCCAGCTTCGCCGGATCGCGGACCGACAGGCCGGCCACATCGGCGACGGTTTCGACCAGCAGCACCTCGCCCTCCGGCAGCTGGCCCATGGTGCCGACGGTTTCGGGGTGGCCCTCATGCCCGATGTAGATCATCTGCGTGCCGGCCTCATGGTGGCGGGCGGCTTCGTTGTGGACCTTGGTCACCAGGGGGCAGGTCGCATCGACGGCGATCATCCGGCGGCGGCCCGCCTCGGCCGGGACGGATTTCGGCACGCCATGGGCCGAGAAGACCACCGGGCGGTCATCTGGGCAGTCGTCAAGGTCTTCCACGAAAACAGCGCCTTGGGCGCGCAGGGCGTCGACGACGAACTTGTTGTGGACGATCTCGTGCCGGACATAGACCGGCGCGCCCCATTTCGTGATCGCAAGCTCGACCATCTTGATCGCCCGGTCCACCCCGGCGCAGAACCCGCGCGGGGCGGCGAGGTAGAGGGTGAGGGGGGGCAGGTCGGGCATTGGCGGCTCCGGTGGCGCGGTCAGGCAAGATTTAAGGCTTGCCGGGGGGGACGTCCAGCGACGGATGTGACCACTGTGGTAAAATCGGGAATATCACATGAAAGCAATGGCTTGCTTGTGGGCATTAGGGATTCATTAACCCGCGATCCGGGTCATTCTGGCGGCTCAGGCGCCAAGGGCTGCGGCCCCAAGCCAGGCCAGGGCGGCATAACGGGTGGTCTTGGCGATGGTGACGAGGACAAGAAAGATCGGCAGCGGCACCCGGAGAAGCCCCGCAACCGCGACCAGCACGTCGCCCCCCGGTGCCCAGGACAGCAGGAGCGACCAGAGGCCCCAGCGTTGGAACCAGCCTTCGGCCCGGGCCAGTTGCGCAGGCGTGATCGGAAAGCGCGGGTGGTCGCGCCAGCCGCCAAGCCCCCGGCCAAGTGCGTAGGTCACGCAAGACCCCAGCACATTGCCGACCGAGGCCACGACGATCAGCGCAAGCGCAGGCCAGCCCGCCGCCTGCAGGGCGACGAACGGCACTTCCGAGTTGAACGGCAGCGGCGTCGCGGCCAGGAGGGCCGCAACGAACAATCCTGCCAGCGCCAGAAAACCGGTCACTTCGACTGGATCACTTCGCCTCGATCGCGACTTCTTCGCTGGTCATCGGGCGCGGCTCACGCGGGGGGCGGCCGATGACTTCGCGCAGCTCGTCCAGCTCGATGAAGTTGTCGGCCTGGCGCCGCAGCTCGTCCGCGATCATTGGCGGCTGGCTGCGGATGGTCGAGACGACCGAGACCCGGACGCCCTGACGCTGCAGGCTTTCAACCAGAGGGCGAAAATCCCCATCGCCCGAGAACAGCACGACATGATCGACCCGCGGCGCAAGCTCCATCGCGTCGACGCACAGCTCGATGTCCATGTTGCCCTTCACCTTCCGCCGTCCCTGGCTGTCGGTGTATTCTTTTGCGGGCTTGGTGCGCATGGTGAAGCCGTTGTAGTGCAGCCAGTCGACCAGCGGCCGGATCGGCGAGTAGTCGTCGTTTTCAAGCAGGGCGGTGTAGTAGAAAGCGCGCAACAGCTTGCCGCGCCGCATGAACTCCATCCGCAGAAGCTTGTAGTCGATGTCGAACCCCAGCGCCTTGGCGGCCGCGTAAAGATTCGAGCCATCAATGAACAGCGCAAGCCGTTCGTCCTTGTAAAACATCAGCGTCCCCTCAAAGTCGTCGCGCCAATCGAACTTCCGTGTCTGAACCACGTGTTGTAGTGAGTTCGTCGGCCAACACTGTGTGAATATCAGGCGGAACCGGCTTCGGACAAGTCGAGTATGGGAACTTTCGCGTGCCAGTGGAGAAATTCGGACAAGCTCTGGTTGCGCTCGGCGCAAATCTGCCATTTGGCGGCGATACGCCGGCCGAAACGCTTTGGAAGGCGACCGAGGCGCTTTCCGGGGAAGGCCTGACATTGCTTGGCGTTAGCCGGTTCTACGCGACGCCCTGCTTCCCGGCCGGGGCCGGTCCCGACTATGTGAACGCCGCCGCCGTGCTGGGCGGCGCGAATCCCGATGACCTTGCGTCAATCCTGGCCCGTCTGCACGGCGTGGAGGCCCGCTTCGGCCGCGAGCGGCAGCAACGCTGGGGAATGCGGACCCTGGACATCGATCTGCTGGCGATGGGCGATTCGGTTTTGCCCGATGCGGCGACGCAGGATCGCTGGCGGCTTCTGCCGCCCGAGGCGCAGATCCGCTCGACGCCGGACCGGCTGATCCTGCCGCATCCAAGGCTTCAGGACCGGGCCTTCGTGCTGGTGCCACTGGCGGATGTGGCCCCCGACTGGGTGCATCCGCGCAGCGGTCTCAGCGTCCGGCAGATGCTGGAAGCCCTGCCGGCGGCGGATCGCGACGCGGTGAAACCGCTTTGATTTGCGGCGATTCCACGCTTGTCAAGGCAAACCAATCCGCCTACATACACCACTTCCTGCGAAGCGTCCGGATTGGAGTTGCCCCATGGCCCGCGTAACGGTCGAAGATTGCGTTGACAAGGTTCCGAACCGGTTCGAGCTGGTGATGCTGGCCGCACACCGGGCCCGCGAGATCCAGTCGGGGTCCCCCATCACCATCGACCGCGACAACGACAAGAACCCGGTCGTCGCGCTGCGCGAGATCGCGGACGAGACGCAATCCGCCGCCGTCCTGCGCGAGCGGATGATCGAAAGCCACCAGACCCAGATCGAAGTGGACGAACCCGAGGACGACCAGATGGCCCTGCTCATGGGGGGCGAGATGGACCGGCCGATGGTCGATGACATGTCCGAGGAGAAGCTGCTTCGCGCCTTGATGGAAGCACAGGGCGAGCTTTAAGGGCTTCAGCCCGCAGGTGGGGCGGTGATGATCGACGTCGAAGACCTCATCGCCCTGGTTCGCAACTACAACCCGCGCTGCAATGCCGACCTGATCCGCAAGGCCTATTCCTACGGAACCAGGATGCATGACGGGCAGGTGCGCAAATCGGGCGAGCCTTACTTCACCCATCCCGTTGCCGTGGCCGCGATCCTGACCGAACAGCGGCTGGATGACGCGACGATCATCACCGCGCTGCTGCATGACACGATCGAGGATACCCGGTCGACCTATACAGAGATCACCACGCTGTTCGGCGAAGAGGTGGCGGAACTGGTCGACGGGGTGACCAAGCTCACCAACCTGCAGCTGTCCAGCACCGAAAGCCAGCAGTCCGAGAACTTCCGCAAGCTGTTCATGGCGATGTCGAAGGATCTGCGGGTCATTCTGGTCAAGCTGGGCGACCGGCTGCACAACATGCGCACGATCCGGTCGATGAGCCCGGAAAAGCAGGCCCAGAAGGCCCGCGAGACGATGGAGATCTTCGCCCCGCTTGCCGGCCGCATGGGCATGCAGTGGATGCGCGAGGAGCTGGAGGACCTGTCGTTCAAGGTCCTGAACCCCGAGGCGCGCAATTCCATCATGCGCCGTTTCCTGACCCTGCAGCGCGAGACGGGGGATGTGGTCCACAAGATCACCGCCGACATCCGCCACGAGCTGGAGAAGGCCGGGATCGAGGCGGATGTCTATGGCCGCGCCAAGAAGCCCTATTCGATCTGGCGCAAGATGCAGGAGAAGGACCTGGCGTTCAGCCGCCTCTCGGACATCTACGGCTTCCGGGTCATCTGCGCGTCGGTCGCCGACTGCTACCGCATCCTGGGGGTGATCCACCAGCGCTGGCGGGCGGTGCCGGGGCGGTTCAAGGACTATATCAGCCAGCCGAAGAACAACGGGTACCGGTCGATCCACACCACCGTTTCGGGCCGGGATGGCAAGCGGGTGGAAGTGCAGATCCGCACGCGCGAGATGCACGAGGTCGCCGAAGCCGGGGTGGCGGCGCATTGGTCCTATCGTGAGGGCGTGCGGGCGAAGAACCCCTTCGCGGTCGATCCGGCGAAGTGGATCGCCACGCTGACCGAGCGGCTGGACGAAGGCGACACGGATGAATTCCTAGAAAACGTCAAGCTTGAGATGTATTCCGACCAGGTCTTCTGCTTCACGCCCAAGGGCGACGTGATCCAGCTGCCGCGCGGGGCGACTCCGCTGGACTATGCCTATGCGATCCATACGCGGATCGGCAATTCCTGCGTATCGGCCAAGATCGACGGCATCCGGGTGCCCTTGTGGACCCGGCTGAAGAACGGCCAGTCGGTCGAGATCATCACCGCCGAGGGCCAGCGCCCGCAGGCCAGCTGGATCGACATCGTGACCACGGGCCGGGCCAAGGCCGCGATCCGGCGGTCCCTGCGCGAAGAGGATCGAGGCCGGTTCGTCAAGCTGGGGCAAGAGCTTGCCCGCGCGGCCTTTGACCATGTCGGCAAGAAGGCCAGCGACAAGGCCCTGCGCACGGCGGCGAAGATGCTGGGTCTGGCGGACGAGAACGACCTTCTGGCGCGCCTCGGGTCAGCCGAGCTGCCGGCGCGCCGGGTGGTCGAGACGCTGTATCCCGAGCTGGCGCTGGCCGTCGCCGACGAGGTGGACGCCAAGCGCCCGGTCGTCGGGCTGACCGCCGACCAAAGCTTTCGCCGCGCGCAATGCTGCCAGCCGGTGCCGGGTGAGCGGATCGTCGGGATCACCTACCGCGGGCAGGGTGTCATCGTCCATGCCATCGACTGCCCCGCCCTGGAGGAGTTCGAGGACCAGACCGCCCGCTGGGTCGATCTGCACTGGCATTCGGGGCGGCATGCTCCGGTCTTCACGATTGCGCTGGACCTGACGATTTCCAATGATGCGGGCGTGCTGGGGCGCATCTGCACCTTGATCGGCGAGCAGAAGGCCAATATCTCGGACTTGCGGTTCACGGATCGAAAGCCGGATTTCTATCGGCTTATCATAGATGTGGACTTGCGGGATGTCGAACATCTGCACATGGTCATGACCGCGCTCGAGGCCGAGACCGATGTGGCGCAGATTGCCCGTCATCGGGATTTGTCACGCCGGCCCTAGGGTTGGCAAACGGGCCTGCGGCGCGGGAAATGGGGCGGCGAGTTGGTTTTCAAGCGCAGGGATCCGTTGGGCTGGTGGGCGTGGCTGCGCGAGCAGGTCTACCCGCGTGGCGGCTTCAAGCGAGCGGTCCGCTATGTGATCCACCGGATGCGGCGCTTGCCCGACCAGCCGCACCGGGTGGCGCGCGGGGTTTTCGCGGGGTCCTTCATCGGCTTTCTGCCCTTGCCGGGGCTGCAGTTTCTGGCGGCCTGGGGGGCGGCAAGGCTGATCCGGGGCAACGTGCTGGCAGCCCTTCTGGGCACCTTCAACACCAACCCCTTGACCACGCCCTTCTTCGCAGTGCTGGCGCTGTCGCTGGGCCACTGGATGCTGGGGATCGAGGCGCCGCTCAACCCCGAATACATCGGCAAGGCCTTTGCCAATGCGGGCCGCGACCTGTGGTTCAACATCAGTTCGGTCTTCGGGCCGGAAAAGGCGCAGTGGGACGGGCTGATCCAGTTCTGGAACGAGATCTACCTGCCCTATTTCATCGGCGCTCTTGGCCCGGCGATCGTGGTCAGCGCCGTCGCCTACTATCTGACGATCCCGCTGGTCTCTGCCTATCAGAAGGCCCGCGCTGCGACCGCTCAGGAACGGGGCGAGCGCCGCCGCCGGATGCGCGCCAAGCTGGCCGACGCCGCGAACAAGCTGAAGCGGCGCGGGGACGATTCGAGTGAAGGATCCAGTGACGACGGGCCCGGAGCGCCCTAGACTACAAGCTCAGGACAACGGCAAAGGGTAGTTTGATGACACGATCGTTGCGCGCGCCGGGCCGCCTGCGGCTGGGCATCAACATCGACCATGTGGCCACGGTCCGCAACGCGCGCGGGTCGGCCTGGCCTGATCCGCTGCGGGCGGCGCTGCTGGCGGAAAGCGCCGGGGCCGACGGCATCACCGCGCATCTGCGCGAGGACCGCCGCCACATCCGCGACGCCGACATCGAGGCGCTGATGGCCGGGATCAACATTCCGCTGAACTTCGAATGCGCGGCCACCGAAGAGATGCAGGCCCTGGCGCTGCGCCACCGGCCCCATGCGGTCTGCCTGGTGCCGGAAAAGCGCGAGGAGCGGACGACCGAGGGCGGGCTGGACGTGGCGGGTGACCAGAACCGGCTGGCCGACTACATCGCGCCGCTGCGGGACGCCGGGGCCAGGGTCAGCATGTTCATCAGCCATGATGCGCGCCAGATCGAGGCTTCGGCCCGGATTGGTGCGGCGGTGATCGAACTGCATACCGGGCTTTATTCCGAGCTTCTGGCCGAAGGCCACGCCGCCCTTGCCGAGCGCGAGCTTGCCGCCCTGCGCACCGGCGCCGAGCGCGCCGCCGATCTTGGGCTTGAGGTGCATGCCGGCCATGGGTTGACCTTCGACAATGTCGGCCCGATTGCCGAGATTCCCGAACTGGCCGAGCTGAACATCGGGCATTTCCTGATCGGCGAAGCGATCTTTCGCGGTCTTGGCCCCGCTATCGAGGAAATGCGGCGGCGGATGGACATGGCCCGAGGAGAGCAGTCGTGATCCGCCGCCCCGTTTCGCGCCCCGTTTCCGAAACAGTCGGGTCCGCACTCTGGGCCGCATTCCGGGCCGCATTCTGGGCAACGGGCCTGGCCGGCCCGGCTTTGGCACAGTCGCTTGGCACCTGCGACGACTATCGCAGCTCGATCTTCGCGCTGGCCGAACCCTGGGAGGACAGCACCCGGGTCTTTGCCGACGGCGCGGTCCGGCTGGCGGTGGCCGATACCATCGAACCCGCCGCCGCGGCGTTCCATCTTGTCCTGCTGGCGCCGCCCTATGACGAGGTCGGCGCGCGGACCTGCACGGTGATTTCGGGAGATGAAGGCACGGGCTTCGCCGGGCTGACCCTGGTGGGGATCGAAGCCGAAGGCGACGCGGCCACCGGCCTGCGCTTTGGCATTCCCGCGACGCGCTGGCTGCCCGACACCGACAGCTATGCCGATGCGGTCCTGACGGTCACGCTGAACCCGGCGACCGGGGCCATCACCGCCAAGCTGGACTGAGGCGATGATCCTTGGCATCGGCACCGACCTTGCCAACATCGAGCGGATCGAGGCCACGCTGGCCCGCTTCGGCGACCGGTTCCGTAACCGGGTGTTCACCGAGCGTGAGCAGCGAAAGGCGGAAGGGCGACCCCGTGCGGTGGCGGCGACCTATGCCAAGCGCTGGGCGGCGAAGGAGGCGTGCTCCAAGGCGCTGGGCACTGGTCTGCGGATGGGGATTTCCTGGAAGGATATGGCGGTAACCAACCTGCGCTCGGGCCAGCCGGTGATGCATGTAACCGGCTGGGCGGCGGAACGGCTGCGCGCGATGACCCCCGAAGGCCACGAGGCGGTGATCCATGTCACCCTGACCGACGACCACCCCTGGGCGCAGGCCTTCGTGGTGATCGAGGCCCGGCCGGTTTCCGGCGGACCCATCGCCCGCTGACCCCCGCTTCACCTTGACTTCGCGCGCGGCTTCCCTGCAAGAAGCGCGGGCAAATCACCAAAGGCAGGCATCATGGCGAAAGACAAAGCCGAAGGCGGCATCCTTGAGACGATCAAGACCGTCTTCTGGGCCCTGATCATCGCCGGAGTCTTCCGCACCCTGTTCTTCCAGCCGTTCTGGATCCCGTCTGAATCGATGAAGGACACGCTGCTGATCGGCGATTTCCTGTTCGTCAACAAGATGGCCTATGGCTATTCGAAGTATTCCTGCCCCCTGGCGCTGTGCCCCTTCGAGGGCCGGATCTTCGCGTCCGATCCGGTACGCGGCGATGTGGTGGTGTTCCGCCACCCGGTGAACGGATCGGACTTCATCAAGCGGCTGATCGGCCTGCCGGGCGACAAGATCCAGATGAAGGCGGGCGTGCTGTTCATCAACGGCGCCGAAGTCCCGCAGGAACCGGCCGGGGTGTTCGAAGAGGTCTATGCGCCGCAGGGCCCGATGCGCAACCTGCCGCGCTGCGAGAACGGCGCGGTCGGCGCAGGCGGCATCTGCACCAAGTCGCGGTTCATCGAAACCTTGCCCGAAGGCCGCACGCACAACATCCTGAACATCGATGCCAGTGGTTTTGGCGACAACACCGATGTCTTCACCGTGCCCGAGGGGCATTTCTTCTTCATGGGCGACAACCGCGACAACAGCCAGGACAGCCGCTATGCCCAGGCCTCGGGCGGGGTCGGCTTCGTGCCCGCCGAATACCTGATCGGCCGTGCCGACCGGATCATGTTCTCCTCTGCCGGCAGCCGGATGCTGTACTTCTGGACCTGGCGGTCGGACCGCTATTTCCGGGCGATCGAGTGAGGCTTTCGGCCGAGCTGAAGGCCCTTGAAGGCCGGCTCGGGCACCAGTTCCGCCAGCCCGCGTTTCTGATGCGGGCGGTGACCCATTCCTCGATCGGCACGGCGACGCGGCCCGACAACCAGCGGCTGGAGTTTCTGGGCGACCGGGTGCTGGGGCTGGTGATGGCCGAGGCGCTGCTGACCGCCGATGCCGCGGCGCGCGAAGGGCAGCTTGCCCCCCGTTTCAACGCGCTGGTGCGCAAGGAAACCTGCGCCGCCGTCGCGCGCGAAATCGGTCTGGGTGACGTGCTGAAGCTGGGGCGCAGCGAGATGCTGACTGGCGGGCGGCGCAAAGAGGCGCTTCTGGGCGACGCGATGGAGGCGGTCATCGCGGCGGTTTTCGAGGACGCGGGCTTCGAAGCGGCGCGGGCCCTGGTGCTGCGGCTTTGGGGCGACCGGATCGCCGGGGTGGAACCCGATGCCCGCGACGCCAAGACCAGCCTGCAGGAATGGGCGCAAGGCCGGGGGATGGCCCCCCCGGCCTATGCTGAAACCGCCCGCTCGGGCCCCGACCACGCGCCGGTCTTTACCGTGCAGGTGACGCTGGACAGCGGCGAGACCGCCGAGGCGACGGCGGGGTCGAAACGGCTGGCGGAACAGGCGGCGGCGCGGGCATTGCTGGGACGGCTCGACGACAGGGACGCTTGAAACTGCGGGCACCGCTCGTCGAGCACTTCGTGCACTCCTCGCACGTGGGTCGACCGACGAGCGCACGAAGTGTCCCTCGGCGGTTGTGCGCATTGCAAACTGGCCTTTCGCGTGGCTTTCGCCTATGGGTCGCTGCATGCAAAGGGTGACAGGCACATGACAACACGCGCGGGCTTCGTTGCCCTGATCGGAGAGCCGAACGCCGGCAAGTCCACGCTTCTGAACCGGATGGTCGGGGCGAAGGTTTCCATCGTCACGCACAAGGTGCAGACGACGCGGACGCGCATTCGCGGGGTCTGCATGGAGGGTCAGGCGCAGATCGTGTTCGTGGACACGCCCGGGATCTTCCGGCCTCGGCGCAGGCTGGACCGGTCCATGGTCAAGGCGGCCTGGGGCGGGGCCTCGGATGCGGATGTGATCGTCCTTTTGATCGAGGCGCAGCGCGGGCTGACCGAGGGGGTCAAGCTGATCATCGACCGGCTGGCCGACGAGATGCCGAAGGGGCAGCCGGTGGCCCTTGCCATCAACAAGATCGACCGGGTGAAGGCGGAAACCCTGCTGGCGCTGGCGGAAGAGGTGAACGCGGCCTATCCGTTCCGGAAGACCTTCATGATCAGCGCCGAGAAGGGCTATGGCGTCGCCGACCTGCGCGAATGGCTGGCGGGCGAGGTGCCGGAAGGCCCGTGGTTCTACCCCGAAGACCAGATCGCCGATCTGCCGATGCGGATGATCGCGGCCGAGATGACCCGCGAAAAGCTGACCCTGCGGCTGCATGAGGAACTGCCCTACCAGCTGACGGTGGAAACCGAAAAGTGGGAGGACAAGCCCGACGGGACCACGCGGATCGACCAGATCGTCTATGTGGCGCGGGACGGGCACAAGGGGATCGTCCTGGGTAACAAGGGTGAGACGATCAAGGCCATCGGCCAGGCCGCGCGGGCGGATATCAGCGAATTCCTGGGCCGGACGGTGCATCTTTTCCTGCAGGTCAAGGTGCGGCCGAACTGGCTGGACGAGCCCGAGCGCTATTCCGAGATGGGTCTGGATTTCAAGGACGGCGATGCCTGAAGGATCACGAATTTTCTGCGAAAATTCGGACAGATCTTCGCAGAAGATCTGTGGGGGGCGGGCCTGAATGGCCCCGCGCTTGGCCTCGGGTGTCTGGGTCTCGGCCTATCTCACCCGGCTGCGGCTGGCGGATATCCCGGCTTACGTCACCGCAAAGGGGGATGGCACGGCGGGAGCGGTGGTGGTCAAGGTGGCGCATCTCGACGGCACCGCGCGGGCGTGGGAGCGGCGGTCGGACCTGATGACCGGGGCGCGGGCCTGGATCCTTCTGGCCGAAGGGGCCGAGGTCGAGGTCGATGCGCTTTTGGCGCGCACCCGGTCGCGCGACCCCGACCTCTGGGTGATCGAGCTGGAGGACCGGCAGGGCCGGACGCTTCTGGATCAGGACGGGTTGTCGGATTGAGTTGCACCTGCCCGCCCGCGCGCCGATAGTCCGGGCATGGACTGGCGCGACGAAGGTGTGCTGCTTGCCATGCGACCGCATGGCGAGACCGCCGCGATCATCGAGGTGCTGACGGCGGCGCATGGCCGCCATGCGGGCGTCGTGCGCGGCGGGGCCTCACGCAGGATGGCGGCCACGTTGCAGCCGGGCACGCAGCTGCAGCTGGACTGGCGCGCGCGGCTGGAGGACCATATCGGCACCTTCACGGTGGAACCCCTGCGCAGCCGGGCGCATGTGTTGTCGGACCGGCTGGCGCTGGCGGGGCTGATGTCGGTCTGTGCCCTGCTGCGCGCGGCCCTGCCGGAGCGCGAGCCGCATCCGGTGCTGTGGGAGGTGACGCTGCCGCTTCTGGATGCCCTTGGCGAGGCTGGCTGGACCTCGGCCTATCTGCGCTGGGAACTGCGGCTTTTGGAAGAGCTGGGTTTCGGGCTGGACCTCGCCTCCTGCGCGGTGAGCGGGGCAACCGAAGGGTTGGCCTATGTCAGCCCGAAAACCGGGCGGGCGGTGACGAAGGCCGGGGCAGGGGACTGGGCCGACCGGCTGTTGCCTCTGCCGGGCGGGCTGCCGGGGGACGGTATCCTTGGACCGGACGCCGTGGTCGAGGGTCTGCGCCTGACCGGGTTCTTCCTTGACCAGGGTCTGCGCCCGGTGCTGCACGAAAGACCCCTGCCCGAGGCGCGGGCCCGGCTGGTGGACCTGCTGTCGCGCCCGGCGGGAAATGACGCTGGCGTGTCGCGCCCGTGACAGAGCCTGCGCCCCCGTCCGGGCCAGACTGCCGCCATGGCCACCCGTTACCTGCCGCTGGCGCTGACCCACAGCCCGACCCCGCGCATCGAGCATTTCGCCCTGCTGTCCGGGCTTGATGCCGCGATCCGGGGCATCCTGATCTCGACCATGCCGCTGGTGGTCTATGATGCGCTGGGCGACGCGCAATCGACCTCGGTGCTGTATTTCGCAGCCGGGATCGTGGCGCTGGTCTGGGGGCTGATGGTCCCCTGGGCCACAAGGCTGATCCCGCGCCGCTGGGCCTATACCGGGGGGGTCTGCCTTTACCTGATCGGCAACACGCTGGGGGCGATCGGGACGCAGTGGTCGGTGCCGCTGGCGCTGATGTGCAACGCGATGGCGACGGTGACGATCTTCGTCTGCCTCAACGCCTATGTGCTGGACTATGTCGACCGGGTGAACCTGGGGCGCAGCCAGTCGACCCAGATGGCCTATGCCGCGACCGCCTGGACGCTGGGGCCGATGAGCGGGGTCTGGCTCTACCACCACTGGGCGCCGGCCCCCTTTCTGGTGGCGGGAGGCTTCGCGCTGGTCCTGATGGCTGTCTTCTGGGTCCTGCGCCTGGGCAACGGCAAGCAGATCGCCCGGGCCAGGCGGCCGGCGGTCAACCCCCTGGGTTACCTCGGGCGGTTCTTCAGCCAGCCCCGGCTGATTGCCGGATGGCTGTTCGCGGTGATGCGGAGTTGCGGCTGGTGGGTCTATGTCGTCTACCTGCCGATCTTCTGCATCGAGGCGGGCCTGGGTGACAAGGTTGGCGGCATCGCCCTGTCGGTCACGAATGCGTTGTTGTTCTCTGCCCCGGCGTTGAACCGGCTGGCGCGCCGGTTGTCGGTGCGCCGGTCGGTCCGGGCGGCCTTCGGCTTTTGCGGGGTGCTGTTCTGCGCGGCGGGGCTGCTGGCTGTCCTGCCCTGGGTCACGGTGGCGCTGGTCATGGCCGCCTCGCTGTTCCTTGTCGCCCTGGACGTGGTGGGCGGCCTGCCGTTCCTGATGTCGGTCAAGCCCAGCGAGCGGACCGAGATGTCGGCGGTCTATTCCAGCTTCCGCGACGTGTCGGGCATCCTGACACCGGGCATGGCCTGGCTGGTGCTGTGGGTGGCCCCCCTGCCGGGGATCTTCATCGCCGCCGGGGTGGGGCTTTTGTCGGCCTGGGCGGTGGCCGGTCGGCTGAACCCGCGCCTGGGCACGCTTCGGCCGTCGCGCGGCGGGGGCTGAGTCTCAGGCCCAGGCCTTGCCATGCCTGACCAGCCAGTCGGCCGAGGCGAGGAGGGCGGCTTTCGGGGCGGTGAACTCCATCCCCATCTCGCTGACCGCCCGCGCATTCGACACCCGGACATGCTGCCCGATGATCGGCAGGATCGCCCGGACTTGGGCATCGAAGATCGCAAGGAGCCTTAGCAGGAACATGGGCGCTTTCCGCGTCGGGATGCGGCGGGTGGGATAGGCGGCCTTCAGCGTCGCCCCCATGTCCAGCATCCCTATCGTCCCGGCCACCGCCAGAAAGCGCTTGTCCGCCGTTTCCGGGCGCTGGAGCGCGCGCAGGTGCATCTCGGCCACGTCACGCACGTCGACCGCGCCGAAGCCAAGGTCGGGGACGGCCGGATCCTTGCCCTTCAGGAGTCTCTCCACCAGGCCCAAAGATGATCCGTAGTGTTCATCCAGCGGCGGGCCGAGGACAAGGCCGGGGTTGATCGTTGTCAGCTGCAGCCCCTGGTCCTTTGCGATCTCCCAGGCCGCGCGTTCGGCCAAAGTTTTCGACCGGGCATAGGGGGTGGTTGCGGGCGAAGACAGGTTGCACCAGTTGGATTCATCCTGCAGGCGGTCGGCCTTCCGGTCATCCACCACCGCGACGGTGGAGGATGTCAGGACGATCCGCTTGACCCCGGCCGTCGCCGCCGCGCCGAGCACCCGCCGCGTGCCGTCAACTGCCGGGCGGATCAGGACATCGGCGTCCTTCGGCTGGGCAATCGGGAAGGGTGAGGCGGTGTGGATGACGGCCGAGACATCGGCCATCGCGTCGCCCCAGCCGGCATCGGATTCAAGATCGGCCTGCACGAAACTCAAGGTCCCGGCCCCCGCTGTCAGGTGCGGCGCAACGGCGGCGCGGACCTCTTCGCCCCGGTCCAGTCGCCGCACAGTGCCCCGCACATTGTAGCCTGCGTTCAGAAGCTTCAGCGCGACATGCTTGGCAATGAAGCCGGACACGCCGGTCAGAAGGACGGTTTCGGCCATGGACTTCCCTTGTCTTTACACTGTCAACATCCCCTGATGTGGGGTGGAGTTGCGCTGTGACAAGACCTGGAGAGCGGAAATTCAGTCCAGAAGCCGCCGGGCGATCACCGTCGCCTGAATCTCGGCGGCCCCTTCGAAGATGTTCAGGATGCGCGCATCGCACAGGATGCGGCTGATCCGGTATTCCAGCGCAAAGCCGTTGCCGCCGTGGATCTGCAAGGCGTTGTCAGCGGCGGCCCAGGCGACGCGGGCGCCCAGAAGCTTGGCCATCCCGGCCTCAAGATCGCAGCGCTGGCCGTGGTCCTTGGCCCAGGCGGAGAAATAGGTCAGCTGGCGGGCGATCATCACCTCGACCGCCATCATCGCCAGCTTCCCGGCGATCCGGGGGAAGGCGATGAGGGGCTTGCCGAACTGCTTGCGGTCAAGGGCGTATTGCATCCCCGTCTCCAGCGCCGATTGCGCCACGCCCACGGCCCGTGCGCCGGTCTGGATGCGGGCGGATTCGAAGGTCTGCATCAGCTGCTTTAAGCCCTGGCCGGTGACGCCGCCCAGCAGGTTCTCGCCCATGACCTTGAACCCGTCGAAGGCAAGCTCGTATTCTTTCATGCCCCGATAGCCCAGCACCTCGATCTCGCCGCCGGTCATGCCGGGGGTGGGGAAGGGGTGGTCATCGGTGCCGGGGGTCTTCTCGGCCAGGAACATCGACAGGCCGCGATAGTCGGTCGTGTCGGGGTCCGTCCGTGCCAGCAGGGTCATCACATGGGTGCGGGCGGCGTGGGTGATCCAGGTCTTGTTGCCGGTGATTGTCCAGTCTTCGCCGGTCTTCACCGCACGGGTGCGGAGCGCGCCAAGGTCGGAGCCGGTGTTCGGTTCGGTGAACACCGCCGTTGGCAGGATTTCTCCGCTGGCCAGCTTCGGCAGCCAGTGGGCCTTTTGCGCGTCGGTGCCGCCGCAGAGGATCAGCTCGGCAGCGATCTCGGTGCGGGTGCCAAGGCTGCCCACCCCGATATAGCCGCGCGAAAGCTCTTCGCTGACGACGGCCATGCTGGCCTTGGAGAGGCCGAAGCCGCCGAATTCTTCGGGGATCGTCAGGCCGAAGACGCCCATTTCGGCAAGGTCGTTGATCACCTCCATCGGGATCAGTTCGTCCTTCAGGTGCCAGTCATGCGCGACCGGGATCACCTTTTCGTCGGCATAACGGCGGAACTGGTCGCGGATCATCTCAAGCTCGTCATCCAGCCCCGCCGTGCCAAAGGTGGCGCGGCCGTGGTTGTCCTGCATCAGCTCGACCAGCCGGGCGCGGGCGGCGGGGGTGTTGCCTTGCCGGATCAGTGCGGTGGCATCGGCAGAGGGTGTCCAGTCGATGCCCAGGTCGGCAAGGCGGGCGATCTCAAGCTGGCTCATCGGAATGCCGCCGACGATCTGCGCCAGGTATTCGCCGAAGCCGATCTGCAGGATCAGCGCCTCCATCTCGGTGAACTGGCCGCTGCCGGCGATCCGCCCGGCCCAGGCGCGCAACTGGCGCAGGCCCTCGACATAGGTTGCCAGCCAGGCCAGCGCATGGGCCTGGTCCTGCCGCGCCTCAAGCGCCGGGGCCGAAAGCTTTCCGGCATGGGTGACTTCGGCCCGCAGGATCTCGCGGGCAGAGGCAAAGAGCGCCTCGACTTCGGGGAGGGTGTCGGCGGTGCGCGTCAGAAGGTCATCTAGGAGAGGTGTCGGGGTCATCGTCTGTCCATCATGCGCCATTTCCGCCCTCCGCTTTACCCAGATTCTGCACTTGCGAAGCCCTAGCGCCTTCGCACCCGCAGAGCAATTAGATTTCGCCGAGACGCAGGCAAGCGAACGAAAGTGTCGCGCCCGTTCGTGCCAGAAGGACAGTAACAACGCGAGGGGCGACCACTTCTGGCGCAAGCCTCCTCGACCACTTCGTGCGCTCGTTGGTGGGGACGCGGCGAGGAGGACACGAAATGCTCGACGGGCGACCCCGACAGGCGCTGCCCGACCTCAGCCGATCGCGGCGGCTTTCACATCGGCGTCGATGAAGGGCACATACTGGGCGAAGTTCCTCTGGAACATCGCCACCAGCCGGGCGGCCTGCGCGTCATAGGCGGCGAGGTCGGCCCAGCTGGCGCGCGGGTCCAGCAGAGTGGCGTCCACGCCCGGCACGCTGACCGGCACGTCGAAGCCGAAGACCGGATCCCGGCGCGTGGCGGCACCCGCCAGCGAGCCGTCAAGCGCCGCCGACAGCAGCGCCCGCGTCGCCTTGATCGGCATCCGCCGCCCGGTGCCATAGGCGCCGCCGGTCCATCCGGTGTTGACCAGCCAGCACGCGGCCCCGGTCCGCGCGATCTTGGCTTGCAGAAGCTTGCCGTAGACCTCGGGTCGGCGGGGCATGAAGGGCGCGCCGAAGCAGGTGGAGAAGGTGGGTTGCGGTTCGGTGATCCCGCGTTCGGTGCCGGCAGCCTTGGAGGTGAAGCCGGAGAGGAAGTGATACATTGCCTGTGCGGGCGACAGCCGGGCGATGGGGGGCAAGACGCCGAAGGCATCGCAGGTCAGCATCACCACATGGCGCGGCGGCCCGCCAAGTCCGGTAGCGCTGGCGTTCGAAATCGCGTCGAGCGGATAGGCGCAGCGGGTGTTTTCGGTCAGAGTGCGGTTCGAAAAGTCCAGTTCCAGCGTGTCGAGGTCAAAGACCATGTTTTCCACCACGGTCGCGAAACGGTGGGTGGTGGCGTGGATCTCGGGCTCGGCCTTCGGGTCAAGGTCGATGGTCTTGGCGTAGCAGCCGCCCTCGAAGTTGAAGATGCCCCGGTCGGACCAGCCATGTTCGTCATCGCCGATGAGCACGCGGTCGGGGCTGGCGGAAAGCGTGGTCTTGCCGGTGCCGGAGAGGCCGAAGAACACGGCGGCATCCACCGGGTTGCCGGGCGCGTGGTTGGCGCTGCAATGCATCGGCATGACGCCCTTTTCCGGCAGAAGGTAGTTGAGGACGGTGAAGACCGCCTTCTTGTTTTCCCCGGCATAGGCGGTGTTGGCGATCAGCACACAGCGTTCGTCGAAGTTCAGCGCAATCACGGTTTCGGTCCGGCAGCCGTGGCGGACCGGGTCGGCCTTGAACGATGGCAGGTTGAGGATCGTCCAGTCCGGGGTGAAGCTGTCCAGCTCTTCCCGCGCCGGGCGGCGCAGGAGGTGGCGGATGAAGAGGCCGTGCCAGGCAAGTTCGGTCACGACGCGCACATCGAGGCGGTGCAGGGGATCGGCGCCAGCGTAAAGATCCTGGACGAAAAGCTCACCCCCCTGCACATGCGCCAGCATGTCGGCCTTGAGCCGGGCCCAGGAGTCGGGGGCCATCGGGGCGTTGTTGTCCCACCAGATCGTGTCTTCGGTCGTCGGGGTGCGCACGACGAACTTGTCCTTCGGCGAGCGCCCGGTGAACTGCCCCGTGGTGCACAGGAATGCCCCGCCGCGCCCCAGCCGCCCTTCGCCCCGGGTGACCGCCGCCTCGACCAGCGCCGCCTCGACATAGTTGTAGTGGGCTGCCGCCACACCCGAAATGCCGCTGCGGTCCAACCGGTGAGAGGGGTTCACGCGTCCGTGGGTCATGCTTGCCAAGCTCCGAAGGTCCGCAGGTCGGTCACGCAGGCGCCTGCGGCAGGTTATTCCGGGCATTCCGGTCAAGACTGCCGTGGCAAGCCGGGTCAGATGCCTGCCATCCCTGGGCTATAGCATGATGATTCCCGATGAGAACAGCATGTTTTCAAGGCGTTAGCGCAATCATTCCGACGTTAGCGCCACCATGCCGCGAAATCGCCGAAGCTTTGCCCGGCGCTGTGTCATGGTCGGCGAAATTGCCACCTTTTGAAGCAGTTTTGCCAAGGTGATTCGCTTTACTGTTGATATTCGGAAGCCAAGGCCCAAGAATGCTTGAAAAATATCAATAAGACAGCAGCAGTTACAGGGAGGCTTGACGATGTCGCGCATCGCCCTTGTGGACGACGACAGGAATATTCTGACGTCGGTCGCGATGACCCTTGAAGCCGAGGGCTTCGAGGTCGAGACCTACAACGACGGCCAGTCCGCGCTGGAGGCGTTCAACCGCCGGATGCCCGACATGGCGGTCCTGGACATCAAGATGCCCCGGATGGACGGGATGGACCTGTTGCAGCGGATGCGGCAGAAGACCGCGATCCCGGTGATCTTCCTGACCTCGAAGGATGACGAGATCGACGAGGTTCTGGGCCTGCGCATGGGCGCCGACGACTACGTCAAGAAGCCCTTCAGCCAGCGCCTGCTGGTCGAGCGCATCCGCGCGCTTTTGCGCCGGCAGGAAGCGATCAACACCGGCGAGGCCGCGGCCACCGAAGAGACCCGGATGATGGAGCGGGGGGCTTTGCGGATGGACCCCTTGCGCCATTCGGTGACCTGGAAAGGGCTGGAAGTCAGCTTGACCGTGACCGAATTCCTGCTGTTGCAGGCGCTGGCGCAGCGGCCCGGTTTCGTCAAGTCGCGCGACCAGCTGATGGACGTGGCCTATGACGACCAGGTCTATGTCGACGACCGCACCATCGACAGCCATATCAAGCGGTTGCGCAAGAAGATGCGGTCGGTCGACGACACGTTCTCGGCGATCGAGACGCTGTACGGCATCGGCTACCGCTACAACGAAGAGTGACGGCCCAAAGGCATGACCTCGTCTCCCCGGATCGCCTATGAAGACCCCCGGCCCAAGCGGTCGGGTGACGTTCTTCTGGGCGAGGACTGGGTTTCCCCCGACGCCACTGTCGAGCGGCTGAAGGAAGGCCGGGGCGGGCGCAGCATCG
The DNA here is from genome assembly GCA_031409795.1 of Rhodobacterales bacterium. Classification (GTDB taxonomy): domain Bacteria; phylum Pseudomonadota; class Alphaproteobacteria; order Rhodobacterales; family Rhodobacteraceae; genus Tabrizicola. Next base: position 113,843 of record JANNXX010000016.1, read on the forward strand.
TCGGGCTGAACCGGTCACCGCTGGCGCGCAAGATCATCGTCTTCAACGTGATGGCGCTGGTCATGCTGGTGGTGGGGGTGCTGTTCATGAACCCCTTCCGCGACAGTCTGGCCCTGCAGCGCCAGCAGGGGATGGAGCGGCAGGCCGAGCTGATCGCCGCAGTCTATCAGGCACAGCTGCAGCCCGGGGTCACCAGCTTCGACTTTCGCCGCCCGCTTGAGGAAACGAAGATCGACCCGCTTTACGAGGTGTTCATCTTCGATCCGACCGGCCGGATCGTCGCTTCGAAGGTCGGGCAGGGCACGGATACGCTGGTCGCGAACCCCGGTCGCCCGACGATCCTGACCGACTTTCTGGAAACCGTCTGGAGCGGTGTCACGGTGATCCTGCGGCAGGGTCGCGCCATCCGCACCGAAACCATCGATCCCGCCCGGCGCGCCCTGGACGCTTTCGAGGGGGCCCGCGCGGGGGACACGGCCAGCATAACGACCAAGGACAGCGAGGGCAGCCTGCTGTTCTCGGTCGCGGCACCGATCCTGATTTCGGGCCAGGTCGTCGGCGCGGTCGCGATCACCTCGACCTCGGCCGAGATCGACCGGCTGGTGCGCTATGAGCGCGAACAGATCCTGCAGATGTTCGTGCTGGCCCTGTGCGTGTCGATCGGGCTGAGCCTGATCCTCGCCTCGACCATCTCGAACCCGCTGTCGGACCTTGCCGCCGCCGCCGAGATCGGCCGCGACCGCGACGCCCGCCGGGTGGCGCCCAGCCGGGTCCGCATCCCCGACCTTGCCGCAAGGCCCGACGAGATCGGCCGGCTTTCGGTGGCGATGCGGGGCATGGTGTCGGCGCTGTACGAGCGGATCGACGCGAACGAGCAATTTGCGGCGGACGTCGCGCACGAGATCAAGAACCCGCTTGCCAGCCTGCGGTCGGCCGTGGGCTCGCTGCGCTTTGTGAAGAAGGAAGAACAGCGCGAAAAGCTGCTGGACGTGATCGAGCATGATGTGCGGCGGCTGGACCGGCTGGTGAGCGACATCTCCAACGCGTCGCGGCTGGACAGCGAGCTGGTCAAGGAAGAGGAAGAAGAGTTCAATCTTCTCAAGACCCTGTCGAACCTGTGCCAGTATCTCAGCCAGCAGGCCGGCGAGAAGGGGGTGGATTTCATCATCGACCTGCCCTCTGACCCCATCGCCATTCACGGGCTTGAGGCGCGGCTGGCGCAGGTGTTCGTGAACCTGGTGACCAACGCGATTTCCTTCTGCGATGATGGCGACGCCGTGCGCGTCTGGGCCCGCCGTCGGGAAAACCGGGTGCTGGTGGTGGTCGAGGACACCGGCCCCGGCATTCCCGAACAGGCGCTGACCAAGGTGTTCAAGCGGTTTTACTCGGAACGCCCGCAAGCCGAGTTCGGCAAGCATTCGGGCCTGGGCCTGGCGATCTCGAAGCAGATCGTCGAGGCGCATGGCGGGGTGATCTGGGCCGAGAACATCCGCCCGACCGCTGCCGACCCGATGTCAGAGCCTCTGGGCGCCCGGTTTGTCGTCGGCTTGCCGGTGTGACACCGGCGGGCGAAATCCGGCATGGCACCTGCGTGGCGGTCGAAGGGCGCGGGCTTTTGATCCTTGGGCCGTCCGGGGCGGGAAAATCGGCGCTGGCGCTGCGGCTGCTGGCGCTGGGCGCGGCCCTGGTGGCCGATGACCGCACCGCGCTGTCGGTCGAGAACGGTCGCCTGATCGCGCGCAGCCCGGCCGCGCTGCGCGGTCTCATCGAAGCGCGCGGCCTGGGCATCCTGCGCGCCCCAAGCGTGGAGCACGCCGAGATCCGGCTGGTCGCGGATCTGGAGCAGACCGAGGATCAGCGCCTGCCGCCCCTGCGGCGGATCACGATACTGGGATGCGCGCTTGACCTTGTGCTGCAGGTGCAGAACAACCATTTTCCCGACGCGCTGATGCTGTATCTTCGCCACGGACGGCAGGCATGACCCCTGCATGGATGACCGCATGACGGCTGACCCCAGCCCGGACCATCGTCTTGTGCTTGTCACCGGCCCCTCGGGCGCCGGACGGACGACGGCGATCCGCGTGCTGGAGGATCTGGGCTACGAGGGCATCGACAACATCCCGCTGAGCCTGGTGCCGCGTCTGACCGAAGGCCCGCCTCTGGGCCGTCCCATCGTGCTGGGCCTGGACGTGCGCAACCGCGACTTCAACGCGACCGCGCTGATCGAGCTGATCGACCAGTTGACCCGCGACCCCCGTGTCAGCCTGGAAGTGCTGTATCTGGACTGCGCCCCCGCCGTCCTGATCCGCCGCTTTTCGGAAACCCGCCGCCGTCACCCGCTGGCCCCGGCCGAAACCCCGGCGCAGGGGGTAGAGCGCGAGATCGACCTTCTTGCCCCGGTGCGCGTTCGGGCCGACCATCTGATCGACACCACCGAACTGACCCAGCACGATCTGAAGGCCGAGATCACCAGCCTGTTCGACGCGGGCCCCTCCGGGCGGATGTCGGTGTCGGTCCAGTCGTTCAGCTACAAGCGCGGCACGCCGCGGGGCGTGGACATGTTCTTCGACTGCCGGTTCCTGGCGAATCCCCATTGGCAACCCGAGCTGAGGATGCTGGACGGGCGGGACCAGCGGGTAGAGGCCTTCGTGACGACGGACCCCCGGTTCGGCGATTTCTTCCGGAAGTTGCGTGACCTTCTGCTTTTTCTTCTTCCGGCCCATCTGGCAGAAGGCAAGGCGCACCTTGCCATCGGGTTTGGCTGCACCGGCGGGCAACACCGATCGGTTGCCATGGCGGAACTGGTTGGCAATGCGCTTGCAGAAGACGGCTGGGCGGTGTCAAAACGTCACCGGGAACTGGAACGCAAGGCTGCCGAACCGCAGCCCGACGCACGGAAGGTGGCGGACGCTTGATCGGTATCGTGATCGTGGCACATGGCGGTCTGGCGCGGGAATACCTCTCGGCCGTGGAACATGTCGTCGGCAAGCAGGACGGGGTCCGCGCCATCGCCATCGAGGATGACCATGACCGGTCCGCCAAGCAGACCGAAATCTGCGATGCGGCCGATGCGGTGGACGTCGGCCAGGGTGTGGTCCTGGTCACCGACATGTTCGGCGGGTCGCCATCGAACCTGTCGCTGCCGGCCTGCGCCACGACCGGCCGGCGCATTCTTTACGGGGCAAACCTGCCGATGCTGATCAAGCTGGCGAAATCCCGGGACATGGCGGTGCCCGACGCGGTGGCTGCCGCCCTGGATGCGGGCCGGAAATACATCAACAGCCTTGATCTTGGCGGCGGGGCCTGACCGGATGGACAGCCGGAACGTTCGCATCATCAACGAAAAGGGCCTGCACGCCCGCGCCAGTGCGAAATTCGTCGAGGTGGTCGAGGCGCATGACGCCCGGGCCGAGGTGGTGAAAGACGGGCTTGCCGTCTCGGGCGACAGCATCATGGGACTTTTGATGTTGGCAGCCTCACGCGGAACCACTATTGAGGTCCGGACGACCGGGGCCGAAGCGGGGAAGCTTGCCGATGCCCTGGAAGCGCTGGTTGCGGCCCGCTTCGGTGAGGAGTATTGAAGCGCGCTGGGGATGAAGGCAGTCGCTTCGTGACGGAACAGTCGCAGATCGGTGGGGCGGGGAAACCGCTGGAAGGCCTGTCACGCGTTCCTGTGGCCGAGCGTCAGTATGACATGCGGCGCCTGTCCTATGCCGGAACCTTCAAGAACCCCTGGAAAGCCGGCACGATCCGCGCGATCGAATGGCTGACCGCGAAGGTTCAGCTTTTGCAGCTGATCCGCAGGTTCGAGAAGTCCGGCGCCCCCTTCGGCGCGCCGTTCTGGCCGAAGGCGATCCGCCACATGGGGATCCGGATCGACACCCCGCCGGAAGAGATTGCCCGCATTCCGGCGACCGGCCCGCTGGTCGTGGTGTCGAACCATCCATCCGGGCTGGTGGACGGGATGGTGCTGGCCGAGATGGTCAACCGCATCCGGTCCGACTTCAAGATCCTGACCCGGTCACTGCTGACCGGAATCCCCGAGGTCGAGGAGTTTATGATCCCGGTCCCTTTCCCGCATGAGGACAACGCCCGCGAGCTGGGCCTGCAGATGCGGGACGAAACGATGGCGCATCTGAAGGCCGGGGGGGTGATCATCCTGTTCCCGGCGGGAAAGGTCGCGATGAGCCCCGGCTGGTGGGGCCGCGCGGTCGAGGGTGAATGGAACGTCTTCACCCACAAGATCGTCAAATCCACCGGGGCGACGATCCTGCCGATCTACTTTCCCGGCCAGAACTCCCGCCTGTTCCAGATCGCCAACCAGGTGTCGGATACCGTGCGGCAAGGCCTGCTGCTGTACGAGATCAAACGCTGCCTGTTCAAACCCACGCGACCCGTGATCGGCGAGCCGATTTCGGCGGAAGAGCTGACGAAGTGGGAGGGGAACCCGAGGGGGTTTTTGGCCTGGCTGCGGGAGCATACGCTGGCGTTGGGGAAGTAGGGTTCAGACTTGCAGTTGCGCCGACCATCACGGCGCAGCGGACCGCCCAAAGGCCCCCTCACTGCAAGGAACAGTACCATGAAGAAAGTCATGCTGGTTACCGGCACCTCAACTGGACTTGGCGTCGCCATTACCGTTGCAGCCGCGAAGGCGGGCTTCACCGTCTACGCCACCATGCGCAATTTAGCCAAGCGCCAGAAGCTTGATACGGCGCTTGCCGAGGCAGATGTGACCGCACATGTCGCGGCGCTTGATGTCGAGACCGCCGAAAGCGTCACCTCTGCTGTGGCCGCGGTGCTGGCGGCCGAAGGACGGATCGATGTCTTGGTCAACAACGCCGGTGTCGGCTTTGCTCGCACGCTGGAGCAGGCGACCGAGGCCGACATGCAGTGGGTCCTGGATGTCAACGTGATGGGCGTGATCCGGGCCACCAAGGCGGTCCTGCCTACGATGCGCGCACAGGGATCGGGCCGGGTCATCAACATTTCTTCGGTCGGTGGCCTGGTTGGGCAGCCCTTCAACGAGGTCTACTGCGGCAGCAAATTCGCCGTCGAAGGGATCACCGAATCGCTCGCAACCTATGTGACGCCTGAGTTCGGCATCCATTTCACCGCAGTGGAGCCGGGCGGCATCCAGTCGGAATTCGCCGCCGGCGTGATGCGCAACTTCGTCGAGACAGGCGGCATGATCGAGGATGCCTATCTGCCGGTTCTGCAACGCTATCTTGGTACCGCGCAGGCAAGACGGGGTGCCGGTGACGCCTATCAGACTGCCGAAGAGGTGGCAGAGGTTGTCATGAAAGCGGCCACGATGGACAATCCGCCCGTGCGGATGCGGACGTCGACCTGGGCTGAAAACCTGACCCGTTTCAAGACCAAGGGTGATCCCGACGGCACCGCGCAGCGCGACATGGTCACTCGCGATCTGCTAGGAAAACCGTCCTGAGTCCCTACCTTGTCGGCACCGGCACCTCGCCCCGGTAGTCATAGAACCCCCGCTGCGTCTTCCGGCCCAGCCACCCCGCCTCGACATACTTCGTCAGCAACGGACAAGGCCGGTACTTGGTATCCGCCAGCCCCTCATGCAGCACGTTCATGATCGCAAGGCAGGTATCCAGCCCGATGAAATCCGCCAGCTCCAGCGGCCCCATCGGGTGGTTGGCGCCCAGTTTCAGCGATTCGTCGATGGATTTGACCGAGCCCACGCCCTCATAAAGCGTATAGACCGCCTCGTTGATCATCGGCATCAGGATGCGGTTGACGATGAAGGCCGGGAAATCCTCGGCTGACGCGGCGGTCTTGCCAAGTTTGCGGACCACCTCATGCAGAGTGTCCCAGGTCTCCTGATCGGTCGCGATCCCCCGGATCAGCTCGACCAGTTGCATCACCGGCACCGGGTTCATGAAATGGAAGCCCATGAACTTTTCCGGCCGGTCGGTGCGGCTGGCCAGCCGGGTGATCGAGATCGACGAGGTGTTCGAGGTCAGGATCGTCGTCGGCTTCAGGTGCGGCAGCAGGTCCTCGAAGATCGCCTGCTTGACGGTTTCGCGTTCGGTCGCGGCTTCGATGATCAGGTCGCACTGGCCCAGGTCCGCGAGTGAAAGCGTGGTCCGGATCCGCTCCAGCGCGGCGCGCTTGTCGGCGGGCAGCACCTTGCCCCGGGCGACCTGCCGCTCGATGTTTCTCTCGATCGTCGCGATGGCGTTCTGCAGGCTTGCTTCGGCGATATCGGTCAACAGCACGTCGTAGCCGGCAAGCGCGAAGACATGGACGATCCCGTTGCCCATCTGCCCGGCCCCGACCACGCCAACCTGCCTGATGTCCATCGACCGCCTCCGTCTGTTCCGAGCCTTATGCCCGCTGCCCGGCAGCGGCGCAAGGACGGGGGTATTGCTTCGACTTGTCGGCATCTGCCTGACTTTAGCCATTCGGCAACCATCGTCCGGCAGAGTTGCAGCGGGTGAGTGACACCGGGGGAATGCGATGATCTCGATCCAGGCCGGCGCGGGGGCGCCAGACTACTCCGCATGCCGATACGGTCGGTCGCGGTCGATGTTCCGGGGGCCGCAAGCCGCGCTGGACAGGCCTTACATCGCCATTCTGGGCGGGTCCGCCACGTTCGGGATGCAGGTGCATGCGCCGTTCCCGGCACTGATCGCGACGGCCGCGGCGCTGCCGGTGGTGAATCTTGGCATTCCGAACGGCGGGCCGGACGCCTATCTGTCAGACCCCGAGATCCTGAACATCATCGCCCGGGCCACTGTGGCGGTCGTCCAGCTGACTGGTGCCGAAACGCTGAGCAACCCCTATTACATGGTCCATGCGCGGCGGAACGACCGGTTCCTTGCGGCGAAGCCCGCCTTGCAAAGCCTGTTCCCCGAGGTTGATTTCACCGAAGTCCACTTTGTCCGGCATCTTCTGCAGGTGCTGGCCCGGGTCGATGGCAGCCGCTTTGCGCTGGTGGTGCAGGCGCTCAAGGCAAACTGGGTGGCCCGCATGCAGGATCTTCTGGTGCACCTGCCCTTGCGCCGGCGGCTGCTGTGGCTTTCGCAAGCGGCACCGCCCGCAAAGGCCGATACGATCGGCCCCGGTTTCGGGCCGCTTCTTGTCGATGCCGGAATGCTGGCGCGGCTGCGGGCGCTTGTCGGCGAGGTGATCGTCGCGCTGCCTGGCCCTGCGGCACCGGGCGGGGATGCGACGGCGATCGACCTTCTGCAGCTGGACGCCGCCCGGTCGGCCGGCCTGCCCGGTCCGGCGGCGCATCGCGAGATTGCGGCCCTGCTTCTGCCCGCGATTGCGGCTCAGCTGCGCAAGGGCCGGCCGCCGCCCCTGATCCTGCGCAAGGCGGATGCGATCCCCTGAAGGGCTGGTTCAGGCGGAATAGCCGGGGTCGTCCACGTCGAGGATCGCGCGCAGTTCGCGCAGATGCGCGTCGGCGAAGCCCGGATAGGTCTCCCAGTCGCGGGCAGTCTTTTCGGCAATCGCTTCGGACAGGTAGCGCAGGGGCCGTCCGGTCTGCAGGGCGCGGATGTAGGTTTCGGCCGCGCGTTCGAAGTAGTAAAGCCGGTTGAATGCCTCGGCCACGGTTGCGCCGATGACCAGCACGCCGTGATTGCCCATGATCAGCACGGTGATCTTCGGGTCGGCCAGCAGCTGGGCGCAGCGCGCGCCCTCTTCCTCGAACGCCATGCCGCCGAAATGGTCGTCGACGATCTGGCGGTTGTGGAACATCGCCGAGTTCTGGTCGATCGCCGGAAGCCGGCTGTCGGCCAGGCTGGCCAGCACCGTGGCATGGACGGAATGGACATGCATCACGCAGACGGCGTGCGGGCAGGTACGGTGGATCGACCCATGCAGGCCCCAGGCCGTGGGGTCGGGCGCGTCGGGATGCGACATCGTCGCCGGGTCATGGGCGTCGATCTCGATCAGGGCCGAAGCGCTGATTCGACAGAAGTGGCGTCCGTTCGGATTGATCAGGAAGCGCGAGCCGTCGGGGTTGACCGCCAGCGAGAAGTGGTTGGCCACGGATTCATGCATTCCAAGCCGCGCCGTCCAGCGAAAGGCCGCGGCAAGATCAGCACGCTGGTTCGCAAAAGTCAGGTTGGTATGCTGGTTCACCGGTTGCACTCCGAATCGGTTCGTCGGGCCATTTTGCATCAAGGGCTGCATTCTTGTAAAAAATAGGTTAACACAGATACGACAGTCCCGGCGGAAGCCCGAGCCGGTCCGGGGATCCGCGCGGGGGGCATTCGGGCGGGGCTTTCCAGGGGGGGGCTTTCGGGGGGGGGCGGGCTGCAAAAGACGATTGTGCGACCGGACAAGTCAGAATTACACCTGTAAGTTTCCGCATTTGCGACCCAAGGTTACCGTATTGACGGACAAGATATGAGTTAGGCTTGTTGGAGGCAGAACACATGCAAACCGCGACCAGGTCAGGTGATCGGGCATTCCCGACCCAGCCCATGGGCATCCGGGTGGTGCTATTGACCGATGTTCAGAACGGGCGCACCGCGCGCCGGCTTGCCCGCTGCGGCAGCCTTGTCGATGTCGAGGAGACCCTTGATGCCGCCATGTCCCGCGTGATCGAGGATCCGATGGGCTATGATCTTTTCGTGATGGATTGCGACGCCTATGGCGGAATGTCCGGCGCGGAAGTGGCGATCTCTACGCTGATCGCGGCCGAAGCGAAAATGCGTGTCATGCTGGTCAGCCGGGATTTCGAGGAACCGGCCTTCCCGCTTGGCCGCAGATCAGCGGTCTGCCTTCCCGATGCCTACCGGGACGAAGACTTTCGCCGGGGCTTCGATCACGTCCTGCGTGACAAGGCCCCGGTGGCGATGATGTGACTGGGCATGTGACCGGGATCGGGGGCAGCGTGCCGCCCCCGACCGTGGTCTGATCTTAGGCGAGTGCCAGGTTGGTCGCGGATTCGCGGCCGTCACGTCCGGCTTCGATGTCGAAGGTAACCGGCTGGCCGTCCTTCAGGCTGCGCAGACCGGCACGCTCCAGCGCGGTGATGTGGACGAACACGTCCTTCTTGCCGCCTTCCGGGGCGATAAAGCCGAAGCCTTTGGTTTCGTTGAACCATTTCACGGTGCCCTTGGCCATCGTGATGTCTCCTTTGCAGTCTGCCGCCCGCGAGATTGCGGCGGCTTGGCCCCGTCAGCTTGATGTCGATTGCTGTGGCCGATGGTCGGAGACAGTGGTCGAGAAGTCAACGTCGCCTGAAGACCATCGCATATTCGGCGCCTGATTCCAAGGGGTTCGGTCTCTTCGGACGGGTGCCATGCTTTCGGGCTGCGCCGGCGCTCTGATTGATCTATGCTGCAATGCAGCAATGCGGAGAATCGCTATGGGCAAGGTCGTCTGTGTGGCGCAGCAGAAGGGTGGATCCGGCAAGACGACGATTGCCGTCAATCTTGCGGTCGAGTTCCAGCGCCGGGGCATGACCGTGGCTTTGCTGGACACCGATCCGCAAGGCAGCCTTGGGCGCTGGTTCATGGCCCGGCGCGACCATCCGGGTGCTTCGGGGATGGAATTCTCGACCGCCTCGGCCTGGGGCGTGGGCTATGAGTGCGAAAAGCTGAAGAAACTGGCCGATGTGGTGATCATCGACACGCCGCCGAAGGTGGACGCCGACCTGCGGCCCGCCTTGCGGGAAGCGGATCTGGTGCTGGTGCCGGTGGCGGCCTCGATGGTCGATCTCTGGGCGACGGACGGGGTGTTCGATCTGATCGGGCGCGAGGGGCGGCGGGCGGTGATCGTGCTGAACCGGGTCAAGGCGGGCACGCGGCTGGGGCTGGAAGTCGCCGAGGCGGCGGGCAAGGTCGGGGGGGTCGCGACGGCAAGCCTTGGGCAGCGGGTGGTCTATGCCGAGACCCTGGGGCAGGGGCTGGGCGCGTCCGAAGCGCGGGGCCTGGCGGCGGCGGAGGTCAGCCGCCTGGCGGATGAGGTGCTGGCGCTGCTGGGGTAGACCGGCCCGCCCCTGACCCGCGCGGACAGGGACGCTGTCGCGCACCCCACGCGGGTCGTCGGGGCAGGCCCGTCCTTAAGTCACCGGGCAAACCGCTTGTATTTCACCCGCTTCGGTTCCAGCGCGTCCGGTCCCAACCGGCGGACCTTGTCTTCCTCGTAGGACTGGAAGTTGCCTTCGAACCATTCCACATGCGCGTCGCCTTCGAAGGCGAGGATGTGGGTGCAGAGCCGGTCAAGGAAGAACCGGTCGTGGCTGATGATGATGGCGCAGCCGGCGAAATCTTCGATCGCGGCTTCAAGCGCCTGCAGGGTTTCGACGTCAAGGTCGTTGGTCGGCTCGTCCAGGAGCAGCACATTGCCGCCTGATTTCAATAGCTTGGCCATGTGGACGCGGTTGCGTTCCCCGCCTGACAGAAGGCCGACCTTCTTCTGCTGGTCGGTGCCCTTGAAGTTGAAGGCCCCGGTGTAGACGCGGCTGTTGACCTGCATGTCGCCCAGGTGGATGACCTCGGCCCCGCCGGAGATTTCCTCCCAGACGTTCTTCGCGGGGTCGAGCGCGTCGCGCGACTGGTCGACGAAGGCAAGCTTGACCGTGTTGCCCAGGGTGATCGTGCCGGCGTCGGGGGTCTCGGCGCCGATGATCATGCGGAACAGCGTGGACTTGCCCGCGCCGTTCGGACCGATGACGCCGACGATGGCCCCCGGAGGCACGGTGAAGGACAGGTTTTCGATCAGGAGCTTGTCGCCCATGGCTTTCTTCAGACCCTCGACCTCGATCACCTTGTTGCCCAGGCGTTCGCCGTTCGGAATGATGATCTGCGCGGTGGTGGCGCGTTCCGTGACGGTCTGGCTGGCCATCTCGTTGTAGCGGGCGAGGCGGGCCTTGCCTTTGGACTGGCGGGCCTTGGCGCCGGAGCGGATCCACTCCAGTTCCTTTTCAAGCGCCTTCTGCTTGGACTTGTCCTCACGCGCTTCCTGGGCCATGCGCTTGGCCTTCTGGTCCAGCCAGGCGGAGTAGTTGCCTTCGTAGGGAATGCCGCGGCCGCGGTCGAGTTCCAGGATCCAGCCGGTGATGTCATCCAGGAAATAGCGGTCGTGGGTGACGATCAGGATGGTGCCCTTGTAGTTGATCAGGTGCTTTTGCAGCCAGGCGATGGATTCCGCGTCAAGGTGGTTGGTCGGTTCGTCCAGAAGCAGCATGTCGGGCTTTTCAAGGAGGAGGCGGGTCAGCGCCACGCGGCGCTTTTCGCCACCCGAAAGCGTGGACACATCGGCATCATCCGGCGGGCAGCGCAGCGCGTCCATGGCGACGCCGACCGAGGCTTCAAGCTCCCACAGGTTTTGGGCGTCGATCTGGTCCTGCAGGGCGGCCATCTCGTCGGCCGTCTCGTCCGAGTAGTTCATCGCCAGTTCGTTGTAGCGTTCCAGGATCGCGGTCTGTGCGGCCACGCCCAGCATCACGTTGCCCTTGACGTCCAGCGTCGGGTCAAGCTGCGGTTCCTGCGCAAGGTAGCCGACCTTCGCGCCCTTGGCGGCCCAGGCCTCGCCTTTGAAATCGGTGTCGATGCCGGCGATGATCTTCAGCAGCGTGGACTTGCCCGCGCCGTTGACGCCGACGACACCGATCTTCACGCCGGGCAGGAAGTTGAGGTGGATGTTCTCGAAGCACTTCTTGCCGCCGGGGTAGGTCTTGGAGACGTTCTCCATGTGGTAGACATATTGGTAGCTGGCCATGCGCGTGCTCCATCCGGGGTTGGCGCGTATGTAGCGGCGATGGGGCGGGGCTGCAACCGGCAGGGTTGGGGGAACCGGACTTGGAATTCGCCTGCATTTGGGGTTTTTGGGCCGCAACTGAACAGGAGATGCGGGATGCAGGTGCGATTGGCTTTGGCCTTGACGGTGGTGACGGCAGGCGGGGTTGCGGCCCAGGTGACGAACAACGTGGCGCCGGGCAACCTTGCGCCGACGGTGGACCCGGGCTGCGTGACCCTGGCCGAGGCGGACGCGCGGCTGTCGCCGCCCGATCTGGCCCTTGGCGTGCTGACCTGTGGCCGCACAGGCAACTGGGAAGCCGCGGCTGACCTTTACGCGCTGATGCTGGTGCGGTCGTCCTTCGACGTGGCGCGGGTAGAGGATGTGACCGCCCATCAGGCTGGCGAAGTGCTTTCGATGCAGGTCAGCGACGCCCTGTCAGACGCGGACCGGGCCAGCCTTGGCGACGCTTTGGCCCGCTTCAGCGATCCGGCCGCATCCCGGAAGCTGGCGCTTTGTCAGGCGGCAAAGGCGTCAGGTGCGCCGCAGCATGACCCGTCGTGGATGCTTCAGCACGGCATGGGCGCGTTTCTTGGCACTGACGGCGACGGGCTGGTCAAGGGTTTTGACCCCGCCGCAGCCTGGGACCGGATCATCCGCGAGGACATGTCCTGCGGCTGAGGCCGCCCCCCCTTTGGCCGATGCCCCGCTGGCAGACCCCGTTGCAGGCCCCCCGTTGCAGGCCCCCCGGTTGCAGGCCCCCCGTTGCAGGCCATTGTAAAGGCGCGGCTCTTGCGATCAATTGATCGCTGAAGACGCAGCCGGGGGGGGGCGATGCGGCAGGGGTTTCCTCCAGCGCGCCGGGGCATGGTGATCGGGCTTCTCGGCGGGTCTTTCGATCCGGCGCATGAGGGGCATGCGCACATCACCCGCGAGGCGCTGAAGCGGATGGGGCTGGATCAGGTCTGGTGGCTGGTCACGCCCGGCAATCCGCTCAAGGCCCGCCAGCCTGCGCCGATGGCGGACCGGATGGCGCGCGCGAAGGCGGTGATGCGCCACCCGAGGGTGAAGATCACCGCGCTGGAGCAAGCCCTTGGCACAAGGGCGACGGCGGACACGATCGAGCGGCTGCGCAAGGTCTATCCGCGTGTCACCTTTGTCTGGCTGATGGGGGCCGACAACCTGGTGCAGTTCCACCGCTGGGAGCGGTGGCGCGACATCCTGCGCAGCGTGGCGATGGGGGTTCTGGCGCGGCCCGGCTCAGGCGTTGCGGCGCGCCTTTCGGTGGCGGCGCGGGCGTTCCGGGTCGACCGGATCGCGCGGGGCGAGAACCTGCGGGGCCACCGCCCGCCGGTCTGGTGCTTTGTGAACCTGCCGATGAACGATGCCTCGTCCAGCGAGATCCGGGCGCGTGGCGGCTGGCGGGCCGGCCAGACCCGCCCGGATGTCCCCGCGCCCTTGTGACCGGCAAGCGGGATTCCCGGGCTGGCGGAATCGGCGGGATCGGGTATCACCGGGATCGGGTAGCACCGGGGCAAAGGAAAGGGTGCGGGCGTGTTCACGCGGCGATGGGTTCTGGCAGGGCTTCTGGCAAGCGGGGCAGTGCCCGCGCTGGCCGAGATCATGGAAAGCTCGCCCCGTCCCGTCCCACGGGGCGGCGCGGCGGACGGGCTTGCGCGGGGAGCCGCTTCGGGAGCCGCTTCGGATGTCGAGGCGCTGGTCGCGGCGGCAAAGCTGGGCGGGGCGGTCAGCTTTCTGGTGGCGGACGCGCGGACCGGCGCGGTGCTGGCCGCGCGCGACCCCGACCGGGCGCTGCCGCCGGCCAGCGTGGCCAAGGCGGTGACGGCACTTTACGCGCTGGACCGGCTGGGGCCCGGTTACCGCTTTGCGACGCGGGTGCTGGCGACGGGGCCGGTCGAAGCGGGCATGGTGCAGGGCGATCTGGTGCTGGCCGGAGGCGGTGACCCGACGCTGCAGACCGACCAGCTGGGCGATCTGGTGGCGCGGTTGGCGGCGCGCGGGATCACCGGGGCAACCGGGCGCTTTCTGTATTGGGACGGCGCCTTGCCGACCTTGCGCGGCATCGCGGCGGACCAGCCCGACCACGTCGGCTACAACGCGGCAATTTCCGGGCTGAACCTGAACTTCAACCGGGTGCATTTCGAATGGAAACGGTCCGGCGACAGCTGGCGGCTGGCGATCGACGCCCGGGGCGAGCGCTTCTTGCCCGAGGTGGCCATGGTCCGGGTCGCGGTGGCCGCGCGCGAGGCGCCGCTGTTCACCTATGCCGCCGGGCCGGTCGAGGAATGGACCGTGGCCGCCTCGGCGCTGGGCGACGGAGGGAGCCGCTGGCTGCCGGTGCGCGACCCTGCGGCCTATGTGGCCGAAGTGTTCCGCACCCTTGCCCGGGCGCAGGGCATCCGGCTTGCTGCGGCGGAACGTGCCGCCGACCTGCCGGGCGGAATCGAGATGGGGCGGGTGGAAAGCGAACCGCTGCCCGAACTTCTGCGCGACATGCTGCGGTTCTCGACCAACCTGACGGCGGAATGCGTCGGGCTGACCGCCTCGGGGCTTGGCGGGCTGGAAGCCTCGGCCGGCGCGATGTCGGACTGGGTGCGGCAAGGCTTCGGGGTCGGCTTCGATCTTGTCGACCATTCCGGGCTTGGCGGCGCCTCGCGGGTCACGGCGGCGGGGATGGCGCGGCTTCTGGTCGCGGCAGAAGCGCAGAAGCGCGGGCTGACGCCGCTTTTGCGCGATGTCGGGATGAAGGACGACAAGGGCAAGGTCGTCGAGGGCCACCCGGTGAAGGTGCTGGCGAAGTCGGGGACGCTGAACTTTGTTTCGGGGCTGGCAGGGCATATCCGGCCGCCGTCCGGACGGGAGCTGGTCTTCGCGATCTTCTCGGGCGACCCCGAGCGGCGGGACGCGGTGCCGGTCGCCCTGCGCGAAGAGCCGGACGGGGCACAGGCCTGGACCCGGCGGGCGCGGCGGCTGCAGGGGCAGCTGGTCAACCGCTGGGCCGGGTCTTACGGGTAAGGGGGCTTACGGCCAACGGGGCCGCTAGCCCTGGGGATGCGACGTCCCCCGCATCCCCCGGAAGACCTTGCGCGGCGCCGCCTGCAGCCCGATGCCCTTGACCAGCGCATAGACTGCCGGGATGACCACCAGCGTCAGGATGGTGGACGACACCATGCCGCCGATCATCGGCACGGCGATGCGGCTCATCACTTCGGACCCGGTGCCCTGCGCCCAGAGGATCGGCATCAGCCCCGCCATGATGGCAACGACGGTCATCATCTTGGGCCGCACCCGTTCGACCGCGCCGACCATGATCGCGGCGTCCAGATCGGCGCGGGTGAAGGCGCGGCCGGCGCGGGCAACATCGGCCCGGCGTTCCGCGAGGGCGTGGTCGAGGTAGATCAGCATGATCACCCCGGTTTCCGCCGCGACCCCTGCCAGCGCGATGAAGCCGACGGCGACCGCGACGGACAGGTTGAACCCCATTGCCCACATCAGCCAGACACCGCCCACCAGCGCAAAGGGCAGCGACAGCATCACGATCAGCGTTTCGGTCAGCCTGCGGAAGTTGAGGAACAAGAGCAGGAAGATCACCGCCAGCGTGATCGGCACGACGATGGCCAGCCGCGCCTTGGCCCGTTCGAGGTATTCGAACTGCCCGCTCCAGCCCAGCGAGTATCCCGGCGGCAGGGTCACTTCGCCTGCCACGGCGGCCTGCGCCTCGGCGACAAAGCCGCCCAGATCGCGGCCCGCGATATCGACGAAGATGTAGACCGCCAGCTGCCCGTTTTCGGTGCGGATCGACGTCGCCCCCCGGGTGCGTTCGATGCTTGCCACCTCGCCCAGGGGCACGGTGCCGCCGCCGGGCAGCGCCACCTGCACCTCGCGGGCGATGGCGTCGGGATCCTGCCGAAGCGCCGCCGGATAGCGCAGCGCCACGTTGTAGCGTTCACGCCCTTCGACGGTCTGGGTGATCGCCTCGGCCCCAAGCGCCATGGCGATGACGTCCTGCACGTCCCGGATTGACAGGCCATAGCGCGCCAGCCGCGCCCGGTCAGGCACGATATCCAGGTAATAGCCGCCGATCACCCGTTCGGCATAGGCGCTGGTGGTGCCGGGGACGCGGCGCAGAACCGCCTCGACCTGCCGGGCGACGGCCTCCATCTCGGTCAGGTCGGTGCCGAACACCTTCACCCCGACCGGTGTGCGGATGCCGGTGGCCAGCATGTCGATGCGGGCACGGATCGGCTGGGTCCAGGCGTTCGACACACCGGGGAATTGCAGGGCGGCGTCCATCTCGGCGCGCAAGCTGTCCATCGTCACGCCGGGGCGCCAGTCTTCTTTCGGTTTGAGCTGAATGATCGTCTCGAACATCTCGGTGGGCGCGGGGTCGGTTGCCGTCTGCGCGCGGCCGGCCTTGCCGAAGACCGTCATCACCTCGGGGAAGGTGCGGATGATGCGGTCCTGCATCTGCATCAGTTCCGCCGCCTTGGTGACCGAAAGGCCGGGCAGGGTGGTCGGCATGTACATCATCGTGCCTTCGTCCAGCGCGGGCATGAATTCCGACCCCAGTTGCCGCGCGGGCCAGATCGTGGCGACCAGTGCCACCAGCGCCAGCAGGATCGTGATCCCCCGCGCCCGCAGCACCCATTGGATGACCGGACGGTACAGCGCGATCAGGGCGCGGTTCACCGGGTTGCGATGTTCCGACACGATGCGCCCGCGCACGAAGATCACCATCAGCGCTGGCACCAACGTCACCGACAGCAGCGCCGCCGCCGCCATGGCGAAGGTCTTGGTCGCGGCGAGCGGGCCGAAGAGCCGCCCCTCTTGCCCCTCCAGCGCGAAGATCGGCAGGAAGGATACGGTGATGATGAGAAGGCTGAAGAACAACGCCGGGCCGACCTCGGAGGCGGCGTCGATCAGCACTTCGACCCGTGGCTTGCCGGGTTCTGCCCGTTCCAGATGCTTGTGCGCGTTTTCGATCATCACGATGGCCGCGTCGATCATGGCACCGATTGCAATGGCTATGCCGCCAAGCGACATGATATTGGCCCCGATCCCCAGCGCCCGCATCGCGGCGAACGCCATCAAGAGGCCGACCGGCAGCATGATGATGGCCACCAGCGATGACCGGACATGCAGCAGGAAGACGAAGGTCACCAGCGCCACGACAAGGCTTTCCTCCAAAAGCGTGGTGCGAAGGGTTTCGATGGCGGACAGGATCAGGCTGGAGCGGTCATAGACGGTGACGATCTCCACCCCTTCGGGCAGGCTTTGCGCGATGGCGTCGATCTCGGCCTTGGCGTTGTCGATCACGTCCAGCGCATTGGCCCCCACCCGTTGCAGCACGATGCCGCTGGCAACCTCGCCCTCGCCATCCAGTTCCGCGATGCCCCGGCGTTCGTCGGGCACGATCTCGACCCGCGCCACGTCGCGCAAGAGGACCGGCACGCCCCCTTCCGCACGGATCGGGACCATCTCCAGATCGGCAATTCCGCCCAGATATCCGCGCCCGCGCACCATGAATTCAAACTCCGACAGTTCCACCGTGCGCCCGCCGGTATCCATGTTGCTGGCGGCGACCGCCGCGCCGATCTCGGACAGGGTGATGCCAAGGGCACGCATCCGAACCGGATCGACGGTGATCGAGTATTGCTTGACGAAACCTCCGACGCTGGCCACTTCGGACACGCCATCCGCACGGCTGATGGCAAAGCGCATCACCCAGTCCTGCAGGCTGCGCAGTTCAGCCAAGCTCAGGTTCTCGCCCTTCAGCGCATATTGATAGACCCAGCCCACGCCGGTTGCATCGGGGCCAAGCGCAGGCGTGACACCTTCAGGCAGGCGCGCGGCGGCGGCGTTGAGGTATTCCAGCACGCGCGATCGCGCCCAATAGGGGTCAACCCCGTCCTCGAAGATGATGTAGACGAAGGAGATGCCGAAGAACGAGAACCCGCGCACCACGCGGGACTGCGGCACGGTCAGCATGGCCGAGGTCAGGGGATAGGTCACCTGATCCTCAACCACCTGGGGGGCTTGCCCGGGGTATTCGGTCAGCACGATCACCTGCACATCCGACAGGTCGGGGATGGCGTCGATCGGCAGCGTGCGCAGCGACCACAGGCCTGCCGCCACGGCAAAGCCGGTGGCGAAGAGGACCAACAGCACGTTGCGGGCCGACCAGGCGATAATGCGGGCGATCATTCGTCGCCCTCCGGTGCGGCCAGCGCGGCAAGGGCGGCGTTGAGGTTGCTTTCCGCGTCGATCAGGAAGGTCGCGGTGCTGACGACGCGGTCGCCTGCGGCCAGGCCGCTGACGATCTCGATCATGCCGCCGCCCCGGCGGCCCAGGGTCACCGGTTCGGGCCGGAACCGGCCTTCGCCCAGATCGAGGATCACCACCTGCCGGTCGCCAGTGTCGATCACCGCCCCTTCGGGCACCTGCACGACCGGCGTCTGGCCCAGCATGATTTCCACCTCTGCGAACATGTTGGCCCGCAGCCGTCCGTCCGGGTTCGGCAGTTCGATGCGCAGCTTTCCGGTGCGGGTCATCATGTCAATTTCGGGATAGATCGTGTCGATCCGCCCCCTCACCGGTTCCCCGGCAAGGCCCCGAAAGCTGATGCGGACCCTGGCACCGGAAGCGATTTCCGGCAGCGCCGCCTCGGGCACTTCGGCGATCACCCAGACGGTCGAGGTGTCGGCGATGCGGAACAGCGTTTCGCCCGCCCTGGACATCATTCCTTCGACCGCCATCCGTTCCAGAACCACGCCACTGCGCGGGGCAAGGATCGGGATGCTGACGGATGCCAGGCCGTCGGCCGCGACCCGTCTGATCACATCGCCCGGCACGCCAAGGTTTTCCAGCCGTTGCCGCGCGCCATCCCCTTGCCGCCCCTTTGTGCGGATATCGGTGACAAACTGCGCAAGGGCCCTGGCAATTTCGGGCGAATACAGTGTCACCAGCGGCGTGCCTTCCACGATCGTGCTGCCGGTGGTGATGTCGGCGACGGTTTCGATGAAGGCATCGGCGCGCAGGGCAATGACGCTGACCTTGCGTTCGTCCAGCGCCACGATCCCCGGCGCGCGCAGGGATGCGGCCAGCGGTGCCAGGACGGCCAGGCTGGTGCGGACGCCGGTGCGTTGCAGCTTGCCCGGCGAGACGGTGACCGAGCCGTCATCGCTGCCTGCGCCCTGGTAGACCGGGATGTAATCCATCCCCATCGAATCCTGCTTCGGCACCGGCGAGGTGTCGGCCAGGCCCATCGGATTGCGGTAGTAAAGGATGGTGCGTTCGGCCGGGTCGGGCTGGGCCGCCGGGGCGGCCGGGGCGGCCGGGTCTGCCGGGTCTGCCGGGTCTGCCGGGGCGGGCGGGTCTGCCGGGGCGGGCGGGGCCGCCGGATCCAGCGACAGGTCTTCGCTGGCCCGCACCGGCAGGAAGGCGCGGCCATCCGCTGTCGCGGCAGCGCTGGCCGACCATTCCGGCAGCCCGTCCGGGTGCCGCCAATAGATGATCGGCCCGGTGGGTTCGGCGTCGGGTGTCGCGGTGGCGTCGGGCCCCAGAAGCGTTGCGACCTGGGTCAGGGCAGCCTCGCGCAGGCTGGCGGCCGTATGGCCCCGCTCACCCGCGGTCAGCCCGCCCCAGGCGGCGGCACCTGCCACGGCGCAAAGCGCCAGCATTCTGGCTGCGCCGCTCATGGCTTCGCCCCAAGCTCGATCCGGGCGGAGACGGTTTCCGACTCGCCCTTGACCTTGGCCGCGACCGAGAACCGCCAGCCGCCGGCCATCGTCAGGTCGGTGGCAAAGCGGTAGGTTCCGGGCAGGTCGGAGGGCATGGCCGTCACTGGCGATGTCATCGTTTCCATCCCGTCCGGCGCCATGTCCATGCGGGTGGCAAAGATCACGGCACCTTCGACCGGCGCGCCGGTGCGCAGGTCGGTCAGGAGAACCTCGAGGATCACGCCAGAGCCGACGCGATGGTCAGTGGAGATCAGATCGAAGCGATAGTCCTTTGCGCCTGACAAGGCGGTAGACGAGGAAACTGCGAGCGCAAGCGCTGTGCCGCAGATGCGGGCTTGGGTGGTATTCATCGGAAGTAACCCCACAGGATTGAGAGACTCTGCGCCCCACACGCCCAAGGCGCGCGGGGGCAGGCGACAACCATCGCGCGGCACAGCGCGCAGCGGGGTCAGATACGGGGAGGTCGCTTCAATCCCTCGGCCGGCAATCCGGAGGGAGGCGGTTGTTCCAGCATCAAAAGGGATGCGCCGGTTTCGGGCGCAAGGACCAGATGGTCCGCAGCTTGCGGCACAGCAAGCAGGGGCACTGCCCCCCGCAGCATCAGGTCGCAGGCGGCCCCGCAGGCCGGATCCTCGGGGCAGTCCGCGTCGCAGCACGGTTCGGACAAAGCGGCAATTTCGGCGGCAAGGCCGGCCGATGCCCCGACGGAGCTGGCCCCGAGCAGGGTCACAACCATCAGAAACGCCAGAAAAGATCGCAAGAGCGCAGCCATCCGACCTGCATGGCACAGCCCTGCCTGTGCGGCAACACACGTCCGATTGATCGCCGCAACAGGGCCGGTTCGGCATGGCCCGAATTCCGAAGAACGCGCTTGCGGTCTGGACGTGGCCGGTGGCCACCGTCACGGGCGGTGATCCGAAAACCGAAGGCTGCTCCGGCCCCGACATTCCGTCGCCTGGCTTGCGGACATCGCCCGGTCATGCCGCCTGGCTGACAGGCATCGCGCGGGCCGAGGTGGATCCCGCCCTCTGTGACGCGGTTTTTCCGCGTGCGACGACCCGCTGCCGGAAACAGGGCACCGTGCCGCAAACGCCGTCACGAGAGCCAGGCATGGCGGTCGTTCAGGGGGTCGTTCAGGGGGTCGTCCCCGGCACCGCATGTGCGTCGGCCCATTTCAACGCCGTGTCGGCGACCGCTTCCCACCCGGGTTCGGCGATCAGCCAGTGGCTGAGGGCCGGAAACTCGACCATGTCGGTCCGGCTGCGCGCGCGGCTTTGCTTTTTGTACATGGCGCGCACCATCGACGACGTGCTTGTGCGATCCTCACCCGCGGCGACCAGCAGCAACGGCGGCCGCTTCGGGTTCCTGAAGGTGACCCCGTTCCCGATACCCAAGGCGGCCTGAAAGAAGATGCGGCCCGGCACCGGGACGATGTAGCGGTCATAGGCCGGCTGCATCTGCGACGGCGGCAGGGTATTGGCGAAGGTCGTCGAAAAGCTGTTGAACGACATGGTCAGAATGCGCGACCAACCCCGCCAGGCCAGAAGCACCGGAAGCGCGGACCGGATGGCCCGCAGGCTTGGCCGCACGCCGCGCGGCGGTCCGGCATCCAGGGCGACACCCGCAGCGCCAAGGCCCCGGTCCAGAAGCATCTGCACGATCAGGCCGCCAAAGGAATGGCCGATCAGGATCGGCGGCTCTGGCAAGGCGCGGATCAGCTTGTCGAAGTGATCGACCAGGTCCCTGATCGTCAGTCCCGCGATCCGAGGATCAGGGTCGCGCTGCAGCTTTGCGACCGGAGGGTCGAAATGGGGCCAGGCCGGAACAAGAACGGTGCGGCCCTGGTCTTCGTAGGCCTTGCGGAACTGTTCCCAGCAGTCCGGGGTCACATAGGCACCGTGAACAAGCAGGATTGTTTTTGACATGAGGGATCTTTCCGCGCAGGACTTCAGGGAACCATGCGTCCAACATACCGACAGAAAAGGGTTGAAACAGTGCCGGAAGCACCTGACTTTTTTGCTGAAACGCCAGGTCAGCAGGACAATCGGCATGACCCGTTCGCCTTGCGGCAAGACCCGCTGTCCGACGTTCTTGAACTGATCAGGGTCCGGGGGAACACGGTTTTCACCTGTGCCGCGACCGCTCCGTTCGGGATCCGCTTTCCGGCCGGAAAGCCAAGGCTGCACATCATCCGCAGTGGATCGGTGACCGTTGCCGTCGATGGCATCGACGCGCCCATTCACGCCTCTCAAGGTGATCTTGTTCTGCTGGTGCATGCGACTGGCCATGTGATTTCGGACAGGCCAGGACGTGAGGCTCATGCGCTTCTGGATCTTGCCCGGAAAGAGTTTGATCCCGACAGGCTGGTGCTTGGCGCCGGCGAGACGGTCTGGCTTTGCGGCGATTTCGGATTTGACGGCATGCTGGCGCGACGCCTGCTGTCGGTGCTGCCGCCGGTCATCGTGCTGAAAGGCCTGCGCGACCGGCCGTTCGAATGGCTGGAACTCAGCTGCCGCTTCATCCTGGATGAGGCGATGGCGGCAAGGTCCGGGGCGGTTGCCATGATATCGCGCTTGCTGGATGTCATCTTCATGCAGGTGTTGCGGACCTGGGCCTCGAACGGAGAGGTCGGTCGCGGCTGGCTTTCCGGCGCAATCGACCAGCGCGTCAACCGGGCGATGTCCGCCATCCATGCCGATCCCGCGCATGCCTGGACGGTGGCCGAGCTTGCGGACCTGTCAAGCTTGTCGCGCTCGGCTTTCGCCAGTCGTTTTCTTGCCGTCGTGGGTCAGTCGCCGATGGCCTATCTGACCGCCTGGCGCCTTGATCGCGCGGCAGAGATACTGCGTTATGGCCGGTGGCCGATCTCGGAAGTCGCCGAGCGCAATGGCTATATCTCCCAAGCCGCGTTCAGCCGCGCCTTCAAGGGGCGGTTCGAGGTCTCTCCGCTGCAATGGCGGCAAGCGGATTTTCAATAGCTGCCGACGGTTTTCCTGCGTTGGGTGGCCCCGCAGAGTCTGGCGGGGTGGATCGGCAGGGTTCACGCGGAAATGTTCGGTTTCCGTCCAGATGCGATGCCGCCGATGACCATGGTGGGGGGGGGGAGGGGGTTCGGAGGGGGTGGACCACAAAGCGCTTGCGTCAGCCGGTGCGGCGCCCGCCCGAGAGAGGGCGCGGCCCTTGGTGCAGGCGGGGGGATGACAGGGGG
>JANNXX010000017.1:0-8565 GCA_031409795.1 Rhodobacterales bacterium
GCAGCAGCTCGCAAACGCGGTGTCCAAGAATCACCCGGACACGCACCTCATCGTGCTCTTGATCGACGAGCGTCCCGAGGAAGTGACCGACATGCAGCGCACCGTGAAGGGTGAGGTTGTCGCCTCGACATTCGACGAACCGGCGACGCGGCACGTCGCGGTGGCCGAGATGGTGATCGAAAAGGCCAAGCGGCTGGTCGAACACAAGCGCGATGTGGTGATCCTGCTGGACAGCATCACCCGCCTGGGCCGGGCCTTCAACACCGTGGTGCCGTCCTCTGGCAAGGTGCTGACCGGTGGTGTAGACGCGAACGCCCTGCAACGGCCGAAGCGCTTCTTCGGTGCCGCCCGGAACATCGAGGAAGGCGGATCGCTAACCATCATCGCCACCGCCCTGATCGACACCGGCAGCCGGATGGACGAGGTTATCTTCGAAGAATTCAAGGGCACCGGAAACTCCGAGATTGTTCTGGACCGCAAGGTTGCCGACAAGCGCGTCTTCCCGGCGATGGACATCTTGAAGTCCGGCACAAGGAAAGAGGATCTGCTTGTCGACAAGACGGACCTGCAGAAGACCTATGTCCTGCGCCGCATCCTGAACCCGATGGGGACTACCGACGCGATCGAATTCCTGATTGGCAAACTGAAGCAGACCAAGTCGAACTCGGACTTCTTCGATTCCATGAACAGCTGAGGCTGCGGCGGAGATGGACACGATCTATGCCACCGCCACGGCGCGGGGTCGGTCCGGGCTTGCCGTGCTGCGGATCTCGGGGCCGCTGGCGCATCTGGCTGGCACAGCCCTTGCCGGGCGCCTGCCCCCGCCCCGCACGGCAGGCCTGCGCCGGCTGACCTGGGACGGTGAGCTTCTGGATGAGGCGCTGGTACTGGCCTTTGCCAAAGGGGCCAGTTTCACTGGCGAGGATGTGGTCGAGCTTCATGTCCACGGCGGCCCGGCTGTTGTGGGCGCAGTGCTGCGGGCGCTGGCGACACAGCCCGGGCTGCGGCTGGCGGAACCCGGAGAATTCACCCGCCGCGCGCTGGAAAACGGGGTCCTTGACCTTGCACAGGTTGAAGGCCTTGCCGACCTGATCGACGCCGAAACCGAGGTGCAGCGTCGTCAGGCCGTGCGCGTGCTTGACGGGGCCGTGGGCCGCCTTGTCGAAGGCTGGCGCCGCGACTTGATCCGCGCCGGGGCGCTGCTTGAAGCAACGATCGACTTTGCCGATGAAGACGTGCCGGTTGACGTCTCGCCCGAGGTTCTGGCGCTGATCGACCGCCTTGCCCATGACCTTGGCCGGGAAGCCGCCGGGGTAGCAGCCGCCGAGCGCATTCGCGACGGATTCGAAGTGGCCATCGTCGGGGCGCCGAACGCGGGCAAGTCGACGCTGCTGAACCGGCTGGCCGGGCGCGATGCCGCGATAACCTCGGACATCGCCGGGACGACCCGTGATGTGATCGAGGTGCGGATGGACATCGCCGGATTGGCGGTAACATTTCTTGATACCGCCGGGCTGCGGGAAACCGGTGACCGGTTGGAGCAGGCCGGCATTGACCGGGCCCTGTTGCGGGCCGAAAGGGCGGACATCCGCTTGTTCCTGATGGACGGTGCTCCGGTTCCGGGGTTGCTGCCAAAGGCAGAAGATATTGTAGTTTTGGGCAAGTCAGACACAAGATCTGCTGTTGATGGCCTTGCCGTTTCCGGTCTTACCGGCGCAGGGGTGCCAGAGTTGCTGGGCCGGATCAGCGAACTCCTGCAGGCCCGTGTCGCATCTGCCGGGGCGCTTGTGCGCCAAAGGCATCGGGCGGCGGTCACGGCAGCCATTGCGGCTCTGGCCGAAGCGCGGGCGGAAGTGGTAAGGGATGACTCGCGCGTCGAACTGGCGGCAGACCATCTGCGACGGGTGGTGCGCGCGCTGGACGCGCTGATCGGCCGCGTGGATGTCGACGATCTTCTTGGCGAGATTTTCGCCAGCTTCTGCATCGGCAAGTAGGGAGTGTTCCACGTGAAACACTACGATGTCATCGTGATCGGCGGCGGGCATGCCGGCACGGAAGCGGCCGCCGCCTCGGCCCGGATGGGTGCGGCCACCGCACTGGTGACCCTGCGCGCGGAAGCCATTGGCGCGATGTCCTGCAATCCTGCGATCGGCGGTCTGGGCAAGGGCCATCTGGTGCGCGAAATTGATGCGCTGGACGGTGTCATGGGCCGGATGGCCGACCGTGCGGGCATCCAGTTCCGGCTGCTGAATCGTCGCAAGGGTCCGGCCGTGCAGGGCCCCCGCGCCCAGATTGACCGCCGGCTGTACCGTGAGGCGATACAGGCCGAGCTGGCCCGTCAGCCGAACCTGACGATCCTGGAAGGCGAAGTTTCCAAGCTGTGGCTGGAGGGCGAATCGATTCGGGGCGTGACTCTTGGAGATGGCAGCACAGTGGAAGCCTCGCAGGTGGTCCTGACCGCCGGGACGTTCCTGAACGGCGTGATCCACATCGGAGAGCGGCGCATGGCCGGTGGCCGGATGGGCGATTCGCCCTCGCGCCGCCTGGCCGACCAGCTGGCCGGGCTTTCCCTGCCGGTCGGGCGGCTGAAGACGGGCACTCCACCCCGGCTGGACGGCCGCACGATCGACTGGTCGCGGCTGGAAACGCAGCCTGGCGATGATTGTCCGACGATGTTCTCGTTCCTGAACCGCACACCCGAAGCGCGGCAGATCGCCTGCGGCATTACCCATACGACCGAGGAAACCCACAACATCGTGCGTGAGAACCTGTCGCGCTCCGCTATGTATGGAGGCCACATCGAGGGAGTCGGCCCGCGCTATTGCCCCTCGATCGAGGACAAGATCGTGCGATTCGCCGACAAGACCTCGCACCAGGTGTTCCTGGAGCCAGAGGGGCTGGACGATCACACGGTCTATCCGAATGGACTGTCCACCTCTCTGCCCGAGGACGTTCAGAGCGCCTACATCCGGTCGATCCCGGGGCTTGAGGCCACCACCATCCTGCAGCCAGGCTATGCGATCGAGTATGATTACTTCGACCCGCGCGCTCTGTCGCGGGGCCTTGAAACCAAGGCGATTCGTGGCCTGTTCTTCGCCGGCCAGATCAATGGAACCACCGGCTATGAAGAGGCGGCCGCACAAGGCCTGGTAGCTGGGCTGAATGCAGCCGCTGCCGCTAGGGGTGCCGCGCCGGTCGAATTCAGCCGAACCGACAGTTACATCGGGGTCATGATCGACGATCTCACCGCGCGCGGGGTGACGGAACCCTACCGGATGTTCACCTCTCGTGCGGAATTCAGGCTGACGATCCGGGCAGATAACGCCGATTGCCGCCTGACTCCGCTTGGTTTGCGGGCTGGCTGTGTCGGAGAAGTGCGCCGCTATGCCTTTGAGGCGCGGATGGACAGGATCCACGCTGGCCGCGTCCAGCTGACGGATATCCTGCTTTCGGCCAGAACCCTTGCGGTTGCCGGGCTTGTCGTCAATCCGGAGGGGGGCAAGCGCAGCGCATTTGATGCGCTGTCATTTCCGGAAGCCGATCTGGAGGCGATCCGACGGGTGGCCGGCGGGCTTGAATCGGTCGATGACGAGACGCTCGCCCAACTGCGAATCGAATCGACCTACGACCAGTATGCCGACCGCCAGGCACGCGAGGTTGCGGACCTGCGCCGCCAGGAGGGTCAACGCATCCCGGCAGATATTGCCTATGATCAGATTGTTGGCCTCTCGAATGAGCTCAAGCAGAAGCTTTCCCGGCTGCGGCCGGAAACCATGCTGCAGGCGGCGCGAATCGAAGGAGTTACCCCGGCGGCGCTGCTGCTGATTCTCTCGCACCTGCGAAAGTCGCCGGTCGGGCGGCTTGCAGGGTGATCGCAGTGGCCGACCACCTGATTGCGGGCATGGATGTTTCACGTGAAACATGGGATAGGCTGACCGGGCTTGAAGCCCTGGTGCGGCAATGGAATCCCACTATTAACCTTGTCTCCCGCAGCAGCCTTTCGGACCTGTGGGCGCGGCATATCCATGATTCTGCACAACTCTTCACGTTCTGCCCCGTAACCGCGCGCACTTGGGTGGACGTCGGGTCCGGTGGAGGCTTCCCCGGAATCGTGATTGCGATTCTGGCCGCCGAGCTTTGTCCGGACCTTCGCGTCACGCTTGTCGAATCGGACCTGCGCAAGGCAACCTTTCTGCGGCAAGCTACTCGGACGCTGCGCTTGTCGGCAGAGATTCTCAGCCAGCGCATCGAATCGCTTCCCGCCCTTGCGGCTGACGTGCTGTCCGCCCGGGCGCTTGCGCCGCTGCCGGACCTTATCACCATCGCAGAGCGGCATTTGAAGCCCGGCGGGCTGGCGATTTTTCCGAAAGGTGAGCGCCATGCCAGCGAAATCACCGAGGCGCGCCGGATCTGGGACATTGACCTGGAGGTGCGACCCAGCCAGTCCCAGTCGGATGCCGCAATCCTGATCATCAAAAGGTTCGAACGTGCAAAGCATTCATGACCAGGCGCAGCGGCGCATCCTCGCCCTGGCCAACCAGAAGGGCGGCGTCGGAAAGACGACCACCGCGATCAACCTTGCGGCAGGGCTGGCCGAAATGGGTTTCAAGGTCCTGCTCGTGGACATCGACCCGCAGGGCAACACCTCCACCGGCCTTGGGATCAGACCGGCTGCGCGCAAGAAGACCAGCTATGACTTGATAGTCGATGCGGCGGACCTACAGGATGTTGTGATCGATACCGACCTCACCGGGGTCAAGATCATCCCCGCGAATGCCGACCTTTCATCGGCCGACCTGGACATCGTCGCCAACGAAAAGCGCAGCTATCTTTTGCACGACGCCTTGCGCCAGCCTGCGATGGACGCCTACGGTTTCGATTACATCCTGATCGATTGCCCGCCGGCGCTAAGCCTACTGACCGTCAATGCGCTGGTTGCCTGTGATTCGGTCCTGGTGCCGCTGCAATGCGAATTTTTCGCACTGGAGGGCCTGTCGCAGCTGATGTTGACGATTCGAGACGTCCGGCGGTCGGCGAACCCGGCGCTGCGAATCGAGGGAATCGTGCTGACGATGCATGACCGGCGCAACAAGCTGACCGCTCAGGTCGAGGCCGACGCCCGAACCAACATGGGAGAGCTGGTGATGAAGACCACGATCCCGCGCAATGTAAGGATCAGTGAGGCGCCGTCGCACGCCCTGCCCGTCCTGAGCTATGACCCGTCATCCAGGGGCGCTGCGGCCTATCGCGCGCTTGCAAGGGAAATCGCGGATCGCAGAAAGACTCCTTCTGTTACAGGGGCTTGAAACATGACTGGCAAGAACGACAAGCGCGGTTTGGGGCGTGGGCTTTCGGCCTTGATGGCCGACGTCCACCTGGCCGGACCCGATCAGACACCACCGACCCGGCGGACCGAGCTTCTGGTGCCGATTGACCGGCTGGAGCCGAACCCGCAGCAACCAAGGCTTGATTTCCGCCGGGACGACCTGGAAAGCCTGGCTGATTCGATCCGGCAGAAGGGAGTGATCCAGCCCCTGATCGTGCGGCGCAAGCCCGGGCGGGACGTCTATGAGATCGTCGCGGGCGAACGGCGCTGGCGGGCGGCACAACTGGCGCAGTTGCATGAAGTGCCGGTTGTCGTGCGCGACCTTGATGATTCCGAGGTGCTTGAGGTCGCGATCATCGAAAACATCCAGCGCGAAGACCTGAATTCGATCGAAGAGGCGTTGGGCTTCCGCCAGCTGATGACCCGGTTCGGGCATACGCAGGAGAAGCTGGCTGAGGCGCTTAGCAAGAGCCGAAGCCATGTGGCCAATCTTCTTCGCCTTCTGACCTTGCCGGCCGAAGTGCAGGACATGGTCCGGTCAGGGGGCCTGACAGCCGGGCACGCGCGCGCGCTTATCGGCAATCCCAAAGCTGCGGAACTTGCGGCGCAGGTCGTGGCGAAAGGACTTTCGGTCCGTGAGACCGAGAGGCTGGTGAAGGCGCGGTCCCTTGCCGGGGCGCCGACCTCCCCTGCGCCAGCTGCGCCGACGAAGGATGCAGATACACGGGCGCTTGAGGCGGATCTTTCGGCCAACCTGGGAATGTCGGTCCGGATCGACCATACCAGGGGCGGTGAGGGTGGCCAGGTGATCATCCGCTACGACAGCCTGGAGGATCTCGACATATTGTGTCAGACCTTATCAAAATCACCAGATAGGGTGGCGCGGGATGGTTGATGCAAGTCCATTGACAAAGTGCGCGGGTCCGGCGGAAGCCCGACGTTACCGAGAGGCCTGGCAACGGCCCCGAGCAGACAGCACCCTGGGACAGGCCCCGGGCCTTACGTCTTAGCCGGCGCTGCCTCTGCCGGCGAGCAGCGCGCGCAGGACTCCGTTCAGCATCAACACGCCCGCCTCTGTCGTCCGGATGATGTCGCCGTCGCGCTCAAGCAGGCCAAGACCGGCAACCTCATCCAGGGCGCGATCCGAAAGCGAAGCGCCGGCCAGGTCGGCATGACGACGAAGCGAAGCGCCCTCGCGCAGTCGCAAGGCAAACATCAGATACTCGCTGGCACGATCGTCGCGTGATAGACGCTCGACCCGCTCGGCGCTGCCGGAAGTGGCAAGCGTCCGGTCCAGCCAGGCTGCGGGCATCCGCTCGGCCTCGGTGGCGAAGCGGCCTGCATCGAGCGTAAGGCGGCCATGCGCGCCCGGCCCAAGTCCGGCATAGTCACCCATGCGCCAATAGATCAGGTTGTGTCGCGATTCGGCGCCGGGACGGGCATGATTCGACACCTCATAGGCCGGCAGGCCGGCGGCGGTCGTCACCTCCCGGGTCAGGTTGAACATGTCGGCCGACAGATCCTCGTCCGGCAGGCCGCGCAAAAGGTGCTTTGCGTGCATCTGACCAAAAACAGTGCCGTCTTCGATGGTCAGCTGATACAGCGACAGATGCGATGTGCCGAAATCCAGCGCGCGGCGCAGTTCGTCACGCCAGGCCGCAAGGGTCTGGTCCTGGCGCGCATAGATCAGGTCGATGCTGACCCGGTCGAACAGGGCCTGTGCCACCCCGATCGCCGCCCGCGCTTCGTCCACGCTGTGCATGCGGCCCAAACGACGCAGATCATCCTTGTCAAGCGATTGAATTCCAAGGGAAACCCTGTTGACCCCGGCCCGCGCGAAGCCCTCGAACCGGGCCGCCTCGACCGAACCCGGGTTCGCCTCAAGCGTGATTTCGACATCGTTGGCCAGCGTCCAGGTGTCGCGCACCCGGTCCAGGATGCCCTGCACCAGGGCCGCGTCCATCAAGGAGGGCGTCCCGCCGCCGAAGAACACCGAGTTCAGCACGCGCCCGGCGGTCAGCGCGCCGACGCGGTCGATCTCGCACTGAAAGGCGGTAAGCCAGCGCGTCTGGTCCACCTGTGCGGCGACGTGGCTGTTGAAGTCGCAGTAGGGGCACTTCGACTGGCAAAACGGCCAGTGCAGGTACAGCCCGAATCCCGCGTGTTGCCAGTCCTGCATCATGGGAAACAGGCTGCCACCAGCCGGGCAAAGGCATCCGCCCGGTGCGACAGGCGGTTCTTTTCCCAGCGGTCCATCTCGCCGAAGGTGATGTCAAAGCCGTCGGGCTGGAAGATCGGGTCAAAACCGTGGCCTTGCGTCCCGCGCCCGGGCCAGATCAGGCGCCCAAAGGATTTACCTTCAAAAACAGCATCTTCCCCGTTAGGAGCCGCCAGCACCAGTGTGCAGCAGAACTGCGCAAGCCTGGGCTCTGGCGCCGCAAGGCCCTCCATTTCCCGCCAGACCCGCTCCATCCCGATCGCAAAGTCGCGGCCACGGGCGGTTGTGGCCCAGTCGGCGGTGAAGACGCCTGGCGCACCGCTCAGGGAATCGACCGCCAGACCCGAATCATCTGCCAGTGCCAGCATCCCCGAAGCCTTCGCAGCGGCGTGCGCCTTGAGCCGGGCATTGCCGACAAAGCTGGTCTCGGTCTCTTCCGGTTCCGGCAGGCCCAGTTCGGCCGCGCCAGTGATGGTCACGCGGTAGGGGCCAAGCAGATCGGCGATCTCTTCCAGCTTGCCCCGATTGTGCGTGGCGACCAGCAGGCGATCCCCCCGCATCAGCATCCTTAAAGGCCCAGCGCGGCTTTCTGCGCCGTCACGAGGGCCGTGTTCCCTTCGCGGGCAAGGTCCAGAAGCTGCAGCATTTCGTCCTGCGAGAAGGTCGAGCCTTCGGCCGACATCTGCACTTCGATCAGCCGCCCGGCGCCGGTCATCACGAAGTTGCCATCGGTCCCGGCAGCCGAATCCTCTAGATAGTCCAGGTCCAGCACCGGCTGCCCGGCGTAGATTCCACAGGACACCGCACTGACATGGTCAAGCAGCGGATCGCTGATGATCACGCCCGAAGTCAGCAACTTGTTCACCGCAAGCCGAAGCGCCACCCAGCCCCCGGTGATCGATGCACAGCGCGTGCCGCCATCGGCCTGGATCACATCGCAGTCGATGACGATCTGCCGCTCGCCCAGCGCCTGCCGGTCAACGCCCGCCCGCAGCGAACGACCGATAAGCCGTTGAATTTC
>JANNXX010000018.1:0-7447 GCA_031409795.1 Rhodobacterales bacterium
TTCGATGAAGTCGCCAAGCTGGCTGTCTTCCTCGTCGCCGATCGGCGTCTCAAGCGAGATCGGTTCCTTGGCGATCTTCATCACCTTGCGGACCTTTTCCAGCGGCATCTGCAGCTTTTCGGCCAGCTCTTCCGGCGTCGGTTCGCGGCCGATCTCGTGCAGCATCTGGCGGCCGGTACGCACCAGCTTGTTGATCGTCTCGATCATATGCACGGGAATACGGATCGTGCGGGCCTGGTCGGCGATGGACCGGGTGATCGCCTGGCGGATCCACCAGGTTGCGTAGGTACTGAACTTGTAGCCCCGGCGGTATTCGAACTTGTCGACGGCCTTCATCAGGCCGATGTTGCCTTCCTGGATGAGATCAAGGAACTGAAGGCCCCGGTTGGTGTATTTCTTGGCGATGGAGATCACCAGCCGCAGGTTCGCCTCGACCATTTCCTTCTTGGCCTGACGCGCCTCTTTCTCGCCTTTCTGGACCTGGTTCACGATCCGGCGAAACTCGCTGATGTCGACGCCGACATATTGCCCGACCCCGGCCATTTCCGACCGCAGCTCCTCCACCTTGTCGCGGCTGCGTTCGATCAGCGCCTGCCAGCCGCGCCCGGCCTTGCCGGCCATGCGGTCCAGCCAGGTCGGGTCCAGTTCATAGCCCTGGTATTCCTGGATGAATTCCTGCCGGTTGATCCGCGCGGCATCGGCCAGCTTCACCATGCCCGAGTTGATCGCCATGATCCGCTTGTTGATGCCGTACAGCTGGTCGATCAGCGCTTCGATGCGGGAGTTGTTCAGGTGCAGCTCGTTCACCAGCAGCACGATTTCAGACCGCAGCTTCTGATAGGCAGCCTCATCTGCGGTGGAGAACCGCTGGGACGACGACAGCGTGGCGCTCATCCGGCTTTGCTGCATGTCGGCCAGCGTGTCGTAGTCGCGGGCGATCAGGTCGAGCGTTTCCAGGACGCGCGGCTTCAGCGCGGCTTCCATCGCGGCGAGCGACATGTTCGAGGCCTCGTCATCCTCGTCCTCGTCGACCTCGCGCAGGATCGGGTTGCCGTCGGCGTCAAGCTCGGGCTCGGCCTCGCCGGCGTGGCGGGGGGTCGCGCCCACCTCCACATCCCCGATCGGCGGGCCGTCAAGTTCCTCTTCGCCGTCAAGGCTGCGCCCGAAGGTAGCCTCAAGATCGATCACGTCGCGCAGCAAGATGTCTTCCGACAGCAGCTCGTCGCGCCAGATGATGATGGCCTGGAAGGTCAGCGGGCTTTCGCACAGGCCCGCGATCATCGTGTTGCGGCCGGCCTCGATCCGCTTGGCGATGGCGATCTCGCCTTCACGGGACAGAAGTTCGACAGACCCCATCTCGCGCAGGTACATCCGCACCGGATCGTCGGTGCGGTCCAGCGTTTCCGACGTGGCCCCGGCGACGGCGATCTCGCGGCTGGTCGACACCTCGACCACCTCGCCGACCGGCTCGGCACCTTCCTCGGCTTCGTCATCCTCGATGATGTTGATGCCCATTTCGGACAGCATCGACATCACGTCCTCGATCTGCTCGGACGAGACCTGTTCGGGCGGCAGAACCGTATTCAGCTGGTCATAGGTGATGTAGCCCCGCTCGCGCGCGTCGGCGATCATCTTCTTGACCGCGGCCTGGCTCATGTCGAGCGAGACATCGGGCTCTTCGGCGTCCGGCTTGGTGTCGTCGTTGTCCTTGAGGGCCATGAGTGCTCCTTTGGGGCGAATCGGGGCTTGGCTGATCGAATCAATAACGCGAATCAGGCCGGGGGAAAGGCCGAATCAGCGGTTTTTCTTCACCCAGACCTGATCGTCGATCAGGCCTTGCAGATGTCTTGACAGGGCGGCCCGGTCTTCACCCAGGTCCGCGCTGTCGGTCGGGCCGGCCCTGTCGGACCGGTGGCGGGCTTCGGCGGCCTTGGTCAGCCGCCAGGTCAGGCCTTCATCGGGCAGACCGTCCATGTCTTGCATCGCGTCTTCGATCTCGCGGCGGGCACCCCGGCGGGCTTCCAGCTTCGCCAGTTCTTCGGCCAGGCAAAGGGCGGCAAGCTCGTCGTCGGCGATGTTGCGCACCGGGGGGGCGATGGCGACATGGGGACGCGACAGCAGCGCGTCAAGGGCAGCGGGGGCAGAAGCCTTGATCCGGGCGAAGAGGTCGGGCATGTCGGCCCCGGCCTGGATCATCTGGCGCAGGGTCTGGTGGTCGTCGCCGGTCAGGTCCAGCCGCTGCAGCGCGGTCTCGAAGCGGTGGATCAGCGCCGGATGCAGGACCAGCGTAGCCAGGATCACCGCCTCGCGCAGGACTTCGTCAATCGGGCCAGAGCCTTGGGCCAGCAGCGAGGATCGGGTGCTGGCCAGCGCCCCGCCCGGAGGGGCGGTCCGGCCACGCGGCCGCCAAGGGCCGGGCTGGAACGGGCGCGGGCTGCCGAAAAGCTCTTGCCGCAGGCGCTTGATCTCGTCGGCATAGTGGCTGCGGATCGAGGGATCGGTGATCCGCGCAAGGTGGCCGCGCAGGATCTTGTCCAGCGCGGCGCGGCGTTCGGGGCTGTCGAAGCTGCGGCCTTCGGTTTCGCGCTGCCACAGCAGCTGGACCATGGGGCGCGCGTTGTCGATGACGGCCTGCATGGCGGGCGCGCCTTCCGCCTTGATCAGATCATCGGGGTCGAGGCCGCCGGGCAGGATCGCCAGACGGATCGCCTTACCCGCCTCCAGCAGCGGCAGCGCAAGATCGATGACCCGCTGCGCGGCCCGCAGGCCCGCCGTATCCCCGTCCAGCGCCAGGATCGGCTCGTCGCTGATCCGCCAGATCAGGCGCAGCTGGTCTTCGGTCACGGCGGTGCCAAGCGGGGCCACGGCCGCGGTGAAGCCGACCTCGGACAGAGCGATCACGTCCATGTAGCCCTCGGCGACGATCAGGGGCTTGCCCTTGCCCGCCGCCTCTCGCGCGCGCGACTGGTTGAACAGGCTGCGGCCCTTGTCGAAAAGCGCGGTTTCCGGGCCGTTGAGGTATTTCGCCCGCGCGTTGGGATCAAGCGAGCGGCCGCCAAGGCTGATCGCCCGGCCCCGCCCGTCGCGGATCGGAAAGATGATCCGGCCGCGAAAGCGGTCATAAAGGCTGCCGTCATCGGCCTTGGCGACCAGCCCGCTGTCGACCATCAGCTCTGGCGCGATCCCCTTGGCGGCAAGGACACCGATCAGCGCGGTGCGGCTGTCCGGCGCCCAGCCGATCTCCCACCGCTCCAGCGCGGCTTCGGACAGGCGGCGCTTGTCTGCCAGATAGCGCCGCGCCTCGGCCCCCGCCCCGGTCTTCAGCTGCAACCGGTAGAACTTCACCGCCTCTTCCATCACCTTGGCAAGCTCGGACCGCCGATCCGCCACCTCGGCCGCCTTTGGGTCGCGCGCGGGCACCGTCATCCCGGCCTCGCGCGCCAGCACCTCGACCGCCTCCATGAAGGACAGGTTTTCCACCTCCTTCACGAAACTCAGCGCGTCGCCCTTCGCATGGCAGCCGAAGCAATAGTAAAACCCCTTGCGGTCATCAACGTGGAAGCTGGCGGTCTTTTCCTGGTGGAACGGGCAAGGCGCCCAGAAATCACCCTTGGCCATGTTCGACTTGCGCATGTCCCAGGTGACTTTCTTCCCCACGACCGACGAAAGGGTCAGCCGGGTGCGCAGCTCATCAAGGAATCCGTTCGGCAGGGACATGGGCCGCTTATAGCAGATCGCGCGCCCTGTGCAGCCCCCGGGGGCGCGTCGCCCCCCGGACCCCCCGAGAGTATTTGGCAAAGAGCAATTGCAGTTGCTCTTTTGGAAATACTCCACGGGGGTGCGGGGGTGTGAAACCCCCGCTCCGACAGCGGTCACAGGCCCAGACGGTCCCGCATCGAGTACCAGGTCATCGCCAGCACCAGAAGCGGCCAGCGCAAGGCGGCACCACCGGGGAAACGCGGCTGCGGGACGCTGGCAAGGAGGTCGAAGCCTTGGGCATTGCCGACGACGGTCTCGGCCAGAAGCTTGCCGGTCAGGGTGGACAGCGCCACGCCCTGGCCCGAGCAGGCCGACCCGGCCAGCACATTGGGGTGCGGCCGCATCAGGGCGGGCATCCGGTTCATGGTGATCGCCAGCGTGCCGCCCCAGGCATGGGTGATCCTTGCGTCTGCAAGCTGCGGGTAGATCTTCAGCATCGGCGCGCGGACGGTCTTCAGGATATCGGGGAAGCGGTAGCCATAGCTTTCGCCACCGCCGAAGAGAAGCCGGTTGTCGTCGGACAAGCGCCAGTAGTTCACCACGAAGTTGCTGTCGGCCACCGCGACGGGTTCGGACAGGATGTCTTTCGCCCGGTCCCCCAACGGTTCGGTCGCGAGGATGAAATTGTTGATCGGCATGACGCGGGAAGGGTAGCTCGGCTCCAGCCCGCCGATATAGCCGTTCCCGGCAAGGATGACATGGTCGGCGGTGACGGTGCCCTGGGCGGTCGTCAGCATGGCTTTCGGGCCGGGGGTGAAGGATAGAACCTCGCTGGCCTCGAAGATCACCGCGCCCGCGGCCGTGGCCGCCCTGGCCAGGCCGATGGCGAAGTTCAGCGGGTGGATGTGCCCCGCGCCCCGGTCAAGCGCCCCCCCGGCAAAGCGGTCCGAGCCAATGAGGCGGCGGATGGCGGGGCGGTCGAGGACCTCGGTCTGGTCATAGTCGTAGTGGCGGGCGAGGTGGTCGGCGTAGGCGCGTCCGTGGTCGACCTCGGCCTCGCTGTAGCAGGCATGGGCGACGCCGGGGCGGAAGGGCACGGGCATCTGGTGGCGGGCGATCAGGTCTTTCACAAGGGCCTTGGCGTCTTCGGCAAGGTCCCAGAGGCGGCGGGCGTGGTCGCTGCCCACCGCCTTTTCGATCCAGTCCTGATCCTGCCGCTGGCCGCTGCCGACCTGCCCGCCGTTCCGTCCGCTTGCGCCAAAGCCGACGCGATGCGCCTCCAGCACCACGACGGACAGGCCCTTTTCGGCCAGATGCAGCGCAGCCGACAGGCCCATGTAGCCGCCCCCGACCACCGCGACATCGGCCCGCACCTCGCCCGTCAGGGGCGGGAACGGGTCCAGCGGCGTGCGGGTGGCCGCATAATAGCTGGCGGGGTATTCGCCCCGCCGGTCATTGGCGTGCAGAAGGTTCAGCGCCATCAGACGTTCAGCAGGAGATGCTCCCGCTCCCACGGACTGATGACCTGCAGGAACTCCTTGTATTCGTTCCGCTTTACCGAATCGTAGACCTTGCAGAAATCGACGCCCATCACCTCTTGCAGGGCGGTGTCCTCTTCCAGAAGGTCCAGCGCGTCGCCAAGGTTCGCCGGGATATCCTCGTTGTCGATATAGGCGGAACCGCTGAACTCCGGGCGGGACTGGGTCTTGTTCATCAGGCCAAGATAGCCGCAGGCCAGCGTCGAGGCGATGCCGAGATAGGGGTTGCAGTCCATGCCCGGCAGGCGGTTTTCGATCCGGCGACCGGCTGCGTTGCTGATCGGGATGCGCAGGCCGGTGGTGCGGTTGTCGCGGCCCCATTCCAGGTTGATCGGGGCGGCGAAGTCGGGGACATAGCGGCGGTAGCTGTTGACATAGGGCGCGAACAGGGCGACGGCGGCCCCGAGGTGTTTCTGCAGCCCGCCAATGAAGTGCAGGAAAGCCTCGGTCTCTACCCCCTTCGGACCGGCGAAGATGTTCTTGGCCGTGCGAGTGTCGACGACCGAGGTGTGGATGTGCATCGCTGACCCCGGCTCGCCCGCGATCGGTTTGGCCATGAAAGTGGCAAAGCAGTCGTGCCGCAGCGCTGCCTCACGGATCAGGCGCTTGAAGAAGAAGACCTCATCCGCCAGGCGGATCGGGTCGCCGTGGGCGAGGTTCAGCTCGATCTGTCCGGCACCGCCTTCCTGCAGGATGCCGTCGATCTCCAGCCCCTGCGCCTCGGCGAAGTCGTAGATGTCATCGATGACCTTGCCGTATTCGTCGATGGCCGACAGGCTGTAGGCCTGCTTGCCCGCAGCGCGACGGCCACTTCGGCCCATCGGCGGGATCACCGGCTGGTTCGGGTCGATGTTGCGGGCGGTCAGGAAGAATTCCATCTCGGGCGCCACCACCGGCTTCCAGCCCTGCGCGGCGTAAAGGTCCATGATCCGGCGCAACACGTTGCGCGGGGAATAGGGCACAAGTTTGCCCTCCTGGTCCTTGGCGTCATGCACCACCTGCAGCGTCACGTCGGCGGTCCAGGGCGCGGCAGTGGCAGTCGACCAGTCCGGTTCCAGGATCATGTCGGGTTCGGTGAAGGCATCGAAGGGATTGTCGGCCCATTCGCCAGTTATCGTCTGCAGGAAGATCGAATTCGGCAGGAAGTAGTTGGTCTGCTTGCCGAATTTCGCGGCGGGCATCGCCTTGCCGCGCGCCACCCCGGCGATGTCGCCGATGATGCATTCCACTTCGTCCACCCGGCGGTTGCCGATGGAGTCGCGCGCTGCCTCGGGCAGCTGGTCGGTCCATTTGGACATGAGGTCACACGTTCTTTGGGGGGTGGCCCCCGCGACTGAGGATCAGGCGCGGAGCTTCTCGGCCCCAGTTTTTGGAGGTCGTGTCAGAAAGAATTGCGCAATCCGGTCGGCCATCGACGGGCTGTCGGTCGGCGTGTCAAGCCGGTCGGTCGCGGCCTTGAGGATCGCATCCGGCACGAGGCCGGGGCCACGGAACTTGATCAGACCCTCGATGAACTCCCTGGGGAATTCCGGGTGCGGCTGGACCGTGAACATGCGGTCGTCATAGAGAAGTGCGGCGTTCTCGCAGAAATCGGTGGACGCCAGAACCTGCGCGCCTTCGGGTCTTCGGGTAACCTGATCCTGATGCCAGGCGTTCAGGGTATAGGTCCGGTCGCCGAAATCATAGGCTGTCGGGCCGACCGACCAGCCGCCCGGGTATTTCTCGACCCGGCCGCCCATCGCCTGCGCGATGATCTGGTGGCCAAAGCAGACGCCCACGACCGGCACATGGGCGGCATAGGCGGCACGGATGAATTCCTCCAAGGGCGGGATCCAGGCATGGTCCTCATAGGCCCCGAAGCGCGAGCCGGTGATCAGCCAGCCGTCACAGGCCTGGATGTCAGCGGGAAATTCGCCCCGCAGCACCGCAAAGCGCCGGAAGGTCAGACCACGCCCGGCTAGCAGGGTCTCAAAGAAATCCGGGTAGTCGCCCATTTCGGCGCGCAGTGCGTCGGGGCTTTCGCCGGTCTGAAGGATGCCGATCTGCATCATGGGTGTCCCGTGATTTTGCCCAAGGTGGGTCGGGCGAGGGGCTTTGGTCAAGGGGGCGCTCTTCGGTCCCTTCCGGTCCCTCATCGCTGGCACCAGCGCAGCGATGAGGTCCGTCAGGGCCGAAGAGCGGGGATCACACGGTGTCGAGGTAGAGCTCTA
>JANNXX010000019.1:0-17060 GCA_031409795.1 Rhodobacterales bacterium
CCCCCCCCCCCCCGTGGCCCGTAACCCCACCCTCCGGGCGGGGGGGCCACAACCTTTCCCCCTTATTTCCCCTCAAAAAAACCCCCGTGGGGTTGGGGGGCCTGCTCCCCCCCATTGCCCGAGCCTCTGCGCGTTCTTCACGCGCAGAGGCGAGACAGATGGTCTTCGCGCGGAACGCGCGCATGCTGACTGGCGGTCAGACCGAATAGAAGAACTCTTCCCGCGCGATCTTGCCGTCCTTCACGTGATAGACCCCGACCTCGCGGCCCTGCGACCGCTTGCCGCTGGCCTTCTCGGTGGTGTCCATGCCGAAGATGACGGAAAACCGGTCGTCGCCGTGCACGAACGGTCCCTCGACTGTCAGCCCGTGGGTCGTGAACGCCCCTTCCCACCAGTCATGCTTGCCGTGGATTCCGGCCAGCCCATGCGTCTCGCGTCCGCTCCCCATGTCCATCGCTTCGACCGAGACGGCATCGGGGGCATACAGGCGGTCAAGGTTTCCACGCGCGCGATCTTCCCGGCACCCGGCGACAAGCTCGGCGGCGATTTCATTCAGTGTCATCGAATCCTCCTATTTGTTCATTTAATGTTCTCATTCTACGCCCCTCGTTTGACACCGGCAAGACAGTCCTGCAGTTGCGGGGGGCGGTCAGCGGCCCTATACCGGCGCGCATGACAAATCGTGCCCCGCTTCCGCCCGAAATTTCCCGCCGCCGGACCTTTGCGATCATCTCGCACCCCGACGCCGGGAAAACCACGCTGACGGAAAAGTTCCTCCTGTTCGGCGGCGCGATCCAGATGGCCGGCCAGGTCCGCGCCAAGGGCGACGCCCGGCGCACCCGGTCCGATTTCATGAAGCTGGAGCAGGAGCGCGGGATTTCCGTCTCCGCCAGTGCCATGTCCTTCGATTTCCGGCACTACCGCTTCAACCTCGTGGACACGCCCGGCCACAGCGATTTCTCCGAAGACACCTACCGCACGCTGACGGCGGTGGACGCCGCGATCATGGTGATCGACGGGGCCAAGGGCGTGGAATCCCAGACGCGCAAGCTGTTCGAGGTCTGCCGCCTGCGCGACCTGCCGATCCTGACCTTCTGCAACAAGATGGACCGCGAATCCCGCGACGTGTTCGAGATCATCGACGAGATTCAGGAGAATCTGGCCATCGACGTGACCCCGGCCAGCTGGCCCATTGGGGTCGGGCGCGAGTTCGTCGGGGCTTACGATCTGCTGCACGACCGGCTGGAGATCATGGATCGCGCCGACCGCAACAAGGTGGCGGAAAGCATCCAGATTTCCGGGGTCAACGACCCGAAGCTGGCCGAACACATTCCCGCCAACCTGCTGGCGAAGTTCCACGAAGAGCTGGAAATGGCGCGCGCGCTCCTGCCCGCCTTCGACCGCGCGGCTTTCCTGAACGGCTCGATGACGCCGATCTGGTTCGGGTCGGCGATCAACTCCTTCGGCGTGAAGGAACTGATGGACGGCATCGGCGAATACGGGCCCGAGCCGCAGCCGCAGAAGGCTGCGGAACGGCAGATCGACGCTTCGGAAAGCCCGGTCACCGGCTTTGTCTTCAAGGTCCAGGCCAACATGGACCCCAAGCACCGCGACCGCGTGGCCTTTGTGCGCCTGGCCTCCGGTCACTTCGAACGCGGGATGAAGCTGCATCATGTGCGGACGAAAAAGCCGATGACGGTGGCCAGCCCGGTCCTGTTCCTTGCCGCCGACCGCGAGCTTGCGGAAGAGGCCTGGGCCGGCGACATCATCGGCATCCCGAACCACGGCCAACTGCGGATCGGCGACGCGCTGACCGAAGGCGAGGCGCTGCATTTCACCGGCATCCCGTCTTTCGCGCCCGAGCTTTTGCAAGGCGTCCGGGCGATGGACCCGATGAAGGCCAAGCATCTGGAAAAGGCCCTGACCCAGTTCGCCGAGGAAGGCGCCGCCAAGGTCTTCAAGCCGATGATCGGGTCGGGCTACATCGTGGGCGTGGTGGGCGCCCTGCAGTTCGACGTGCTGGCCAGCCGGATCGAACAGGAATACTCGCTGCCCGTGCGGTTCGAAGGGTCGAATTTCACCAGCGCGCGCTGGATTTCCGGCGACAAGGCCGAAATCGAAAAGCTGACCGGGGTAAACAAGGGCCATATCGCCCATGACAGCGACGGGGACCTGGTGTTCCTGACGCGCCTGCAATGGGACATTGACCGCGTGATGCGCGATTTTCCCGGCCTGAAGCTGACCGCGACGAAGGAGATGATGGTCTGAGAGCGCGGCTTTCCCAGATCCTGTGCCGCAGCCGGGGCCGGGGCCGGACCGGCATCCGGGCGCATGCCCGCGCGCCAGGCCAGCGGGGCCGGGCATGACCCAGAGTGATCCTGCCAGCCCGGACGAGCCCCAGTCGCAACCCGAGCCGCAACCCGAGCCGCAATCCGAACCCCAGCCTGTGCCGAAGCCGGGCCCCCAGACGGCTGGCCCCCAGACGGCTGGCCCCCAGTCGCCCGGCACCCCGGCGGTCACCTACCCCGGCGCACCGGAAACCGTGATTGCGCGCTGGATGACGCGGCGCATCCCGGTGCGGTACGGGCGCGGCGAATCCCTGCCGCCCGCCGATTTCGACCTGGTGCCGCTTGTGACCGAGATCGTGCCGCCGGATGAGCCGCGGCCCGTCGGCCGACTGTCGCCCTACCGGCGCAAATTCTGGCAGTTGCAGCGCGAATTCGCCGGGCTGTCCGAACTGGCGCTGCTGAATGCCGACCTGATCGTCAACCTGCGCCGCGAGGCCTGGCCGGAGCATGCGCCCGCACTGTTCGTCAGGCTCTGGCGCGAACAGGGCGCAGCCCTGATCCAGACCCTGCCGGGTCGCTGGCTGATCTCGTCGGTGATCACCTTCGGCGACTTCGGCGAGACCGAGGCCCAGCGCCGCATCGGCCTGGCGCTGAACGTGCTGTTCTCGACCATGAAGCTTTATGAAACCGAGCGGACATTTTCCGGCTTTCCACCGACCGCCGTGTTCCGGCGCACGCGGATGTGCAGTCACAAGTTGCCGCTTGGCATGTCGCCCTTCGGCTTTCACCGGGGCGGGCTGGACTTCAACCTGCTGGCGCCGATCTGGAAGGATGCGCTGGCCGAGCCGACGGTCGGCCCGCTTGCCTGCCATCTGCTTGACCGGCTGAACGCTGATCCGGGCAACGTCTTTCGCCGGATCCGGCAGATGAGCACTGTCCGGCGCGTTCCGCTGGAGCCAGCCCCCGGAGCCTTGACAGAGCCTGGCCCCTCCGGATCCGGGGAAGACGAAGCCTGAACCCCGTCCGGCGCCGGAAATGCCGGTCCCTGGGCAGGCATGTCTCAATGACCTGGCTCTAAAAGCGCCGCATTGACCAGCCCCGCCCGCCAGCCGTGATCGGGGGCAAGCTTGCGCAGCGTCACCCGTCTTGCGTGAACCGGCGCTTGGCCGCAGCCCTCGGCGCGCACCACCAGCCGGTGCGTGCCCTTGGCGAAACCAGGCCCAAGCCGCACCACTGCGATCTCGCCGGCCCGCAGCGCCGCGGTCTTGCCCAGAAGATCGTGACCCGGCGTTTCCACCCGGTAGCGGACCCGTCGGCACCCCGACGCGGGCGCCTGCAGCAACAGGCCATAGGACCTTTCCGCGGCAAAAGAGACCAGGGCTACGTCAAACGGGCAGGCAGCGCGGCTGCAATCGACATGATCCGCCAGGACCGGGTCGCCAGCAATAAGCGCAAGGCCAAGCCCTGCAAGCATGCTTTTCATAATATCTCATTCCAAAGGGTCATTTCAAATGCCGACAGCTTGCGCCTTGTGACGTGATTGCGCAAGGACCCGGCACCCCGGCTTGACCATCGCTTACAATTCCGCTAAGCGCGGGGCGCGGCCAAAACGGGCCGAGACGCCGGGGCGCCCGGATACATGCGTCCCATCACCCATGCGGTCCGATACCGCATCCATAGGACGCATATGACCAAGTTTTCCGATCTCGCGCTCGACCCGCGCGTGCTGCAAGCCGTCTCCGAAGCCGGCTATGAGACCCCCACCCCGATCCAGGCCGAGGCCATTCCGCACGCGCTGCAGGGCCGCGACGTGCTGGGCATCGCCCAGACCGGCACCGGCAAGACCGCCAGCTTCGTGCTGCCGATGATCACCCTGCTGGGCCAGGGCCGCGCCCGCGCCCGGATGCCGCGGTCGCTGGTCCTTGCCCCGACGCGGGAACTGGCGGCGCAGGTCGCCGAAAACTTCGAGACCTACGCCAAGCATACCAAGCTGACCAAGGCGCTGCTGATCGGCGGCGTCGCCTTCGGCGAACAGGACAAGCTGATCGACCGGGGCGTCGACGTGCTGATCGCCACCCCCGGCCGCCTTCTGGACCATTTCGAACGCGGCAAACTCTTGCTGACCGGCGTGCAGATCATGGTGGTCGACGAGGCCGACCGGATGCTGGACATGGGGTTCATCCCCGATATCGAGCGGATCTTCCAGCTGACCCCCGCCACCCGCCAGACGATGTTCTACAGCGCCACCATGGCGCCCGAGATCGAGCGGATCACCAAGACCTTCCTGAAAAATCCGGCGAAGATCGAAGTCGCGCGGCAGGCAACGGCCTCGACCACGATCACGCAAAGCCTGATCGAGGTGCAGCCGCTGCGCAAGGACCGCAGCTTCGGCGACAAGCGGGCCGTCCTGCGCGCGCTGATCAAGGCCGAGGGTGACGCCTGCACCAACGCGATCATCTTCTGCAACCGCAAGATGGATGTGGACGTTGTGGCGAAGTCGCTGAAATCGCATGGCTTCAACGCCTCGCCGATCCATGGTGACCTTGACCAGTCGGTGCGCACCAAGACGCTGGACGGCTTCCGCGACGGCACGCTGCACCTTCTGGTCGCCTCGGACGTGGCGGCCAGGGGGCTGGATATCCCGGCAGTCAGCCATGTGTTCAACTTCGATGTGCCAAGCCATCCGGAAGATTACATCCACCGCATCGGCCGCACCGGCCGGGCGGGCCGGGCCGGCAAGGCCTTAACCATTTCGGTGCCCTCGGACGTGAAATACCTGGCGGCGATCGAAAGCCTGATCAAGACGACGATCCCGCGCGGCGTGCTGCCGGAAGGCTTTGTTCCCGACGACAGCGAAGGCCGCCCCGAACGGCCCCGCGAAGACCGCAGCCCGCGCGGCCGGGACCGCAACGGCCGTGGACGCGACCGCGACCGTGCGCCGAAACCGCATGACGAAGTGGCAGCGATGGAACCGCTGGTCGCGGCGCCGAAACC
Source organism: Rhodobacterales bacterium (assembly GCA_031409795.1). Classification (GTDB taxonomy): domain Bacteria; phylum Pseudomonadota; class Alphaproteobacteria; order Rhodobacterales; family Rhodobacteraceae; genus Tabrizicola. Next base: position 5,283 of record JANNXX010000019.1, read on the forward strand.
TGAGACCGCCGAACCGCCCGTGGCCCTGGAGCCGCGCGAAGAGCGGCGCGAACCCCGGACGGACCGCAGCGATGGACGCGGCGAGCGGAGGGGGGAACCTCGCGCGGAACCTCGGGGGGAGGCTCGGGGGGAACCTCGTGGGGAACCTCGGGGGGAGGCTCGCGCGGAAGCACGGGGTGATGTCCGGGGCGATGGCCGGGGCGATGGCCGGGGCGAACGCCGCGAGGACAAACGCGATGACCGCCGCGAACCCCGCGACGACCGCCGCGAAGATCGGCGCGACTACCGGCGCGACCGCGACCTTGGGCCGGCGGTGATGGGCATGGGCGACCACGTCCCCGATTTCATCCTTCGCAGCTTCGCACTGAAGGCGGCCCCGACCGAAGACGTCGAGGAAGCCGCGACCGGCACCGAAGGCTGAAGGGGCGCTCGTCGCTCCCTTGCGGGCGCTCCTCGCTGGATCCAGCGAAGACCGCCCGTCAGGGAGGGATGAGCGGGCCTATTCGGCCGTCAGGCGGCTGATCACCACGGTCACTTCGGGCTTCTTGCCAATCTCTTCCATCGCGACCTGGCGCACGACCTTGCGGAGTTCCTCCTCAAGCTTCGCGTCATCCTTCAGCAGCTTGCGGCTGGCCCGGTCGGCAAATTCGGCGAGGTCGGTTTCAAGCGTCTCGGCCAGCGGTCGCGCCCCCCGGCCGGTGGCGGGCAGGCCCATCAGTTCGACCCAGGGTTCGCCCATCGGCGCGTCGGACTCATCCAGGATCAGCGTCACCAGCACATGACCGTTCAGCGCCATGCGGATCCGGTCGCGGACCACCCCGTCCAGCGCGCCGATGATCGCGGTCCCGTCCAGGTAAAGCCGCCCGGTCTCGGCATATTCCGCGACTTCGGGCACGTCGCCGGTCAGGTCCAGCATGGTACCGTTCGGGGCCACGGCCGCAGCAATGCCGGCCTCGGTCGCGATGCGGACATGTTCGGTCAGGTGGCGGTGTTCGCCGTGCATCGGGATCAGCATGTCGGGCAGGATCAGCCGGTGGACATGTTCAAGATCCGGGCGGTTGGCATGGCCGGAAACGTGGTACTTGCCGCTCTGGTCGTCGATCACCTGCACGCCGCGTTCGGAAAGCGCGTTCCAGACCCGCAGGACATCACGTTCATTCCCCGGAATGGTTTTCGAGGAGAACAGGAAGGTGTCGCCTTCCTTCATCTCGATTCCCAGATACTTGCCGCGCGACAGCTGCGCGCTGGCGGCGCGGCGTTCGCCCTGGCTGCCGGTGGCCAGGATCATCAGGTTGCGGCGCGGCACCTCCAGCGCCTCTTCGGGGCTGACGGTCTTCGGAAAGCCCGACATCACCGCTGCCTCTTCCGAAGCGGCAAGCATCCGCTTCATCGAGCGGCCGAGGACACAGATCGTGCGGTCGGCGGCGCGGGCGGCCTCGGCCAGGGTCTTCAGGCGCGCGACGTTCGAGCCGAAGGTCGTGGCCACGACCATGCCGCCGCAACTGCGGATCAGGTCGGTCAGGGCCGGGCCGAGCGTCGATTCCGACCGGCCCTCATGGGTGGAAAAGACATTGGTCGAATCGCAGGTCATCGCCTTGACCGGGCGTTCCCGGACGATCTCGGCGAAGCGGGCATCGTCCCAGGCTTCCCCAACCACGGGGTTGTGGTCGATCTTGAAGTCGGCGGAATGGAAGATCCGGCCGGCCGGCGTGTCGATCACCAGCGCCGAACTTTCGGGAATCGAATGCGAGACGGGAACGAACTGGACCTTGAAGGGACCGACCTCGACCGTCGCCGGGCGGGCCTCGACCGTGACGATCCGGTCCTTGGGCAGGCCCGCCTCGTCGAACTTCATCCGGCCGATGGTGGCGGTGAAGCGGCGGCAGTAGACCTTCTTTTCCAGCCTTGGCCAAAGCGGGGCAAGCGCACCGATGTGGTCTTCATGCGCGTGGGTGATGAAGATCGCCTCAAGCCGGTCCAGCTTGTCGGCAAGCCAGCTGACATCCGGCAGGATCAGGTCGACCCCGGGCGAGGTGTCCATGTCCGGGAAGGCGACGCCCAGGTCGACCAGGATCAGCCGCTCCTTGCCGGGCGGTCCGTAACCGTAGACATAGGCGTTCATCCCGATTTCGCCGGCACCGCCGAGCGGAAGATAGATCAGGCGGTCGGCTTTCATGGAGTGTCCTTGTTGTAGGCGTTGATGAGAACCAGGCCATGCATGGTCAGGTCATCTTCGACAGAGTGAAAAAGCGCGGTCCCCTGGGCAAACAGCGAGGCAAGCCCCCCGGTCGCGATGACTTTCATCGGCTGGTCCCGCTCGCGCCGGATTTCGCGCACGATGACTTCGATCAGCCCGACATAGCCCCAATACACACCCGATTGCATGCAGGCCACCGTATTCGTGCCGACCGCCCGTGCCGGTTTTGCCACGTCGATATGCGGCAAGGCGGCGGCAGCCATGTGAAGTGCTTCAAGCGACAGGTTGACGCCCGGCGCGATCACGCCGCCGACATAGGCGCCGTCATGGTCCACGACGTCGAAGGTCGTCGCCGTGCCGAAGTCCAGGATGATGAGGTTGCCGCCATGCCGGTCATGGCCGGCAACGGTGTTGACCAGCCGGTCCGGCCCGACGGTGGTGCCCTGATCGACCCGGGGCGCGACAGGCAGCCGGCAGTCAGGCTTGCCGACCACGCGGGGCCGGCAGCTGAAATAGCGGTCGCAAAGGACGCGCAGGTTGAAGACCACGCGCGGGACGGTGGAGGAGATGATCGCCTCGGTGATCCGCGCCTCGGTACCCGTCATGGCGATGAGACTGGAGAGCCAGACGAAGTATTCGTCAGCGGTGCGCTTGTGGTCGGTTGCGATGCGCCAGGTCGCAAGGAAGCGCGCGCCGTCCCAGATGGCAAAGACGGTGTTGGTGTTGCCGCAGTCAATCGCCAGAAGCATGGTCGAGCCTTTGCAGGCGAAAGGTCCAGAATTTTTCTAGAAAAATTCCAGACCCTTCGGGGTGTCGGTCGGTCAAAAGAACACCTCGGCGGCGGGAATGGCAACCGGGCCGTTTGTCATGCGCAGGATCAGGTTGCCGTTCGCGTCGATGCTGTCGAAAACGCCTTCGCGGGTGTCCGATCCCGTCCGGGCGCGGATCGGCTCGCCAAGGCGGGCCGCCTGCGTCAGCCAGGCCGCGCGCAGCGGCGCGAAGCCTTCGGCACGGAAGATCGCCTCCCAGGATGCATAGGCGGGGGCGAGGGCGTCAAGAAGCGCCTCGGGCGTCACCCGCAGGCCGGTTTCCGCCAGAAGCGATACCGGCGGCACCGCGCCTGGCTCGATCTGCGCGAGGTCCGGGGCGGCGATGAGGTTGACGCCGATGCCGATGCAAAGCACCGGGGCGGCCAACCCAAGCCCCTGGCTTTCCAGCAGGATCCCCGCCAGCTTGCCGCCATTCAGAAGGACGTCATTCGGCCATTTCAGGGTAAGGCTTGCGGGTAGCCCGGTCAGGGCAACCAGGGCATCACGCAACGCAAGTGCTGCTGCGAAAGAGCGCAAGGCCACCGTTTCGGGCGGTTCGACCGGTTTCAGGACCAGGGTGCCGTGGAAATTGCCGCGCGGGCTGACCCAGGGGCGCGACCGGCGTCCCCGGCCCGCAGTCTGCAACCCGGCAAGGATCCAGGTCGGACCGGAAAGCCCGACGGCGCGGCGGAACCCCTCGGCGTTGGTGCTGTCGATTTCAGGCAGGACGATGCGCCCTGCCCCGGTCATCTTCTCAACGCACAAGCGCTTCGGCGGCCAGCGCCGCAGGGGCCTCGATCCCGAAGAGGTTCGCGATTCCAAGGATCATCAGCGCCGCCACGCCCACCAGCATCGCCCATTGCACCGGGGCCATCCGGCTGTCGACCGGTTCCTGTTCGGCACCGAAATACATGAAGTAGACGATGCGCAGGTAATAGAAGGCCCCGATCACCGAGGCCACGGCCCCGGCGACCGCCAGCCAGACCCAGCCCGCATCCACGGCGGCCTTGAGGACATAGAACTTGCCGAAGAAACCGACCATCGGCGGCACGCCCGCCAGCGAAAAGAGCAAGACCAGCATGGCCAGCGCCTTCAGCGGTTCCTTCTTCGCAAACTGGTTCAGTCCGGCAATGTCGCTGACCGGGCGGCCGTCACGCTCCATCGACAGGATGAAGGCAAAGGTGCCGACGTTCATCGTGACATAGATCGCCATGTAGACCAGCGTGGCCTGCACCCCGTAGGCCGTGCCCACCGCAAGGCCGATCAGCGCGTATCCCATATGGGCGATCGACGAATAGGCCATCAGCCGCTTGATGTCGCGCTGGCCGATCGCGGCCACGGCGCCAAGGAACATCGAGGCGACCGACAGCGCCGCCAGCACCTGCCCCCATTGGCCCGGGATGCCGCCAAAGGCGTCCTGGATCAGCCGCGCGATCAGCGCCATCGCGGCGACTTTCGGTGCGGTGGCGAAGAAGGCGGTCACCGGGGTGGGCGAGCCTTCGTAGACATCCGGCGTCCACATGTGGAAGGGTGCTGCACTGACCTTGAAGGCCAGACCCGCCAGCATGAACACCAGGCCGAACAAAAGCCCCAGCGGCACGCCGTCCTGCACGGTGGCAAGGATCCCGGTGAACTGGGTGGTGCCGGCATAGCCGTAGGTCAGCGAGGCCCCGTACAGCAGAAGCCCGGAAGACAGCGCGCCCAGGGTGAAATACTTCAGGCCCGCCTCAGAGGATTTTGCGCTGTCGCGCCGCAGACTGGCCACGACGTAAAGCGACAGCGATTGCAGCTCCAGCCCCATATACAGGGTGATCAGGTCGGCCGAGGAAACCATCACCATCATGCCGACCACCGCCAGCGTCACGAGGATCGGATATTCGAAACGCAGAAGGTTGCGCCGGGTCATGTAGTCCTGGCTCATCGCCAGCACGGCGGCGGCGGACAGAAGGATGGTGACCTTCGCGAAGCGCGCGAAGGGATCGTCGACGAAAAGGCCGTTGAAGACCAGCCTTTCCCCCGCGCCGGTGCTGCCGATGTAAAGCGCCAGCGCCACGAACAGCCCCGAGGTGACCCAGACGAGCACCGGCGCAAGCTTGTCCTTGGTGGTGTAGACCCCGGCCATGAGCGCCGCCATGGCATAGACCGCCAGGGTGATCTCGGGCAGAAGGGTCTGGAAATCGGCGGAGGTCATTCGGAATGTCCTTCGTTCAGGGCCAGGTCCGCGCCGTCAGCGGGCAGCGCAGCCTGGTAGTCGGTAACAAGGGCGGTGACCGAGGGGCCGATGATGTCGGTCACCAGGCTGGGATAGATGCCAAGGATCAGGGTCATGGCAACCAGCGGCGCGAAGATCGCCTTCTCGCGGCGGTCCATGTCGGTGATCGTGCGCAGGGCCTCCTTGATCAGATCGCCCAGCACGACGCGGCGGTAGAGCCAAAGCGCATAGGCCGCTGACAGGATCACGCCGGTGGTGGCGACGGCGGCGACCCAGGTGTTGACCTGGAAGATGCCCATCAGGGTCAGGAACTCACCCACGAAACCGCTGGTGCCGGGCAGGCCGACGTTGGCCATGGTGAAGAACATGAAGACCAGCGCATAGGCCGGCATCCGGTTCACAAGGCCGCCATAGGCGTCGATCTCGCGCGTGTGCATCCGGTCGTAGATCACGCCGACACACAGGAACAGGGCGCCGGAGATGAAGCCGTGGCTGATCATCTGGAAGATCGCCCCGTCCACGCCTTGCTGGTTCGCGGCGAAGATGCCCATGGTGACAAAGCCCATGTGCGCGACCGAGGAATAGGCGATCAGCTTCTTCATGTCGGTCTGCGCGAGCGCCACAAGGCTTGTGTAGACAATGGCAATGGCCGACATCCAAAGGACCAGCGGCGCCATCACGTCCGACCCCACCGGGAACATCGGCAGCGAAAAGCGCAGGAAGCCGTAGCCGCCCATCTTCAGAAGGATCGCCGCCAGCACCACCGACCCCGCCGTCGGGGCCTGCACATGGGCATCCGGCAGCCAGGTATGCACCGGCCACATCGGCATCTTGACCGCAAACGACGCGAAGAAGGCCAGAAACAGCATGGTCTGCAACCCGCCCACGACCTGGAAGCCGAGCACCGAAATCGTCTCGGACCCGAAGTCATGCGCCAGAAGCTTCACGATATCGGTGGTGCCGGCGTCCAGGTACATCGCGATCATCGCGACCAGCATCAGGACCGACCCGAGGAAGGTATAGAGGAAGAACTTGAACGCGGCATAGATCCGGTCCTTGCCGCCCCAGATGCCGATGATCAGGAACATCGGGATCAGCCCGGCCTCGAAGAAGAGGTAGAAAAGCACCAGGTCCAGCGCGCAGAACACCCCCAGCATCAGCGTCTCAAGGACCAGGAAGGCGATCATGTATTCCTTGACCCGCGTCTCGACCCCCCAGCAGGAATAGATCGTGATCGGCATCAGGAAGGTGGTCAGCATCACGAACAGGACCGAAATGCCGTCCACGCCCATCTTGTAGCTGAGGCCCAGGATCCAGGGATGTTCCTCGACGAATTGAAAGCCGGTATTCGAGGGATCGAAGCGGAACAGGATGAACAGCGAAATGACGAAGGTCGCGCTGGTGGTGAAAAGCGCAAGCCATTTCGCCCCCGCCCGCGCTGCCGCATCGTCGCCGCGCATGAACAAGGCAAGGATGACCGCCGCGACCAGCGGCAGGAAGGTGATGATCGAGAGAAGCTGGTTTTCCATGATGTCGGCGCCCCCTTACTTTGCGCCGCCGAACAGCGTCATCCAGGTGACAAGGATCACGATCCCCATCACCATCGCGAAGGCGTAGTGAAACAGATAGCCGGACTGCGCGCGGCCCGCGAGGCGGGTGAAGAAGGGGATGATCCCCAGCGCCACCCCGTTCAGCGACCCGTCGATGACGTTGCCGTCACCCTTCTTCCACAGGAATCCCCCCAGCCGTTTCGCCGGCCGCACGAAGAGCACGTCGTAAAGCTCGTCGAAGTACCACTTGTTCAAGAGGAACAGGTACAGCGGGCGCTGCTGTGCTGCCAGGCGGCCGGGCAGGCTGGGATTGCGGATGTAGAACAGCCAGGCGGTGAAGAGTCCGATCAGCATGGCCATGAACGGCGCGACCTTGACCCAGGCCGGCACCAGATGTGCGGCATTGATCATCGTGGTCGGGGCGTGTTCGGCCTTGGCGGCCTTGTCCGCGTCCAGTCGGGTGTCGACGATGGCCTGCTCCTCGGGTGTGAAGGGCAGCATCACCAGCGCGCCCTTCGGCACCACGCCCGGTGTCGCCGCATGTGCCGGGGCCGCGCCTTCCGTCTCGGCGTTGGTGGTTGCGTCGTGGCCCTCGCCCTGCGCTTCGGCGGTGGCGGTTTCATCGTTGGTCTGGCCATGGGCCTCGCCATGAGCGGCGGTCTCCATGCCGAACCAGTCACGGACGGCGGCCTCTTCGCCGAAGAACACCTTGAACCACAGCATCCCCGAGAAGACCGCGCCCAGGGCGAGGACTCCCAGCGGGATCAGCATGACCATCGGGCTTTCGTGCGGCTCATGCTGCCCGTGGCCACCCTGGCCGTGGTCGTCATGCCCATGCGCGCCGTGACCGTGCCCGGCCCCCTGTGCCCGGCTGGTCCCGAAGAAGGTCATGAACATCAGCCGCCAGCTGTAGAAGCTGGTCATGCAGGCCGCGATCACCAGCATCCAGAAGGCATAGTTCGACCCGACCCAGGCGCTTTCGATCACCGCGTCCTTCGACAGGAACCCGGCAAAGCCGAAATGGGTCAGCGGAACGCCGACGCCGGTGATCGCCAGCGTGCCGATCATCATCGCCCAGAAAGTCAGCGGGATCTTTTTCCGCAGCCCGCCGTAGTTGCGCATGTCCTGCTCATGGTGCGTCGCGGTGATCACCGAACCCGCGCCGAGGAAGAGCATCGCCTTGAAGAAGGCGTGGGTGAACAGGTGGAACATCGCCACCGAATAGACCCCGACCCCCGCCGCCACGAACATGTAGCCCAGCTGGCTGCAGGTGGAATAGGCGATCACCCGCTTGATGTCGTTCTGCACCAGGCCGACGGTTGCCGCAAAGAACGCCGTCGTGGCACCAATCACGGTGATGAAGGCCGAGGCTTCCGGCGCGTATTCGTACACGGGCGACATCCGGCAGACCAGGAACACCCCCGCCGTCACCATGGTCGCCGCGTGGATCAGCGCCGACACCGGCGTCGGCCCCTCCATCGCGTCGGGCAGCCAGGTGTGCAGGAACAGCTGCGCCGATTTCCCCATCGCCCCGATGAAGAGCAGGACGCCGATCAGGTTGGCCGCGTTCCAGTCGGACCACAGGAAGGTCAGGTTCGTTTCCGCCAGCTCCGGGGCGGCGGCGAAGATGTCGTCGAACCGCACCGAATCCGTCAGGTAGAAAAGCGCGAAGATCCCCAGCGCAAAGCCGAAGTCACCGACTCGGTTGACCACGAAGGCCTTGATCGCAGCGGCGTTGGCAGATGGTTTGCGGTAGTAGAAACCGATCAGCAGGTAGGACGCGACCCCCACCCCTTCCCAGCCGAAGAACATCTGGATCAGGTTGTCGGCGGTCACCAGCATCAGCATGGCAAAGGTGAAGAACGACAGGTAGGCAAAGAAGCGCGCCTTGTAATGCTCGCCCTCATGCCAGTTTTCGTCATGCGCCATGTAGCCGAAGCTGTAGAGATGGACGAGGGCGGACACTGTGTTCACCACCACCAGCATGATCGCCGTCAGCCGGTCCAGCCGGATCGCCCATTCCGACCCCATGCTGCCCGACTCGATCCAGCGCATCAGCACGATCTGCTGGGTGGTGCCGTCGAAGGTCAGGAAGATGTACCAAGACAGCGCCGCCGCCAAAAACACCAGCGCCGTCGTGATGACCTGCCCCGCCATCTCGCCGATCAGCCGCCAGCCGAACCCGCAGATCAGGGCCCCGATCAGGGGAGCGAAAAGGATGATCGTTGCCATGGTCAAGCCCGCCGTTTCTCAAGGCATCCCGGTGCCTGACACATTACGCCGTCCTCGAAACCCTTCGGAACCGGGTAGGAGCACTGGCAATAGACGCACCGCAGAAAAACGATGCCATTCTCTTCCTTGACCACCCGCATTCCAGAAAGCGTACTGTTTTCGCTATGCGCGGTCATGGTCAGCCCTTCATCACGTTCACGTCTTCCACGTCGATCGTCCCGCGGTTGCGGAAGAAGACGACGAGGATGGCCAGACCGATCGCCGCCTCGGCCGCAGCGACGGTCAGGACGAACATGGTGAAGATCTGCCCCACCAGATCGCCCGAGAAGGACGAGAAGGCGACAAGGTTGATGTTCACCGCCAGAAGCATGAGCTCAATCGACATCAGGATGACGATCACGTTCTTCCGGTTCAGGAAGATCCCGAAGATCCCGATGACGAACAGCGCCGCCGCCACCGTCAGGTAATGTTCAAGTCCCACCATCGTCTCGTTCCCTCGTGGCCGTTTGGCCTTTTCGTTTCGTCTTGTCGCGCCCCGGGCCTGACCCGGGGCCTCTGCTGCAACCCGAGGCCCCGGATCAGGTCCGGGGCGCGGTCACCCTAGATCACAACCCCTGCCCCGGCTTGACGTCCTTCAGCTCCATCGCCTTGGCCGGGTCGCGCCACATCTGGTGCAGCACGTTCTGCCGCTTGATGTCCTTCCGGTGCCGCAGCGTCAGCAGGATCGCCCCGATCATTGCGACCAGCAGGATCAGGCCGGCCAGCTGGAACAGCAGGAAATAGCGGTCGTACAGCAGCATCCCCAGCGCGCGGGTGTTCTCGATCTCGGTGGGCGTCACGGCCTGGCGCAGGTCACCGGCCTGCGGGGCGGCGGACCAGACGCCGACGCCGATGGCGATCTGCATGATCAGGACCACCCCGATCAGCAGGCCCAGCGGCATGTAGCGGGCAAGCTCGCCCTTCAGCGCGGCAAAGTCGATGTCCAGCATCATCACGACGAACAGGAACAGCACCGCCACCGCGCCGACATAGACGATGACGAGGAGCATCGCCACGAACTCGGCCCCCAGAAGCACGAAAAGGCCGGAGGTGGACAGGAACGCAAGGATCAGCCACAGCACCGAATGCACCGGATTGCGGCTGATCGTGACCATCAGTCCCGAGGCCACCGTCACCACCGCGAACATGTAAAAGGCAAAATCGGCGACGGTCATGCGTCTTTCTCCTCAGGGCTTTCGGCGAAGACGCCCTGGGCGATCTCCAGCGCCTTCTGCGTGGCGGGCACGCCGCCGAACATGCTCATCTGCCAGATCACCTCGGCCACCTCGCGCCTGGTCGCCCCGGCGGCAAGGCTGTTCTTGATCGTCATCCGCAACTGCGGCTCGCCCACCGGGCCCAGCACGGTCTGCGCGGCGATGGTCACGAGGAACCGGGTGCGGGCGTCGAGGCCTTCGGGGTTGAAAGTCTTGCCGAACCACATTTCCAGCAGTTCCTTCGGCATCGCCGGGAACATCTTCTCGAACGCCCGGACGTCGAAGCTTTCCATCGCAGGGGCGAAGGCCTTCGCCATCTCCTGCCCCTGCGCCAGCATCGTGGCGAACATCCTGGCGAAATCGTCGGTCACTTGCGCGTCTCTTCCAGCTTTTCGACCCGTTCTTCAACGTGATGCACATGACCGGCCAAAAGCGCGAGCATCACGGTCAGACCGTCCACTTTCTGATCGACCTGAGACATGTCCGTGCGGATTGCCGCGATGTCCGTGCGCATCGCGGTAAGTTCCCCGCGCATTTCACGCAACTGGGTCAGGATCAGGTTTTCAACGTTCTCGGCCATTGTCAGTCTCCGTCACCGGTACGGGGCGTCGATTTCAAGGTTGCGGGCGATCTCGGATTCCCAGCGGTCGCCGTTCGCCAGGAGTTTTTCCTTGGTGTAGAACAGCTCCTCGCGGGTTTCGGTGGCGAATTCGAAGTTCGGGCCTTCGACGATGGCATCGACCGGGCAGGCCTCCTGGCAGAAGCCGCAGTAGATGCACTTGGTCATGTCGATGTCATAGCGCGTGGTGCGGCGGCTGCCGTCCTCACGCGGTTCGGCGTCGATGGTGATGGCCTGCGCCGGGCAGACCGCCTCGCACAGCTTGCAGGCGATGCAGCGTTCCTCGCCATTGGCATAGCGGCGCAGCGCATGTTCGCCCCGGAAGCGGGGGCTGAGGGGGCCTTTTTCATGCGGATAGTTAAGCGTCATCTTCGGCGCGAAGAAGTATTTCATCCCCAGGCCGAAGCCCTTGATGAAATCCATCAGCAGGAAATACCGGGTCGCGCGGTTCCAGTCGATGTTGGACATTTCTACTCGCCCTCATAATTCTTGTGGGAAATGGGCAGATCTACCCAATGGCGTCCCAACAAGTCGTTGGCAATTCTCGCGTCGATACGGCGCATCGCGGCCAGTGCTTCGTGGGACTTCTGAAAGTCACCCACTTGAACCCCGTCAATGTAGCCGATCCACCGGCCTTTTTCGTCCTGTATGATCTCAGCTTCGACGGGATATGTTTCGGTTTTTCGATGGACGTAACGACCGACTTGCATCATCACCCCCCCACTGCCCAGCGGGCCCAGAACCCGCCGAACACCTCAAATTTCGCCAGGAACGCCACCAGCACCACCCAACCCAGCGACATCGGCAGGAAGACCTTCCAGCCGATCCGCATCAGCTGGTCATAGCGGTAGCGGGGGACGATGGCCTTCACCATGGCGAACATGAAGAAGAAGAGCCACATCTTGG
>JANNXX010000020.1:0-96185 GCA_031409795.1 Rhodobacterales bacterium
GCCGCGCGTGGCCAGCAAGGACAGCGACATCGCGGCCAGCGCGCCGATCAGCGTGGCGACGGCGGCGATGTTAAGCGTCTCGACCAGCGAGGGGATGTGGTTCCAGAACAGGCCCGACAACAGCGCGCGCTTTTCCCAGGCCTCGGCCAGCACTTCGGCCGGGAAGTCGAACACCTGGTCGATGCCGTCCCAGAAGCTGCCGGCATTGCGCTCTTCCGCCAGCCGCCAGCCCGAGGCCATGAGGGCTACGAAGATGACAAGCAGGATGCCACCATACATGCGCTTGCGGCGCACCATTTCCAGATAGCCCTCACGGGTGTCGGAAAGATCCGGGCGTCTGCCCGTTTCGGGGCCAAAGGCTGCATCGACCATCCTGGTCCCCCGCATGAAATTGCCGGGCCCCCTTTCGGGGGCCCGGCGACGCGTCCTGAAAGCTTACATGCCTTCCTGCAGCTTGCGGGCGGCAAGAACGCCTTCGTACATCGAATGCTCGACCGGGATGAAGTCTTTCGCGTCGCCGGCGGCAATCGCGTAGGCACAGGCCTTGTCGGTTTCCCACATATCAGCGGTAAGCTGGGTGACCTTGTCCTTGACGTCCTGCGGCAGAGCCTTGCGGACGACCATCGGGCCTTCCGGGATCACGGTCGAGCGCCAGATTTCAACGATCGTCGACATGTCGACCAGGCCAGCATCAGCCGCCTTGCGGAACGCGCCCGAGTTGTAGCCGTCTTCCCAGTTGCCCAATCCGTCAGCCCAGGAAACGCCCGCATCGAAGTCGCCGTTGGCAACGCCGACGACGGTCTGCTCATGGCCGCCCGACATCTTAACTTCACCGAAGTACTCTTCCAGCTTGCCGTACTTGGCGGTCAGTTCGGCACCGGGGACCAGATAGCCCGAAGTGGAGTTCGGGTCGGCGAAGGCGAAGATCTTGCCCTTGGCTTCTTCCATGTTGGTGATGCCGCTGTCGGCGCGGGCGAACCCGATGGAGTAGTAGCCGGTCGAGTCGTCAAGGTTCTGCTTGATCAGCTTTACTTCGACTGCTTCCGGGTCGGTCAGGTAGATCTTTGCATAGGCCGACGCACCCAGCCACGCATAGTCGAGAGAGCCACCGAGAAGGCCCTGGATAACGCCGTCAAAGTCGGCGGGGGTGAACAGTTTGACCGGAACGCCAAGAGCATCTTCCACGGCGAGGCGCAGGCATTCGTTCGAGGTCAGGCGGTCCTGGGCGTTTTCGCCGCCAAGGATGCCGATGTTGAATTCCTTGATCTCCTGCGCGAAGGCAGACGAGGCCAGAACGGCGGTCAGTGCGGTGGCAGTCAGCAGCTTTTGCATGGTTTCTCCGTGGGTTCGGGGGTGGTTTCAGGTCACGACAGCATCAGGTCCGCATAGGACCGGTCAGCGGCGGTGTCGGTGGGGATCGAGGTCGAGGTGGCGGCTTCGTTGAAGCTTTCGTCGGCGCCGTAGATCTCGCGCGCGGCGCCGGTGGACAGCTGGTCGGGCGTGCCGTCAAAGACGATGCGGCCGTCGCGCATGCCGATCACCCGGTCGCAGTAGCGCCGCGCGGTGTCCAGCGTGTGGAGGTTGGCGATCACCATGCGGCCATCCTCGACGTTGATCTTCTTCAGCGCGTCCATGACGATCTGCGCGTTCATCGGATCAAGACTGGCGATGGGTTCATCGGCCAGAATGATCTTGGGGTCCTGCATCAGCGCCCGCGCGATCGCCACGCGTTGCTGCTGACCGCCCGACAGCGCCTCGGCCCGTTTCGGGGCCTGCTCGACGATGCCAAGCCGGTCAAGGATGTCCAGCGCCTTCAGGATGTCGGCGCGCGGCCAGAGGCTGAACATGGTCTGGAAGGTCGAGCGGCGGTTCAGGATGCCGTGCAGCACGTTCGAGGCCACGTCCATCCGCGGCACGAGGTTGAACTGCTGGAAGATCATCGCGCAGTGCGATTGCCAGGCACGGGCCTCGGCGCCTTTCAGGGCAAGGACATTGCGGCCCTCGACCAGGATCTCGCCGGACGAAGCGTCCAGAAGCCGGTTCATCATGCGCAGGAAGGTGGACTTGCCGGCGCCCGACCGGCCGATGATGCCGACGAAAGCCGGCCCGTCGATGGTGAAGGTCGCGTTGTCAACGGCGGCCTTCTGGCCAAACATCCGCGTGACAGACCGGACTTCAAGCATGCGCAACCCCCCAGTGGTTGCCAGCGGAGCTAAAGCCGCGCCGTGACGATTGCTTCGCGTTTCGATGAAACTTGCGTGACACCGGCGGTCAGCGCGGGCGGGGTTGGGGGGGGGTTGGGCGGGGTTGGGCGGGGTTGGGCGGGCGGGGTTGGGCGGACGGGGTTGGGCGGACGGGGCGAAAGCCCGGCCCCCGGTGCAAGCGGGCCGGGCTTAGCCTGGCTTCAGTCGGACGCCGCCCCATGATCCCCATGCGCCTGTGAGTCCTGCCCGGCCGGCGGGTCGATCATGAACTCGATCTCGACCCGGCCCGCCTGTTCGAAGATCAGCGCCGCCTTGTGGCGTTCGCCTTGAACCAGGGGCCGCGTCAGGCCAAAGAACATGACGTGCAGGCCGCCTTGTTCCAGGCTCAGCGTGCCGCCCGCCGGAATCTCGGCCCCGTCAAGCCGGGTCATGCTGCCGACGCCATTGGCATCGACGCGGCTTTCGTGCAGCTCGGCCTTGGCGGCGATGTCGGTCTCGACGCCGATCAGGCGGTCGGAGGTGTCGCCCGCGTTGACTATGGCCATGTAGCCACCCGCCGTCCGGGCGCTGGCAGCCGGTTGCGGGATATGGGGGTGGATGAACTGCAGGTCCCCCACGGTTTCTTCATGGGCCCGAAGGGGTTGGGCCAGCGGCAGGATCAGCAGCAGGGCTGCGGCCAGGGCGGCAAGACGGGTCATGCGAAGGCTCCGTTTCAGGACAGGGAAGGGTGGGAGGGGCGCGAAGCCGCGTGCCGGCCGGACGGCGCAGCCACCAGCTCACCTCGCCCGGGATGCACGGCAGGATCGCCGAACGGCAGAAGCCCGACCCAGAGGCCAAGCGCGCCGTGCAGCGATTTCCAGAAGCTGCGCGCCCGTGCAGCGCTGCGGACGCCAAGCTGACGGCCAAGGCTGGCGCCGTTTCGCGGCAAGTGCAGGTAAAACCCGGTGACGGTCAGCAGAAGGCCAAGGCTGGCGGCGGCCTCGATCAGCCAGTCGCCGGCATTTCCGATCAGGATCGTGCCGTGAATTTCGGTCGCAAGATCATACCAGCCCGCCTGCCAGGGAAAGCTTGACAGGACAACGCCGCTGTAGGGGTCCAGGGTGACGCCGGTCGTGGCGCCTTCGCGGCCAAGGACCACCGTCGCTGCGTGACCGGGCGACAGGGGGGCACTATACTTGGTCGCCGTGGCGCCGGGAACGGTCGCCTCGGCCCCGGCGATCAGGGCGCTGACGGCAAGGGGAGTGCCATCGCGGGCGACGGTTAGATGCTCGTCTCCCCGGCCTTGCAGTGCGGCGATCCAGAGCATGAACAGGCCGGTCGTCGCCAGCATGATCAGGAAGGGAATGGTGTAGAGGGCGGCGTAGAAGTGCCAGCGCCAGACAAGGGCGTACAGCCGGTTCGGGCTGCGGGGTGCTGTCGACATCGGGATACCTTCGGAAAAAACCTGCGAAAGCGCAGGCCAGGCCAGCGCGCGGCGTTCGGAAGGCGGCGTCGGAACGGATCGGGGCGCCGCCGGTCAGGCGACGGGCGGGCCTTGCGGACTGTGGGCCGGGTCCTGAACGGCCGGAATGGCGCGGGCTGCGCGCGACGCGACGACATCGGCGTGGACGGCAAGCGCAAGGTCGATCGCGGGGGTGGACAGCAGCGGCAGGTCAGCGGCGGCGCTGATCTGGCAGGCCGGGCAATGCGGCGCGCTGGACCGGTCACTGCCGGGGCCGCCGCCGCAGAAGTCCGACGCCCCGGCCCCGTTGGCCAGCGCGAAAGCCAGAGCCACGGACTGTGAGGCTGACTGCGCTCCAGACTGCGCGCCATCCTGTTGCGCTGGCATCCGGTGTGCAAAGCCGGTCGCGGTCAGTGCGACTGCAAGGACAAACAGCAACGCCGCGCGCTGCAAAAGGAAAAGGGCCGAAGACCGCATGACGTCTGCTTAGGGGCAAATCGGCGGCAAGGTCAATCGGTCAGAATCGCGCTGGGGCTTGCTCTGCCGGCCGGGTTCGGCGGAAGCTGCGGCCACCCCGATCCCAAACCCGAACCCAAACCCATCGCAAAGACCCGCCATGACCGACCCGGTTCCCGTCTTCGACGGCCACAACGACATCGTGCTGAAGATCGCCGCCGCCGGACCCGCGCGTGAGGCCCTCTGGCTGCATGGCAAAGGCGCAGGCCACCTGGACTTGCCCCGGATGCGGGCAGCGGGCTTTGCGGGCGGGATGTTCGCGGTCTACATCCCCTCGGCCGGGGGCATCGACCTTGCGGCGCTGGAGAGGCGGATGGACAGGCCGCCCTATGACCTGCCGCTGCCGGCCCTGATCGACCACCCGGCCGCACAGCCGGTGGCGGTGACGATGCTGGGCCATCTTCTGTGGATGGAGCGGGTGTCATCCGGCCGGTTCCGCTGGTGCCGGACGGCCGGTGCGATCCGCGCGGCCATGGCGACAGGCGTGGTCGCCGGGGTGATCCACTTCGAGGGTGCCGAAGCGATCGGCCCCGATCTTGATGCGCTGCACCTCTTCCACGGGCTGGGCCTGCGGTCGCTGGGGCCGGTCTGGAGCCGCCCGACGATCTTCGGCCATGGCGTGCCGTTCCGGTTTCCGTCGTCGCCCGATACCGGCCCCGGCCTGACGGACGCGGGCAAGGCGCTGGTCCGCGAATGCAACGGGCTGCGGATCCTGCTGGACCTGAGCCACCTGAACGAGGCCGGGTTCCGCGATGTAGCGCGGCTGTCGGATGCGCCGCTGGTGGCCAGCCATTCCAACGCCCACGCGGTGACGCCCTCCAGCCGCAACCTCACCGACTGGCAGCTTCGGGCGATTGCCGACTCCGGCGGGCTTGCAGGGCTGAACCTTGCGACGGTGTTCCTGCGCCCGGACGGCCGGGAAAGCCCCGAGAAGACGCTGGACCCGGTCAAGCGCCACATCGGCCACCTGCTGGCCGTGGCGGGCGAGGATCATGTCGCCATCGGATCGGATTTCGACGGCGCGACGGTGCCGCGCGACATCGGCGGCGTGCAGGGCCTGCCGGTGCTGGTCCAGGCGCTGCGCGAGATGGGGCTGGGCGAGGCGCTTGTCGCCAAGATCGCGCATGGCAACTGGCTGCGGGTGCTGGAGCGGACCTGGGGGGCGTAAGCCGCCGCCCTCAGGCCGGATCGCGGATCGCGCCTGCGGTGCGCAAAGCCTCGGCCAGCGCGTGATAGCGGTCGGACAGGGGGTTGCTTTGCCGCCAGACCAGCCCGATCGTCCGGGTGGGGCGCGGGACGGGCAGCCGGTCCAGCAAAACCTCGGCCGAGCGGCTCTCGACGGTGGCGGCCATCTCGGGGACCAGCGTGACGCCAAGCCCGGCCGCCACCATCTGCACCAGCGTCGACAGCGACGAACCTTCCATGATCTCGCCCTTCGGAATGCGCGGCAGCTTGCAGACGCTGATCGCCTGATCGCGGAAGCAGTGCCCTTCCTCAAGCAACAGCAGCGGCATCTGCCGCAGGTCGTCCAGCGTCGGCGCGGGCTGGCCGGCCTGCGACCGGGGGCGCACGACTAGGAACTCTTCGTCGAAAAGCGGATGCTCGACCAGCGACGGCTCGGACACCGGCAGGGCGACAAGGGCCAGGTCCAGCCGCCCGTCGGCAAGATCCCGGACCAGCTTCTGCGTCACCGCCTCACGCGGGCGCAGGTCAAGGCCGGGAAAATGCCGGCTGAAATGGCGGATCAGCCCCGGCAGCACATAGGGCGCGACCGTGGGGATCAGTCCCAGCCGCAGGCGCCCCGCAAGCGGCCCGGTCGCAGCCGGACCCAGGGCGGCCAGCTCGTCCACCGAACGCAGGATGTCGCGGGCCCGAAGCGCGAAATCCTCGCCCAGCGCGGTCAGGCGGATCTGGCGGTGCGCACGTTCGACCAGCGGGGCGCCCAGGATGGCCTCCAGCTCTTTGATCTGCAGCGAAAGCGCGGGTTGCGAGATCGCCGAGGCCTCGGCCGCGCGGCCGAAATGGCGATGCCGGTCCAGCGCGCCGAAATAGCGCAGATGCTTCAAGGTCAGCGTTGTCATAAGCACAACATATCGCAGCGATAGGAAAATGAAAATTCCGGTTATCAGTTGGCCGTGCTAGGACTTTGGGCAAGCCTGACCGGCTACCGGGACACCCTTTCCTTGCAAGCAGGGGCGTGGACCGGTCCGGTCGTCATCCAGCCAAAGACGAGGAGAGCACGATGGACGGCAACGACACCGCAAGCGCGGGCAAATGCCCGGTGATGCACGGCGCGATCACCACGACCGAGGCGACGGTGATGGACTGGTGGCCGAAATCGCTGAACCTCGACATCCTGCACCAGCAGGACTCCAAGGTTAACCCCCTGGCCGGGTTCAGCTATCAGGATGAGGTCAAGAAGCTGGACTTCGTGGCGCTGAAGCAGGATCTGATCGCGCTGATGACCGACAGCCAGGACTGGTGGCCGGCAGACTGGGGCCATTACGGAGGGCTGTTCATCCGCATGTCCTGGCACGCGGCGGGCACTTACCGGATGGCGGACGGGCGCGGCGGGGCCGGGACCGGGAACCACCGCTTCGCGCCGCTGAACAGCTGGTGACAACGCCAACCTCGACAAGGCGCGCCGCCTGCTGTGGCCGATCAAGAAGAAGTACGGCAACCGCCTGTCCTGGGCCGACCTGATGGTTCTGGCCGGTACCGTGGCCTACGAATCGATGGGCCTGCAGACTTTCGGCTTTGGCTTTGGCCGTGAAGATATCTGGGCCCCGGAAAAGGACATCTGGTGGGGGTCCGAGAAGGAATGGCTGACCGACCAGCGCTATGGCGACGCGTCGGACCGCAGTTCGCTGGAAAACCCGCTGTCGGCGGTGGTGATGGGTCTGATCTACGTCAACCCGCAAGGCGTGGGCGGCCAACCCGACCCGCTCCGCACCGCGCATGACGTGCGCGAGACCTTTGCCCGCATGGCGATGGATGATGAGGAAACCGTGGCCCTGACCGCTGGCGGTCACACCGTCGGCAAGGCGCATGGCAACAACAACGCCGCCCTGATCGGACCCGAGCCGGAAGCTGCAGCGCTTGAGGAAGGCGGGCTGGGCTGGAACGTCCACGCCGCGCGGTCGGTTGGCCGCGACACGATCACCTCGGGCCTTGAAGGGGCCTGGACCGCGCATCCGACCAAGTGGGACAGCGGCTATTTCGACCTCTTGCTGAAATACGACTGGGAGCTGGTGAAGTCCCCCGCCGGGGCCTTCCAGTGGCAGCCGATCAACGTAGCACCCGAAG
This sequence comes from Rhodobacterales bacterium, assembly GCA_031409795.1. Lineage (GTDB taxonomy): Bacteria > Pseudomonadota > Alphaproteobacteria > Rhodobacterales > Rhodobacteraceae > Tabrizicola. Next base: position 7,468 of record JANNXX010000020.1, read on the forward strand.
ACATGCCGGTCGACGTCGAGGACCCGTCGATCCGCCGGATGCCGATGATGACCGACGCCGACATGGCCATGAAGATGGACCCGGCCTACCGGGTGATCTCGGAACGCTTTGCCAAGGACCAGGCGGCGTTCAGCGATGCCTTTGCCCGGGCCTGGTTCAAGCTGACCCACCGCGACATGGGTCCGAAGGTGCGTTACCTTGGCCCCTGGGTGCCACAGGAAGACCTGATCTGGCAGGACATGGTGCCCGTCGGCGCTACGGATTGGGACGTGGCGGCGGTGAAGGCGAAGATCGCCACCTCCAGCCTGTCGGTGCAGGACATGGTGGCGACGGCCTGGGATTCGGCGCGGACCTTCCGGAGCTCGGACAAGCGGGGCGGGGCAAACGGCGCCCGCATCCGGCTGGCCCCGCAGAAGGACTGGGAGGGCAACGAGCCCGCCCGCCTGGCACGCGTGCTTGCGGTGCTGGAGCCGATCGCCGGGGCTGCGGGGGCCTCGGTGGCCGACGTGATCGTGCTGGCGGGCACTGTCGGCGTGGAACTGGCGGCCAAGGCGGCCGGGGTCACGGTGTCGGTGCCCTTCCATCCCGGACGCGGAGATGCGACCGAGGCCGGGACCGACGCTGCAAGCTTTGCCGTGCTGGAGCCGGTCGCGGACGGGTTCCGCAACTGGATGAAGCGGGATTATGCGGTGACCGCGGAAGAGCTGCTCTTGGACCGCGCGCAGCTGATGGGCCTGACCGCCCCCGAGATGACCTGCCTCATCGGCGGCCTGCGGGCGATCGGCGCGAACCACGGGGCGGCCCAGCACGGCGTGTTCTCCGACCGGGTCGGCGCGTTGACCACCGACTTCTTCACCGGCCTGACCGACATGGCGTTCAAATGGGTGCCGAAGGGGCCGAACCTGTACGAGCTGACCGACCGCAAGACCGGTGCTGTCAAGTGGACAGCAACGCGGGCCGACCTGGTGTTCGGGTCGAACTCGATCCTGCGGGCCTATGCCGAGGTCTATGCCCAGGACGACAACGCCGCGAAATTCGTGCAGGACTTCGTCGCGGCCTGGGTCAAGGTGATGGAGGCCGACCGCTACGATCTGCGGGCCTGACACGGCCAGGCAGACAGCACGACGGCCCGGGACAGGCGTCCCGGGCCGTTGGCATTTCAGTCACAGCATTTCGGTCACAGAATTTTGGTCACGGGCCGTGCGCCTGATCAGTCGTTTCCGGCGAAGATCGCACCGGTCTGGGCCGAGATCATGTCCTTCGGCGCGAAGACCACGACCAGCACACCGGCATAGACGGCAAGGAACACAAGAACGGAAGCATAGGTTCTGATCGACTTCGCACGCAGCGGCGCCTCTTGGCGCGATGGCAGAACTTGGGTCATTTCGGGCTCCTCTGAGGTGGCAGCGACTCGGGTCCGATGCCCGAACATAGCACCACCCGGCAAAGCGCGGCTCCCGCAGTTTTTGGGCTAAGCGGAATTTCCTTCCTTGAAAGGCCGGTTCTGGCGGAAAACCGCTTGCAAGCGCGCGGTTTCTGCAGCTGCGAAGGGACGATGTCGTCCGCAGGGCGCGCCGGGGCTGCTGGGCAAAGGCCAGTCCGTCGGATACGGGCCGGCCTGCGTGGTCCTGATGCCTTGCGGCGCGGGTCAGTAGCAGACGTACCAGTACTCGCAGTAGCCGTAGTAATCGCACCAGTATTCCCAGTAGCAGGCGCCCCGGGTTTTCGTTTCGGCCGCGTCGCGCAGGTCGTCGGCGCGGGCGGCGATCAGCGCGTCTTCGGGGGCAAGGGCGACAGCCTCGTCAAGAACGGCGCCCAGGTCCATCGGCTTGCCCGCCGCTTCGATCGTGGTGCCCTCGGCGGCGGTGACCATCATCTGGACCCCGGCCAGCATCGCCAGCGCGTCCTTGTTCGACCGGCCGTAGTTGATCATCGCATTGGCGATGGAAAGGGTGCTTTTTGCCTCGGCGGTGGCGACCGGGTTGGCGGCCTCTTGGGCGTAACCGGGGGCGACACCGGCAAGTGTGGCGGCAAAGGCAACTGCGGCAAAGAAACGCTTCATGGCATTCTCCCGGAAAAAATGGTTCAGCACGGCCCTTTCCTGCGACAGAAAGTGCGCGCAAAGCATGCCCAAGCGGCACCGGCCGGGCAAATGAAATTCATTGTCATGCAGGTGTCCGGTCAGGAATCCCGGACGCCGCGGTCAGGCCTGCACCTCAGGCGCGCACCCCGGAGAACCGGGTCTGCCAGTCGGCGCGCTCTTCGTCGGTGATCTTGCGGAACAGGTTCTCGGGAATGGCAAAGCCATGCCCGGCCGGAAGCGTCCGCATCGCCACGCCGATGTCGTCCGGCCAGGTCCGGTCCTCTGTGGCCATCGCCGTCAACATGCTGTCGGCCGCATCCGGGATGAAAGGCGCGGACAGGATCGCGTAGACCCGGACCAGGTTCAGCGCCAGGCGGGTGATGGCCTGGGCCTGTTCGGGCTCGGCCTTGACCACCGACCAGGGCGCGGCCTGCTGCAGGTATTCGTTGCCGATCACCCATATCGCGCGCAGCTCGGCCGCGGCCTTGCGGACCTCCATCGCCTCCATGAGGCGGGTGTAGTCGGCGATGCGCGCACCAAGGTCGGCGATCAGCGCGGTTTCAAGCGGGCCAAAGCTGCCACCGGCGGGAACCTCGGGGCCGAACTTCGACACGGCGAACTTGGTCACCCGGCTGACCAGGTTGCCCAGCACATCGGCCAGGTCCTTGTTGACCGAGGTCTGGAAGTTTTCCCAGGTGAACTCGCTGTCACTGGATTCCGGCGCGTGCGACAGCAGCCACCAGCGCCAGTAGTCGGCGGGCAGGATCGACAGCGCCTGGTCCATGAACACGCCGCGACCCTGGCTGGTCGAGAACTGGCCGCCGTCATAGTTGAGGTAGTTGAAGGATTTCAGGTAGTCGACCAGCTTCCACGGCTCGCCCGATCCAAGGATGGTGGCGGGGAAGGAAAGCGTGTGGAACGGCACGTTGTCCTTGCCCATGAATTGCACATACCGAACATCTTCAGCGCCTTTGTCGGTGCGCCACCAACGTTCCCATGCACTATCCGCATATCCGTTCGCGTCGGCCCATTCGGCAGTGGCGGCGATGTATTCGATCGGCGCGTCGAACCAGACGTAGAAGACCTTGCCTTCCATTCCGGGCCAGGGCTGGTCGCCCTTCTTCACCGGAATGCCCCAGTTCAGATCGCGGGTGATGCCCCGGTCCTGCAGCCCGTCGCCGTCGTTCAGCCATTTCTTCGCGATCGAGGTGGTCAGGACCGGCCATTCGGTCTTGCTGTCGATCCAGGCCTCCAGCTTGTCGCGCAGGGACCGCTGGCGGAGGTAGAGATGCTTGGTCTCGCGCACTTCAAGCCGGGTCGAGCCAGAGATCGACGAGCGCGGGTTGATCAGGTCGGTCGGGTCAAGCTGCTTGGTGCAGTTTTCGCACTGGTCGCCGCGCGCCGCGTCATAGCCGCAGTTCGGACAGGTGCCGGTGATGTAGCGGTCGGGCAGGAAGCGGTTGTCGTCGATGGAAAAGACCTGCTTTTCCAGAACCTCGGCGATCAACCCGTTCTCGGCCAGCTTGCCGGCGAAAGCCTGCGTCAGCCGGTGGTTCCTTTGGCTGGATGACCGGCCGAAATGGTCGAAGGACAACCGGAACCCGGCGGCGAGGTCCTTTTGCACCTGATGCATCTCGGCGCAGTAGTCCGCGACGGGTTTGCCGGCCTTGGCGGCGGCAAGTTCGGCCGGGGTGCCGTGTTCATCGGTCGCGCAGATGAACATCACCTCATGGCCCAGGGCGCGGTTGAAGCGGGCGTAAAGGTCGGCGGGCAGCTGGCTGCCGACCAGGTTGCCCAGATGCTTGATCCCGTTGATGTAGGGAATGGCCGAGGTGATGAGGATCCGTGCCATGCGCGCGCCTTGCCGTTAAGTCCGGCGCTTGATTAGCCTATGCCCAGCGAAAGGGCTAGCGCGGGGAAGGGTCTAAAAATTTTCGCGAAAATTTTTAGACCCTTCCCTTCAGCATCCGGGTCAGGGTGCCGTCGCCCTCCATCTCGCGCTTCAGGGCGGCAAGCATGTGGACGACCGCCATGCCGATCAGCACCTTGGCGAAAATCTCGTGCAGGATGAACCAGACGAACTCGGCGCGTTCGCTGGCGGCGACCAGGGGCGGCAGGGTGATGGCGTTGAAGACGACGACATCGATCCCGGTGGCCGAGGACCCGGCCCATCCGGCAATGGGGGTGGCGATCATCAGGGCGTAAAGCGTCCAGTGCCAGGCCTTGATGAAAAGCCGCATCGGGCCGGGCGGACCGATCGGGGCCGGGGGACGCGAGACAAGATGCCAAAGGAGACGCAGGACGACCAGCATCAGAAGCGTGAAACCCACCGTCTTGTGCAGCCCGTAAAGCCAGAGGTTGGACAGGCCCGGCTCCATCGAGGTCAGCCGCAGGCCCAGGGCGAACATCCCCAGGATCAGGACCGCCATGACCCAGTGGATCACCCGCGTCACAAGGCCGAAGCTGTCAGGGCTGTTGCGCAGCGCCATGGTCAGTTTTTCGCGTCGATCCGGGCGGTGATGATGATGCGGACCTCGTCTCCGACCATGTCATCCCAGCCGTTGGCGCCGAAATCGCTGCGGTTGACCCGGCCGGACAGGCGGACGGTCAGGCGACTGAAATCGCCCTGGGCGCTGCCTTGCGGGCGGAAGATCTCGGCGCGCAGGGTCACGGGCCTGGTCACGCCGCGGATTGTAAGGTTGCCGGCAACCTTCGCGGCATCTCCGTCGCGGGCGATGGCGGTGCTTTGGAAGGTCATCTTCGGGTGGGCGGCGGCGTCCAGCACCTTCGGCCCCTTCAAGGCCTGCGCGGCAAAGGGAAAGCTGGCGGTCGCGCCAGAGACGTCAAGCTCGACCGCGATGGTGCAGTTGGCGACATTGTCGAAGTCAAGCCGCAGGTCGGCCAGGGTCAGCGGTATCGCCCCGGTGATCAGGTCGGGGCCGAAGTCGGTCTCGAAGGCGACGGTCGAGGCGGCGGGGTCAAGGCGGTAGCCGATGGTGGCCGCCGGGGCCGCAGGGGCCGTGGCCAGCGACAGGATCAGCGCGGCAAGAAGATGTCTGGGCATCGGTGTTTCCCTCGGGACGTTCAGCATAGCAGGTGGGCGGGCTTCTGGACAGTCAAGCTGTCGTGCGTCCCGCCGGATCGGACCCCGGATCGCCCGACACTGCACCCGACACTGCGCCCGGCTCTGCGCCCGACTCTGCACCCGACTCTGCGCCCGACGCTTCGCCTGCCGGATCGGACCCGTCGGGCGGGGCCGCGTCCAGCACCTCGGCCCCGCCGCCCGTTCGCCGCAGCCGCCAGCGGGCGGGCGGCGCAAGACGGGCGCGCAGCCGGGTCAGGGTCCAGCTTGCGCTGTCGGCCCAAAGCAGCGCCGGGCTTGGGGCCGGGGCCAGGTGCCAGCGGCTTTCCACCCCCGGCGCGCCCCCCTGCCCCGGCGTCAGGATCAGCCCCAGCGGTGCCGGGCCACCGTCGCGATGCGCGGCCTCGGCCCCGGCCCCGGCGGCAAGGTGTAGCCGGCGCACCGGGGTCAGGCCGGGGGGGGCGGCGGTCTCGACCACCACCAGCGGCACGATCCCTGCGCGCAGCGCCTCTTCCGCGGCCCAGAGCGCCGCCTCGTCCCGGTCCGCCCGCACGAGAAGCAGGCGCGCGGGGTCGGCCAGGGGCTGCAGGCCCGCCGCGTTCAGCCGCTCGGGCCACCAGCCGGGGCGGATCCAGACCACCGGCCCCGTCGAGCGCGCCATCACCCCCGCCGCCAGCATCCGGCGCGAGGGGCCGCAGATCTCGTGCAGCCGACCCCGGCGCAGCGTGAGATCGCCCGCCAGGGGCTGCTGGTCGCGGGGCCGGGGCTGGGCTTGAAGGTGGATCGGCAGACTCATGCGCAAAGCCTAGAGTGTTCGCATTATGTTCTCAAGCCCGACCCTTTGCCCCGGACGGTTTACGCCCTAGCTTGCCTGGTGAACCCCGGAGGCCCGATGCAGACCCTGACCCTTGGCACCACCGGCCTTACGGTGTCCGAACTCTGCCTGGGCACGATGACCTGGGGCAGCCACAACACCGAAGGCGAGGGCCATGCCCAGGCCGATCTGGCGCTGGACCATGGCGTGACCTTCTGGGACACGGCCGAGATGTATCCGACCAACCCCGTGCGGGCCGAGACGGTAGGCCGCACCGAAGAGATCATCGGCAGCTGGCTGAAGGCGCGCGGCGGGCGCAGCCGGCTGGTGCTGGCGACCAAGGTTGCCGGCAAGGGGCCGATCATCCGCCCCGGCCAGCCGGTCACCGGGGCGGCCTTGCGCGCAGCACTGGAAGGGTCGCTGAAGCGGCTGGGGACGGATTACGTCGACCTTTACCAGCTGCACTGGCCGAACCGGGGCAGCTATCACTTCCGGCAGGCCTGGCGCTATGCCCCGACCGGTGTCGACAAGGCAGCCGAAACCGCGCAGATGACCGACATCCTGACCACCGCGCAGGCATTGGTCGCCGAAGGCAAGGTCCGCGCGATCGGCCTTTCGAACGAAAGCGTCTGGGGAGCGGCGCAGTGGCTGCAACTGGCCGACACGCTGGGCCTGCCGCGCATGGCATCAGTGCAGAACGAGTACAGCCTGCTGTGCCGGCAGTTCGACACCGACTGGGCCGAGTTCAGCCTGATCGAGGACATGCCGCTGCTGGCCTTCTCGCCGCTGGCCGTCGGACTTCTCAGCGGGAAATACGCCGGTGACGTGACGCCCGAGAACACCCGGCGGATGCACACGCCCGATCTAGGCGGGCGGATCACGGCCCAGGTCTTTCCCGCCGTCGCGGCCTATCTGGGGATCGCGGCGCGGCACGGGCTTGATCCCTGCCAGATGGCGATCGCCTTCTGCCGGTCGCGCGCCTTCACGACGATCCCGATCATCGGGGCCACGACGCTTGGGCAGTTGCGCAGCAACATCGGCGCGGCGGGGCTGGTGCTGGCGCCCGACGTGCTGGCCGAAATCGCGGAAACCCACCGCGCCTTTCCGGCGCCCTACTGACGGGGCCCGATTGTCAGGACTTGCGGGCACGGCGGGTTCAGGGCACATCTCGACCGCGCGACACAGCGCGAAGCGGAGCGCGTGATGCCCCTCCTGTCCCGACTTGCCCTGATCCTGACGCTTGCCGGCGCTGCCTCGGGGTGCCAGCTTGCGCCGCCGGGCACGGGTAGGGGCAACGGCACGGCAGAGGTGACGCCGAACGCGGTGGCGGGCGCGGCAATCGAGGTGACGGCGCTGGAGGCGCCAGCCCCTCCTGCAGCCCCCCCGGCCGGGGCCGAGGCGCTTGCGGCTGCAGCCGTGCAGGACGGCACCCCCGAAGGCGGACCGCAGGACCAGGCGACCGACCCGGTTCCGGCGCCGCTTCCCGAAGCGGCAGGACAGGAGGTCGAGGTGGCCAGTGACGCAGACCCCGAGGCCACACCCGAGCCCGAAGCCGCGCCGCCCGAACCGCCGAAATCGGACCTGCAGGTCGCCTGCGAGCGCAAGCGCGGCACCTGGGCCGACGCGGGCGCGGGGCGCAAGATCTGCCTGCAGACCACCCGCGACGGCGGCAAGAGCTGCACCCGCGAAAGCCAGTGCGACGGTGCCTGCCTTGCCCGGTCGGGCACCTGTTCGCCGGTCGCGCCGCTGCTGGGATGCAACGAGATCCTGCAGGACAACGGCGCGCGGGTGACCCTGTGCATCGAGTGATCCTTGCTTCGGCACTGCTGCTGGCGGCCTGCGGCACCGGCGGGCAAGGCGCGGGCGGGCAAGGCGCGGGCGCCTTCCGCGATGCCAAGACGCCGATCTGGTCGGCGGCGGCTTTCGCGCCGGGCCAGCTGACCGGCAGCTGGCGCCAGGTCGCCGGGTTCGCCACGACCCCCGGAGGCTGTCGCGCCGGCGCGGTCGAGATCGGCCCCGCAGCGGACTGGCTGGCGGTCAAGGGAACGCTTTGCCTCGACGGCAAGGCGCGGGCGGTGGACGCGCTGGCCCGCCCGGCCGGACCGGGACGCCTGTCGGTGGCAGGACAAGAGGACTGGTGGGTGCTCTGGGTGGACAGCGGCTACCGGACGCTGGCGGTCGGCACGCCCTCGGGCCGGTTCGGCTTCGTGCTGGACCGTGGCGCGATTCCCCCGGACCGGCTGGCGGCGGCAGCCGAGATCTTCGACTTCAACGGCTATGCCACCGGCGCGCTGCGGCCATTCTGACACCCGTGCCCCCGGCGGCCGCTTATCGCTTCCTTGCGGTCGCTCTGCGCTGGTCTCTGCCGATCCACCGCCGGTCCTGCAGGCAGGCCCCTTCGCGCGTCTGTTTCCGGGTGAAGCGCTCGGCCTTGCCGATGGTCTTGGGGCTGTCGGGCCGGGTGAAGATCTGGCCGATGGCCGGAAACCGCAGCGCTTTGCCAAAGCAGCGAAAGCGCTAGGCGCCCCCGTTGTCGGTCATCACGCGGTCTGCCCGGATGCCCTGGTCGCTGCCCCCTCGCAGGGCGCGCACGGGAAAGCCGGTGGTGGTTTGCCTGCGCTCAGCGCCAAGGACATCGACATCGGCCAGCCGGGTCGCGTCATTCCCCGCGACGGCCGCAGCAATCCCGGACGCCGTCCGGCCCGCACAGACCCGGGCAGCGATCTGTTCTCGACGGTCAAGCGTCAGGCGGGGCGTTCTGATGCGGGGTGTTCATCCCGCAGGGTCCTCGGCCAATGTCTGGCGATTGCAGCCTGACCCCGTTCCGGGTGACCACCCTTCCGGGATTTCAAAAGTTAGCGCACCCGGTCGCACAGCGCCGCCAGATGCGCCGGCATTTCGCGGGCGCCAACCTCGGCTTCGCGCACCAGAAGGTCGAAATGCTGGGTGATCGTCTCGACCCGGGCGGTGTCGCGGAAGGCAAGGTAGTGACGGCCCAGATAGATCACCGCCAACTGCGGGCCGAACACGGTGACCGGAGCCGAGAACAGCTTGCGCGCGTCGAAAAGGCACAGCCGCAGCGAGGGGTACAGCTGGTCGCACAACGTGATCAGATGGCGCAACTGCTGCAACCGCAGATCGGCGGGCAGGCCTTCGTAATAGCCGCTGGCGGTGGCGAAGGCGGCCAGCTCGTGCATCGGCAGCGCGATTTCATAGTCGGACCCCGCGCCGCGCATCCAGCGCAAGCGGTCCTCGAAGGCGCCGATCGCCTGTTCCGCCGTGCGCCCCAGTTGCGGGGCATACTCCCATTCCACCATCGCGCGGATCTTCAGCATGTCGGGCAGGGTGGCCGGGACATGGCGGATCTTGTAGCCCGCCGCCTCCTGGTGCCAGGCGAAGATGCGTTCGTCGATCAGCGCGCGCGGCGCTTCGGTCAGGACCAGCGAGGCGGCCAGAAGGTCGGCGATCAGCTCGGGCCGGCCGGACAGGCCCAGAAGCCAGTCGGCGCTGATCCCCAGCGCCCGCGCGCAATCGGCGGCAAGCTGGGCGTTCGGCATCCTTGTGCCGGACTGCAGAAGCGCCGAGATGGTCGAGCGGTCGACCCCGGTCTGCCGCGCCAGCTCGGCCTGGGTCATCCCGCGCGCTGCCATCGCCTCGGCCAGGCGGGCACGGAACACGGGCGCACGGTCGCGCTTGTCGATTTTATCCACCATCTGTCCTGTTTACAAAGCGACTGCTGAGTTTGCGTGACAATATCCCGAATTCCCGCCAAGCGCGAGCTTTGCTATCCTGTGGCGGAAATCAGCCTATCGGGCAGCACCTTGACCAAGAACCAACAGGCCATCGAATGGCCGACCCTAATCGTCTTCTCCGCAACCTACGCCGTATGGGCCCTTGCGACCACCATGCTGTGGCCGATCTCGCCGGTGCTTGCCACGCTGGTCGCGGCGCTGGCCATCGCGCAGTACTCTTCGCTGACGCATGAGGTCCTGCACGGCCACCCCCTGGCCAGCCAGACCCTGTCCGAGGCGCTGGTCTTCCCCGGCCTTACGGTCTACGTCCCCTATCTGCGGTTCAAGGACCTGCATCTGCAGCATCACTTCGACCCGAACCTGACCGATCCCTACGACGATCCGGAGTCGAACTTCGTCGACCCGGCGGTCTGGAGCGGCCTGCCGGCGCGGACAAGGGCGCTTTTGCGGTTCAACAATACGCTCTTCGGGCGGATGCTGCTGGGTCCGGCGATTTCGCTTCAGGCGCTGGTCACGGGCGACCTTCGGGCGGCCCTGGGCGGCGACCGGCGGGTTGCGCTGGGCTGGGGGCTGCATCTTCTGGGGCTGGTGCCGGTGGTCTGGTGGCTGCTGGCAGTCGGCACGATGCCGGTCTGGGCCTATCTTCTGGCGGCCTACCTGGGCTGGAGCCTCTTGAAGATCCGCACCTATCTGGAGCACCGCGCGCATGAGGCGGCCCGGGCGCGGACGGTGGTGGTCGAAAGCCGGGGGCCGCTGGCACTCCTGTTTCTGAACAACAATTTCCACGTCGTGCACCACATGCACCCCGGAACGGCCTGGTACAGGCTGCCGGCGCTGTATTTCGGCAACCGCGACCACTACCTGCGGCGCAATGACGGCTACAGCTATCGCAACTACACCGAGATCTTCCGCCAGCACCTGTTTCGCACCAAGGACCCGGTGCCGCATCCGATCTTCCCGGTCGACAAGGGCGGGGCGGGCAACGGGGCGGCCAACGGCTCGGGCCGGTCAGAGGATCCGGCGGAAGCGCGGCATGTCGCCGGAGTTGTCGAAGAACGGCACGCCGGGCTGGTCATGGCCGGCCAGTAGGGCGGCGATCTCGGCCAGGACCACCTCGGTGATGAAGGGCAGGTCCAGCGCACGGGCCTCGGGCAGCGACAGCCAGCGCAGGTGCGAAAGCTCGCCCGAGGCGGCCGAGAAATCCCCGCCGTCGCCCGCCAGCGCAGCGGCATCGGCCAAGAGGAAGCGCGCGTCAAAGCGGCGCGACCGGCCAGGAGGGGTGATCGCGCGGAAAACGAAGCGCAAGGCGCCCTCGGCCGGACCGGCGAAGCCCAGCCCCGTCTCCTCGGTCACCTCGCGCAGGGCGGCGGCGACCAGCACCTCGGGCGGCGGCGCGCCATCCGGGGCCAGAAGGTCCAGCCGCCGGGCGCAGTCGGCAGCCAGATAGCCCGGGCGCGGCGCGTCGTGGTCCTCGGGATCGACCCGGCCGCCGGGGAAGACGAATTTCGACGGCATGAACACCGCCCCTGCCCCGCGCTGGCCCATCAGCACCTCGGGGCCTCCGCTGCCGCCGCGCGTCAGGATCACGGTGGCGGCGGGAAGGATCGGTTCAGACATCGGCGGCCGGCATCTCCGGGGCCTGCCCGAAGCCGTGCATCCGCTTGGCCCATTGCAGCGCGACAAGGCCCCCCTTGAGGCGCGGCAGAAGGTACAGCGACAGCGCCACCGTCACGACCGAGAACAGCACTGCCACGAACAGCGGGTCCGGCTGCCAATGCGTATAGGTGAACAGCAGGGCCGGCGCGAGCAGGTGGCCGACGATCAGGATCGTCAGATAGGCCGGCCCGTCATCGGCGCGCTGGTGATGCAGATCCTCGCCACAGACCGGGCAGGCCTCGCGGACCTTGAGATAGCCGCGCATCATCGGCCCGGCCCCGCAGTTCGGGCAGCGCAGCCGCCAGCCGCGCAGCAGGGCAGGACGCAGCGGGCGCTCGGCCACATCGGCATCGGCTTGAACCAGGGTCGGCGCGGCAGTCTGGATGGGGGACATCACGGGGCTTTCGGGGACGGCCGCGACGCATGGCAATGCAACGCGGCAGACCTGCAGCATAGCGCCAGCCGCCGCCGGGCGACAGGGGCTGGCTGCGGGCTGTGGCCCAATGTCGCAAAACCCCGCGACGGAAACCGGCGCGTCGGGCGTTTGACCGGCAGATGGGCCCGAAACGCGGCCCCGAACAGGAGACTATGGAATGCCCGCACAGACCAAGACCGCAGCCTCGGCGCTGGCCCTTATCGGGGCCGTCCTCATCCTGGCCCAGGTCCCCGCAGCGATGGCCGAGACCGGCCCGGGCGGCGGCGATGACCGGGGCGCCAGGCTGATGCAGATCTTCACCACCGCCGATGCGGATGCCGATGGCAAGGTGACCCAGGAAGAGCTTGCCGCCCAGCGCGCCGCCCAGTTCGCGGCCGCCGACAGCAATGGCGACGGCGCCCTTGGCAGCGACGAACTTGCCGCCCGTGATCTTGCCCGGTTCACCAAGACGGTGGCCGACCGCGCGGCGCGGCTGCTGGAGCGCCACGACGCGAACGGCGACGGCAGCCTGTCGCCCGACGAGATCGGCGAAGGCCCGATCGAGGATCATTTCGCCCGGATCGACAGCGACGATGACGGCGCGATCTCGAAGGCCGAGGCCGAGGCCGCGTCGGAACGGCTTGCCGAACACCGTGGCAAGCGCAAGCATGGCATGAAGGACGGCGGGTTCAACTGACCCGGCCGCCCGGCACCCGAAGGACCGGACAGACCCGCCCAGCATGACCCCAGCATGACTCCAGCATGACCATGGCCTACGACGCCGACCCAGACATCCCGGACGAGACGCTGATGGTGCTTTACGCCAACGGCGACCGGCAGGCGGCGCTGGCGCTGACCCGGCGCATCACGCCGCGCGTCCTTGGCTATGCGGCGCGCCTGCTGGGCGGCGACCGGGCCGAGGCCGAGGACGTGGCGCAGGAAACCATGCTGCGGCTGTGGCGGGTGGCTCCGGACTGGCGACAGGGGGAAACCCGGGTGACGACCTGGGCCTACCGGGTCGCTACCAACCTGTGCCGCGACCGGCATCGGTCGCGGTCGCGGCGCGGACAGGTGGCGCTGGACACGGTGGCTGACCCGGCCGACGAAAGCCCCGGCGCCGTCAGCCGCCTGCAGGATGCCGCGCGGCTGGCGGCGCTGGAAGCGGCCCTCGCCACCCTGCCACAGCGCCAGCGCCAGGCCGTGGTGCTGCGCCATATCGAAGGGCTGGCCAACCCCGAGATCGCCATCGTGATGGACATCGGGGTCGAGGCGGTGGAAAGCCTGACCGCGCGTGGCAAGCGCAACCTGGCGGCGGTGCTGGCCGGGCAGAAGGCCGAACTGGGATATGAGGATGACGCCGATGACCGATAGGGATCTTGACGACCTGCTGGCCCTTGCGGCCCGGCAGCCCCCCCTGCCCGGCCCGGACCTGATCGACCGGGTGCTGCAGGATGCGCTGGCACTGCAGGCCGTGCCGCCGCAGGGGCCGGCCCCGCATGGCGCTACTGCCGCGCGGCCCGGCCCGCTGGCACGCCTGTCGGGCCTTTTCGGCGGCTGGCCGGTGCTTGCCGGGGTCTGCTCGACCCTGATCCTGGGGCTTGCCGTCGGCTATCTCAGCCCCGCGACCGCCGACTACCTGACCGGCGGCGGCAGCGCCGAGGCGCTGGACCTGTTCCCTTCGACCGAATTCCTGACCACGGAAGGCTGACCATGACCGACCCCACCCCCCTGCCACCAAAGGCCGCCATGCCGGATGGTCCGACACCCGACGGCCCGAAGCCGGGCGCGCCCTGGCTCAGGATCGCGCTTGCGGTTTCGGTCGCGCTGAACCTGGCGGTGGCCGGTCTGGCCGCAGGGGCCTGGCTCAAGGACGGGCCAGGGCGGGGCCTGCCGCGCGAGCTGTCCTTCGGCCCGTTCAGCGATGCGCTCAGCCCCGAGGACCGCCACGCGCTGCGCGCGGCGTTCAAGGACCGTGCGCAAGATATCCGCTCCGGGCGCGAAGCGGCGCGGACCGAACTTGCCGCCCTCTTGACCGCGCTGCGCGCCGCGCCCTTCGACCCCGCGGCGGTCGAGCGGTCCCTGGCCGCGATCTCGACCCGGTCAGCGGACCGGCTGGAGCTTGGCCGCAGCCTGATCGCCGAGCGGATCCTGGCGATGAGCGACGCCCAGCGCCAGGCCTTCGCGGACCGGCTGGAGCAGGGGCTGAAGCGGCGCTGAGCGCGATCCGCCTCAGGCGGCGCTAAGCCGGAAGGTCACCTGGTTGCGCCCCGAACCCTTGGAATCCAGCAAGGCGAGATCTGCCGCCTCGACGACCTGATCGGCCGTGGCAACACGCGCCCCCGCCCCGTCTGAAACCGCGACCCCGATCGACACGGTGACCGCAAGCAGCACGCCCGAGGCCAGGCGGATCGGCCGCTCTTCGATCGCCTGGCAAAGCCGCTCGGCAACGCTGCGGGCCAGCGGCATCGAAGCTTCGGGAAGCGCCACCAGAAACTCTTCGCCCCCGATCCGGGCCAGCAGGTCGCCGGCCCGCAGGTTCGCCGTCAGCCGGCGCGACACCTCGACCAGCACCTGGTCGCCGACGCCATGGCCGTGCTGGTCGTTCACCAGCTTGAAGCGGTCAAGATCGACGACCATCACCGCGAAGGCGGTTCCGGTCCCGGCGGCGCGCGCGGCGATGGCGGCCAGCCGCGGCATCGCGTAGCGGCGGTTGAAAAGCCCGGTCAGGGGATCCACCATCGCCAGCCGAAGCCCGTCCTCGATCCGCGCACGGTTCTGGTCGCCGCGCCGTTTCCTGCGGATCAGGCTGCGGGTGCGCAGCGCAAGTTCCGCCGCGCTGACATCCGGGCCGACCACGTCATCCGCCCCCAGGTCGAAGGCGATCGCGGCCTCGTCGCCCTCGCCCGACCGGCCAAGCACGCAGACCGCCGAATGGCGCGTGGCCTGGTGGCTTTTCAGCTCGGACAAAAGGCGAAGCGTGCTGGCGGTATCGCTGCCGTCCTCCTGCAGGATGAACACATCGGGCACCCCGGCAAGACCGGCATCGGCCAGCGCCGCGTCGGCCAGGGCCTGCGGGCGCGAAAGCGCCAGAAGCCGGTCACCCAGTTCCCCGGCAAGATCCCCCTGCAGCTGCCGGGCCATGTCGATCCGGTCCGCAACCACCGCCACGGTCGCGCCGCGATCGAACGCGGCGGCGGGTTCCGCGAAGCCCTGGGCCACCATCGCCTCACCGGCGGCGAATTCCGCCCCGGCGCGCGCGCGCAGAAGGTTGCGGACCCGCGCCAGCAGCACCGCCTCGTTCGCGGGCTTGCCGATCACGTCATCGGCGCCGGCCGCATAGGCGGCAAGCCGGCTTTCGCGGTCGGCCGTCGCGGACAGCACGATCACCGGAATGTCGCGCGTGACGGGGTTGGCGCGCAGGCGGCGCAGCACGACATGGCCGGGCAGATCGGGCAGGTGCAAGTCAAGCAGGATCAGGTCGGGCCGCAGTTCGGCCGCCATGGCCAGGCAGCCTGCCCCGGTCGAGGCCAGCTGCGGATCATAGAACGCAGCCGCCAGCCGCGCCCGGTAAAGGATCCGGTTGGTGGCGATGTCATCAACGATCAGGATGCGCCCGCTCATCTTCCGTTACCATGTGTCCTTTCCCGGCTCTCGCGACTGTGGTACCGAGATGGTTAAGAAATCCTTTCCGATTTCGATGCGATCTTCACTTCGTCGCGACTGGCGCGGCACTCAGCCCCTGGCAGCCCGGCATTGCAGCAAGAATCCGCTCATGTGATCGCCCTTCAGGCCCTGGCCTGGATCGTGGCCGACGATGACCGGCTTGCCGGGCTGATGGCGGAAAGCGGAATCGGACCGGGATCGCTGCGCGACCAGGCCGGAGAGCCCGAGGTTCTGGGGGCCGTCCTTGATCACCTTCTGCGCGACGATCAGGCGGTGATGGCCTTCTGCGAGGCGCACGGACTGGCCTTTACCGCGCCGCTGGCCGCGCGGGCGATCCTGCCGGGCGGCGATGCCCTGCACTGGACCTGAAGCCGAAGGACTGCCCGCATGATCGACGCCATCCTCTTCGACAAGGACGGAACGCTGTTCGATTTCCGCATCAGCTGGGGTCACTGGGCTGCGAGGTTCCTGGCCGGGCTGGCGCGCGATGCCGACCACGCCGGGCGGCTGGGCCGGGCGATCGGCTTTGACGCGGCGACCCTCGCCTTCGCGGCCGACAGCCCGGTGATCGCCGCCACCGCCGTCGACATCGCCGCGGCGCTGGCCGCAGAACTGCCCGGCAGGACGGTCGGCGAGTTGTCCGACCTGATCGACGCCACGGCCGGGGCCGCGCCGATGGCGCAGGCGGTGCCGCTGCGTCCGCTTCTGGACGGGCTGCGCCAGCGCGGGCTGCGGCTGGGGGTGGCCACCAACGACACCGAGGCGCCCGCCCGCCAGCACCTTGCGGCCCACGGGATCACCGACTGCTTCGATTTCATCGCCGGCCACGATTCCGGCCACGGGGCCAAGCCGGGGCCCGGCATGTGCCTGGCCTTCGCGGCGGCTTTCGGGCTTGACCCGGCGCGGGTGGCAATGGTGGGCGACAGCCGCCATGACCTGGACGCCGGACGCGCCGCCGGGATGCGCACCCTGGCCGTGCTGACCGGCATCGCGACGGCGGCGGATCTGGCCCCGCTTGCCGATGCGGTCCTCCCCGACATCGGCGCGATTCCGGGCTGGCTGGATCGCGAAGGGGCCTGACCGGCACCGCCTCAGCGCGAAAAACGACGCAATCGCGTCGCAGACAGAGGGATCAACCCGCCAGCCTTCCGTCATCCTTGCCGACAGGACAGCGGAGAGCGACGATGACCGACGAGCCAAGCCGTAGAAAGCGCGCCGGAGGGCGGGCGGGGATGCAGGTCCGCGCGGGAACTGCGGCGGTCGACCAGATGCCCTGGCGGATCCCGGTCAACCCCGACCGGCCGACCGAACCCCTGGACGCCGAGGGCGTGCAGAAGATCCACAAGACCGCGATGCGGATCCTGTCGGAGATCGGCATCGAATTCCTGAACCCGGATGCGGTGGAACACCTGCGCCGCGCCGGCTGCATCATCAACGGAACCAACGTCCGCATGGACGAGGATTTCGTGATGGAGATGGTCGCCCGCGCGCCCGAAACCTTCCCCATCACCCCGCGCAATCCGGCCCGCGAAGTCATCATGGGCGGCAAGCACATGATTTTCGTCAACGTCTCCTCGCCGCCGAACGCCTGGGACATGGAGCGCGGCAAGCGCTCGGGCGACTTCGAGACCTTCAAGGAATTCATGAAGCTGACGCAGTATTTCAACTGCATCCACGTCGCCGGCGGCTATCCGGTGGAACCCATCGACATCCACCCTTCGGTTCGCCACCTCGACTGCCTTTACGAAAAGCTGACGCTGACCGACAAGGTTGTCCACGCCTACTCTCTCGGGGCCGAGCGGGTCGAGGATGTGATGGAGATGGTCCGCCTTGCGGGCGGGCTGACCCATGACGAGTTTGACGCCAAACCGCGGATGTACACCAACATCAACTCGGTCAGCCCGCTGAAGCACGACTATCCGATGCTGGACGGTGCCATGCGGCTGGCCAAGCGCGGGCAGCCGGTGGTGGTGACGCCCTTCACACTTGCGGGCGCGATGGCACCCGTCACCATGTCCGGCGCGGTCGCGCTGTCGATTGCCGAGGCTCTGGCGGCGGTGGCACTCCTGCAATACATCGCGCCGGGCTGCCCGGTGGCGATCGGCACCTTCACCAGCAACGTCGACATGAAATCCGGTGCCCCCGCCTTCGGCACGCCGGAGTACATGCGCGCGACCCAGATGACCGGCCAGCTGGTGCGGTTCTACGGTGTGCCGATGCGGGCCTCCGGCGTCTGTGCGGCGAACGTGCCGGACGGGCAAGCGATGTGGGAGACGTCGAATTCGCTGTGGTCGGCTGTCCAGTCGGGGACCAACATGGTCTACCACGCGGCCGGCTGGCTGGAAGGCGGGCTGATCGCCTCGCCCGAAAAGTTCATCATGGATTGCGAAGTCCTGCAGATGATCCAGCGCTACTTCGAAGAGGCGACCTTTGCCACGACCGAGGACGATCTTGCCTTCGACACGATCAAGGAAGTTGGCCCGAACGGGCATTACTTCGGGGTCCAGCATACCCAGGACCGCTATCAGCACGCCTTCTATGCCCCCATCGCGTCGGACTGGCGCAATTACGAGGCCTGGCAGATCGACGGCGCGGTCTGGACGCAAGAGCGGGCGCACCGGATCTACAAGCAGATCCTGGCCGAGTTCGAGGCCCCGGCGATGAACGGCGACCACCAGGAAGAGCTGCGCCGCTTCGTGGCGAAGCGAAAGCAGGAAGGCGGGGCTCCGACGGATTTCTGACCACGCCTGTCCACGGTGGACAGCCATTCCGAACCACGGCCTTTCAGCCCTCGCGCCGAAAAGGCAATGCCCGACCGCCGGGTGGGCAGGCAGCGGCACTTCAACGCGGTTTATGGGGCAACCGCTCCCACCGAGTTTCTGCGCGTGACGGTGCAGAATACCCGCCCGAACGGGGGTGAGGCGGATTGGAAAACAGTCCCGTGGACTGTTTTTCCGCTGAGCGCCCGAGCACACTTGCAAGAGCCGCGAGCTTGGGCATTGCCCGGCGCGCTTCGCGCCTGACTCCGGGCAGAAGAAGAAATCGGTTCCTGGAAAGTTCATCCCACGCTAGCTTGCCCCGCGAGATTTGTCGTACCGACGGTCATCCGAACGCAGAACATCCGCGCGGTCCTGTCGGACCCATCGCCACTTTCCTGAGGAGCGACCCCAATGCCAAGCAAATCCCCGACCGGGATGACCAAGACCGATGGCCTTGGCGAAGCGTTCTCGTCCATCGCGCGGCGGGATCTGCTGATCACCGGCCTTGCGGCGGGCGCTACTGTGGCGATGCCTGCGGGGATGGCGCTGGCCCAGGCGGCGCCGGCCTCTAAGGCGGCCGCAGCCGGGGCGGTGGCCGCCATGGCGGATGCGATCCTGCGGATCACGTTCGAGGTCTGGGACGTGGCCGAGATCTCGCTGGTCGAGGTGGACTCGTTCAAGGTCCATCTGCGCGAGCTGGAGTCGGCGGGGTTCACCACCGTCAGCACCGGGACGGCGGGGGTGCCGACGGCCTTCCTGTCGGAATGGACCCAGGGCACCGGCGGCCCGGTCATCGCCTACCTGCCCGAATATGACGCGCTGCCATCGCTGGGCAATGCAGCCGAGCCGCGCCAGACGCCGGGCCTGCACTCCAGCGGGCATGGCTGCGGCCACAACATGCTGGGCGCGGGCAGCACCGGGGGGGCGCTTGCGCTGAAGAAGATGATGGAGGACAGCGGCACGGAGGGCACGATCCGGGTCTACGGCTGCGCCTCCGAGGAAACCGAAGGCGCCAAGGTCTACATGGTGCGCGAGGGCCTTTTCGACGACGTGGACGCCGCAATCGGCTGGCATCCGGCGCCTTTCCCCGCTGCGGGTCTGGTGCGCACGGCGGCTACGAACAACATCAAGGTCGCCTTCCGGGGCCGGACCGCCCATGCCGGCAACGCGCCTTGGGAGGGGCGGTCGGCGCTGAAGGCGGCCGAGCTGTTCGGGATCGGCATCCAGTTCATGCGCGAACACATCCTGCCGACCGCCCGCATCCACTATATCTTCGAAAGCGCGGGCTCGGCCCCGAACGTGGTGCCGGATTTCGCGCAGGTCTGGATCGTGATCCGCGACCTTGACCGCGAGAAGGTGTCCGCGATGACCGACTGGGCCCGCGAGATCGCCGAAGGGGCGGCCCGGATGACCCAGACCTCGGCCGAGTTCGACCTGTTCTTCGGCATGCACGACCTTTTGCCGAACGAACCGCTTGCCCGGCTGGCCCACGACCACCTGAGCGCCGAACCGATCGACTGGACCGACGCGGAACAGGCCTTTGCGCGCAGCTGCCAGACCGAGATGGGCCTGCCCGCAGCCGGAATGGCGATGCAGGCCCTGCCTTTCATCGGCGAAAAATCCGCAGGCGGGTCCACCGACATGGGCGACATCAGCTATGTCTGTCCCTCGGGCGTCTTCGTCTGGCCGACGCTGCCTTTGGGGGTTGGCCTGCACACCTGGCCGGTGACTGCCTGCGGCGGCATGTCCATCGGCCGGAAGGCCTCGCTTGCGACCGCGCGGATCCTTGCCGGGATGGGCTATGACCTGATGACGCAGCCCGACCTCTTGGCCGCCGCGAAAGCCGATTTCGTCAGGCGCCGGGGCGATGCGCCCTTCGTCTCGCCCTTGCCTGCGGACCGGACACAGCCGCTTGGCCTGCCGGATTTCCTGCGCAAGTCCGGTCTGGACGAGGTTTTCGCCGCCGAGGAGCCCTGAACGCCCAGAGGAACGCTCCATCACAGGGCCGCCCGCACAAGCAGCGGGGCCCACGCGTCAAATCCCGGACCGGCGCCCTTGTCATGCCCGAATCGGCTCATGCCCGGATCGGCTCATGCCCGGATCGGCAATCCTTTCAGCCGTCAGCCAGAAATTGGCCGAGGACTGTTCTGCACCCACCCTGTCGCCCCTTCATACGCCCGCGCCATTTGCAGGACAGATATTTCGGCCTGCCGCTTGCCGATCAGCTGCACCCCCATCGGCAGCCCGTCGGCACTGAACCCGGCGGGCAGGTTCATCCCCGGGGTTCCGGCCAGGGTCCAGGCCAGGACGACGCCCATCCACTGGTGATACGTCTCTCTCGCCCGCCCACGACCGTCGGGTAGGGCGGGATCATGTCAAAAGGAAAGACCTGCGCGGTCGGGGCGATGGCGAAATCATAAGTGCCGAAGACGTCGCTGACCGCGCCCATGCCAGCGGGTGCGCGACATGCGGGCCTCGAACACACTGTCGGACCCAAGGCCGAAGGACCGCTGCACCTCTCATCGTGCCGGGTCCTTCATCAGCGGGCGCAGGGCCGGCTCGGCATAGTCGTGCCCCAGACAGGTGCCGATGATCCAGGCCCGCGGGGTCAGCCATGTCTCCCACAGCTCGGCCGGGTCAAAGTCGAGCACCGCCTCTCCCACCTCGCAGCCAAGGTCGGTGAAGGTCTTGGGGCTGGCCTTGCACAGATCCAGCACCCCGGGTCCATCGCGAAGCAGCCGTTCCAGCCGCCCAGCCAGGCGATGTTCTTGCCCGTCATGCCGGCCTCCAGCGTCCCGGCGAAAGCCCAGGCGTCGACATTGACCGACAGCGGCGCGTGGTCGTCATTCCCAGCCCGGATCGGCAAAACCCTCGCCATGTCCTTGACCGTCCGGGCCATCGGGCCTGCGCTGGCGACCTGCCGGACGAACAGCTGGCCCAAGGGCCAGAACGGGATCATCCCTGCCGTGGGGCGCAGGCCGTAGATGCCGCGAACGGCCAGGGGTTTGGGGATAACCCCGGCGAAGTCGCTGCTGCCGTCACCAATCTTGGCGGCGTTGTGGGGGGTCACCGTCGCGCCGCAGATCAGGTTGAAGGCGCTCTACCCCAGTGCCCCTTCCTCCAGGGTGATCTTGCCGAAAATGACCGCCCAGACGCCCTGGTGCGGCCGAGGATGACCGAAGCGCTGCAATCCTTCAGGTTCGGTGGGCCGGACGTGTCGCTGATTCCCCTGTCCAACGCGGTGTCCCGGGCCTTTTGCGAAAGCCTGTGCATCCAGCCCCTGTATTCGCCACGGCCAACCCGGGCCTTCCGTTCGGCGTCCAGCAAGACGGCGGTCGCGTTCAACGGGAGTGTGATCCAGGAGATCTAACCCGGAAAGGCCAGCATCCCAGGTCACGCTCTCGTTCGGGGCGGTCCGGGCCTTGGCAGAAAACCGCGCCGTCCGGCACCTTTGGACGACAGGGTCAGCTCGGAAGCGCGGGTGGCGCCGGTCATGCGGGACCTGTCGGTCTTCCCTGAATCCGTCCGTCGGGGACTGGGGCTGCGGGCCCGGTCTGGGGCCAATGCCGGGAACATCGCGAAAGCCCGTCGCCCGGACCGCAACGGCGGCGGGGACGCTTTCCTGCCAACCGACAGCTATCGGCTTTGCAAGGTCAGGCTGCTGCAGCAGATCGGTCTTGCGCGCCACATAGCCGCAGATCGCGATTGCGGCTTCGTCGGCATCGGCATCGGTGATGCTGCTGTTCAGGGCGATGAAAAGCGCGAACACCGCATCGCCCAGGCTGATGCCGACGCGGATCACCTCGGCAAGCGCCGGCGCCGGCAGCGCGGGCAGCTTGCCTGCGATCAGCGCGGCGATCCCGGCGACCATCGCACGGTTGTTCTCAGGATCGGCGCGGCGGATGTGCCAGCTGTGGTGCGATCCCAGCACCAGCGTCTGCGCATGGGGGGGTGCGGTAGAAGGCGACCCCGCGCTGCGCCAGGATGGCGACGACCGCTTCCCAGGGCAGCGCGTCCACCCCGTCAATCGGCTGGCCTGCAAGCTCGTGGAAACCGGCCCTGTAGCGTTCGGACAGCGCGATCGACACGGCGAACGGGCCGGGAAAACAGTGGTAGACCGTGGCCATCGGCACCCCAGCCTGGCGGGCCAGCGCCCGGATCGTCAGGCCGTCAGACCCGTCCCGCGTCAAAAGCGCCCCGGCCGCGTCCAGAAGGTGCTGGTAGCGCAGAACGCCGTTTGCCCTGTGCGGACGGCGCGGGGCAACGGGGTCGGGCAACGGGATCGGGCACGGGGTCGCGCACGGGGTCGCGCACGGGGTCGGGCACGGGGTCGGGCACGGGGTCGCGCACGGGGTCGCTCGGTCCCGATGTCATCACTGGTGCAGCGTGCGAAAAGGGCAAGCCAGGGGGGGCGACCCCTTTGGTGCGCCGCTTTTCGGCGTCGATCAGGCTGTCTTCGGCCCGATGGCCCCGCTTTGGCGGTGATTTACCTTGCCGCCACGCTGGGCTAGGCTTGCCGCCAGCGCACGGATCAGATGCGGCGAACAGGGACAACCATGGCAAAGGCGGGCAGGCCGCATGTTTTCGTGCCCCGGTGGACCTGGGCCGCCCCGGCCCTGGTGGCCGCGATCCTTGCGCTGAAGTATTCCGCCTTGCTGCCCAAGGACTCCGCCCTTGTCCTTCTCGCCGCCACCGCGCTGATCGGCTTCAATGTCTTTGCCGCCGTCCACCACGCCGACCAGCTTGCCGCGCGGGTGGGCGAGCCCTTCGGGTCGATCCTCCTTGCGCTGGCGATCACGGTGATGGAGGTCGCGGTGATCCTGTCGGTGATGGCCGCCGGGACCCAGGGCGCGGATGCGGTGGCCCGCGATACGGTGTTTGCGGCGGTGATGATCGTGCTGAACGGGATCGTCGGGATGTGCCTTGTCGTCGGCGGGATCAAGCACCACGAACAGCGCTTCCGCACCGACGGGGCGGCGGCGATCCTGGGGGTCATCGCGGTGATCGCGACGATCTCGCTGGTCTTGCCGAACTTCACCCTGGCGCGCGAGGGGCCCTATTATGCGCCGATCCAGCAAGCCTTTGTCGGCACGGTGTCGCTGATCCTTTACGCGGTGTTCCTCTTCGTGCAGACGGCCAGCCACCGGCAGTATTTCCTGCATGACGACACGCCCGGCCACCCCCATCCGGTGCCCGACAACCGCCAGAGCCTGACCTGCGCGCTTCTGCTGATCGCCAACCTTGTCGGCGTGATCCTCTTGGCCAAGGCGCTGACCCCCACCGTCGAAAGCGCGGTGCTTGGCGCGGGCCTGCCCATCGCCTTCGTCGGCGTGATCATCGCCCTTCTGATCCTGCTGCCCGAAGGCGTGACCGCCTTGCGCTTTGCCATGGCGAACCGGCTGCAAAGCAGCCTGAACGCGGCACTCGGGTCGGCGCTGGCCACGATCGGGCTGACGATCCCGGTCGTCGCGGTCGCGGCGCTCGTCCTGGACCGGCCGCTCGTCCTTGGCCTGAATGCCGAAGGCATGACGCTTCTGATCTTGACCCTTTTCACCAGTTCGCTGACGCTGGCGACCGGACGGACGACCCTGCTGCAAGGCGCGGTGCATCTGGTGATCTTCAGCGTCTTTCTTGTGCTGTCCGCCGTCCCGTGACCCGACCTGCCGATCCTTCCGACACCCGAAGTCCCAACCCCCCAAGTCCCAAAAAAGTGAGCCCGGACATGTCCAACATCGACCTTGCCTCTGCTGCCGCCATCTACAACCAGGCCATGCGCGACGCCGTGGGCCGCAACCGGTTCCTCTATCTGGTGCAAGCCCTGCTGATGGTGATCGGCGGCGTCGTGGCGATCCTGTTCCCGGTCTTCGCCTCGGCCGCCTTCGTGTGGTTCCTGGGCTGGATCCTGATCGCCAGCGGGATCGTCCAGGCGCTCAGCCTGTTCGGCGCGCGCAATCACCCGTCGTTCTGGCTGACGCTGATCCCGGCCGTCCTGGCCGTGGTCGTGGGCTTCCTGTTGCTGCGCAACGTGGCCGGAGGGATGCTGGTGATCTCGGTCCTGCTGATCGTGTTCTTCATGGTCGAGGGTATCTCGAAGATCGTCTTCGCGCTGACCATCCGCCCGCTGGCGAACTGGTTCTGGGTGCTGGCCAGCGGCGTTCTTGCCCTGGTGCTGGCGGTGATCCTGTGGGGCAGCATGCCGGTGACGGCGATGTGGCTGATCGGGCTGCTGCTCGGGATCAATCTGATCACCGAAGGCATGGCGCTGGCCGCCCTCGTGTGGACCGCGAAGAAGTCCGCCTGAAAAGGGCGGCACAGGGGCGGCTCCGCGCCTGCACCCGGGCGAAGATACGGCTGACGGGGCCTTCGGAAACGAAGGCCCCGGGCTTTTGCGGACCAGATGGCAGGTCTCACCTTGGTGGTCACCCTGTCGGGGGAAGCAGGCCGTTCAACGCAGACTTTGGTCTTGACCGGCTGAACCCGTCAAGCCAGCGCGGCAGGCCGGCGTTTCAGGCTGCGAAGGTGGATGGGCCAGAAGCGCCTGGCCGCGCGGGGTCTTCCCAACGGGCCGGCCGGTTGCCACGGGCCGGGGGGGGGGAAGACTTCAAGGGGTTGGTCAGCCCCCCGCAGCAGGGCCTGTCACCTCAGAAGCTCTGACTGTAGCCTAGGGTGATGCCCAGATCGTCGATGTCGTCAAGCAACGCGCCGCCCGACAGCTCGGCCGCAAACGTGCCGGCCCCCAGCGCCCCGGAAAGCCCGATTGCGCCTCGGGGAGCGGTGAAACGCGACGTCTCCCCAAGCGACGATTCTGTCGTCACGCGGGCAACGGAAAGCGCGCCAAATGGAACCAGCCCTGTTCCGCCCAGCCCCTCGCGGCCAGCGATCCGCAGGCCCGCCGCGACGGACCGGTAGCGCAGCATTTCCGCGTCGCGCGGGGTGGCACCGTCAAGATAGGCGGGCAGGTCCTCGTCATAGGCCGCCACGCGCAGGCTGGGCGACAGGACCACGGCACCGGTGGACCAGGACCCGGAAAGCCCCAGCGCCCCCATGATCCGGTCAGACCGGACGGTCGCATCGGCGATCTCGGTCCTGGTCCGGGCAAGGCCGAGGTGACCGTCGACAAGAACCGACTGCCCCAGCGGCACGCCGAAATAGGCGCCGACGGCGGGTGACCGCGCCTTGGCCGGGGAAATCCCGTCAAGGCGCAGCCAATGCTGGCCAAGGTAGATGCCGACAAGGATGCCCTGTGCCGTCACCGTATCTGCGCCGAAGGTCAGGCTGCCTCCGTTGCCGTCCAGGATGTTCGACAGCGCGTAGAGGTCAGCCGTCGACCACCACTGCACCGACGCCCCACCGCCAGAGCTTGAAACTGTCAGCGGCCCTCCCGCCCCGGTTCCGCCAAGTCGGCCGGCAACGCGCCCCGCCACGGCATCCGTCAGGCCCTCCAGCTGCGCCGAAGCGATCACCCGGGCCACATCACCTGCAGAAGCGCCAAGCGCGCCCAGGACAAGTTGCAGCGTCGATTCCTTCTGGATGTTGTAGTCGCCAAGCGTCCGTCCATCCGCGAGTTCCCTTCCCGCGAAGAAAAGTCTTTGACGGTCCGGCGCAATGCCTTCCCTATCCTGGATCTTCTGCTTGATGTTCTCGATGGAGTCGCTTGGTTCGACTTCCAGGGTGATCGTCTTGCCCGTCTGCATCTTGACGAAGATCTGCATCGCCTCTGCCGGTCCGATCGCGACCAGAAGGAAAACACCAATCGAAGCAAGCAACCTGATCATCTCGCGCAGCCTTTGTCCCGACATCGACCAGAGGCGTATCAGCACCGGGGCGCAAAGAAACCGCGCCGAAAGACAAAAGCTGCGGGCCGTGCCCGGAAAACAACATCGGGTCGATGATCACGCCCGATCACCATGGCGTCAGCCCTTGCAACCCGATGGTCCGCGGCCGGGCCAAGGTGCGTATCGGCCCTGCATCCCCGAAACAAGATCACAGGGAGGGGAGCATCAACGCCCGAATCCGGGCCAGAATCTGGGGTTTCAAAATGACCAACACCCGCACCTTCGCTGCCGCTGCCCTTGCAGCCCTTGCCCTTGGCAACGCCGTTCAGGCCGCCAACATCGTCGAGATCGCCGCCTCGGACGAGCGCTTTACCACCCTCGTCGCCGCCGTGACCGAAGCGGGCCTGGCCGAGACCCTTGCCGGCCCCGGCCCGTTCACCGTCTTCGCGCCGACGAACGACGCCTTTGCCGCCCTGCCCGAAGGCACGGTCGCCACGCTGCTCAAGCCCGAGAACCGCCAGCAGCTGACCGATATCCTGCTGTACCATGTCGATGACCGCAAGCTGACCGCCGCCGGCATTCCGGTCGGGTCCACGACCTTCAAGCCGGTGCTGACCAGCCAGCGGACCTGCGTCACCAACTCGGGCACGGCCGTCACCATCGCCGACGGAACGGGCGAAGTCGCGACGGTGATCGTGGCCGACATCATGGCCGACAACGGCGTGATCCATGTGATCGACAAGGTCCTGCTGCCGGGCACGCGCCCCAACTGCCACTAGACCCGACTGCCACCAGACCCGACTGCCATCAGACCTGACCGGTGTCAGATCGGGACGGGCGGGGCCCTGTACGGGCCCCGCCCGCCTTGCCGGTCGCAGACCCTTGCGCGGCGCTGCAGCGCGGGCGATATGTGGACAGTCGCAAGAGGGTCTGACCATGGCGCTGCCGATCCGGGACCAGCTGAGATACTGGGGCATCGCCACGGTGATCGGCCTTCTGCTGCTGTGGTTTCTTGGCAACGTGCTGCTGCCCTTCCTGGTCGGTGGAGCCATCGCCTATTTCCTTGATCCGGTCGCCGACCGGCTGGAGCGGCTGGGCCTAAGCCGGGTGGCGGCGACCTCGCTGATCTCGCTGGTGGCCCTTGTGACCTTCATCCTTCTGGTGCTGGCGCTGATTCCCTCGCTGGTCAACCAGCTGACCTCGCTGGTCAATTCCGCGCCCGAGATGGCCCGCCAGCTGCAGGCCTTCATGGTCGAACAGTTCCCCGACCTAGCCGACGAAACCTCGATCGTGCGCAAGACACTGCAGGATATCGGGCTGGCGATCCAGCAGCGCGGCGGACAGCTGGCGGGGGGGCTGGTGTCCTCGGCGATCGGGATCGTGTCGATCGTGATCTTCATCATCGTGGTTCCGGTGGTGGCCTTCTATCTCTTGCTGGACTGGGACCGGATGATCGCGCGGGTCGATGCGATGCTGCCGCTGGACCATGCACCCACCGTCCGGCGGCTGGCCGGAGAGATTGACACCGTGCTGGCGGGCTTCGTGCGCGGGCAGCTGTCGGTCTGCCTCTTGCTGGGCACCTACTACATCATCGGGCTGATGCTGGCGGGACTGCAATACGGGCTGATCGTGGGGGCGGTCGCCGGAGCGATCACCTTCATCCCCTATGTCGGCTCGCTGGTCGGCGGGGTTCTGGCGATCGGGCTGGCGCTGTTCCAGTTCTGGGGCGACTGGACCTCGATCGCGGTGGTGGCGGCGGTCTTTGCCGGCGGGCAGTTCATCGAAGGCAATATCCTGACGCCGAAGCTGATCGGCAAGTCGGTGGGCCTGCATCCGGTGTGGCTTCTCTTTGCGCTGTCGGCCTTCGGATCGGTGTTCGGCTTCGTCGGCATGCTGATCGCGGTGCCGGTCGCGGCGATGATCGGGGTGCTGACCCGCTTTGCCTTCGAGCAATACCAGGCCAGCCTGCTGTATCGCGGCACCAGGCCGGGGGAAGACTCGGGGGCGGGATCGGGGGCGGGATCGGGGGTCGCCGAAAGCCTGGCAGAAGCCCTGCCGCGGCCAAACCCCGCACCGCCGCCCGCACCGCCGCCCGCACCGCCGCCCGCACCGCCGCCCGCACCGCCAAGGGCCCAGTCAAAGCCACCGTCCCGGCAAAGCCGCAAGCCGGCGGGCAGAGAGGGCGCGTGATCCGGCAGCTTGCCTTCGATCTGCCCGGCACCGTGGCGCTGACGCGGGCGGATTTCTTCGTCTCGTCCTCGAACGCGCTGGCGCTTGGCATGGTTGACAGGACCGGCGGCTGGCCGCAGGGGCGGTTGGTCCTGGTCGGGCCCGAGGGTGCGGGCAAGACGCATCTGGCCCATGTCTGGGCGGCCGAATCCGGCGCAAGGATCGTCAGTGGTGCCGGTCTGGCCGATCTGGACATCGCCGCCCTCGCCGGGGGGGCGGTGGCGGTCGAGGACGCCGCGGCCGTGGCGGGCCGGGCGGCGGATGAGGCGGCGCTTTTTCATCTGGTGAACTTCATCGGCGGCAACCGTCCGCTGCTGCTGACCGCGCGAACCCCGCCGCGCGACTGGGGCCTCGGGCTTGCCGACCTGACCAGCCGGCTGCAGGCCACGCCGGTCGCGCGGCTTGAAGCTCCCGATGACGCGCTTCTGTCGGCGGTACTGGTCAAGCTATTCGCCGACCGGCAGGTCGCGGTGCCCCTGAACCTGATTCCCTTTCTGGTCAGCCGGATGCCCCGGCAGATCGCCGCCGCGCGCGCGCTGGTCGCAGAGCTGGACGGACAGGCGCTGGCCGAAGGCCGCCCGATCACCCGCCCGCTTGCCGCCGCCGTGCTGGACAGGCTTTCGGGCGAGTGAAAGACTGTCATAAGTCCGTAACATTGCGCACGGCATAAGCCCCCCATGACCCAAGCCGACTTCCTGAATTCCGCCTTTCCCGCCGCGACCGAGCTGCCCTTCGCCGAAACGGCCGGGCCGGGACGCTACTTCAACCGCGAGCTTTCCTGGCTGGCCTTCAACTGGCGCGTCCTGGAAGAGGCGGCCAACCCCGCCGTGCCCTTGCTGGAACGGCTGCGGTTCCTGTCGATCAGTGCCACCAACCTGGATGAGTTCTATACCGTCCGCGTCGCGGGCCTGCGGGCGCAATTGCGCAACGGCAACGCCACCCTGTCCGAGAACGGCCGCAGCCCGGCCGAACAGCTGCACCTGGTCAACGCCGATGCCCGGCGCCTGATGCAGACCCAGCAGACCACCTACAACCGCCTGCGCAAGGAGATGGAGGCCGAGGGAATCAGCATCGTCGCGCGCTCGAAGCTGACGGCGCGCGACCTGAAGCATCTGGAAGCCTACTTCCTCAACAACGTGTTTCCGGTGCTGTCTCCGCTGGCCATCGACCCGGCGCACCCGTTCCCCTTCATCCCGAACACCGGGTTCAGCCTGGCGCTGGAGCTGGAGCGGGTCGCCGACCAGCGCGCGCTGAAGGCGCTGCTGCCGATCCCGCAGCAGATCGCCCGCTTCGTGGCCCTGCCCGGCAAGGACGGCGAGCACCGCTTCCTGCCGCTGGAAGAGCTGCTGCTTCTGCATCTCGACATGCTGTTCCCCGGCTATGCCGACAAGGGCCACTGTGCCTTCCGCGTCCTGCGCGACAGCGACCTTGAAGTCGAGGACGAGGCCGAAGATCTGGTGCGCGAGTTCGAATCCGCGCTGAAACGCCGCCGCCGGGGCGAGGTGATCCGCCTGAAGCTGTCGGCCGGCGCGCCCGAAGAGATGCGCGCGCTGATCATGGAGGAACTGGCGGTCACCGAAGACGAGGTGGTCGAGGTCAAGGGTCTTCTGGGCGTCGCCGACCTGAAGGAACTGATCCTGTCCAGCCGCAAGGACCTGATGTGGCCGCCCTTCGCTCCCCGCGTGCCGGAACGGGTCGAGGATCACGACGGCGACATGTTCGCCGCGATCCGCCAGAAGGACATGCTGCTGCACCACCCCTATGAGACTTTCGACATGGTGATCCGCTTCCTGGAACAGGCGGCCCGCGATCCGAACGTGCTGGCGATCAAACAGACCCTGTACCGCACCAGTTGGGACAGCCCGATCGTCAGTGCGCTGTGCGAAGCGGCCGAGGCCGGGAAATCGGTCACCGCGCTGGTCGAACTGAAGGCCCGCTTCGACGAGGCGGCAAACATCCGGCAATCCCGGCGGCTGGAACGCGCGGGCGCGCATGTCGTCTACGGCTTCGTCAACTACAAGACCCATGCCAAGATCAGCACCGTGGTCCGGCGCGAGGGCGACCATCTGGTGACCTATACCCACTACGGCACCGGCAATTACCACCCGATCACCGCGCGGATCTATACCGACCTGTCGTTCTTCACCTGCGACGCCGCCCTTGGTCGCGATGCGACCAAGGTGTTCAACTACCTGTCGGGCTATGTGCAGCCCGAGGGGCTGGAGAACCTTGCGATCGCCCCGATCAGCATGAAACCCCGTCTGCTGGAACTGATCGCCGCCGAAGCCGACCATGCCCGCGCCGGGCGTCCGGGCGAGATCTGGGCCAAGATGAACTCGGTCATCGACCCCGACGTGATCGACGCGCTTTACGCGGCCAGCCAGGCCGGGGTGAAGATCAGCCTGGTGATCCGCGGCATCTGCGGCCTGCGCCCCGGCGTGAAAGGCCTGAGCGAGAACATCCGGGTCAAGTCGATCGTCGGGCGGTTCCTGGAACATTCCCGCATCGTCTGCTTCGGCAATGGCCACGGGTTGCCGCACCGGAAGGCGCGGGTGTTCTTCTCCAGCGCCGACTGGATGGGCCGCAACCTGACCTGCCGGGTCGAAACCCTGGTCGAAGCGCATAACCCGACGGTGAAAAGCCAGATCCTGACCCAGATCATGGCCGCGAATATGGGGGACGAGGCGCAAAGCTGGGTGCTGGCCCCGGATGGCAGCTACACCCGCGACCTTGATCCGCGGGATGGCGCGCTGTTCAACTGCCATCAGTTCTTCATGGAAAACCCCTCGCTGTCGGGCCGGGGCACGGCGGGGGCGAAGGACGCACCGCGTCTGGTGCCGGTGAAGGATGACGCCGACGACGGCGACGCCGCTGCAAACTGAGTCGGTCCGCAAGGGCCGGGTCTGCAAGGGCCGGGTCCGGGATCCTTCAAGGAACTCTGCAGATCTCCGCGAAGAAATCTGGCGGCGCCCATCCGGTTGACCGCGCGCCGGTGGGGCGTCACCATGCCGCCGCAAGACGAAGGGGATTCTGCCATGCCTGCCGACGGAAACGCTCCCCCGCCCGAGGATGAGGACGACGGCCCCTTCGGCAAGCCCCTGTTCGATGACCCTTCTGCCCGCGCGCTGTCGCGGGTCGGGGTGGTCGATGTCGGGTCGAACTCGGTCCGGATGGTGGTCTTCGACGGGGCGGCGCGGTCTCCGGCCTATTTCTTCAATGAAAAAATCATGTGCGGTCTGGGCAAGGGCCTGGCCGAGACCGGCCGCCTGCATCCGCAGGGCCGGGTCCGGGCGCTGTCGGCGCTGCGCCGCTTTGCGCTGCTGGCCGAGGGGATGGGGGTCAACCCGCTGACCGTCGTCGCCACCGCCGCCACCCGCGAGGCCGAGGACGGCCCCGAGTTCCAGGCCGAAGTCCTGCGCGAGACCGGGCTGCGCCTGCATGTCATCGACGGCGACGAAGAGGCCCGGCTTTCGGCGCAGGGCGTGCTTCTGGGCTGGCCCGACGCCAAGGGCATCGTCTGCGACATCGGCGGCAACTCGATGGAACTGGCGCGGATCGGGGATGGCCGCGTCGGCAAGCGGATTTCCACGCCTCTGGGCCCGTTCCGCCTGCAACAGATCTCGGCCGACCCGAAGCTGCGCCTTGCCCATATCACCAGGATCCTGAAAGCGGCGCAGGTCCTGCTGAAATCCTCGGGCGAGCGGATCTACCTTGTCGGCGGCAGCTGGCGGGTGATCGCCCGGCTGGACATGGAGCGGCGGACCTATCCGCTGACCGTCCTGCACGAATACCGCATGACGCCGCAGGGTCTGGACGCCACGCTCGACTGGCTGGCAGTGGCTGACCTTGCCGTCCTGCGCGGCCGCACCGGCACCAGCGCCGAGCGGATGGAGCTGGTCCCCCTGGCCTGCGAGGTGCTGCGCGAGCTTCTGGTGCAGTTCGCCCCCTCCGAGATCGACGTCTCGGCCTATGGCATCCGCGAGGGGCTGCTGTACGAACACATGCCGGAAAAGCTGCGCGCCCGCGACCCGCTGATCGAGGCGGCCCGGATGACCGAACTGGTGCAGGCGCGGATTCCGGGCTTCGGCCGCAAGCTTTTCGACTTCCTCTTGCCGCTTTTCCCCGAAGCCTCGAAGGACCAGCTGCGCCTGATCAAGGCCGCCTGCCTTCTGCACGACACCACCTGGCGCGCGCATCCCGATTTCCGGGCCGAGGCCTGTTTCGACAATGCGACGCGGGCGAACCTTGGCGGGCTGGACCATCCCGGCCGGGTGTTCCTGGGGCTGGCGCTGCTGCACCGCTACAAGAACAGCCGCTCGGGCTCGCGGCTGGAGCCGATGTTCCGGCTGCTGACCGAAGACCAGATCCAGGCGGCCGAGGTGCTGGGCAAGGCGATGCGCTTCGGCGCGATGTTCTCGGTCGGCGATCCGGCCAAGGCCGGGCGGCTGGTCTGGCAGGCAAAGCGGCGGGTGCTGGAGCTGGAGCTGACACCGGACGGCGAGGGTCTCTTCGGCGAAGTGGCACAGGCGCGGCTTCAGGCGCTGGCCCTGGCGCTGAAGGCGGAACCCCGCGTGACCAAGGCCGCCTGATGCTGCGGGTCGACCATCTGGCGGTGGTGGCCGGGCGGCTGGAAGCGGGCGTCGCCCTGGTCGAGGATCTGTTCGGCGTGCCGATGGCGGGGGGCGGCACGCACGCGGCAATGGGCACGCACAACCGGCTTCTGGGCCTGGGCGACCTGTATCTTGAGGTCATCGCCGCCGACCCGGGCGCCCCCGTTCCGGCCCGGCCGCGCTGGTTCGACATGGACCGCTTCTCGGGGCCGCCCCGGCTGGCGAACTGGGTGGTCGCGACCGATGATCTGGAGGGTGCGCTTGCCGCCGGCCCGGCAGGATGGGGCGATCCGATGGTCCTGTCGCGCGGGGACTATCGCTGGCGCATGGCGGTGCCTCTGGACGGCCGTCTGCCGCTGGGCGGGGCTTGTCCGGCGCTGATCCGGTGGGATGGCCCGCTGCACCCGGCCGCTGCGCTGCCGGACCACGGGCTGCGCCTGACCCGGCTGGAGATCACGCATCCCGACCAAAAGGCCCTGCGCGGCGCGCTGACCGGTCTGGACGATCCGCGCGTGGTCCTTCGGGACGGCCCCGCCATCGCCCTGCAGGCGGTGATCGACACACCCGATGGGCCGCGAGTGCTGGCATGATCCACCGCGCCACCCCGCAGGATGCCGCCGCGATCGCAGCCCTGTGGAATCCCTGCATCCGCGACACGACGGTCACCTTCAACCCGGTGGAGAAGTCCGAGGCAGATGTCGCCCGCCTGATCCTCGACCGCGACGCCCTGGGCCACGCGACCTTCGTGGCCATGGACACAGGCCTTCTGGGCTTTGCCAGCTATGCGCAGTTCCGCGCCGGCGCAGGCTATGCGACGGCGATGGAACATTCGATCCTGCTGGCCCCTGCCGCGCAGGGGCGGGGCATCGGGCGGGCGCTGATCGTTGCCATCTGCGACCATGCCAGGTCGGCGGGCGCGCATCAGATGATCGCGGGCGTCTCGGCCGAGAACCCGGACGGGGTCGCCTTTCACGCGGCCATGGGCTTTGCGACCATCGCCCGCCTGCCCGAAGCGGGCCACAAGTTCGGCCGGTTCATCGACCTTGTGCTGATGCAGAAATTCCTCTGACATCCCCCGCAGGGGAAGGTAAGCTGCCGCATCATGTCGATCTGGACCCGCATCGCCGAAGCCCTGTCCGCCCTTGCCAAGGGTGAACCGCTGTCCGTCGTCTTTGACCGTCTGCGCAGCCAGTCCGCGCCCGAACAGTCGCTTGGCTTCACGATTGCGGTGCTCGCACTGGGGGCCAAGATGGCCAAGGCCGACGGCATGGTGACGCGCGACGAGGTTACCGCCTTCCGCCGCATCTTCACCTTCCCCGAAGGCGAAGAGGCCCATGCCGCTCGGGTGTTCAACCTGGCGCGGCAGGACGTGGCGGGGTTCGACGCCTATGCCCGCAAGGTCGCGCGGCTGTTCAATCCCGAGGGCCGCCCGATCTGCGCCGACGACCATCATGTGCTGGTCGACATCCTGGAGGCGCTGTTTCAGATCGCGCTGGCCGACGGATCCTATCACGCCGGCGAAGATGCCTTCCTGACCGAAGTGGCCGATGTCTTCGGCCTGGACGCACGCTGCTTCCGCATCGTGCGCGCCCGGCTGGTCGAAGGCGCGCCGCGCGATCCGCATGACGTGCTGGGCCTGGCCCCCGGCGCCACCCGGGCCGAAGCCCGGGCCGCCTGGAAGGCGCTGGTCCGCGACACCCATCCCGATGTGATGCAGGCCCGGGGCGTCCCGCCCGAGGCGATGAAGCTTGCCGAACGCCGGATGCAGCTGATCAACGAGGCCTGGCGCGAGATCAGCGCCCGGCAGGCCGCCTGATGGACGCGCCCGCCAGACCGCTGCGGCTGGCGACCTACAATGTCGAATGGTTCAACGCACTTTTCGACGACCGGGGCCGGATGCTGGCCGACGACGGGCCCTCGGCCCGCTACAAGACGACACGGGCCGAACAGCTGGGCGCGCTGGGCGTGGTCTTCACCGCGCTTGACGCCGATCTGGTCCTGGTGATCGAAGCCCCCGACACCAGCGGCCACCGCTCCACCGTCACCGCGCTGGAAAGCTTCGCGGCCACCTACGGCCTGCGCGCCCGCAAGGCGGTGATCGGCTTTGTCTCTGAGACCGAACAAGAGATCTCCTGCCTGTATGATCCCGACCGGCTGCGCCTGCACCACGACCCGGTGGGTACGGTGTCCACCGGTCACGGCTCGGCCGACGCGCCGCGCTTCGACGGCACCTTCCGCTATGACCTTGACGGCGATGCGGTGACCGAGACGATCCGCTTTTCCAAGCCGCCGCTGGAACTGGCCGTCACCACCAGCGGCGGTACCCGGCTGCGGCTGATCGGGGTGCATGCCAAGTCGAAGAACCCCTATGGCGCGGTCGGGCGCGAGGCGCAGGTCCGGCTCTCGATCCAGAACCGCCGCAAGCAGCTGGCGCAATGCCTCTGGCTGCGGCAGCGGGTAGAGGCGCATCTGCGCGCCGGCGACAGCCTGGTCGTGCTGGGCGATTTCAACGACGGACCGGGGATCGACGAGTTCGAAAAGCTGTTCGGCCATTCGGGGGTAGAGATCGTGCTGGGCACCTCCACCGATGCGGCCCTGCAACTGACCGATCCGCACGCGGCCCTCGCGCTGCAAAGCAAGGTCGGCCTGATGCCGACCACGGCGCGGTTCTACCTTGCCCCGCAGAAACGCTTCTTCGAGGCGCTCCTGGATTTCATCATGGTCTCGCCCGATCTGGTCGGCAAAGGCGCCAGCTGGCGGATCTGGCATCCGCTCAACGATCCCGGCGTCGCCGGTGACCCGAAGCTTGCCGCAGCGCTCTTGCAGGCGTCGGACCATTTTCCGGTGACGCTTGACCTGGCAGATGTGATTTGAACTGGACGGCAGGTGCGCCCATATTGCGTGCATGAGAGTCGCATGTGCCCTTCTGCTGGCCGCGTCCCCTGCCTTCGCGCAGGAGACCGATCCGGTGCCGACGCCCGACAGCGACGGCTTCAGCCTGGTGGAAGAGGGCGCAAGGCTGGTCCTGCGCGGTCTGATGAAGGAAATGCAGCCGGCGCTGGATGAAATGGGCAAGGCGCTGGACGAAGTGGGACCGGCGCTGGAAGGGTTCGGCGCCGAGGTCGGCCCGAAGCTGCAACAGCTGATCGCGCTGATCGATGATTTCCAGAACTACGACGGGCCGGTGATGCTGCCGAACGGCGACATCCTGATCCGCCGCAATGCGCCTCTGGTGCCAAGGCCGGCGCTGCCGGATACCCCGGTTCCCGGCCCAAACGGCGAGATCGAACTTTAGCGGATCCGTGCTACGCTTCCCGACATTTGAGGGAGCGATTCCATGCGGATACTCTTGGCTCTTCTGCTTCTCTGGCCGCTTGCCGGGCGGGCTGAACCCGAGGCCGAGCTTGAGGCGTTCCTGACCGCACCCCCTGCGCCCTTGAACCTTGGCATCACCGGCGACGAGGCTGCGTCCAAGGTCGGCGTCATCGGCCCGGATGGCGGCAAGATCAGGGTGACGAACGCGGCGGGGGATGACTTTTTGCTGACCTTCCCGGACGGTGCCCTGCTGACGGACACCCGCATCACCGCAACCCCCGTCGCAACAAGCACCGGCCTGCCCGAAGGCGCAGGCGCGATCTCCGGCCTGATCCTAGAACCCGACGGGCTGGTTCTGGCCCGCACCGCCACGCTGGAGATCACCCCGAAGACCCCGATCCCGCCCGAAAGCCGGTTGCACTGGGGGTTCTACGAAGACGGCTCCGACGCTTTTCTGCATATCCCGGTGCAGGATACCGACAGCATCATCATACCCATCGACCATTTCTCGGGTGCCGGGATCAGCTTTGCGGATCGGCTCAACCTGCAACTGGACCGGTGGCGGCAGAAATCCATCGAAGATCGCATGTCGACCCAGGTTTCCGAGATCTATCGCGACATCAAGAAGAATGGCGACCCGGATGGCGACAAGGCGCGCGCCGCGAATGACCTTCTTTCGGGCGAGGCAACCCGAAGGGTGTTCGGCGGCTGGCGGAAGATGGCCGCAAGCCCGGCGGCGGATTGTGAAACGCTGGAATCGGGCGCGAAGGCGGCAAGCGGGCTGGAACGCCAGCGGCAGCTTTTGGGAATGCAGGCTAACGATGATCTGGTCGAAGTCATCCGCACATTAAACGCCCGCTTCTGGCAGGTCTGCTTTCCCGAGAAGGTCAAGGAATGTCAGCAGACCGGCGATCTGTCGGCACTGGTGCGGTTTGTCCTTGGTCACGACAAGATGGTGCAGGTCTTGCGGCTGGCCGACGAAGATTCTTCTGAAGCCAACCATGAACCAGAGCTTCGCAATGCCCTTGTGGCCTGCGGGCGCTACAAGCTGACAGTCGTATCCTCTGGCAAGTGGAAGGATTCTGCAGGTGTCTACGGTACGGTCGATTTCAAGATCGAAGCCCCGATCCGGCTGACCTTCAGCCAACCCTCCGGCTTTGAGCATTATCTCGAAGGTGAGGCGGGGCCGACCTCGCAAAAGCTGACCTTTGTCGATGAGGCCTGCTGGAAGCTGGACGGCAGCCGCGCCGGGATGCCGTTTCTTGGTCGCCTGACCGACCTGACCTTCAACAGCCGCACCAGCGAGCCGATAAAGGTCTTGCTGAAGATGCGGGCAGTGCAGCTGTTCGCGATCATTTCCTGCACGTCGAAGAAGCGCGGAAAGAAGACGCTGGATCATGAAGCGGTTCACATCACCTGGGGCATTGGCCACCAGAAGCAGCGCAATGGCTCGGTCTACACGATCAAGGACATGAAGCCGGGAAGGTATCCGAAGCTTTTCACCTATGACTGGTCAGGCGAAGGCTTTGCGGACGGAACCGAAGCCAGTGATCGCACGACCCTGACGCTGGAACATATCGGCGGCTGACCTTCGGGCCGCCGCCAAAAGTTAACAACCCCCTAACGTCCACTCGTATCTATTTGATATAATAACGCTTTCCGAATCTGACCACTGTGGTCACTCAGCCCCTCGTTGCCCGGATCAGGTCCAGAATCTCTTTCGCCGCCTCCGGGATATTGGTCCCCGGCCCGAAGATCGCCTTCACCCCGGCCCCTTTCAGGAACGCATAATCCTGCTGCGGGATCACCCCGCCGCAGATGACAAGGATGTCCCCCGCCCCGCGGTCGTTCAGAACCTCGATCAGCTTCGGGGCCAGCGTCTTGTGCCCCGCCGCCTGGCTGCTGATCCCGATGACGTGGACATCGTTGTCGATCGCGTCCTGCGCGGCCTCGTCGGGCGTCTGGAACAGGGGGCCCACGTCGACGTCAAAGCCGATGTCGGCGAATGCCGTGGCGATGACCTTCGCCCCCCGGTCATGCCCGTCTTGCCCCATCTTGACCACCAGCATCCGGGGCCTGCGCCCCTCAGCCTCGGCAAAGGCCTCGACGTCCCTCTGGATCCTCTGAAAGCCCGCGTCGCCCTCATAGGCGGCCCCATAGACCCCCGCGAGCGTTTTCACCTCCGCACGGTGGCGGCCGAAGACCTTTTCCATGGCGTCCGAAATCTCCCCGACCGTGGCCCGCGCGCGGGCGGCGTCAATGGCTGCGTCCAGAAGGTTCCCGTCATGGCCCGCCCGGCGGGTCAGTTCGTCCAGCGCCGCTTGCGCACGGGCCTCATCCCGGGCGGCGCGGGTGGCCTTCAGCCGGGCAATCTGCGCCTCGCGCACCGCGATGTTGTCGATGTCGCGGATGTCGATCGGGTCTTCGCTGTCCTTTCGGTACTTGTTGACCCCGACGATCACCTCATCCCCCCGGTCGATCATCGCCTGCCTGCGGGCCGCCGATTCCTCGATCCGCAGCTTCGGCATGCCGGAGGCCACCGCCTTGGTCATGCCGCCCATCGCCTCGACCTCTTCGATGATCTTCCAGGCCTCGGTCGCAAGCTGATCGGTCAGGCTTTCGACATAGTAGCTGCCCGCAAGGGGGTCGACGACATGGGTGATGCCCGTCTCCTCCTGCAGGATCAGCTGGGTATTCCGCGCGATGCGGGCGCTGAATTCGGTCGGCAGGGCAATCGCCTCGTCCAGCGCGTTGGTGTGCAGGCTTTGCGTGCCGCCCAGCACCGCCGCCATCGCCTCATAGGCGGTGCGGATTACGTTGTTGTAGGGATCTTGCTCCTGCAAACTGACCCCGGAGGTCTGGCAATGCGTGCGCAGCATCAGGCTTGCGTCCGTCTTCGCGCCGAAACCCGACATGATCCGGTGCCACAGCAGCCGGGCAGCGCGCAGCTTGGCAGCCTCCATGAAGATGTTCATCCCGATGGCGAAGAAGAACGACAGGCGCGGGGCGAAATCGTCCACGTCCATCCCGCGCGCAAGGGCGGACCGCACGTATTCACGCCCGTCCGCCAGCGTGAAGGCCAGCTCCTGCACCAGGTTCGCCCCGGCCTCTTGCATGTGGTAGCCGCTGATGCTGATCGAGTTGAACTTCGGCATCTCTTTGGCGGTGAATTCGATGATGTCCGCCACGATCCGCATCGAAGGCTCCGGCGGATAGATATAGGTGTTCCGCACCATGAATTCCTTCAGGATGTCGTTCTGGATCGTGCCGGACAGCGCCGCGCGGGGCACCCCCTGCTCCTCGCCCGCCACGATGAAGCTGGCAAGGATCGGGATGACCGCGCCGTTCATCGTCATGGAGACGCTGATCTTTTCAAGGGGGATGCCGTCGAAGAGGATCTTCATGTCCTCGACGCTGTCGATCGCCACCCCGGCCTTGCCCACGTCGCCCAGCACGCGCGGGTGGTCAGAGTCATAGCCCCGGTGGGTGGCAAGGTCGAAGGCCACCGACACGCCCTGCTGCCCTGCGCCAAGGCCCTTGCGGAAGAAGGCGTTCGATTCCTCGGCCGTGGAAAAGCCCGCATACTGGCGGATCGTCCAGGGCCGCCCGGCATACATTGTCGCCTTCACCCCTCGGGTGAAGGGGGCCACGCCCGGCACCTCGTCCAGCTGCGGCAGGCCCGCCACGTCGGCGGCGGTGTAGAGCGGCTTGACCGCGATCCCCTCCAGCGTGTTCCAGACCAGCGTTTCGGGCGCCGCCCCCTTCAGTTCGCGCGCCGCCAGCGCCGCCCAGGTCTTCAGCTTGTCCGCCATTGCGTCCTCGTCTCATTGGCCAGGGTCAGGCCCCGGCATGTCCTTGGGTTTCCTGCGGCCTTGCCCTATATCCAACCCATAGGGGTGCCGCATGAAACTGATCCATATCCTGGCTTTCGCCGCCGTCCTGCCCTTCGCCGCGCTTGCCGAAGAGCCGCCCGCTTTCGCCGCCGGGCCCTATGAGGCGGCGGATATCGGCGATCTTGATCAGTTCCTCTGGCTGCGCCGCCCGGTGGTGGTCTTTGCCGACACGCCGAACGATCCCAACTTCCGCCGACAGATGCAGAACATCGAGGCAGAGCTGGCCAGTCTGGAAGACCGCGATGTCGTCGTGATCACCGACACCGACCCGGATGCCCGCAGCGCCGTGCGCCAGCGGCTGCGGCCGCGCGGGTTCTCGCTGGTCCTGATGGACAAGGACGGCGAGGTAAAGCGCCGCGCCCCCGCCGCCTGGTCGATCCGCGAGCTGGTGCATGCCATCGACCGCTTCCCGCTGCGCCGCGAAGAGATGCTGGAGCGCAACCCGGCGGGGCGGTAGCGCGCAACCGCTCGTCGATGACTTCGTCACTCCTCGCCAGAACCAGGCCGACGAGGAGACGAAGTCGAACGAGGAGGCGTGGTTGCTGGCCGGGCGTGGAACACGCGCCATCACTCGAACTCCAGGATCACGTCATCCACCTTCAGGCTTGCCCCGGCGCTGGCCTTCACCGCCTTCACGATGCCACGACGTTCCGCCTTGAGAATGTTCTCCATCTTCATCGCCTCGACCGTGGCAAGGGCCTGACCCTCCTGCACCTCGTCGCCAACCGCAACGTTGATCCTGACCACCAGCCCCGGCATCGGGCAAAGCAGGTATTTCGACGTGTCCGGCGGGGCCTTTTCCAGCATCAGCCCGGCCAGATCATGCTGGCGCGGGGTGCGGACATGCACCTTCAGGTCGGCCCCGCGCAGGCGCATGCGAAAGCCCATCGGGATCTTGGCGGTCTTGATCGCCAGCGTCGTGCCGTCGATCCAGACCCGGGCCAGGGGTTTGCCCGGCGTCCAGTCGCTTTCCACCCGCAGCGCCGCGCCATCCGCGAAGGTCACGGTCGACCCGTTGGGGTCGGCACTGATCGTCACCGCGAAAACCTCGCCCTGCAGGCTGACCATCCAGTCGTCGCCGACCCGCCGGGTGTGGTTGTCCATGGTGCCGGAAATCCGCGTGCGCCGGATCTCGGCCACCCGGTTCATGGCGGCGGCGGCGGCGGCAACCCGGCGCAGGGTCACCGCGTCAAGCGTCGCACCCTTGAAGCCGTCGGGGTATTCCTCGGCGATGAAGGCCGTGGTGATGTTG
Organism: Rhodobacterales bacterium; assembly: GCA_031409795.1. GTDB lineage: Bacteria > Pseudomonadota > Alphaproteobacteria > Rhodobacterales > Rhodobacteraceae > Tabrizicola. The sequence continues at coordinate 48,766 of JANNXX010000020.1, forward strand.
CCGGACACGAAACGCGGATGGTCCATCACCGCGCTGCAGAAGGGCAGGTTGTGGCCGATGCCTTCGACCTCGAATGTGTCCAGCGCCTGACGCATTTCCGCAATCGCCCCGGCGCGGGTCGGGGCCCAGGTGCAGAGCTTGGCGATCATCGGGTCGTAGAACATGCTGATCTCGCCGCCCTCGAACACGCCGGTATCGTTGCGCACGATCCCGGTCGCGGTCGGACCTTCGACCGGCGGGCGGTAGCGGGTCAGCCGTCCGATGGAGGGCAGGAAGTTCCGGTAGGGGTCTTCGGCGTAAAGCCGCGATTCCATCGCCCAGCCGTTGATCGTCAGGTCCTCCTGGCGGAATGGCAGAGGCTCGCCATTCGCCACCCGGATCATCTGTTCCACCAGATCAATGCCGGTGATCAGCTCGGTGACCGGGTGTTCGACCTGCAAACGGGTATTCATTTCCAGGAAATAGAAGTTGCGGTTGCCGTCGACGATGAACTCCACCGTGCCCGCTGACGTGTAGCCCACGGCCTTTGCCAGCGCGCAGGCCTGTTCGCCCATCGCCTTGCGGGTCGCCGCGTCAAGGAAGGGCGAGGGCGCCTCTTCGATGACCTTCTGGTTCCGCCGCTGGATGCTGCATTCGCGTTCGTGCAGGTAGACGCAGTTGCCGTGTTGATCGGCGAGGACCTGGATCTCGATGTGGCGGGGCTGGGTCACGAATTTCTCGATGAAGATGCGGTCATCGCCGAAACTGGCCGCCGCCTCGTTCTTCGAGGACTGAAAGCCCTCCCGCGCCTCGGCGTCGTTCCAGGCGATCCGCATGCCCTTGCCGCCGCCGCCCGCAGAAGCCTTGATCATCACCGGATAGCCGATCTGGTCTGCGATCCGCGCCGCCTCCTCCGCGTCGGCGATCAGGCCCATATGGCCGGGAACCGTGGACACCCCCGCCGCCTGCGCCAGTTTCTTCGAAGTGATCTTGTCGCCCATCGCCTCGATCGCGGGGGACGGCGGGCCGATGAAGACCACCCCCGCCGCCTCCAGCGCCGCCGCAAAGGTCATGTTTTCCGACAGGAACCCGTAGCCGGGATGCACCGCCTCGGCCCCGGTTGCCTTCACCGCCGCCATGATCCTGTCGATGACGATATAGGACTGCGCGGCGGGGGAAGGCCCGATATGCACCGCCTCGTCCGCCATCCGCACATGCAGCGCATTGCGATCGGCGTCGGAATGGACGGCGACGGTCGCAATCCCCAGCTTGCGTGCGGTCTTGATCACCCGGCAGGCGATCTCGCCCCGGTTGGCGATCAGGATCTTCTTGAACATCGACGTCCCCCTCAGGCGCAGAAAAGCAAAGGACCACCCGGGCGGTTTGCCCGGATGGTCCCATGGTTCGGATATGACCGCCCGCAGGCGGCCGGTTCAATCAGTCGTTCAGTAGCCCGAGTTGCAGGGCGGCAGGCCGACCTCGATCCCGCAGGTGGCAAAACCGGCAACGCCGCCAAGCGCGGCCCCGGCCAGCATGTTTTCGTCCAGCGCATCGGCGACCAGCGCCCCGGCTGCGGCACCGGCAAGCCCGCGCGAGGTCGGGTCCTGCATGCAGCCGGCAAGGGACAGGGTAAGAATTGCGACGGTGATAAGCGACTTCCGCATGGAGAACTGCCTCGTTGGTTTGTTGTTATTGCAGCAGATTCTACAGCAAGAACACAGATATCCAAGCAGTTTCTCATCCACTTCACGCAATCGGCAAGGCACCGGCGGAAAGAGGCCGGTCCGGCCTGGGACGGGCCGGACCGCAGGGAAGGGGAAGGGGTATTACGTCCAGTGCACGGGCTGCGCCGGTTCGGACTGCCGCCCATACGGAAACAATCCCCCGACAAAAACCGCATTGCAATTGCAATGACGGGGGCTCCGGGCGGATGCGCGAAAGCTTGCCGGATCGCGGGCGGCATCGGCGGCTTCATGCCCAGTCATCCCCGTCATCGCGGTCGTCGCCGATGATCTGCGGCGCGTCTGGGGCAAAGACCTGCGGAAACGCTGCCTCGGCGCGCTTGACGTCGATGCGCAGGATCGCGTCGTAAGAGACCGGATCAAAGGGGTCCTCGGCCGGCACCACCTCACGCCCGAGAAGCCAGGACAGGCGCCCGGCATCCAGATTGCCACGCTCGAAGGGCCGGTCGCCGAAGCATTGCCAGAGCGCCGCCATGAAGGTCTGGTCCGCCATCCGGTCGGCGTGCTTGCGGTCGCGAAAGCGTTCCCGGCGTATCAACTTGGCCGGGCCGTCCTTGAGGTTGGCGCGGCGGATGGTGAACTGGAAATCGGTTCCGGGCATGCGGCCAGGAAAGCCACGGTGTTTCAGCATCGGGCCAGGCTCCTTGATGGGCAAGCGGCAGGGCGGCCGGGCAAAAAGCAGCCGATGGCCCGGGTGCGCCGCGGATCTACCTGCAAATGTGGCGAAATTTCAGGCCTGCAACCGCTCAGCAGGAGGCCGGGGACTGGCGCAGGCCCAGACGACGAAAGCCGCCGGGCCCGCGCCGAGCAATTACTTGTACTTGCCGGTTTCCGTCGGCTCGACGGTGATTTCCGGTGCGGGCTCGGGCGCTTTGGGCGCGCAGGCTGCGACGACTGCTGCCATTGCCATGACCAGAACAATACGTCCGATATTCGACATCCTCGACTCCATTTTTTTTGTGGCGCCGGAGCCGATGCTGACCGGAACACCAGATTGCTGAACACGGCCGAACCTGACCGGCCTGTGTCGACCCTATCCGATAGGACAGGACAAGGACACCACATCCGAACCAACTTCACGACCTGTGGCGTTCCTACATCAGGGTTTGCGCCAGTTCCAGCCGGAATTGCACGATTCTGGGCGGCCATCAGAACGGCTCCCAGACGCAGGCGCCGTCGGTCAGCCGGTAGACCTCGAAGAACTGCACGACATCGGGGGCTGCCGCGCCGAAGGGCACCGCCTCGGCCGAAAGCGAAATGATGATCTGCTGCGGCTCCGGCACGGTTCCGCTGGTCCTGGGCAAGGCATAGCTGTCGCAAAGCGCCTGCATGTCCGCGGCCGAAGCCTCCAGGTCCTCGGCCGCAAGTCCGGGGGCCAGGAAGCGGAAGCGCGCCACCGCGCCAGCACTTCCCGGAGCATTGGTGACCACATCGATCAGCGCAATCTCACGGCCCGAGGGGACCGCGATGGCGTCACCGGCGGGCGCGTCGTCCTGGCAGCCGGAAAGGCCGGCCAAGGCCGCGCCAAGCAGTGCAAATCGAAGGGCAACAGCCATGCGCATCGGGCCTACAGCGGAATGTTGTCGTGTTTTTTCCATGGGTTGGCCTGCTTTTTCGACCGCAGCGCGGCAAAGGCGCGGGCCACCCTTCGGCGGGTGGAATGGGGCATGATCACCTCGTCGATAAAGCCCTTTTCGGCGGCCACGAAGGGGTTGGCGAAGCGGTCCTCATAGTCCTTCACCCGCCGGGCGATCTTGTCGGGGTCGCCAAGCTCGCTGCGATACAGGATCTCGACCGCGCCCTTGGCCCCCATCACCGCGACTTCGGCGGTGGGCCAGGCATAGTTGAAATCGCCGCGCAGGTGTTTGGAGGACATCACCACATAGGCCCCGCCATAGGTCTTGCGGGTCAGGACCGTGACCTTGGGCACCGTCGCCTCGGCATAGGCGAAAAGCAGCTTCGCCCCGTGCTTGATCACTCCGCCATATTCCTGGCTGACGCCCGGCAGGAAGCCCGGCACATCGACAAGGGTCAGGATCGGGATCTCGAAGGCGTCGCAGAAGCGCACGAACCGGGCGGCCTTGCGGCTGCTGTCAATGTCAAGGCAGCCCGCCAATACCATGGGCTGGTTTGCCACCACGCCGACCGACTGGCCTTCTAGCCGAATGAACCCGGTCAGGATGTTGCCGGCAAAGTCTTTCTGGATCTCAAAGAAATCGGCTTCGTCGGCGATCTTGCCGATCAGCTCCTTTATGTCATAGGGCTGGTTCGGATTGTCGGGAACCAGCGTGTCCAGCGACATTTCCACCCGGTCGGGCGCGTCGAAGAACGGCCGCACCGGCGCCTTTTCGCGATTGTTGAGCGGCAGGAAATCGATCAGCCGGCGGGTTTCGGCCAGGGCCTCGACATCGTTCTCGAAAGCCCCGTCGGCGACGCTGGATTTCCGGGTATGGGTTGCCGCGCCTCCCAGTTCCTCTGCCGTGACCTGTTCGTTGGTGACGGTCTTCACCACATCGGGGCCGGTCACGAACATGTAGCTGCTGTCCTTCACCATGAAGATGAAGTCGGTCATCGCCGGGGAATAGACCGCGCCCCCCGCGCAGGGCCCCATGATCAGGCTGATCTGCGGCACCACACCGCTGGCCATGACATTGCGCTGGAACACCTCGCCATAGGCGGCAAGCGAGCCGACACCCTCCTGGATCCGCGCGCCACCACTGTCATTGATCCCGATCACCGGCGCGCCGTTCTGGATCGCCATGTCCATGATCTTGCAGATCTTCGCGCCATGGGTTTCCGACACCGACCCGCCGAACACGGTGAAATCCTGCGCAAAGACATAGACCATGCGGCCGTTGACCGTGCCCCAGCCGGTGACGACGCCATCGCCCGGCGGGCGTTCCTGTTCCATGCCAAAGTCGGTACAACGGTGGGCGACGAACATGTCGAACTCTTCGAAGCTGCCCTCGTCCAGAAGAAGGTCAATCCGTTCGCGCGCGGTCAGCTTGCCCTTGGCGTGCTGGGCCGCCACGCGCTTTTCGCCGCCCCCGGCGCGCGCCACGGCGCGGCGTGCTTCCAGCTCTTGCAGGATGTCCTTCATCTTCTCCCCCACCCCAACGTCGCCCCCCGGCGCCTGTCGGCCGGACGAGACTAAGCCAAGCCGGCGGGCGACAGAAGTGCGAAACGGAAAATTTGCAAAGTAGCCGTGGCCACCAGTTGTCAAATTGCAAATCTGCGAATCCTTGTTGCGCTGCGGGGCGAGAGGTGAGGCAACCTCAACGCGCAAGGGCCGCTTTTCCGCACCCAGCGCTGTGCGCCACGGCGATGGACATTCGCCAAGGCCGGGGGTAGCCCGAACGGATGCAAGAGCCCCGCTTTCTTGACCGGACCACCCCGCCGAAGATCGTCACGCTGATCCTGCTTGCCGGGCTTTCAGCGCTGACGATGAACATCTTCCTGCCGTCGCTGCCGGGGATGGCGACCTATTTCGGCGTGCCCTATGGCCTGATGCAGCAATCGGTGGCCCTCTATCTGGCGCTGTCGGCGGCGCTGCAGATCGTGATCGGCCCGATTTCCGACCGCTACGGGCGCCGCCGCGTGCTGCTGGCCTCGCTGGTGCTGTTCCTGCTGGCCACCATCGGCACGCTGCTGGCCCCGAACGCCACCGCCTTCCTGGTCTTCCGCATGGGCCAGGCTGTCATCGCCTCGGGCATGGTCCTCAGCCGTGCCGTGGTGCGCGACATGGTGGCCGACGAAAGCGCGGCCAGCATGATCGGCTATGTCACCATGGGGATGAGCCTGGTGCCGATGATTGGCCCGGTGATCGGCGGGGTGCTGGACGACCTCTACGGCTGGCAGGCGAACTTCGCGCTCCTTCTGGGGCTGGGGGTCGTGGTGCTGGCGCTGGTCTGGGCCGATCTTGGGGAAACCGCAACCCTGCGGCGCGTCAGCCTGATGGACCAGGTGCGGACCTATCCGGGGCTTCTGTCCTCACGCCGGTTCTGGGGCTACACGCTGGCCGCCGCCTTCGCCTCGGGCTGTTTCTTCGCCTTCCTGGGCGGCGCGCCCTACGTCGGCGACAAGATCTTCGGGCTGTCGTCCACCCATGTCGGCGCACTGTTCGCGCTGACCGCCATCGGCTATGCGGCGGGCAACTTCCTGGCCGGGCGGTTTTCGGTACGCATCGGCATGAACCGGATGATCCTGATCGGCACCATCGTCACCACGCTGGGCCTTGCAGCGCTGGCCCTGCTGACACTCGCTGGCCTGTCAGGACCGGTGGTGTTCTTCGGGCTGACCGTGTTCATGGGGATGGGCAACGGCATCTGCCTGCCGAACGCGAATGCCGGGATGCTGTCGGTCCGGCCCGAGCTTGCAGGCACCGCCTCGGGGCTTGGCGGCGCGATCCTGATCGGCGGCGGGGCCGCGTTGGCGGCGCTGGCGGGGGTTCTGCTGGGCCCGGGGGCGACCGAGATGCCGCTGATCCTTTTGATGCTCGCCTCCTCCATCGCCTCGGTCATCGCGATCCTGTTCGTCATCCGCCGGGCCCGCCAGATCGGCGCCCAATAGATCGGCGCTTGACGCCCCCGGTTTGCAAAGCCACTTTAGGCTTTGCAAAGGGGGCATGATGGCCACGCAAAAGCTCTATGCCGGCGTCAAGCTACGCGAAATTCGTAGTCGGCTGGGCCTGACACAGAAGGCGTTCGCCGACAAGCTGTCGGTGTCCCTGCCCTACCTCAACCAGATGGAGAACAACCATCGCCCGGTGTCGGCCGCGGTCGTGCTGGGCTTGGCGCAGGAGTTCGGCCTCGACGTGACCGAGCTGACCGTGGGCGAAAGCGAACGCCTGGTCACCGACATGCGCGAGGCGCTGGCCGATCCGGTCTTTACCGCAGCAACCCCTCCGGTCGCCGACCTGCGGCTGGCGGCCTCGAACGCGCCCGCACTGGCCCGCGCGTTCCTTGACCTGCACCGCGCCTACCGGCAGACCCACGAACGCCTGGCCTCTCTGGATGAGGCGCTGGGGCGCGAGGATGCGACGCTGCGGCCGTCCCCCTGGGAGGAAGTGCGCGACTTCTTTCACTATTGCGACAATTACCTTGATGCCATCGACCGGGCCGCAGAACATTTTGCCTCTGGCACAAGTCCCTCCAGTACAATCGAAAATCTGGCGCAGGACCTGTTGGGTAAGTCCGGCATCAGCTTGCACTTTTCGACCACGGCTCCGTTGCGGCGCTATGATCCCGCCACGCGACGGCTGGAGATCTCCGCCCGCGCCTCCGGCCCCTCACAGCGCTTTCAACTCCTGCATCAGGTGGCGCTTCTGGCGCAGAATGACCTTCTGGAAGCGACGCTGGACCTCGCCCGCTTTTCCACCCCCGAAGCGCGGGACATCGCCAAGATCGGGCTGGCGAACTACTTCGCCGGCGCTGCCCTGCTGCCCTACCGCGCGTTTCTGGCGGCGGCGCAAGCGGTGCGGCACGATCTGGAGCGGCTGGCCGACCTGTTCGGTGCCAGCATCGAACAGGTCGGCCATCGCCTCTCCACCTTGCAGCGCCCCGGGGCCAAAGGCATTCCCTTCTTCTTCGTCCGCGTCGATCAGGCGGGAACGATCACCAAGCGCCACTCCTCCACCCGCCTCCAATTCGCCCGCTTCGGCGGGGCCTGCCCCTTGTGGAACGTCCATCAGGCCTTTGAAACACCGGGGCAATTCCTGCGCCAGCTGGCCGAGACGCCGGACGGAGTGCGCTACCTGTGTCTGGCCCGCGACGTGTCGAAACCGGCAGGGGCCTTTCTTGCCCCGGTGCGGCGCTTTGCCATCGGGCTGGGGTGTGAGGTGCAGCACGCAGGCGCGCTGGTCTATTCCGACGGGCTGGACCTGAAGGGCCGGTTCGAACCCATCGGCATCTCCTGCCGCATCTGCGAGCGGACGCAATGCCACCAGCGGTCGGTCCCGCCGCTGGAGGGACGCCTCAGGATCAACCCGAACGCCCGCGACGTGCTGCCCTATGAAATCGGCTGACCCTCGTCGTTCGACATCGTCTCCTCCTCGGGGTGCGGGGCGAGGCGTGACCAAGTCATCGACAAGCCACCCTCAGCGCTGCGACACGCGCCAGTTCGGGTTGATCCAGGGCTCCAGGTTCGACGCGGGCAGCGGCGTGCGGCCAAGGATGTGGTCTGCCGCCTTTTCGCCAACCATGATCGACGGCGCGTTCAGGTTGCCATTCGTCACCTGCGGGAAGACCGACGAATCGGCGACCCGCAACCCCTCGACCCCGATCACCCGGCATTCGGGATCGACCACGGCCAGCGGATCCGACGCCCGCCCCATCCGCGCCGTGCCGCAGGGGTGATAGGCGCTTTCGGCATGCTCGCGGATGAAGCCGTCAAGTTCGGCGTCGGTCTGAACGGCCGCGCCCGGCTGCAACTCGGCCTTTACATGCGGCTGCATCGCCGCTTGCCCGAAAATCTCGCGCGTAAGGCGCAGGCAGGTGCGGAACTCGTCCCAGTCGTCGGGATGCGACATGTAGTTGAAACGGATCACCGGGGCGTCCGAGGGGTTGGCTGACCGCAAGGTAACCGACCCGCGCGATTTCGACCGCATCGGGCCGACATGGGCCTGAAAGCCGTGGCCCGAGGCGACCGCCTTGCCGTCATAGCGCACGGCGATCGGCAGGAAGTGGTACTGGATATCCGGATAGTCGATCCCCGCGCGGGACCGGATGAAGGCGCAGGCCTCGAACTGGTTCGATGCACCTGGGCCTTTGCCGGTCAGCAACCATTGCGCCCCGACCCAGGCCTTGCCCCAGATGTTCCAGTATTTGTACAGGGTTATCGGTTGCTTCGCCGCAAATTGCATATAGACCTCAAGATGGTCCTGCAGGTTTGCGCCCACGCCCTTGCGGTCGGCCACCACCCCCACGCCATGCTGGCGCAGATGGTCCGCCGGACCGATCCCCGACAGCATCAGAAGCTTCGGCGTGTTGATGGATGAGGCGGCAAGGATCACCTCGCGCCCGGCGCGGATCACCTGCACCTTGCCATGGGCCTCGATCTCTACCCCCACCGCCCGTGTGCCTTCCATGACGACACGCCGGGCAAGGCCACGGATAACCTGCACATTCCCGCCCGCCAGAGCCGGTTTCAGGTAGGCATTCGCCGCCGACCAACGCCGGCTTTTCCAGATCGTCGCCTCGAAGGGGCCGAAGCCTTCCTGCTGCTGGCCGTTGTAATCCTGCGTGACCGGATAGCCCGCTTGCCGCCCGGCCTCGATGAAGGCGTCAAAGAGGGGGTTCGACCGGCTGCCGCGCGTGACGTGCAAGGGGCCGTCGGTCCCCCGGAACTCCGGCCCCGACCCGCCGTGCGACGCCTCCATCCGCCGGAAATAGGGCAGCACGTCGGCATAGGCCCAGCCATCCGCCCCCATCTCGGCCCAGGTGTCGAAGTCGCGGGCGTGGCCGCGGACATAGACCATGCCGTTGATGCTGGACGACCCGCCGATCACCTTGCCGCGCGGGGTGGCCAGGACGCGGCCGCCCAGATGCGGCTCGGGTTCGGTCTTCAGGCCCCAGTCGTAGACGGCCATGTTCATCGGAAAGGACAGCGCGCCGGGCATCTGGATGAACGGTCCCGCGTCCGACCCGCCGTGTTCGATCACGGTGACCCGACGCCCCGCCTCGGCCAGCCGGTAGGCCATGGCGCAACCGGCGGACCCGGCGCCGACGATGACGTAATCCGCGTGCATCATACCCCCCGCTGCAATTCGGCGTCCAGGTGCCGCAGCGCCAGCGCCACCGCCGCAGCCCCATCCGGTGCCCCCGATTTCAGCACCTCGCGCAGGTAAAGCCCGTCGATCATCGCGCCCAGCGAAGCCGCGATATCGGGCGCGCGCCCGCCCGCCAAGGGCCGCAAAGCCGCCGTCAGGTTCGACTTCAGCCGCCCCTGATAGATCGCCAGCAAGCGCCGCGCCTGCGGCACCGACTGCGCCAGCACCCAGAAGTTCAACCAGGCGCCGACCGCCTCGCGCCGGAAGTTGCCGGGACTGAAACTGGCGCGCAGGATCGCCCGGACCCGCCCCTCCGGCCCTTCGGCGGCCGCCAGCGCCCCCCGCACCTCGGCCCCGTAAAGCGTCAGGATGTGGCGCATGGCGGCCAGGAACATGTCTTCCTTCGACCCGAAATAGTGATGCGCCAGCGCGCTGGACATGCCGGCCCGCTTGGCGATCTGGCTGACGGTCACATCTAACGAACCTGTGCGCCCGATCTCGAAAATCGTGGCTTTGACAAGGGCTTCCTTGCGGATAGGCTCCATCCCAAGCTTCGGCATCGGCGCGGCCCCATAAAATGCTTGCCAAACCGTATCAGCACGAAGTTTATTGACTCGTCAATCAACAAAAAACTGCAGGGAGTATCCATGACACTTCGTTCCGCACTTCTGTCCACCGCTGTCACCTTCGCCCTTGCCGGATCGGCCTTCGCCGAGGGCTGCGACACGGTGATCTTTTCGGACGTCGGCTGGACCGACATCACCGCCACCACCGCCGCGACGACGCTTCTGCTTGAAGCGCTGGGCTACGAGACCGAAACCAAGGTCCTGTCCGTCCCGGTCACCTATACCGGCCTGGCCGAGGGCGACATCGACGTCTTCCTCGGCAACTGGATGCCGACGATGGAGGCCGACATCGCCCCCTACCGTGACGCGGGCACGGTCGAAACCGTTCGCACCAACCTGGAAGGGGCCAAGTACACCCTGGCCACCAATGAGGCCGGGGCGGCGCTGGGGATCACCGACTTTGCCGCCATCGCCGCACAGAAGGACGCGCTGGAAGGCCAGATCTACGGGATCGAACCCGGCAACGACGGGAACCGCCTGATCATCGACATGATCGCGTCCGGCCCCTTCGGCCTGGACGGGTTCGAGGTGGTGGAAAGCTCGGAGCAGGGGATGCTGGCCGAGGTTGCCAAAGCCACCGAGGACGGCAAGCCGATCGTGTTCCTCGGCTGGGAGCCGCACCCGATGAACGCCAATTTCAAGCTGACCTACCTTTCCGGGGGCGATGACTTCTTCGGCCCGGACTTCGGCGGGGCCACGGTCGCAACCAACGTGCGGGCCGGCTATGCCGCAGAATGCCCGAACACCGGCAAGCTTCTGTCGAACCTCGTCTTCTCGCTGCCGATGGAGAACGAGATCATGGGCGCGATCCTGAACGACGGGGCCGACCCGCGCGATGCGGCCAAGGCCTGGCTGGCCGCCAACCCCGCCGCCTGGGAGGCCTGGCTGGACGGGGTGACCACCAAGGACGGCGGCGATGCCAAGGCCGCCGTGATGGCTGCGCTCCAGTGACACCGGGCGCCCCGGCCACGGCCGGGGCATCCCTTCCTTCGCGGGGGACGGAATGGACTGGCTGACCGACTACAAGATCCCCGTCGGCAAGACCGCAAAGGCGATCTTCGACTGGATGAACGACAATCTGGGCGGGGTCTTCGACGCCATTTCCGCTGGCCTTGAGGCGATGATCGACGGCATCCTCTGGCTGCTTCAATCCCCGCATCCCTTTGTGATCATTGCGATCTTCGTGGCGCTGACCTGGTATCTGCAGAAGAACTGGAAGGTCTGCCTTGGCGTGATCCTTGGGTTTCTCTTCATCCTGAACCAGGGCTACTGGGAGGAAACGACCGAAAGCCTGACCCTGATCCTGTCGGCCTGCGTGGTCTGCATGGGCGCGGGCGTGCCCATCGGCATCGCCGCAGCGCATCGGCCCAAGCTTTACCGTGCCATGGTGCCGGTCCTTGACCTGATGCAGACCCTGCCCACCTTTGTCTACCTGATCCCCGCCATCGTGTTCTTCGGCCTTGGCATGGTGCCGGGCCTGATCGCCACCGTCATTTTCGTGCTGCCAGCGCCGATCCGGCTGACGCATCTGGGCGTCTCGTCCACCCCCCAGGCGCTGATGGAAGCCGCCACCGCCTTTGGCGCCACGCCGAAGCAGCGGCTGTGGAAGGTGGAACTGCCCTATGCCTTTCCGCAGATCATGGCGGGGCTGAACCAGACCATCATGCTGTCGTTGTCGATGGTGGTGATCGCGGCGCTGGTCGGGGCCAACGGGCTGGGTGTGCCGGTCGTCCGGGCGCTGAACTCGGTCAACACCGCTTTGGGGTTCGAGTCCGGCTTCATCATCGTCGTCGTGGCCATCCTTCTGGACCGGATGCTGAGGGTGTCCCGATGACCGACGCTATGGCAGATACCCCCGCCGTGATCTTCGACCGCGTGTCGATCGTCTTCGGCGACCACCCGGACCGCGCCCTGCCCTTGATGGACAAAGGGCAGACCCGGTCCGAGATTCAGGCCTCGACCGGGCAGATCCTGGGCGTGCATGACTGTTCGCTGACCGTGGCCAAAGGCGAGATCCTGGTGCTGATGGGCCTCTCCGGGTCCGGCAAATCCACCCTGCTGCGCGCGGTCAACGGGCTGAATCCGGTGGTGCGCGGGTCGGTTACGATCAACGATGGCAGCTGGACGTCGAACGTCACCGCCTCGTCGCCCGCCGACCTTCTTCGCGTCCGGCGTGAGTGCATCGCCATGGTGTTCCAGCAGTTCGGCCTGCTCCCTTGGCGCACGGTGCGCGAGAATGTCGGCCTCGGGCTGGAGCTTGCCGGGCAGAACCCCGAGCAGCGCAAGGCCAAGGTCGACGAGCAGCTGGAACTGGTGAACCTGACGCAATGGGCCGAGCGCAAGGTCGGCGATCTGTCGGGCGGCATGCAGCAGCGCGTGGGCCTGGCCCGCGCCTTCGTGACCGACGCGCCGATCCTGCTGATGGACGAGCCGTTCTCAGCGCTTGACCCCCTGATCCGGTCCAAGCTGCAGGACGAGCTTCTGGACCTGCAGGCCACGCTGAAGCGCACGATCATCTTCGTCAGCCATGATCTGGACGAGGCGTTCAAGATCGGCAACCGCATCGCGTTGATGGACGGCGGGCGCATCGTGCAATGCGGCACTGCGCGCGAGATCATCGCCAACCCGATCAGCGACTACGTCGCCGATTTCGTCGCGCACATGAACCCCTTGTCGGTGCTCACTGCCCGCGACGTGATGGAACCGGGCGAAAACCCCGCCGCCCGCAAGCTGGACGCGGAAACCCCGGTCAAGGATGTGATGGCGATGATGTCGGGCGGGGTGACCGAGATGGTCGTGCAGGAAAACGGCCGCAACCTCGGCCTGATCCGCACCGCCGGGCTGATGGCCAAGCTGCTGAACCCGCGCGGCGGCTGATCGCTGGGGCCTACGAATTTTAAGCAAAATTCTTTTCAAATTCCTTGAGTTAGGAATTTGGGTCCGCTCAGGCCGCCGGGACTTTCTTCGTCGCAGCCTTCTTCACCGGAGCCTTCGTCGCCGCAGTCTTCTTCGCCGCCACCTTCTTCGCCGGGGCCTTCTTCGCCCCCGGTTTCGCCGCAGCCTTGCGGGCCGGGGCCTTCTTGCCGCCCTTCCCTGCCTTCTCGGCGATCAGAATCAGCGCTTCGTCCAGCGCAAGCTCTTCCGGCTCAACTCCCTTCGGCAGGGTCGCGTTGACCTTGCCCCATTTGACATAGGGCCCGTACTTGCCCGGCATCACCTGCACCTCACCCCCATCGGGATGCGCGCCCAGCACCTTCAGCGGCCCGGCCGGGGCCGCAGCCCCCCGCCGACCGGCCAGCTTCTGCGCCAGAACCTCGACCGCGCGGTTCATCCCGATGGTGAAGACCTCCTCCACGTCCGGGATGTTCGCATAGACCGACCCATGCTTCACATAAGGCCCGAAGCGCCCGATCCCCGCCTCGACCAGCACCGCATCGGCCGGGTGCGGACCAATGGGGCGCGGCAGAGACAGAAGCTGCAACGCGCGGTCCAGAGTCATGCTGTCGGGCGTCCAGCCCTTCGGCAGACTGGAGCGGTCGGGCTTCGGTTGCGCCTCGGTCGCCTCGCCGCGCTGGACGTAAGGCCCGAAACGCCCGGCCCGCAGGCTGATGTCCAGCCCGGTCTCGTCCTGCCCAAGGACGCGGCCGTCTGACGCCAGGCTTTCGGCATCCCCCGCCAAAGGCCTGGTATACCGACACTCCGGATAGTTGCCGCAGCCGATGAAGGCCCCGCCGGATCGCGCCGTCTTCAGATGCAGCCGCCCGGTGCCGCAGGTTGTGCAGATGCGCGGGTCGCTGCCATCGGCGCGGGGCGGGTACAGGTGCGGGGCAAGGAAATCGTCCAGCTTGGTCAGCACCTCGCCGATACGCAGATCAGCGGTTTGTGCCACCGCCGCCGAAAAATCGCGCCAGAACCGGGTGAGAACGTCCTTGTAGTCCCGCTCACCGGCCGAGACATCGTCAAGCTCGGTCTCCAGGTCGGCGGTGAAGTCATATTCCACATAGCGGTGGAAGAAGTTCGACAGGAAGGCCGTCACCAGGCGGCCCTTGTCTTCCGGGAAGAGGCGGTTCTTGTCCTTGCGGACATATTCGCGGTCGACGATCGTGGTCAGGACGCTGGCATAGGTCGAGGGGCGGCCGATCCCCAATTCTTCCATCCGCTTGACCAGCGTCGCTTCGGTATAGCGCGGCGGGGGCTGGGTGAAATGCTGGTCGGGCGTGATGGCACCCGTGTCCACGGCTTCGCCCTGCATCACCTGCGGCAGGCGACCTTCATCCTCATCCTCGTCGTCGCGGCCCTGGTCGTAGACCTTGAGGTATCCGTCGAACAGCACGACCTGCCCGTTCGCCCGGAACCCCACCTGCCCGTCGGGGCTGGCCAGATCGACCGCCGTGCGTTCCAGCCGGGCGGCGGCCATCTGGCTGGCGATGGTGCGCTTCCAGATCAGGTCATAAAGCCTGCGCTGGTCCTCCTCGACCCGGATCTTTTCCGGCCCAAGGCCCATCTCGGTCGGGCGGATGCATTCATGCGCTTCCTGCGCGTTCTTGGCCTTGTTCTTGTACATCCGGGGGCTGTCGGGGACGTAATTCGCCCCGAAGCGGTGCTTGATCTCGTCCCGCGTGGCCATCACCGCTTCGGGTGCCATGTCGATCCCGTCGGTCCGCATGTAGGTGATGTGACCCGCCTCATACAGCCGCTGGGCCGCGTTCATGCACTGCTTGGCACCCATGCCGTATTTGCGGCTGGCTTCCTGCTGCAGGGTCGAGGTCATGAAGGGCGGCCAGGGGTTGCGGGTGGCGGGTTTCGATTCCACCGCCGCGACCGAGAATGTTCGAGAAGTGCAAGCTGACACCGCCAGATCCGCCGCAACGGTGGTCGGAATGTCGAACTTCTGCAGTTTCTTGCCGCCAAGGGTGACCAGCCCAGCCTCGAACTCCTGCCCCCGTGGCGTGCGGAACACAGCCTTGACCGTCCAGTATTCCTGCGCCTTGAAGACCTCGATCTCCATCTCGCGCTCGACCACCAGGCGCAGGCAGACCGACTGGACCCGCCCTGCCGATTTCGCCCCGGGCAGCTTGCGCCAGAGGACGGGCGACAGGGTGAATCCCACCAGATAATCCAGCGCGCGCCGGGCAAGATAGGCCTCGACCAGCGGCGTGTCGATCTCGCGCGGTTCCTTCATCGCCTTGGTCACCGCGTCCTTGGTGATCGCGTTGAAGGTGACGCGCGATACGGTCTTGCCCTTCTTCAGGCTGGAGGCCAGCGCTTCCTTCAGGTGCCAGCTGATCGCCTCGCCCTCGCGGTCCGGGTCGGTGGCCAGGATCAGCGTGTCATCGGTCTTCAGCGCCTCGGTGATCGCCTTGATGTGCTTGCGGCTTTCGGGCGCGACCTCCCACAGCATGTCGAAGCCGTTCTCGGGATCGACCGAGCCATCCTTGGCCGGCAGGTCACGGACATGGCCGTATGAGGCAAGGACCGTGTAGTCGGGGCCGAGGTATTTGTTGATCGTCTTGGCCTTGGCAGGGGATTCGACGACAACGACTGGCATGATTTCACAACTCTCCCACGGCCCCGCGAATGGCGCGGCACCATGGGGGGCAAGCGCGGGGCTTGTCAACCGGGGCGGGATGGGAAGGCTCGACGCTCCCTTGCGGGCGCTTCTCGCCGGTCGCAAGCGAAGACGCCCGGCCGGGCGGCCCGTCACTCCAGCCGCGACAACAGCCCTCCGGGCTGGCGGGCGATGCGGCCCTCCAGCTCCATCGTCAGAAGCTCGGGCGCAAGTTCGGCGGAGGTGACCTTCAGGTCGCGCATCAGCTGGTCTTCCGCCAAGGGGCTGGGACCAAGGCGCGAGAGAATCATGCTGTGAAGCAGGGCCACATCTTTCAGCGGGCGTTCCGTCACTGCGGGGCCGGGCAGGATCGGCAGACGGTCCTCAGGGTCCGCAGGTCGGGCAGGTGCTCCCATCGCCTCAAGCACGTCAGCGGTACTGCGCACCAGCACCGCGCCATCGCGGATCAGCATGTTGCATCCCGAGGCGCGGGCGTCGAACGGGTGACCGGGCACCGCCATCACCTCGCGTCCGTAGTCGAGGGCCGCGTGCGCGGTGATCAGGCTGCCGGACTTCGCCGCCGCCTCGACCACGATGACCGCGCGCGACAGCCCTGCCACGATGCGGTTGCGCAAGGGGAAATGCCGCGCCTGCGGTTCCAGCCCCGGCGGGTGTTCGCTGATCCGGCAGCCCCGCGCGGCGATGTCGCGGGCAAGGGCGGTGTTTTCGGGCGGGTAGATCACATCGACCCCGCCGGCCATCACCGCGACGGTGGCACCCCCGCCGTCCAGCGCCGCCTCATGTGCGGCGGCGTCGATCCCGCGCGCCAGGCCCGACACCACGGTGAACCCGGCCTCGCACAGCCCCTGCGCCAGCCTGCGCGCCATCCGCACGCCCAGCGAGGACGCATTCCGCGCGCCGACCATCGCGACCGACGGGTGGTTCAGCAGCGACACATCGCCCAGCGCCCAGAGCACCGGGGGCGCATCGGGCAGGTCGGCTAGCGCCCGGGGATACCCGGCCTCGCCATGCACAAGCAGGCGCGCGCCAATGGCGCGGCCCTGCTTCAGTTCCGCCCCGGCAACACCGGCGGGGCAGACCTCATAGCTGTCGACCCCGGCCGCCGTCGCGATGCCCGGCAGTGCTGCCAGCGCGGCGCGGGCGGTTCCGTGTTCGGCGATCAACCGGTGAAAGGTCACCGGCCCGACCCGCCGAGACCGCAAAAGGCGCAGCCGGTCCAGCCGGTCCGCCTCGGCCCCGGGGGCCGTCAGATCCGAAAGCTGCCCGTCCGCCATGCCGCACCCCACCCCGATCACCCGATCACCCTGCGCTGAAGGAGGTTAACGAATGCTGAATCGCAGCCGCCCTGCAGTCACGACACCAAGAAGGATTGAACCCGCCCGGATTATTTGATCAAATGGCAGCAAGCACGGCCCCGCGCAGCCCGAGTCTGCCAATGGGGGTCACCTAAGGGAGCAAGACCATGCTGAACGCCGAAGTAGCCAAGCGCCGCGACGAAGCCATCTCGCGCGGGGTCGGGATGATGACGCAGATCTATGCGGATCGCGCGCTGAACTCCGAGGTCTGGGATATCGAGGGCAACCGCTACATCGACTTTGCCGCCGGGATCGCGGTGGTGAACACCGGGCATTGCCACCCCAAGGTCATGGCGGCCGTGGCGACCCAGATGACGAAGTTCACCCACACCTGCCACCAGGTGATGCCCTACGAGAATTACATCCGCCTTGCCGAACGGCTGAACGACAAGGTGCCCGGCCCCTGGAAGAAGAAGACGATCTTCGTCACCACCGGGGCCGAGGCCTGCGAGAACGCGGTCAAGATCGCCCGCATCGCCACCGGGCGGAACGCCGTCATCGCCTTTGGCGGCGGCTTTCATGGCCGGACCTTCATGGGCATGTCGCTGACCGGCAAGGTCGAGCCCTACAAGAAGGGCTTCGGCGCGATGATGCCCGACGTCTACCATGTCCCCTTCCCGATGGACCCGCACGGCATTTCCACCGCCGATGCGATGCGGGGGATGGAAAAGCTCTTCAAGGCCGATCTCGACCCCGCCCGCGTCGCCGCGATCATCTTCGAACCCGTGCAGGGCGAGGGCGGCTTCTACCAGGCCCCGGCGGACCTTGTGAAAGCGATCCGCGCGCTTTGCGACACGCATGGCATCGTGATGATCGCCGATGAGGTGCAGACCGGCTTCGCGCGCACCGGCAACCTGTTCGCGATGGAGATGTACGGCGTCGCGGCGGATCTTACCACGATGGCCAAGGGTCTTGCCGGTGGCCTGCCGCTGGCCGCCGTCACCGGCCGCGCAGACCTGATGGACGCCGCCAACCCCGGCGGTCTGGGCGGCACCTATGCCGGCAACCCCCTGGGCATCGCCGCCGCGAACGCCGTCCTTGACGTGATCGAGGAAGAAGACCTCTGCGCCCGCGCCAACGAGCTTGGCAGCCGCCTGAAGCAGCGGCTGGAGGCGATCCGCGCCACCGCGCCCGAAATCATCGACATCCGCGGCCCCGGCTTCATGGTCGCGGTCGAATTCGCCAACCCGTCGACCAAAGAGCCGGACGCAGGCTTCACCGGACGGGTACGGCTGGAGGCGCAGAAGCGCGGGCTGATCCTGCTGACCTGCGGGGTCTATGGCAACGTCGTGCGCTTCCTGGCGCCGATCACCATCCCCGACGCGCATTTCGCCGAAGCGATGGATATCCTGGAAGCCTCGGTCGCCGCCGCCCGCCAGGGCTGAGGCGACCGCGCGCGCCTGGCCTGCGCCTGGCCGGGATCACCGGTCCAGCACTACCGGCCCCGCACCACAGGCCCGGACATGGGCTGCACCTGGGCCGGAGATGGGCCAGAGATGGGCCGGAGATCGGCCGACCATACGCAAAAAGCAGCCGTTGCGCGGATTTTGCTGGAACTGGACCCGTGACCCGGTGTTAAGCTGATAAGGTTCAAATTTGGGAGACCTCCATGCCAAGACTTTTCATCGTTGCCCTGCCGATCCTTCCGCTGCTGCTTGCCGCCTGCACCCCGGAAAGCCAGGGGACCGCGATCGGCGCCCTCAGCGGCGCGGCCCTCGGGGCCGCCGTGTCCTCGGGCAACGACCGCAACAAGGGGATCGCCGTCGGTGCGATCGCTGGCGGTCTTGCCGGCAACCTGATCGCCCGCAACAACAGCGGCGACTGCACCTACCGCGATGCGAACGGCAACACCTTCCGTGCGGCCTGCCCGTAAGGCTTGCAGCCCTTGACCTGAAGGGCATGGACCCTCCCGCCTCTTCCGCCCAGCGGGAGAGGCTTGCGGTTGCGGACCCGCGACCCTAGAACGGCGGCGCAGTCCTGAAAGCCGCCGATGTCCGCCCAAGCCTCCGGTATCACCCTCGCCGCCGCCAGCGTCAGGCTGGGCGGCACCTTGGTGCTGGATGATCTGTCGCTGCACCTGACCGAAGCGCGAATCGGCATCCTCGGCCGGAACGGATCGGGCAAGACCACACTGCTGCGCCTGATCGCCGGGCTGGTCGCGCCGGTTGCGGGCAGGGTCCGCATCGAAGGCGCCGACCCGTTCACCGACCGGAAGACGGCACTTTCCGCCCTTGGGATCCTGTTCCAGAACCCCGACCACCAGATCCTGTTCCCGACTGTCGAAGAGGAACTGGCCTTCGGTCTGACCCAGCAGGGCATGGGACAGGCCGCGGCGCTGGCCCGCGCAACGGCCGCCCTGGCCGCTGATGGCCGCGCGCATTGGGCCTCCTGTCCGGTCACGGCACTCAGCCAGGGCCAGCGCCATTATCTGTGCCTGCTGGCGGTCCTTCTGATGAAGCCGCGCACGATCCTGCTGGACGAACCGCTTGCCGGTCTGGACCTGCCGACGCAGGCCCGCCTGACCCGCCGCTTCGCCGCCCTGCCGCAACGACTGGTGACCATCACCCATGACCCCAGCATCCTGGCCGGGGCCGACCGGGTGATCTGGCTGGAAGCGGGCCGGATCGCCGCTGACGGGCCGCCGGACGCCGTGATCCCCGCCTTCACCGCCGAAATGACCCGGATCGGAGAGCGCGATGCTGACGCTGACCTCGCCGGTTGAGATCTGGGCGCACCGCGTGCCGGCGGGGCTGAAGCTGGCTCTGATGGCCGCCGCGACGACCGGGCTTTTCGGGCTGGCCACACCCCTTCCGCTGGCCCTGGCCCTGATGGCCACCACAGCACTTTACGCGACCGGCGGGGCAACCTTCGCCTGGGCCGGGCTGCGCCTGCTGCGACCGCTTTGGCCCTTCATCGTCGTGGTGGCGGCCTGGCATCTGTGGACCGGCGACCTGACCGGCGGCGCGGTGGTGCTGCTGCGGATGGTTTGCGCCGTCGCGCTGGCGAATTTCGTCACCATGACGACGCAGCTTTCAAAGATGCTCGCGGTCGTCCAATGGCTGGCCCGCCCTTTGCGCGCGATCGGCCTGTCGCCGCGCAGCCTGGCCCTCGCGGTGGCGCTGACCATCCGTTTCATCCCGGTGATGCTGGAGCGCACAGCCCAGATCCGTGAAAGCTGGTCAGCCCGGTCCCCCCGCCGCCCGCGCTGGCGGGTGCTGGTTCCCGCCACCCTTGCCGCCCTCGACGACGCGGACCGCGCCGCCGAGGCCTTGCGCGCGCGCGGCGGGGCTGCTTAATGACTGGCACCAACAGGAGAGCCACCATGGAACGCAGTCTGACCCACATCGCCCTTTTCGCCGCGCTGATCGCGGTGCTGGGGCTGGTCCCGAAGATCGACCTCGCCGCGGGGGTGCCGATCACCGCGCAATCGCTGGGCATCATGCTGTGTGGAACCGTGCTGGGCGCCCGGCGCGGCGCGCTGGCGGTCCTGCTGTTCCTTGCCCTGGTCGCTGTCGGACTGCCGCTCTTGTCGGGCGGACGCGGCGGGCTTGGGGTCTTTGCCTCGCCTTCGGTCGGCTATCTGGTCGGCTTCCCGGTCGCCGCCTTCGTCACCGGCTGGCTGATGGAGCGCACGACCCTCTCCGTCGGTCTTGCCGCCGGCCTCTCTGCCGTGATCGGCGGGATCGGCGTGCTTTACGTCTTTGGGATCATCGGCATGTCGGTGATGCTGTCGAAGACCCTGCCCGAGGCGGCCTTCCTTGGCATGGCCTTCCTGCCGGGCGACCTTCTGAAGGCGGTCATCGCCGGGCTGGTCACGCAAAGCCTGGCGCGGATGCGCCCAGGCTCGCTGTTGTCACGCGCCTGAGGCGTCCAGCAAAAGCGCGGTCCCGATCCCTCCGGCAGAGGCAATCGCCGCAAGGCCCCTGCCCTGCCGAAGCTGGTGGAACAGCCTGACCGCAAGCACCGTGCCCGAGGCCCCGATCGGGTGCCCTCGGGCCAGCGCGCCCCCGCCGGGGTTCACCAGCGCCGGGTCGATCCCCGCGCCCTGGACAACCGCAATCGCCTGCACGGCGTAGGCCTCCATGATCTCGGCCATGGCCAGTGGCTCGCCCCGCCAGACGCGGGCGATGGCCGCCAGCGGGGCAAGCCCCGGCTCTACCGGATTGCCGCCGACCGTGGCCCCGGCAAGGATGGCCAGCCCCCGGCCCTTTGCGATCCGGTCCGACACCACCAGCAAGACCGCCGCCGCATCCGCCGCGACAGCCGCCGTTGCCGCCGTGATGCTGCCCGTGACCACCGGCGCTCGCGCCAGAAGCGCGGGGCTCAGGCGACGGGCAAAGGGATCACGGGTGATGCCGTGCAGCGTCACGATCTCGGCGTGATGGTCGGCCTCCAGCGCCTTGGCGTGGCTTTCCTTCGCCCAGGCCTCCTGCCGCGCGCGGCTGATCCCCAGCCCGGCAGCCAGCGCCTCGGCGGCCTCGGCCATGCCGGGATCGCGGTCGGGCCAGGGGGTGAAGGGGGCCTGATCGTAGGCCACTGGCGCCCCCCCGTCCGGGTCGGTCGCGAACCGCAACGGGCGGCGGGAGAAGCTTTCGGCGCCCCCCGCCAGCACCACCTCTGCCGCCCCGCTGTCCACCAGCGCCCGCGCCAGCAGGATCGCGTCCAGCCCCCCCGCGCATTGCCGGTCGATGCTGAGGCCTGCCACGCCGAGCCCCGCCGCCAGCGCCACCCGCCGCGCCGGATTGCCGCCCGCGCCAAGGGCGTTGGACAGGATCACCTCATCCACCTGATCCAGCCTCATTCCCGCATCCGCCAGGCAGGCGCGCACCACCGGCGCGGCAAGATCCTCGATCGACAGGTGCGCAAAGGCCCCGCCGCGCGGCACCACCGCCGTCCGTCTTGCGGCGATCAGGCGGGCCATCTGACCCGCGCCTCCAGCGCCCGAAGGTCGCTCTTGCCCGAGGGGAGGAGCGGCCAGTCCGCCTGCCAGATCAAGGCCTTGGGCGCCTTCAGCGGCCCCAGCGCCGCACGCAGCGCGCCAAGGATCGCCGCCTCGCGCGCCGGGTCGCCCTGCACCAGCGCCACCAGCACCCGGCCCCGCCGCGCATCCGGTACCGGCAGCACCGCCACCCGCGCGATGCCGGGCAGACCCTGCATCAGCGCCTCGATTTCCTCGGGGAAGACGTTCTGGTCAGCCACCGTGACCATGCGCCCCGCCCGGCCATGCAGGTAGAGAAACCCGCCTTCCAGCCGCCCGACCTCGCCCACCGACAGCCAGCCGCCCCGCCAGCGGGCCACGCCGGAACCGCTGCCGTAACCCTGGAAAAGATAGGGGCTTCTCACCCAGATCTCCCCGTCGGGATCGACATTGATCTCGACCCCCGGATAGGCCCGCCCGACCGAATCCTGCGGCGTCGCATCATCCGCCAGCGTGATGAAACTCGCCTCCGCCGCGCCGTAGAACTCCCGCACCTGGGCGGCCGGGGCCATGGCCCGCAAGGCCGTCCGCAAGGCGGGGTCAAGCTTCGATCCGCCGACCAGCACCAGCCGCAGGTCGGGACAATCGCCCGCGCCCTCGGCCAGCAGACGCAGCTGCGCGGGCGTGGCGTAGAGGTGGGAAATCCTGCGTTCCGCCAGCGCCCGGCGCTGCCGGTCCGGGCGCAGGCTGACCAGCAGATGCACCTCGGCGCCCAGGTGCAGCCCCTCGACCGCACCATACAGCGCCAGCGACTGCACCAGTCCGCCCAGCACCGCCAGCCGCGCGTCGGGTGCGATGCCAAGGCCCGCGTTCACCGCAAAGCTGGCGATCCACGACGCTTGCGCCCGCCGGATCCGCCGGGGCGCCCCGATGGAGCCAGAGGTCAGCGTCTCAACAACCGGCACCTCGTCGGGGTCGGGCGCGGGCTGGTCCAGTGCGCCGATCCGGAATGCTGGCAGACCAATGGCCGCCGCCAATCCCCCGGCATTGTCGGGAAGCACCAAAGCCCCTGCCGGCAGTGGCTGCACCTCGCGCCCTGCCCCGTCGATCAGCCGCGCCTCGGGGTGCCAGCGGAACCGGTCGGTCATGCGCCCAGAAGGCTTGCCACCCGGCGCAGCGCCAGAAGGTAGCCCTCGGTCCCGCAGCCGACGATCACCCCATCCGCGCGCTGGCTGAGGTGCGAATGTTGGCGGAACCCCTCACGCTTGTGGATGTTCGAGATATGCACCTCGATCACCGGGCCGTCATAGGCATGCAGCGCGTCCAGGATGGCGATGGAGGTATGGGTCAGGGCGCCTGCGTTGATGATGATCGCGGCCGAGGAACCCCGCGCCTCCTGGATCCAGTCGACCAGCTGGCCCTCGTGGTTCGATTGCAGCGCGCGGACCCGAAGGCCCAGCTCCTCGGCCAGATCGGCGACCCTGGAGGCCACGTCGTCCAGCGTCTCGTGCCCATAGATCTCGGGCTGGCGCAGGCCAAGAAGGTTCAGGTTCGGGCCGTTCAGCAGGGTGACAAGCTTGGGCATGGGACATCCGCCACGGGGGGTTCGCGCGACATTATCCGATGTGGCCAAGGGGGCAAGCGAAAGGAAAAATGGCGGCCTTCCGATCCTGCTGGGGAACAGGTCGGAAAGCCGCCCAGGGAGACAACGTTTGCCTGCAGAAGGCTGAAATCAGGCGACTTTCTCCAGAACCAGCGCGGGCGTGATGCCCAGGGCGCGCACGACCTCTCGCGTCAGGTGCGGCCGGTTCAGAGTGTAGAAATGCAGGTCTTCGACGCCGCCTTGCAGAAGGTTGTCGCACAACTGGGTCGCATGGGTCAGCGCCAGAAGCTCTTCGCGCCCGTCGCGGGCGGCCGTCGTGAAAGCCTCGTCCAGCTTGTGCGGAACCCGCGTGCCGCAGCGGTTGGCGAATTTCTTCGCACCGGCCCAGCTGGTGATCGGCAGGATGCCGGGGATGATCGGCGCGGTGATCCCCGCCTTGGCGCAGGCATCGCGGAAGCGAAAGAAGGTGTCGGCGTCGAAGAAGAACTGGGTGATGGCGCTGGAGGCGCCCGCGTCGATCTTGCGCTTCAGCCAGGTCACGTCGGCGGTCTGGTCGGCGGCATCGGGGTGCGGCTCGGGATAGGCCCCGACGCGGATCTTGAACTTGCCGCTGCGGGCCAGCTTTTCCACCAGCTCGACCGAGCTGGCAAAGCCAAGGGGATGCGGCACGAAGCGCGCGGCACCCTTCGGGGCATCGCCGCGCAGGGCGACGATCTCGGTCACCCCGGCCTGGGCGTAGCTTTCGGCGATGGCAAGGGTTTCGGTCTTGGTGGCGTCAACGCAGGTCAGATGCGCCGCGACCGGCAGGCCATAGTTGCGGTGGATGGTCGAAACCGCCTCATGCGTCAGCTGCCGCGTGGTGCCGCCCGCGCCATAGGTGACCGACACGAAGGACGGCTGCATGGGGGCCAGCGCCTGCACGGTTTCCCAAAGCCGGAACGACGCGTCCAGCGATTGCGGCGGGAAGAATTCGAAACTGATGCGCGGGGCCATGGCCGTCTCCTTGATTGCGCCTCTTGTCGCAGATCGCTTCATGTGAGACCAATTCATAATTCTCACATTGATGATGAGGTTCGTTCATGTACGTCGAGCTGCGCCACCTGCGGACGATCCGCGCCATCCAGCAGGCCGGGGGCCTGGCCCGCGCGGCCGAAGTGCTGAACATGACGCAATCGGCGCTCAGCCATCAGGTGAAGGGGCTGGAAGATCAGGCGGGGATGGAGCTGTTCGTCCGCCGGTCGAAACCGATGCGCCTGTCGGCGGCGGGGCACCGCATGTTGCGGGCGGCAGAGCGTATCCTGCCCGAGATCGACGCCATGACCGAAGAGTTCCGCGCCCTGCGCGCCGGGCGGACCGGGCGGCTGCACATCGCCATCGAATGCCACGCCTGCTTTGACTGGCTCTTTCCGGTGCTGGAGCTGTTCCGCCACGCCTGGCCCGAGATCGACGTCGACATCCGTGCCGGCCTTGCCTTCGAGGCCCTCCCCGCCCTGAACCGCGAGGATGTGGACCTGGTGATCAGTTCCGACCGCGAACCGCCGCCGGGGATCCTCTTCAACCCGCTCTTCGACTACCACCCGACCTTCGTCGCCTCGGCCCAGAACCCCCTGGCGGAAAAGCCGTTCATCACCGCCGAGGATTTCCGCGACCAGGTGCTGATCACCTACCCGGTCAGCCGCGACAAGCTGGATGTGTTCACCGAAATCCTGACGCCCGCCAAGGTGGAACCGCGCGCACAACGCACGGCTGAACTGACGGCGGTGATCCTGATGCTGGTCGGTTCGAACCGGGGGGTGGCGGTGCTGCCGGACTGGGTGATGCGCGAGGTGAAGTCGAACGCTGACTACATCACGCGGCCCCTTGGGCCAGAGGTCGTGACGAAACGGATGTATGCGGCGACGCGGGCCGAGGATGTGGCCAAACCCTTCATGGCACATTTCCTGCGCCTCGCGCGGTCCGAGCCGGTGAAGCTGCAACGGGCCTGAGCCTGGGCAACATGGCCCACCCTAGCCGGAGTTTTCCACCGCCATGCCGGCATTGCCCACCATCAGGTCGCGGCCAGCGGTGATGTCGCCGACCAGCTGCAGCGCAAATCGGTCGGCGTCGCGCAGGCGCATTTCGACGATCGTCTCAGCCAGGCGCTCTTCCGCGGTGCCAAGATGGCGCAGCAGCGCAGCCCCCATGCTCAGCGCCGATTCGAAGGTCTCGCGGACCGGGCTTTCGACCCCGGCCTTGATCAGCTTGATCGAATGGCGGCGGTCGTAGCTGCGGGCAAAGACCGGGATCAGCGGGCATTCATGGTGCAGCAGCTCGGCGATGCGGACGGCGGCGCCCTGGTTGTCGATGGCGATCACCACGGCGCGGGCATGGGCCGCCCCGGCGGCACGCAGGATGTCCAGCCGGGTGCCGTCGCCGAAATAGACCTTGAAGCCGAAATCCCGCGCGCCGGTGATCGCCTCGGGGTCGGTGTCGATGATGGTCAGCCGGTGGCCTAGCCGCAGCAGGGGCTGGCTGACCACCTGGCCAAAGCGGCCGAAGCCGATCAGCAGCACCGCGTCGCCGTCATCCTCGGGCGCGGGCAACCCGTCGGTCGCGGGCTTCGGCTTCGGCATCAGCCGGTCATGCAGGATCACGAAGACCGGGGTCATCACCATGGACAGGATGATGATCGCGGTCAGGATGGCATTGCTCTCGGCGTCGATCAGGCCTTCGTCCAGGGCTGCGGCGTAAAGCACGAAGGCGAACTCGCCACCCTGGGCCATCAGGACCAGCCGCTCCACCGCCTCGCGGTGCGACGCCCTGAAAAGCCGCGCGACCGCGTAGATCGCCAGCATCTTCAACCCCGTGAAGGCCAGGACCGCCACCAGGATCAGCCGCCAGTTCTCCGCCACGACCGAAAGGTCCAGCGCCATGCCGACCGCAAGGAAGAACAGCCCGAGGAGAAGGCCGCGGAACGGCTCCACATCGGCCTCAAGCTGGTGGCGGTAGCTGGATTCCGACAGCAGCACACCCGCAAGGAAGGCTCCCATGGCGGCGGAAAGCCCGCCGACCTCCATCCAGAGGGCTGCGCCCAGGACAACAAGAAGGGCGGCCGCCGTCATCACCTCGCGCGCCTGTGCGGCAGCAAGAAGCGAGAAGAACGGATTCAAGAGATGGCGCCCGGCAAGGGCCAGGGCGGCAATGGCGCCCAGGCCGATGGCGATGTCCGTCGCGCGGTCGGCCATCGTAAGCGCACCACCGCCGGGGGCAAGGAAGGCGACCATGGCAAGCAGCGGCACGATGGCCAGATCCTCCAGTAGCAGGATCGACACGATCCGCTGGCCCTTAGGCGCCGAGATGTCGCCGCGTTCCTCCAGCATCTGCATGACGATGGCGGTCGAGGTCAGGACAAAGCCGGTTCCCGCCACCAGCGACCCGCCAAAAGGATAGCCCAGCGACACCCCGACCAGCGACAGCAGCGCCATGGCCAGCACCACCTGCGCCAGGCCAAGGCCGAAGATGTCGCGCCGCATCGCCCAAAGCCGCGAAGGCTGCATCTCCAGCCCGATGATGAAAAGGAACATCACCACGCCCAGCTCGGCCACATGCAGGATCGCCATCGGGTCCGAGAACAGGCCCGCGCCGAAAGGCCCGATGGCAAGCCCGGCGGCAAGATAGCCAAGGACCGAACCAAGACCCGCGCGCTTGAAAAGCGGCACGGCAATGACCGCCGCCCCCAGAAGGATGACGACGGACGCCAGATCGACGCCGGTGCTTTCGGTGGCCATGGCAACTCCCTTCCCGGCCAAGCGTGGCGGGAAGCCGGGGGGCTTGCAAGCCCTTGGGCTTTGCGAAGGACCGCAAAGGCCCTAGGCTGGACAGCGGAGGGACGGTATGCGCTTTGTCCTCATACTGCTTGTGTGCGCCGCCCCGGCGCGGGCCGAGTGCCGTCTGGCGCTGGCGCTGGCGATGGATGTCTCGCGCTCGGTCGATGCGGCGGACTATGTCATCCAGACCGAAGGCCTGGCGCAGGCGCTGGAAGACCCGGCGGTCCAGCGCGCGATCCAGCGCGGCGAGGGACCGGTTGCGCTTGCCCTCTACCAGTGGAGCGGGGTCACGCATCAAGAGATGCTGCAGGACTGGACGCTGATCGACGGGCCCGAGGCGCTGGATCGGGTGATCCGCGCCATCCGCGCCGCCCGGCGGCCCGAAGCACGGCAACTGACCGCCCTGGGTGAGGCCCTGCGCTTCGGGGTCGGACTCCTGGACCGCGCGCCACCTTGCACGCGGCGGGTGCTGGACATGGCCGGGGACGGGCAGAACAACGCAGGCGTCTCGGTCACCACGGTGTGGGCAAGGCTGGATTTCGGCCGCCTGACCGTCAACGGCCTGGCCATCGGCGAACATGAACAGGGGCTGGTCACCTATTTCCGCGACCACCTGATCGGCGGACCCGGCGCCTTCGTCGAGGTGGCCCCCCGGCAGGTCGACTACCCCCGGGCGATCCGCCGCAAGCTCCTGCGCGAACTGGAGGCCCCGCAGATCGGCGGGCTTTCCCTGGCCGCGGACCCGCGGGGATAGGGTCGCTCCTCCCTCCCTGGCGGGCGGTCGTCGCTGGCGCAGCGAAAAGCCCCCGCAGGGATGCGATCAGCAGGCGGGAAATCCTGACCGGACTGCCCGGAGAATTCCTTTGACTCGCCCCAGTTTGCTGGAATTCTGGCGGCATTGAACGCGACATTCGGAGGTGTGCGATGCGCGGATATTTTGCTGCGCTGGGTCTTGTGGCGGCGCTGCTTGCGCCAGGGTCGGCGCTGGCGGACCGGGTGGTCGCCCGCGTCTCGATCTCGACCCAGACGATGAAGGTCTATCACGAGGGGCGCCATCTCTTCACCTGGGCGGTGTCAACCGCCAGGGACGGCAAGGTCACACCCACCGGGGTCTATGTCGGGGCCGAGGCCCTGTCGAAAAACCACCGCTCGCGGCTGTACAACAATGCGCCGATGCCCTTCGCGATCTTCTATGACGGCAACTACGCGATCCACGGCACCGACCAGATCAAGCGGCTGGGCCAGCCGGCCAGCCACGGCTGCGTGCGGCTGCACCCCGACAACGCGGCGATCCTGTTCGGGATGGTCAAGGCCGAAGGGATGCAGAACATGCGCGTGGAGATCGTGCAGTAGTCCTGCCCTTTCCTTTGCGTTTCCCAGCGCATATACGCCGCCGGAACCGACCGGAGACGTATCCATGCAAGGCTCTGCCAACCTGAACCTGATGATCAAGGCCGCGCGCAAGGCCGGCCGCAGCCTGGTCAAGGACTTCCGCGAGGTCGAGAACCTGCAGGTCTCGACCAAGGGACCGGGGGATTTCGTCAGCAAGGCCGACCGTGAGGCAGAGCGGCTGATCAAGGAGGAGCTTCTTGGCGGCCGGCCGACCTATGGCTGGCTGGGCGAGGAAACCGGCGGGCAGGATGGCGCCGACCCGACCCGGCGCTGGATCGTCGATCCCCTGGACGGAACCACGAACTTTCTGCACGGCATGCCGCACTGGGCGGTGTCGATAGCACTTGAGCACAAGGGCGAGATCGTGTCGGCCGTGGTCTATGACCCGGCCAAGGACGAGATGTTCTGGGCCGAAAAGGGTGCCGGCTGCTGGCTGAACGACAACCGCCGTCTGCGGGTGTCGGGCCGCCGGGCGATGCATGAGGCGGTCTTTGCGACCGGCGTGCCGTTTGGTGCGAAAACCACCCTGCCCGCGATGCTGCAGGACCTGGCCCGGCTGATGCCTGCTTGCGCGGGCGTGCGCCGCTGGGGCGCGGCGGCACTGGACCTGGCCTATGTCGCCGCAGGCCGCTTTGACGGCTACTGGGAACGCGAGCTCATGCCCTGGGACGTGGCGGGCGGCATCCTGCTGGTCAAGGAAGCGGGCGGCATGGTCGAAGGGCTGCGCAAGGGCACGGCCCCGCTGGACGGCGCGCTGATCGCCGGGAACGACGGATTGTTCGACGCCTTTGCCGGGGCGATCCGGGGCTGAGGGGCGCCGGAGTTTTCAAAAACTCCGGACCGGAGCCTTTGAAGGCTCAAGTGCGATTTCTTCGAAGAAATCGGTTTGCCTACATCCGCTTGCGCGGGATGATCGGGACGTTCGACCGCGACGCCTGAAACTGCGTTTCGGGATGCGGCGGATGGCCGCCGGTCTGGTCCCAGAACCCCTGCCCGCCCAGCCGCAGCCAGACCGGGACTGTCAGCAGAAGCCCGGCCATGAATCCCCCGGCATGGGCCCAGTAGGCCACGCCGCCGCCTTCGCTGGGCGTCGACACTCCGAAGATCAGCTGGATCGCGAACCACAGGCCCAGCACGATCCAGGCGCGGATCGCGAAGATGCGGAAGAAGATGATGAAGATGAACAGCACATCCACCTTCGCGCGCGGGAAAAGCAGCAGATATCCCCCCATCACCCCGGCAATCGCGCCTGACGCGCCGACCATCGGGATGCGCGAATCGACATCGGCGAAGATCTGCAGCCCGGCCGCCGCAAAGCCGGCAGCGAGGTAGAAGACCAGAAAGCCTGCGTGACCGAACCGGTCTTCAAGGTTGTCGCCATAGATCCACAGGAACAGCATGTTTCCCAACAGGTGCATCCAGCTTCCGTGCAGGAACATCGAGGTCAGGATCGTCTCGTAGCCTTCCCCGAACTGCAGCCGGGCCGGGATCAGGCCCCATTCGCTGAAGAAGCCGTTCAGCTGGAATTCGGTCATCGACAGGAAATAGCCAAGAAAAATCAGGATATTGATCGCGATCAGGGTGATCGTGACGTAAGGCGTCCGGCCCGAAGGGTTATGGTCGCGGATCGGGAACATGCCGCGCAGCCTTCCCGATCCGCTGCCCTGGGTCAAGCATCGGCGGCTTCTGCCAGAAGCTGGGCATTGCCGCCCGAGGCGGTGGTGTCGATGCACAGATGCCGCTCAAGGCAGGCATGCCCCGCATCCGGCACGCCGATCAGCGGCAGGATCGGACCGGGGCGCGCGGCAAGCGCCTGCGCATGGGCGCGGCCGGTGTCCGCCTCGCCCCACCAGAGCGCGCCGGAGAACCCCGCCAGCGTGGCCAGCGCCGCCGGCACAAGGCCCGGAGCCTCGACCGCCTGACCACCCAGCGCGCGCACGGCAAGAGCCTGGGCAAGGGCGGCCTTCCGTCCGGGTCCAAGGCAAAGCAGCGGCAAGCGCGGGGTCTGTGTCAGCCGGTTCGATTCGCCGGTCGGTCCGGGCAAGTCCAGCGTCCTGGGCGCGGGCATGGGCATCGGTGTGGCAAGGGCGCGCGCGATCTCCTCGGCGGTGCTGGACGCGTCGTCCCGGGCCGCCAGGGGCGTCGCCGCGCGGGTGAAGCGCGCCAGGTAGTGCGGCCCCCCGGCCTTTGGTCCGGTGCCGGAAAGGCCCTCGCCACCAAAGGGCTGCGAGCCGACGACCGCGCCGATCTGGTTGCGGTTGACGTAGGCGTTGCCGACCGCCAGCCGCTCGGTGATGCGCTGCACCCGGTCGTCGATGCGCGAGTGCAGCCCGAAGGTCAGACCATAGCCGGTGGCATTGATCGCATCGATCACCGCGTCGATCTCGGTCGCCCGGAAGGTGGCGACATGCAGGACCGGGCCGAAGATCTCTTTCGGCATGTCCCTGATCCCGCGGACCTTCAGGACCGTGGGGGCGATGAAGGTGCCCGTGGCGGGCGCGGCCATCTCTTTCATCACCCGCCCCTCGGCCCGGGCGGCGTCAACGTAGGCGCGGATCCCCGCTTGCGCCAGGCCGTCGATCACTGGGCCGACATCGGTGGCAAGCCACCAGGGGTCGCCCATGGCAAGGTCGTCCATTGCGCCGAACAGCATCTCGATGACCGTCTCGGCCACATCCTCCTGCAGGTAAAGGCAGCGCAAGGCAGAACAGCGCTGGCCTGCAGACTGGAAGCTTGAGGCAAGGATGTCGCGGACCGCCTGTTCCGGCAGGGCGGTGCTGTCCACCAGCATGGCGTTCAGCCCGCCGGTCTCGGCGATCAGGGGGGCGGTCGGGTCCAGATGGTCGGCCATGGCCTTGCGGATCGCCTGCGCGGTGGCGGTCGATCCGGTGAAGGCCACGCCCTGCACACGCGGGTCGCGGGTCAGGGCGGCCCCGATAGCGCCGTCCCCGGGCAGCAGTTGCAGCGCGGTGGCGGGCACTCCGGCGGCAAGGAGGTGATCGACGGCCAGCGCGGCGATCAGCGGGGTCTGCCCGGCGGGCTTGGCAAGGACCGCGTTCCCGGCGGCCAGCGCCGCAGCGATCTGGCCGCAGAAGATGGCGAGGGGGAAGTTCCAGGGGCTGATGCAGGTGAAGACGCCACGGGCGGGATTGGGCTGGTCAGCCAGCGCGGCGTAGTAGCGCAGGAAATCCACCGCCTCGCGCAGTTCGGCCACGGCGTCGGGCAAGGTCTTGCCCGCCTCGCGCGTAAGCAGCGCGAAGATGCGGCCGTGGTCGGCCTCCATCCGGTCGGCGGCGCGGTTCAGCGCCCCGGCGCGGTCGGCAGGCGCAGCGGACCACACCTCGGCAAGGCGCAGAGCGGTGTCGATGTCCGGCGCTCCGGCGGTCAGGACATGGCCGACGAGCGCGCCGGTGGCCGGATTGAGTACCGCCTGACGCGGACCGCCGACGGCACGGCCCGCAAGGCGCGGGGCGGCGTCGAATGCTGCATCGGCATGGGGCGCGCGGGCAGCCTCAACGGCGGCAAGCCCGGCACTGTCGGTCAGGTCCCAGCCTTGGGAATTGCGGCGAGGGGCAAACAGCATCGGGCCGGTGGGCAACGCCGGACTGGCGATCGCGGCCACCGCTTCGACAAAGGCAAGCGGGCAGGCGGCGACCACTTCCGGCGGCACATCCTCATCGACGATCTGGTTGACGAAGCTGGAATTCGCGCCGTTCTCCAGCAGACGGCGGACAAGATAGGCCAGAAGGTCCCGGTGCGCGCCCACAGGCGCATAGATGCGGCAGCGGGTGCCGTGGTCGGTCAGCACAAGGTCATGCAGGCGTTCGCCCATGCCGTGCAGGCGCTGGAATTCGTAGGCCATCGGCGACACGCCGGTTTCCGCCGCCATGTGCAGGACGGCGGCCACGGTATGGGCGTTGTGGGTGGCGAACTGCGGATAGATCCGGTCGGTCATCGCCAGAAGCTTGCGGGCGCAGGCTGCGTAGCTGACATCGGTGGATTGCTTGCGGGTGAAGACCGGGAAGCTTTCCAGCCCCAGGACCTGCGCGCGTTTGACCTCGGCGTCCCAGTAGGCACCCTTCACCAGCCGCACCATGATCTTGCGGTCCAGCCGTGCGGCCAGCGCATGCAGCCAGTCGATCACCGCCCCCGCCCTGCGGCCATAGGCCTGCACGACGACGCCGAACCCGTCCCAGCCCTTCAGCGCGGGGTCGGAAAGCGTGGCCTCGATCACCTCCAGCGACAGGGCCAGACGGTCGGCCTCCTCAGCGTCGATGTTGAAACCAAGGCCCGCCGCCTTGGCCAGGCTGGCCAGCGCGCGGACGCGGGGGACCAGTTCCTCCATCACCCGGGCGCGCTTGGCGACCTCATAGCGGGGATGGAGAGCCGAGAGCTTGACCGAGATGCCGGGATTGGTGCGGATGTCGTTGCCCTTGGCCGCGCGGGCGATGGCGGTGATGGCTGCGGAGTAGCTGAGGTGATAGCGCCGGGCGTCGGCCTCGGTCCGGGCCGCTTCGCCAAGCATGTCGTAGCTGTAAGTGTAGCCTCTGCCCTCAAGCTCCCGCGCTCGGTCCATCGCCCTGTCAATGGTTTCGCCAAGGACGAAGTTGCGGCCCATCTCCTTCATCGCGCGCGACACGGCGGTGCGGATCACCGGTTCGCCCAGACGGCGGACCGCACCGCGCAGCGCCCCCGCGATGCCGCCTTCGCGATCGTCCAGCACCCGGCCGGTCAGCATCAGCGCCCAGGTCGAGGCGTTGACGAGCGAAGAGGCAGACTTGCCCAGATGCCGGCCCCAGTCCGACGGGGCGATCTTGTCTTCGATCAGGGCATCCATCGTCTCGGCGTCCGGCACGCGCAAAAGCGCCTCGGCCAGGCACATGAGCGCGATGCCCTCATCGGTCGAAAGCCCGTATTCGGCAAGGAACACCTCCATCAGCCCGGGGCGGGCACTGGCGCGGATGCGCGACACAAGGTCGGCCCCGGCGGCGGTGATCCCGGCCCGTGCGGCAGGATCAAGCGCGGCTTCGGCCGACAGGTGGCGGACCAGCGGGCCTTCTTCGGCAAGGGCTGCGGTCGTGATCACGGACCAGGCGGATTCGTTCGGCATCGGGCGCACCTTTCGTTTTGCCCAGCATACAGCCAAAAGGTCAGGCTGTTTTCCCGAAGCTTTCCTGTTATGCAGGCAAAAAGGGGCAGGTTCGGGGGAACGCCAATGCCAAATGACCGCGTAGACCTTGACCGTTTCGACCTGGCGATCCTGCGGGTGCTGCAGACCGAAGGGCGGATTTCTGCGGTGGAACTGGCCCGGCGGATCGGGCTGTCGAAATCCCCCACGCAAGCGCGGATGAAACGGCTGGAGGAGGCCGGCGTGATCACCGGCTACCGCGCGATCCTGGACCCGATCCGCATGGGTCAGGCGCATGTGGCCTTTGTCGAGGTGCGGCTTTCCGACACCCGCGAGGCCGCGCTGACCGCCTTCAACCGGGCGGTTCTGGGCGTGCCGGAAGTCGAGCAATGCCACATGATGGCCTCCAGCTTCGACTACCTTCTGAAAGTGCGCACCAGCGACATCCAGGCCTACCGCCGCGTGCTGGGCGAGACGATCAGCACCCTGCCCCATGTCGCCTCGACCTCGACCTATGTGGCCATGGAAGCGGTGAAAGAGGTGTTCTGACCGGCTGGTGGAAGACCGCTCCTCAGCCCTGACGGGCTACTTCGCTGCGGCCAGCGCGCACCGCCGTCAGGCTTGACCGCCGGCGGTTCACTCCTTGGGTTTGGCCGGAGAGATCGTGACCTTGGCATTGCTCGACACGACCGAAACCGCCGGTTTCGCGGCTTCTTTCTTCGGCTTCTTCACTTCCTTGCGCTTGTTCATGCCCTTGGCCATGGCCTTGCCCCTTCCTTGACTGACGGCCCGCAGCGGGCCCCGCTTGAACCATACCGCCCGGTCAGGGGATTTGCACGGCAAATGCAAGGCCGGGCCGCCGTCGCACGAATTCCCGGACCTGGGTCTTGACCTTCCCATGGTGGGAACCCCCATATCCATCGGGACTTCGAACCAGGGAAGGTCCGACGATGACATTTGCTTCCGAAGACCCCGTGCTTGACCTGCCGGTCGACGGCATGACCTGCGCGTCCTGTGCCCTGCGGGTCGAGCGGGCGCTCCTCGCGGTGCCGGGGGTGACGTCGGCAACGGTCAATCCCGCGACGGCGACAGCGCGGGTTTCCGGCACTGCGGGGGCGCAGTCGGTGATCGCCGCCGTGGTCGGCGCGGGATACCGGGTGCCCCTCCGGTCGGTCGCGCTTTCCGTCACGGGGATGACCTGCGCCTCTTGCGTCGGGCGGGTGGAACGGGCGCTCCGCGCGCTGCCCGGCGTCACCGAGGCCAGCGTCAACCTGGCGACCCAGACGGCGCATGTCAGCGGCGGGGCGGACCCCGCAAGGCTGATCGCGGCGATCAAGGCGGCGGGCTATGAGGCACGGCCAGCAACCGCCGAACAGTCCGGCACCGACGCGCTGCAACGCGCGACCGCCGAAGACACGCGCCTCTTCCTGGACCTGCGGCTTGCGGCGATGCTGACGCTGCCGGTCTTTCTTCTGGAGATGGGCGGCCACCTCGTCCCGGCCTTCCACCATTGGGTGCAGGCGACGATCGGTCAAAGCGCAAGCTGGCTGATCCAGTTCGCCTTGACCACGCTGGTTCTGGCCTGGCCGGGCCAGCGCTTCTTTTCGCGCGGCATCCCGGCGTTGCTGCGGGGCGCGCCGGACATGTTCAGCCTGGTGGCACTTGGGGCCGGGGCGGCCTGGGCCTATTCGACCCTGGCGACCTTCCTGCCCGCGCTGCTGCCGCCCGGCACCGTTGCCGTCTACTTCGAGGCGGCGGCGCTGATCGTGACGCTGATCCTGCTTGGCCGCCTGCTGGAGGCCCGGGCCAGGGGGCGGTCCTCGCAGGCGATCCGGCGGCTGGTCGAGCTGCAACCCTCGGTCGCGCATCTCGTCCGGGACGGGCTGGTCCGCGACGTCCCGGTCGCCGAGGTCCGGCCCGGTGACCGGCTGCAACTGCGCCCGGGCGACCGGATTCCCGTCGATGGCCAGGTGCTTTCGGGCGACAGCTTCGTCGACGAGGCCATGGTCACGGGCGAACCGATGCCGGTCGCCAAGGCCCCGGGTGACCGGGTGATCGGCGGCACGGTCAACCAGGCCGGGGCGCTGGACATCGTCGCGGTGGCGGTGGGCGCCGACACGATGCTGTCGCGGATCATCCGCATGGTCGAAGCGGCGCAGGGCGGCAAGCTGCCGATCCAGGCGCTGGTCGACCGGGTGACGCTGTGGTTCGTGCCGGTGGTGATCGCGGCGGCGGCGGCGACCTTCGCGCTCTGGCTTGTCTTTGGCCCCGCCCCGGCCCTGCCGATGGCGCTGGTCAACGCGGTGGCCGTCCTGATCATCGCCTGCCCCTGCGCAATGGGGCTGGCCACGCCGGTCTCGATCCTGGTCGGCACCGGGCGCGGGGCGGAACTGGGCATCCTCTTCCGCAAGGGCGAAGCGTTGCAGGCGCTTGAGGGGGTCGAGGTCGTGGCCTTCGACAAGACCGGCACCCTGACCGAAGGCAAGCCGCGCCTTCTGGCGTTCCACCCGGCAGAGGGGGAGACGCGCGCGGCCCTCCTGCCCCTGATCGCAGCGGTGGAGTCCCTCTCCGAACACCCGATCGCCCGCGCCATCGTTGCTGCAGCCAACGGGCTGGCGCTGCCGAAGGCGGACAGCTTTCGGGCCGCTCCCGGTCATGGCGTGTCGGCCCGGATCGACGGGGCAGAGATCGTCGTCGGCTCGGCCCGCGAGATGGCGGCGCGCGGGATCGACATCGCAGGCTTCGCCGGTCTTGCCGCCACGCTGGCCGACCGGGGCGAAAGCCCGGTCTATGCCGCGCGGAACGGACGGCTGGCCGCACTTCTGTCGGTGGCAGATGCCGTAAAGCCGACCACGCCGGCGGCAATCGCGGCGCTTAAGGCGCGCGGCCTGCGGCTGGCGATGATCACCGGCGATGATGCCCGCACCGCCCGCGCCATCGGCCGCGATCTCGGGATCGACGAGGTGGTGGCCGAGGTGACCCCGGAAGGCAAGGTCGAAGCCCTGCGGCGGCTGAAGGCGACAGCGCTAAAGACGGGGGGGCGGCTGGCCTTCGTCGGCGACGGGATCAACGACGCTCCGGCCCTGGCCGAGGCGGATGTCGGTGTGGCGATGGGCACCGGCACCGACGTCGCGATCGAGGCGGCGGATGTGGTGCTGGTCGCGGGTCGGCTGCCGGCCCTGGCGCAGGCGTTCGGGCTGTCCCAGGCCACGCTGCGCAACATCCGGCAGAACCTGTTCTGGGCCTTCGCCTACAATACCGCGCTGATCCCGGTTGCCGCCGGGGCGCTTTATCCTGGCTTCGGCATCCTTCTGTCGCCGGTTCTTGCGGCGGGGGCGATGGCGCTGTCCTCGGTCTTTGTCCTTACCAACGCCCTGCGGCTGAAACGCTATGGAGCCACCCCATGAACATCGGTGAAGCTGCGCGCGCCTCGGGCGTCTCGGCAAAAATGCTCCGCTATTATGAGGAAACCGGCCTGATCCCGCCGGCCGGGCGCAGCGCATCGGGCTACCGCACCTACGGCCCGCGCGACGTGCAGACCCTGCGCTTCATCCGCCGCGCCCGCGACCTCGGCTTCCCGATGGAAAGGGTGGCCGAGCTTCTGGCGCTGTGGCAGGACCGCAGCCGGGCCAGCGCCGACGTGAAACGGCTTGCGGAAGCCCAGGTCACGGCGCTGGAGGTGCGGATCGCCGAGATGCAGGCGATGCAGGCCACGCTGCGGCATCTGGTGCATGCCTGTGCGGGCGATGACCGGCCGGATTGCCCGATTCTGTCGGATCTTGGCGGACCCTCGGCGGCCGCTTATCCCTCTCTTGCGGGCGGTCTTCCCTTGGCCAAGCGATGAGCGCTCGCCAGAAAGCGCAAAGCGGCCTCAGGCGCGCTGGAACGTCAGGTAGTGTGGCACCCGCCCTTCGCGCAGGGCCTTCTGCTCATAGCGGGTGGAAATCCAGTCGTCCCAGGCCCCGCCCGGTCCGGCTTGAGCGATCAGCGTGAACCCGGCGGGTGGCACCTCTTCCAGCGTCTGGCGGACATAGTCGGGGATGTCGGTCGCGACCCGAAACTCCGCGCCCTGCGCCGTCACCCGTGCCAGCGCCTGCAGATACTCAGGCGTGACAAAGCGGCGGCGGTGGTGGCGGGCCTTGGGCCAGGGGTCGGGATAGTTGAGAAAGACCTTCGACAGGCTGGCGTCCGGCAGCACGTCGAAGAGGTCGCGCACGTCTCCCGGATGCAGCCACAGGTTCGTGACGCCCGCCCCCCGGATCTTGCCCAGCAGCATGGCGATGCCGTTGACGAAGGGCTCGGCCCCGATCAGCGTCACGCCGGGATTGGCGGCCGCCATGTGGACAAGGTGCTCACCCCCGCCAAAGCCGACCTCCAGCCACAAGGGTCCCCGGACAAAGCAAAGGTCCAGCGGCGCACGCGCGGCGTTCTCTTCCCGCGTCACACGGCGCAGGGTCAGGGGACCAAGGTCCTCGGCCAGATAGTCCTTCTGGCTGGCCCGCAAGGTCTTGCCCCGGATGCGGCCATAGAAATTGCGGCGCTCGCCCGCGTCGGTCATGTGAAGGTTCCCGATGGTTCCCGGGCCTTCAAACAGAGCCGGGCCGAAGGGTCAAGCCGACCGGGCTTCAGCGGGCGGCCGAAGCTGACCCGGACACATTCGCCTGACGCAATACTTCCGGTCAAAGGCATGCTAGGGTTGCGCCCGGCGCCCGCCTTCAGGGCATTGTGCCCGGATGCGGTGCCTGGGAGGAGAACCATGGCACGTTACATCGTCACCGGTAGCTATACCGCCGCGGCAATGAAGGGGCTGATGACCAAGCCCTCTGACCGCGAGGCCGCCACCTCTGCCCTCGTCGCGGCAGCGGGCGGCAAGCTGCTTGCCTACTACGTCACCACCGGCGAACAGGACTTTCTGATGGTCACCGAAACTGCCAACCTGAACGACATGCTCGCCGCGCTGATCGTGGCTGGGGCTTCGGGGGCGGTTTCCGGGCTGAAGACCGTACAAGCGTTTTCTTCGGCCGAGTTCACGGCGGCGCAGAAACGGGCGGGCGAGATCGCACAGAAATACGTCAGTCCCGCATGAAGGATTGCGCCGCCCCTCCCAGGGCGGCGCACCGATCTTACACCGCCTTCTTCAGCGCCTCGACCAGGTCCGTCCGTTCCCAGCTGAACCCGCCATCGGCGTCGGGGGCGCGGCCAAAGTGGCCATAGGCGGCGGTGCGCTGGTAGACCGGGCGGTTCAGGTCCAGATGCGTGCGGATGCCGCGCGGGGTCAGATCCATCACCTCGGCCACCGCCTTTTCGATCACCGCGTCTGGCACCACGCCGGTGCCATGGGTGTCGATGTAGATCGACAGCGGCTTGGCGACGCCGATCGCATAGCTGACCTGCAGCGTGCAGCGTCCGGCCAGACCGGCGGCGACCACGTTCTTGGCCAGATACCGCGCGGCATAGGCCGCAGAGCGGTCGACCTTGGTCGGGTCCTTGCCACTGAACGCGCCGCCCCCATGCGGGGCCGCCCCACCATAGGTGTCGACGATGATCTTGCGCCCGGTCAGGCCCGCATCCCCGTCAGGCCCGCCGATCACGAAGGTGCCCGTGGGGTTCACATGCCATTCGGTCTTCTTCGTCAGCCAGCCTTCGGGCAGGACCGCGCGGATGTAGGGCTCCACGATCCCGCGGATCACCTTCGAGGTCTGGCGCTTCGACGTGTGCTGGGTCGAAAGCACGATCGAGGTCACCTCAACCGGCTTGCCATCGGCATAGCGCAGGGTCAGCTGGCTTTTCGCGTCCGGGCCAAGCGTCGGCTCGGCCCCGGATTTGCGCGCCTCGGCCAGGCGGCGCAGGATCGCATGGGCATACTGGATCGGCGCGGGCATGAACTCCGGCGTCTCCAGCGTGGCATAGCCGAACATGATCCCCTGATCGCCGGCCCCGTCGCGGTCCACGCCCTGCGCGATATGGGCGGATTGTTCGTGCAGGTAGTTGTGGACCTTGATCTTTTCCCAGTGGAACTTCTTCTGCTCATAGCCGATGTCGCGCACGCATTCGCGCACGATCCCGTCGATCCGGGCCATCATCGCATGGGTCGCCTCTTTCGAGGACAGGCCCACCTCGCCGCCCACCACCACGCGGTTGGTGGTGGCAAAGGTCTCGCAGGCGACGCGGGCGTTCGGCTCTTCCTTCAGGAAGGCGTCCAGCACGGCATCCGAGATGCGGTCGCAAACCTTGTCAGGGTGGCCTTCGGAAACCGATTCCGAGGTGAAGACATAGTCCTTGCGGACAGTCGCGGTATTCATGGGGGACGTGCTCCGTTGGTTGCAAGCCCGCCACGCCAGGAAGCCGTTGTGGCGGTTCAAGATGCGCCTCCCTAGACTTCGGGGGCGGGCGCGTCAAGGCGCGCGCTTGCCGGGGCGACGCATGCCGAAGAGGGCGAGGCCGGCCAGCAACAGCAGGACCGGCCCGTCGCCGAACCGGCTGTAGGGCGTGGGCGGCAGCGCGCCGGGCAGCACGCTGTCCAGAACCCCCGTCGTGCCGAAGGGCAGCGCCTTCTCCACCCTTCCCCGCGCGTTGATCACCGCAGTGACCCCGGTGTTGGCCACCCGGATCAGCGGCAGGCCTTGCTCGACCGCCCGCAGGCGGGCCTGGTCGAAATGCTGGAACGGCCCGGTGCGGATGCCGAACCAGGCGTCGTTGGTGATCTGCAGCATCCAGTCGGCGCGCGCGGGGGCGGCATTGACCAGCCGGGGAAAGACCGCCTCGTAGCAGATCAGCGGCAGCACGCGGCCCAGCACGCCAAGGTCCAGCACCGCCGGGCCGGGACCGGCGGAATAGGTCGCCCCCGACTGCGCGGCGAAGGCGGTGATCCCGAACCAGCGAAACGCCAGATCGCCGAAAGGAATGTATTCGCCGAAGGGCACAAGGTGGTGCTTGTCATAGCGCGCCCGTTCCGTGCCGGCACCCTCCAGCACCCGCAGGCTGTTGAAATAACGCCCCTCCGCCTCGCGCTGGATGCCCACGGCCACCGGCCGCCCGCCCGAAGCATCGGTGATCATCCCGGCGACCGTCGGCGCAAATTCCAGCATGTAGGGCACGGCGGTTTCCGGCCAGATCGTCAGGTCGGTGGGCGGGCCTTCGGCGGTCAGCGCCAGCAGCCGGTCCAGATGCGCCTCGGCCA
This sequence comes from Rhodobacterales bacterium, assembly GCA_031409795.1. Lineage (GTDB taxonomy): Bacteria > Pseudomonadota > Alphaproteobacteria > Rhodobacterales > Rhodobacteraceae > Tabrizicola. Next base: position 89,829 of record JANNXX010000020.1, read on the forward strand.
GCGTCGCGTCCCATTTCGCCGACTGCGCGGCGTTCGGCTGCACCAGGCGCAGGGTAACCGCGCGCGGCTCGGGCAAGGGCTGGCCCAGACGCCACTGGCCGAAGCCAAAGGCCAGCGCCAGCAACAGCAGCGCCCCCGCAAGGCCGCGCCAATGCCACAGCACCGGCAGCGTGGCGACCAGCACCAGCAGAAGGCTCAGCCCCAACGGCCCGGCCAATGCCGCCAGTTGATCGACCGGAGTGCCAATCCAGACATGGCCCGGCATGGCCCAGGGAAAGCCGGTCAGGATGATGCCGCGCAGCCAGTCAAGGGCCACGAAGGCCGCGACAAAGCCCAGCGCGGGCCGAGCACAAAGCGCCGCCAGCGCCGCCGCCACGGCCCAGAAAAGCCCCAGCCCGGCCGACAGGAACAGCACCGCGAAAGGCGCCATCCAGCCGTGCCGGGCGATGTCGATCAGGAAAGGCTCGACGATCCAGGACAGGGACAGGGCAAAATGCCCGCTGCCTGCCGCCAGCCCGACCAGAAAGGCCGCGCGCGGCCCCGCAGCGCGCCGGACCAGCGCCGCCAGCCCGGCAAAGGCCGCAAGCGTCGCCCCCCAGAGGCCGAACGGCGCCTGCCCGAGGGCGGCGACCACGCCCAGCGCCAGCGCCGCAAGATAGAGCCGCGCCCCGGCGGGCGGGATCAGCGCCTGCATTCAGCCCGCACCCGCCAAGGCCGAGGGCAACCGCACCCGCAGCCGCTTGATCCGGCGCGGGTCGGCATCGACGATCTCGAACTGCACGCCGCTTTCATGCGCGATCACCTCGCCCCGCGCCGGCACCCGGCCCGACCGCAGGAACACCAGGCCCCCCAGCGTGTCGATCTCCTCGTCCTCCTCGCCCGCGCGCAGCGCGACGCCAAGCGCGGCCTCGATCTCTTCCAAAGGCGCCGTCGACTGCGCGAGGATCACCCCGGGCCGCTCTTCCTTCCAAAGCGCGCCCTCCTCCTCGTCATGCTCGTCCTCGATCTCGCCGATCACCGTCTCGATCAGGTCCTCGATGGTGACCAGCCCGTCGACCCCGCCATATTCGTCGATCACCAGCGCCATGTGGGCGCGGTCCTTCTGCATCTTCTGCAACAGCACACCGGTCGGCATCGAAGGCGGCGCATACAGGATCGGGCGCAAAAGCCGCTTCAGGCTGAAGCGCCCGGTCGCGCCAAAGCCGTGCTGCAGCGCCAGATCCTTCAGCAGGACAAGGCCCTGCGGATGGTCCAGCGTGCCCTTGTAGACCGGCAGGCGGCTGAAGCCGTGCTGGCGGAAGACCTCGACCAGGTCGTCCCGGCCGATGTCCAGCGGCACCGCGACGATCTCGATCTTCGGGATCGCCACGTCATCCACCCGCATCCGGCGCAGCACGCCAAGCCCCGAGGCCTGACCCGTGGACGGAGCCGACAGCGGCGTGGTCTGGTCGCCGGCATCGCCGGAAGGGCTGAAGGCCGAAAGGAGCCGGCCGAAAAAGCCGCGCTGGGCCTGGTCTGCCCGGGAGTCGTCAGTCAGATCCGTCTGCGCGCCCGGCGCTGCGGCTGACCCGTCGGTGCTACTGCCCATCTGTCCTTTGTCCTGAACGCAGCCGTCTGGCGGCTGCGTGTTCAGTATGGGTCAGAAACGCCAAGAGAGGCAAGTATCCGCACCTCCAGCGCCTCCATCCGGGCGGCATCGGCGTCGCTTAGATGGTCATAGCCCAGCAGATGCAGCACCCCGTGCACGATCAGATGGGTGACATGATCGGCCAGGGCCTTGCCCTGCGCCTCGGCCTCGGCGGCGCAGGTCTCCCAGGAAATGGCGATGTCGCCAAGCGAGTCGGGGTCGTCCGCGTCTCCGGCGGCGGGCAGGTCCGGCATCCCGCCGGGGGTCCGGGCCGCCCGGTCATCCGAAGGCCAGCTCAGCACGTTGGTCGACTGCGGCTTGCCGCGAAAGTCGGCGTTCAGCCTGGCGATGCGGGCGTCATCGCAGCCCATCAGGCTGATCCCGAACCCCTCGGCGGACAGGTCCAGCGCCGCAAGCGTGGCCCGACCGGCGCGTTCGGCCAGGGCCTCCAGCCCAAAGGCCTGCCAGCGCGTGTCTTCGATCAGGGTTTCGACCAGGTCCATCGCGGCGCGTCTAACGTGAAGAGCGGCAAAGCCGCAAGCCTGAACTCTCTCCTCTGGCCGTTCCGGCCAACCGGCTCGGTCGATGGGGGTTTCACCCCCAAACCCCCAGAGTATTTCAAAGGAGCAATTGCAATTGCTTCTTGCAAAATACTCCCGGGGGGGTTTGGGGGCAGGATGCCCCCATCGACCGCGCCTCGGTGCGTTCTTCACGCACCGAGGTGCTCAAGAAGGTCTTCGCGCGGAACGCGCTCTGCTTGATGACCGCCTGTCAGACAGTGCTGTCGTCTTTCTCGTAGGCCTGGATGATGCGCGCGACCAGCGGGTGGCGCACCACGTCCGACGAGGTGAAGTAGTTGAAGCTGACCCCCTTCACCCCCTTCAGGATCCGCTCCGCCTCGGCCAGGCCGCTGGCCGTGCCGCGCGGCAGGTCCACCTGCGTGCGGTCGCCGGTCACCACCATCCGGCTGCCCTCGCCCAGGCGGGTGAGGAACATCTTCATCTGCATCGCGGTGGCATTCTGCGCCTCGTCCAGCACGACAAAGGCGTTCGACAGCGTCCGCCCGCGCATGAAGGCCAGCGGCGCGATCTCGATCCGCTTTTCCTGCAACAGCTTTTCCACCTGCTTTGACGGCAGGAAGTCGTTCAGCGCGTCGTAAAGCGGCTGCATGTAGGGATCGACCTTCTCCTTCATGTCGCCGGGCAGGAAGCCGAGACGCTCGCCCGCCTCCACTGCCGGGCGGGACAGGATGATCTTCTCCACCGCGCCCGAGATGAACATCGTCACCCCGACCGCGACCGCCAGATAGGTCTTGCCGGTGCCGGCAGGGCCGATGCCGAAGCCAAGCTCGTTCTGGAACAGGTTGGCGACATAGGCCTTCTGCGCTTCGGTCCGGGGTTCGATCGGCTTCTTGCGCGTGCGCAGTTCAAGCCCGGCCTGGAAAAGTTCGCCCTGGTCGATCGCCACGGCCTCGCCGCCCGAGTGGCCCCCCGAGTGTCCGCCCGAATGGCCCCCCGAATGCCCCGCAGACTGACTGCTGGATTGCGCCCCAGAGCTGCCGGCAACCGGACGGCCCATCCGCATCGCGCCGTCGATGTCACCGGCTGCGACCCCGCGACCCGATTCGAGCCGCGCATAAAGTGATCGCAGCACCGCAGCGGCCTGGTCGCGCGCGCCCTTCTCGCCGATCACCGCAAGGCGGTTTCCGCGCCGCAGGATATGCACCCCCATCTGGTGTTCGACCTGGGCGAGATTGCGGTCGAACTCGCCGCAAAGGTCGATCAGAAGCCGGTTGTCAGGGAATTCGAGGATGCTCTCGACGATATCCTCGGCGGTCGGGGGGGTCAGCGCGCTGATGCCCAAAGGGCGCTCCTTCTATCGGGGCCACGGGGGAAAGTCTGCCCCCAGACACGTCATCTGGCAAGCGAAACCCGCTGCCTGCACTAACTCTTGTGCGAAATGACGCAGGATTTGTGACAGTTGCCGCAGTTGCCGCAACGATAACGGGCTTCGGAGTGACCGAAGCCCGTTCATCTGTGCTAATGGGCCGGCAATCAGCCGCCCGGCGGGTTCCGGGCCGGGCCGGAGACCCGGTCGATGATCCCCGCATCCTGCGTCTCGTAGACGCCGATCACCGTGCCCGGCGGGAACTTGTCGTCGCAGACCGGCAGTCCGGTCGCGGGGTCGAAGCGCGGGCTGGAATAGCCCTCGACGCCGTCGTCGATGATCCAGACCTGGCAGCCGTCGGGATCATAGGCGATCGCCGCCTCGCCATCGACCAGCGACACCCGGTCGCGGCCGAAGTCCTCGGCCGTGGCGATCACCGAGTCCGGGCCGCTGTAGCCCTGGGTGCCCTCGAAACCCTCGATCAGCCCGCCGGCACAGCCGGGCAGGCCGGTGGTCAGCGCCACCAGCAGCGCAAGGCGCTCCGGACGTCCACCCCGACCCGCTTTGCCCGCCATCGGGAAATCCTGCAACTGCATCATCGCCCTCAGCCCTTCTTGCAAAGCACTTCGACACGGCGGTTCTTCGCCATGCCGGAGGACGTGTCGTTGGTGGCGACCGGCTGGGTCTCGCCAAAGCCGGTCACGTCTTCGACAGAGGCGCCGACCGACCGGGCAACGGCGGCAACCGTCTCGGCCCGGGCGTCGGACAGGGCCTGGTTGTAGTCATCGGTGCCCCGGCTGTCGGTGTGGCCGGCGATCGTGTAGGAAAACGCGTCGGACGTCCGGAAGAAGGTCTCCAGCTCGGACCGCCCCGCCGCCGTCAGCGAGGCGCTGGCAGTGGCAAAGTAGGTGTCGGTTCCGGCCGTCAGGCAGCTGGCCTGCTTCAGGCACACCGGCTTGCCGGTTTTGGGGTCGCGGCGCGGCACCATGTAGCCTTCGGTGCCGCCATCAGCCCACCAGTGCTGGCAGCCGTCGGCATCGATCCAGACCCCCCATTCGATCTTGCCGGTGACCTGCGCGTCCTGGGCTGCGGCCATCGGGCCAAGGGCAAGGCAGCCGCCCGCCGCCACCAGGACGAGCGCAAGCCGCAACATGCGTGCAATCGCCATCAGTACAGATCCCCCCGTTTCGCTGGACGGTCGACTCGGACCATCCGATCTTTGCGCCATTAAAGCCGTGGAACGCGGGCAAAGAGAAGGAAGAACGGTCGGAAGACGCGGAAACTGCCGAGAATCCGGCGACAGGTTCCAAAAGCTAGTGATTCTGCAACAGTCGAAGATCATCCGCCCACGGCCGGAATCTTCAGGCCCGCCAGTGAATTGGTCGACGATCCTGATATCTTTACACGCACAAGTTGACCGATCTCGCCGGCTGCATCCGTGACATGCACCGCGTGCAGATGGTCCGATTTTCCGACCATCTGGTCGATCATGCGACCGGGCTTTTCGTACAGCACGCTGACTTCGCGCCCGATCATGGCCGCCTGCGCCGCGCGCTGCTGCGTGGTGATCAGGGCCTGAAGCTCTTGCAGGCGGGCATCGGCGATCTCGGCCGGAACCGGGGCCTTCTCGGCGGCCGGAGTGCCGGGGCGGGCGGAATAGCGGAAGCTGAACGCCTGCCCGTAGCCAACCGCGCCGATCAGGTCCAGCGTGGCGCGGAAGTCGGCATCCGTCTCGCCGGGGAAGCCCACGATGAAATCCGAACTCAGCAGGATGTCGGGCCGCGCCGCCCGGATCCGGTCGACCAGCCGCAGATAGGTCTCGGCGGTATGCTTGCGGTTCATCGCCTTCAGGATGCGGTCCGACCCCGATTGCACCGGCAGGTGCAGGTAGGGCATGAGCTGCGGCAGATCGCCGTGTGCTGCGATCAGGTCGTCCTCCATGTCGTTCGGGTGGCTGGTGGTATAGCGCAGCCGCGCCAGACCCTCGATCCCGGCCAGCGCGCGCAGAAGTCGCGCCAGGCCCCAGGCCCCGTCCGGCCCCGTGCCGTGATAGGCGTTCACGTTCTGGCCCAGAAGCGTGATCTCGCGCACCCCTTGCGCCACCAGGCCCCGCGCCTCGTCCAGCAGGCGGGCGACCGGGCGGCTGACCTCGGCCCCGCGCGTGTAGGGCACGACGCAGAAGGCGCAGAACTTGTCGCAGCCTTCCTGCACGGTCAGGAATGCCGCCGGTCCGCGCAAGGCCTTGCGCGCCGGAAGATGGGTGAACTTGTCCTCGACCGGGAAATCGGTGTCGGTGGTCTTGCCCTGTCCACGCGCCATTTCGGGCAGGCGGTGGTAGGATTGCGGGCCGACGACCAGATCAACCAGCGGCATGCGGCGCTTGATCTCGTCGCCCTCGGCCTGAGCCACGCAACCGGCGACGCCGATTTTCAGGTCGGGTTTGGCGGTTTTCAGCGGGCGCAGGCGGCCAAGATCGGAATACAGTTTTTCGGACGCCTTTTCGCGGATGTGACAGGTGTTGATCAGGACCATGTCGGCGTCTTCGACGGTGTCGGTGGTCACATACCCCTCACCGCTCATGGCCTCGACCATGCGTTCGCTGTCATAGACATTCATCTGACAGCCATAGGTCTTGATGAACAGTTTCTTGGGCGTGGCAGGGGGTGCGGTCATCTTGTCCTCTGTCGCGCGGCTTATGCCAAAAAATCCCTTCCTGCAACGACAGGTGGCATTGCCTTTGCAAAATGCTTACCGTCTTCATGCCAACAGGGAACAAAGGACAGGGGTCAGAGCTGCAATGAGATATTCCTCGCTTGACCAATTTGTGGCAGATGGGACAAAGG
>JANNXX010000021.1:0-43260 GCA_031409795.1 Rhodobacterales bacterium
TTTCCAAATCCCCCCGCCGGCGGCTCCCCCCCCCGCCCGGCGCACCCAACGCCGGGCGCCGCGCGGGGGCAGCGCCGTTTGGGGGGTCTGGATGGCCCCGCAAACGGCACCCCTTTTGCAGAAATGCCTCTTTTCATCCGCGTTTTCCGCCGTATAGTCGTCCCCATGCGCCAGGGACATCACATCCATACTGCCGCCGGGGCGTTGCGCCCCGCGCCAGCCCCTGGCGACCTGCTTCTTAGCCGCCTCTGAGCGTGCCCCCAAGGGCGCGACCGCTCGGAGGTGACCAGCGCCCGAATGCACCGCAGCTAAGAACCTCAAGGACCCATGCCATGACGACTTCCGCACAAGACAAGGTCGTGATCTTCGACACGACGCTCCGCGACGGCGAACAATCGCCTGGCGCGACGATGACCCATGAGGAAAAGCTCGAGATCGCCACGCTTCTGGACGAGATGGGCGTCGACATCATCGAGGCCGGCTTTCCCATTGCCTCGGAAGGCGACTTCACCGCCGTGTCCGAGATCGCCAAACGCGCGAAGACCTCCACCATCTGCGGCCTTGCCCGGGCAAACCAGAAGGACATCGACCGCTGCTGGGAGGCGGTGCGCCACGCCCGCTCGCCCCGCATCCACACCTTCATCGGCACCTCGCCGCTGCACCGGGCGATCCCGAACCTCGACATGGACCAGATGGCGGACCGCATCCACCAGACCGTGACCCACGCAAGGAACCTTTGCGACAACGTGCAATGGTCGCCGATGGACGCGACCCGCACCGAACATGACTATCTCTGCCGCGTGGTGGAAATCGCGATCAAGGCCGGGGCGACGACGATCAACATCCCCGACACGGTCGGCTACACCTACCCGATGGAATCGGCGAGGATCATCCGGATGCTGCTGGAGCGGGTGCCGGGGGCCGACACGATCATCTTCGCCACCCATTGCCACAACGACCTTGGCATGGCGACCGCCAACGCCCTGGCGGCGGTCGAGGCCGGGGCGCGCCAGATCGAATGCACGATCAACGGCCTTGGCGAACGCGCCGGCAACACGGCGCTTGAGGAAGTGGTTATGGCGATGCGGGTGCGCAACGACATCCTGCCGTTCCGCACGGGCATCGACACCACCAAGATCATGAACCTGTCGCGGCGGGTCGCCAGCGTTTCGGGCTTCGCGGTGCAGTTCAACAAGGCCATCGTCGGCAAGAACGCCTTCCTGCACGAAAGCGGCATCCATCAGGATGGCGTGCTGAAGAATGTCGAAACCTTCGAGATCATGCGCCCAGAAGATATCGGCCTGAGCCAGGCCAACATCGCCATGGGCAAGCATTCCGGCCGCGCCGCCCTGCGCGCCAAGCTGAAAGAGCTGGGCTATGAACTCGCCGACAACCAGCTGAACGATGTCTTCGTGCGGTTCAAGGCGCTCGCCGACCGCAAGAAGGAAGTCTACGACGACGACCTGATCGCGCTGGTCTCGGATGAGCAGACCAACGACGCCTACGAATACCTCCAGCTCAAGAAGCTGCGCGTCGTCTGCGGCACCGACGGCCCGCAAGAGGCGGACATGATCCTGTCGATCGACGGGGTGGATCACCACATCGACGCCACGGGCGACGGGCCGGTCGACGCCGCCTTCATGTGCGTGAAGCTGCTTTTCCCGCACAAGGCGCGGCTGCAGGTCTACCAGGTCCAGGCGGTGACCGAAGGGACGGACGCGCAGGCCACCGTCTCGGTCCGGCTGGAGGAAGAGGGGCGGATCGTCACCGGATCGTCGGCCGATACCGACACCATCGTCGCCTCGACCAAGGCCTATATCAACGCGCTGAACCGGCTGATCGTGCGGCGGCAAAAGACCGCCCCGGGCGAGGACGTGAAGACCATCCACTACAAGGACGCCTGACGGCTGGGGTCAGTTTCCGGCTGGGGGGCCAATTTCCGGCTGGGCGGTCAGTGTCCGGCTGGGGGGCCAGCTTCTGGCTGGGCGGTCAGTGTCCGGCTGGGGGGTCAGGGTCCGGTCCGGGGGCGGATGCGGCGCTGTCCGCCCCCGGCCGGCGTCCGTAGCCCCATTTCTTGCGGGGGTAGTCGGTTTCGAAGGCCGCCACATGCCAGGCCGGTGCAGGATGGTTCCACCGGAACGGCCACCTGCCGATTGTCGTCAGCGCGGCGGTGTCGGCCTGGGCCGAAGGGTGCTTGCCGGGCCGCAGCACCAGCGCGTTGCGCCGAAGCCAGGTCAGGGTCGACAGGCTGCGAAAGCCCAGCGTCGCGCCAAGGTCGGGCCACCAGCCCCGCGCGGCCCAAAGCTCCAGCACATCGGCCATGGCACGCGGATTGCGCAGCCCCTGCCCGGTCTGGCCCGGCTCGGCCATCGAGAAGACAATCGTCTTGCGGGCATGGGCCGCCAGGCTGTCAAGCAGCGTGCCGGTCGCCTCGGGCCGCAGGCGCCCGGCGGTTTCGATGCATTGCACAAGGTCGAAGACCTGCCCCAGCCGCAGCGGTTCGTGCAGATTATGCCTGAGGAACCCGCAGTCCTGGGGCAGGGTTCCGGGCCGGTCGGTCGCATCGACCCCGAACAACACAGCCGCCCCGCATTGCCGCGCAAGGTCAAGACAAGGACCGGGTCCGCAGCCAACCTCCAGAACGCTGGCAGGTTGCAGCCTTTCGTAAAGGTTCGCGAAGGGGGCTATGTCCAGATACAGCGGCGCCGCCGGGTGGCCAGGATCGCCAGCTCCCCTGGCCTCCCCGGCGCTGCCGATCGCGTCGGGTCCGCTTCCGGCCGCCCGCAGGCCGGCGAAGGTGAACCGTGACGGCAGCATCGGCGGCTGCGCTTCGCTGGCCGCGATCAGGTCAGCCGTCGCGGCCGGCACCCCGTCCGAATACCGCCGTTCCCCCAGGATCGGCGGAGGATCCCGGACCGCATTCGCCGCCCAGGTGCCTTTCGGCTCGCGCAGGCCGTAGCGCAGCGCCTCTTGCGCGATGTCCAGATCCCCGGCCGCCCGATCCGCCTGAAAGTAAAGATCGTGCAGCCGTCGCCACTGGAACGCCTGACCGGGCCTGCGGTCGGCCCGTTCCTGGTTGGCCCGCCAGCCGATCACCCCTTTCGCCAGCATCTGGCTTTCCGACCGGATCGGAAGATGGGCGATCTCCAGGCCGGGAAAACCGGTCGTCGCCATCGACCGGCCATCGGCCCGGAAGGCCCGGTGCGACCCCTGGCCCAGGGTGATCCCGGCGTTGATCCCGCCACCATGGCGCAGGGCCACCTTGCTGGAGCCGCCAAGATCGCTGGTCCGCCGCCAGGTGACCACCTTCAGCACGTCCTGCGGGCCCGCGCCGGCCTGCGCCGGGTCCGGCATGTAGGTTCGCCACGGCATCTTGAGCGCGCGGCCGACCGGCACCGCCTTGATCCGGTCGAACAGGGCATCGGCGCTGTCGGCCAGCAGGAATTCGTCCGCGTCCAGCAGGAAGATGAAATCGGCGAAGAAGGCGGATTGGACAAAGGCCATGGCCCGGCTGAGCAGGATCGCCTGGTCATGGGCGCGGGTCCGGAAGTCGGTCACGAAGATGCCCGGCACCTCGCGTGAGACGGCAAGGGCGATGTCGCGGGTCCGGTCGCCCGATCCGTTGTCGATGACGATCATGGCGTCGAAGAAGCGGCTGTTGTGCCGCAGGAAGGGCTCGATGATGTCCTGCTCGTTCTTCACCATCGACAGGCAGACCGCCCGGACCAGCGGGCGATGCCCGGCGGTCGGGCCATCCGAAGTCGGCTTGTCGCGTTCCACACCCGGACCCGTTTGCAGCTTCGTTCAACACGAATGCTTCACGGAAACGGTCCGGCTTCGCAACCCATGTTGAAAAACATCAAGCGAGCGCTGGAGAATGCCCGTGTCAAGCAGCGGAATGTTCGATTCCTGTCAGGACAGCGGCAATGCGCCTGAGACGGGCTTTCCCCTTTCGCTGCGGCTCCGCAAACCGTATACCAAAGCGCTCGCTCGGGGGCGCCCGAGTCGGGGTGCTACTGCATTGCCCATCGCAAAGGCCCATCGCAAAGGACTGCCCATGCCGTTTTTCCCCAGCCTGTTTTCGTCGGACATGGCGATCGACCTCGGCACGGCGAACACTCTGGTCTACATCCGCGGCAAGGGGATCGTCCTGAACGAACCCTCGGTCGTCGCCTACCATGTCAAGGACGGCAAGAAGGTGGTGCTGGCGGTGGGTGAAGATGCCAAGCTGATGCTGGGCCGCACCCCCGGCACGATCGAGGCGATCCGCCCGATGCGTGACGGCGTCATCGCCGACTTCGAGGCGGCGGAAGAGATGATCAAGCACTTCATCCGCAAGGTCCACAAACGGTCGACCTTTTCGAAACCGAAGATCATCGTCTGCGTGCCGCACGGCGCGACGCCGGTTGAAAAGCGCGCCATCCGCCAGTCGGTGCTGTCGGCGGGCGCAAAACGCGCCGGGCTGATCGCCGAACCCATCGCGGCGGCTATCGGGGCGGGCATGCCGATCACCGAACCGACCGGCAACATGGTCGTCGACATCGGCGGCGGCACCACGGAAGTCGCGGTCCTGTCGCTGGGCGACATCGTCTATGCAAGGTCGGTCCGCGTCGGCGGCGACCGGATGGACGAGGCGATCGTCAGCTACCTGCGCCGGCACCAGAACCTCTTGATCGGGGAATCCACCGCCGAGCGGATCAAGACCAGCATCGGCACCGCGCGAATGCCCGATGACGGGCGTGGCGCGTCGATGACCATCCGGGGCCGTGACCTTCTGAACGGCGTCCCGAAGGAAACCGAGATCAACCAGGCCCAGGTCGCCGAGGCCTTGGCCGAACCCGTGCAGCAAATCTGCGACGCGGTGATGCAGGCGCTGGAAGCGACGCCGCCGGACCTTGCCGCCGACATCGTCGACCGGGGCGTGATGCTGACCGGGGGCGGGGCGCTGCTGGGCGAGCTGGACCTTTCCTTGCGCGAACAGACCGGGCTGTCGATCTCGGTGGCCAACGAGTCACTGAATTGTGTTGCCCTTGGCACCGGCAAAGCGCTGGAATATGAAAAGCAACTTCGGCATGTGATCGACTACGATACCTGAGGGCTGGCGCAGGCGCGCCGGTTGAAGGGGATAGCCCGTGTCAAAGACCCGCATCGGACCGGAAGAGTTCTCGCGCCCGCTCCGCCGCCTGCTGGTGGGCATCGCGGTCCTGTTGATGCTTGGCCTGTTCCTGCTGTGGCGGATCGACAGCCCCCGGGTCGAACGCTTCCGCGCGGCGCTGATCGACGCGGTGGTGCCGAACCTTGACTGGGCGATGCAGCCGGTGACGATGGTCTCGGGGATGATCGACGACTTCCAGTCCTACACAAGGATCTACGAACAGAACCAGGAGCTGAAGCGCGAGTTGCAGCAGATGAAGGCCTGGAAAGAGGCAGCGTTGCAGCTTGAACAGAAGAACGCCCGGCTGCTGGACCTGAACAAAGTGCGGCTGGATGCGAAGCTGACCCATGTGACGGGCGTGGTGATGGCCGACAGCGGCAGCCCGTTCCGCCAGTCGGTGCTCTTGAACGTCGGCGCGCGCGACGGGATCCGCGACGGCTGGGCGACGATGGACGGGATCGGCCTTGTGGGCCGCATCTCGGGCGTGGGGGAGCGCACGGCGCGGGTGATCCTGGTCACCGACAGCAACAGCCGGATCCCGGTGACGATCCAGCCCTCGGGGCAGAAGGCGCTGCTCAGCGGCGACAACAGCCCCCTGCCGCCACTGGAGTTCATCGAGGACACCGACGAGGTCCGCCCCGGTGACCGGGTGGTGACCTCGGGCGATGGCGGGGTGTTCCCGGCGGGCCTGCTGGTGGGCCAGGTCGCCCTTGGCACCGACAAGCGGCTGCGGGTGGTGCTGGCGGCGGACTATCAGCGGCTGGAATTCCTGCGCGTGCTGCGCAGCCACGAGCTGGAGCCGATCACCGATCCCGGCAGCCTGGTGGCCCCCCCGGTGCTGGCACCGCTGCCCGACAGCTCGGCCGCGACCGCCGAGGCCGCAGCCGGCGCCCCCCCGGCCGAAACCGAGGGCGGCGATGTCGAGGCCGCAGGCTCGGGCGTAGCGGAAGGGGCAGGCGCGGGCGAAGGGGCTGGCGATGGCTGAATTCTGGCGCCAGGCGCACTGGATCTTTCGCGGGCTGTTTCTGGCGCTGGCGCTGTTCATGCTGTTCGTGCGGCTTTTGCCGCTTGGCAGTGCGCCCGGCACCTTGCCGGGACCGGACCTGGTTCTGTGTCTCATCCTTGCCTGGGTGATCCGCCGCCCCGAGTTCCTGCCGATGCCGATGATTCTGGCGGTGATCCTGATCGAGGATCTGATCCTGATGCGCCCGCCGGGCCTGTGGACCGCGATCGTGGTGTTGGCGACCGAATTCCTGCGCGGCCGTGTCGCCCTGACCCGCGAGCTGAATTTCCTGGTCGAATGGATGCTTATTTCGGGCGTGATGCTGGCGATGATGCTGGCTTACCGGCTGGCGCTGGGCCTGGCCTTCGTGCCGCAACCGGCCTTCGGTTTCGCCGTGGTGCAGGTGCTGTGGTCGATCGCGCTTTACCCGCTGGTCGTGGTGCTGTCGCGGCTGGTCCTTGACCTGCGCAAACCCGCGATGGGCGAGATCGACAGTTTCGGAAGACGCCTGTGAGACGCACCGCCCGCGACACCGAAGAGACCAGCCGCACGCTGACCCGCCGCACGCTGATGCTGGGCGGGGCGATGACGGCGATGGTCGCGGCGCTTGGCGTGCGGATGCGCTATCTGCAGGTCGATCAGGCCGACGAATTCCGGCTTCTGGCCGAAGAGAACCGGATCAACATCCGCCTGATCCCGCCCGAGCGCGGACTGATCCAGGACCGCAACGGCAAGCTGATTGCCGCCAACGAACAGAATTACCGCGTGGTCATCACCCGTGAGGCGGCGGGCGATGCCGATCTGGTGCTGCGGCGGCTGGCCGGGATCATCCCGATGACCGCCGCCGAGCTGGAGCGGACGATCGAGGAGGTCACCGCCCTGCGGGCCTTCGTGCCGGTCACGGTGGCCGAACGGCTAAGCTGGGACGACTTTTCCAAGGTCGCGCTGAACGCCCCCGCGCTGCCCGGCGTGGTGCCCGAGGTGGGCCTGTCGCGTCTGTACCCGCTTGACCTCGATTTCGCGCATGTCGTGGGCTATGTCGGCCCGGTCAGCGACAAGGACCTTGACGCCCTGGCCGAGCCTGACCCCCTCCTGCGGATCCCGAAGTTCCAGATCGGCAAGATCGGCGTCGAGAAGTGGATGGAAGACACCCTGCGCGGCAGCGCCGGCACCAAGCGGATCGAGGTGAACTCGGCCGGGCGGGTGATGCGTGAGCTGGAGCGGCAAGAGGGCACGCCCGGCACCGACATCCGGCTGACCATCGACGCGGATGTGCAGAACTTCGCCCAGGCCCGGCTGGGCGAGGAAAGCGCCGCCGTCGTGGTGATGGATGTGACCAACGGCGATCTGATCTGCATCGCCTCGGCGCCGTCCTTCGATCCGAACCTCTTCGTGCGCGGCATCAGCCACACGGATTACAACACGCTGACGGAAAACGATCATCGTCCGCTGGCGAACAAAAGTGTCTCCGGGGCCTACCCGCCGGGATCGACCTTCAAGATGGTCACTGCGCTGGCAGCCCTGGAGGCCGGGGTGGTCACCGCCGACACCCGCGTGCGCTGTCCGGGCTATATCGAATTCGGCGGCCGCCGGTTCCACTGCTGGAAGCGGGCCGGCCACGGCACGGTGGACCTGGAACGCAGCCTGACCGAAAGCTGTGACGTGTTCTATTACGACATCGCACAGAAAGTCGGGATCGACCGGATCGCCGAAACCGGCCGCAAGCTGGGTCTGGGCCACAGCTTCGACATCCCGATGTCGGCGGTCACCGACGGCATCATGCCCGACAAGGCCTGGAAGCAAGAGCGGCACAAGGCGGAATGGCGGATCGGCGACACGATCAACGCCTCGATCGGGCAGGGCTATGTGCTGACCTCGCCCTTGCAGCTGGCGGTGATGGCGGCGCGGATCGCCAGCGGTCGGGCGGTGGCGCCCCGGCTGGTGCGGATGGTGAACGACCAGGAACTGCCCACACCCACGGCAGAAGCACTGGCGATCTCGCCCGAACACCTGGCCGCCGTGCGCGAGGGGATGAACCAGGTGGTCAATGGCGAGCGTGGCACCGCGAAATCCAGCCGCATCGTAGCCCCCACGATGGTCATGGCCGGCAAGACCGGCACCAGCCAGGTGCGCAACATCTCGGCGGCCGAGCGGGAGGCGGGGGTGATCTCGAACGACGACCTGCCGTGGAACCGCCGCGACCACGCGCTGTTCGTCGGTTACGCGCCCGTAGACGCGCCGCGCTATGCCGTGTCGGTCGTCGTCGAACACGGCGGCGGCGGATCGCTTGCCGCGGCCCCCATCGCCCGCGACGTGATCCTGCGGGCGATGTCGGACGGGTTGCCCGCGCTGGAGGCCTACCCCGCAAGCCAGCGCGGCCGGATCGAGACCATGCTGAAAGAGCTTCCCCTGCGGGATCCCCTGACCGGGCTGACCCCGGTACGGACCAAGGCATGAACAGGCGGGCGCGGCGATGAGCTTTCTGGAATACCGGCTGAAACAGGCCCCGGTCGGGCTGCGCAAGGTGCTGTTTCTCAACTGGCCGCTGGTGCTGCTGGTCTGCGCGGTTGCTGCGGTCGGGATCCTGATGCTGTATTCCATTGCCGGGGGCGAATTCGACGTCTGGGCGCGGCGACAGGCACAGGTCTTCGCCGCCGGGCTTTTGCTGATGTTCGTCATCGCCATGGTGCCGATCTGGTTCTGGCGCAACATGGCCGGGCTGGCCTACATGATCGCCTTCATCCTGCTGGTCGTCGTCGAGATCATGGGCGAGACCAACATGGGCGCGCAGCGCTGGATCGACCTTGGGTTCATGCAGTTCCAGCCCTCCGAGATGATGAAGTTCACCCTCGTGATGATGCTGGCGGCCTATTACGACTGGCTGGACCACAAGAAGGCCAGCCGGCCGCTTTTCGTGCTGATCCCGGTCCTTCTGACCGTTGCGCCGACGGTGCTGGTGCTGATGCAGCCGAACCTTGGCACGGCGCTGATGCTGCTGCTGGCCGGAGCAGCGGTGATGTTCGCCGCAGGGGTCAGCCTTTGGTATTTCGGCGCGGTCCTCGCGCTGGCGGCGGGCGCGGTGGCCGGGGTCTTCACCCTGCGCGGCACGCCCTGGCAGTTCCTGCATGACTATCAGTATACCCGGATCGACACCTTCCTGAACCCCGGGGCCGACCCTCTGGGCGCGGGCTACAACATCATCCAGGCGCAGATCGCGCTGGGGTCGGGCGGCTGGTCCGGCAAGGGCTTCATGCAGGGCACGCAATCGCGGCTGAACTTCCTGCCGGAAAAGCACACCGATTTCATCTTCACCACCCTGGCCGAGGAATTCGGCTTTCTGGGGGCCTTCTCGCTTCTGGGGCTTTACGCGCTGATCATCGGCTTCTGCCTGGTCGCCGCCTTCCAGAACCGCGACCGGTTCTCGGCGCTGCTGATCGTGGGCGTGGCGGCGAACTTCTTCTTCTACATCGCGGTGAATCTGTCGATGGTCATGGGCATGGCCCCCGTAGTCGGGGTGCCCCTGCCGCTGCTGAGCTACGGCGGATCGGCGATGCTGGTGCTGCTGGTCGGCTTCGGCCTGGTGCAAAGCGCGCATGTTCACCGGCCAAGATAGACCCCCGGGCCGCTCGTCGCGCACTGCGTGCACTCCTCGCTGGACGCAAGGGCCCCGGGAGTGCACGAAGTGCGCGACAAGGTTGCCCACCGGAAAGCCCAAATGCCCCTGATCCTCTTTGCCGACCCTGCGCTCTGGCCCGACTACGAAACCGTGCTGCCCCAGGCCCTGACCGAGGCCGGCATAAGTGCGACCCTTGTCACCCAGGCAGATCCCCTGGCGGTCGATTACATCGTCTATGCCCCCTCCTCACCCTTGCAGGACTTCGCGCCCTTCCTGCGGGCCAAGGCGGTCCTCAGCCTCTGGGCCGGGGTGGAGCGGATCGTCGGCAATGCGACCCTGACCCAGCCCCTGTGCCGGATGGTCGACCCCTGGATGAGCGAGGGCATGACCGAATGGGTCGTCGGCCATGCGCTGCGCCATCACCTTGGAATGGACCGCCACATCGTCAACCCGCAGCACAACTGGGACCCGACCTGCCCGCCCCTTGCGCGGGAACGGCCCGTCACCATTCTGGGCACCGGGGCGCTGGGGTCGGCTGCCGCTGCGGCGCTTCGGGCGCTGAACTTCCCGGTGACCGCCTGGGGCCGCAGCGAAAAGCCCGGCTGCCTGCATGGCGAAGCGGGCTTGCGTCAGGCGCTGTCCGGGGCGGCGATCCTCGTCACGCTTCTGCCGAAGACGCCCGAGACCGAGAACCTCTTGAACGCCGAACGCCTGGGCTGGCTGCCGCAAGGCGCGGTGATCCTGAATCCCGGTCGCGGGGCGCTGATCGACGATGCGGCCCTTCTGGCAGCGCTCGATACCGGGCACATCGGCCATGCGACGCTGGACGTGTTCCGCGTCGAACCCCTGCCCCCGGACCATTCGTTCTGGTCACATCCGCGCGTGACCGTCACCCCCCACATCGCCGCCGACACCCGCCCGATCGGTGCCGCGCGGGTGCTGGCCGAAAACATCCGCCGGGGCGAAGCCGGTGAGCCCTTCCTGCACCTTGTCGACCGGGAACGCGGTTACTGACCGCCGCCGGGTCGCGCGCGTCCCTCCCTTGCGGGCGGTCCTCGCTCAGGCCAGCGAAGAGCGTCCGCAAGGAAGCGATGAGCGGCGCGTCAAGGAAGGGGTTGCAGTCCGGGGCCGACCGGTGAAAGAATGATCAAATTCACGGACCAGGGTTCGTGGCCTCGGGGGAACCACAAGATGCGGTCTGATCCGCAGGATACCACAGGCGGCCCCTGCTGGCCGCGCCGTCCGGAATTCGGCGGCGGCCGGGGGTCGTTTTCACCCGTTCCCGCCTGCGGAGGCCTGCGCCCCGCTTTCAAATTCCGATAGACGAAAGAGGCACTTCATGCCCGGTAATCTGACACTTGAAACCCTGAAATCCGCCGTCAAGCGCGGCGAGATTGACACCGTCCTCGTCGCTGGCGTCGACATGCAGGGCCGCCTGATGGGCAAGCGCTTTCACGCGCAATTCTTCGTCGACGGAGGCTGGGAGGAGACGCATTGCTGCAATTACCTCCTCGCCGTCGACATGGAGATGACCACCGTTCAGGGCTACAAATCCTCGAACTGGCAGACCGGCTACGGCGACTATGTGATGAAGCCCGATATGGCGACCCTGCGCCTTGTGCCCTGGCTGCCCGGTACAGCGATGGTGCTCTGCGACCTGCTCGACCACCACCACCATCCCGTCGCCCATTCCCCGCGCCAGATCCTGAAGCGGCAGGTCGACCGCGCCCGCGCGCACGGGTTCGAGCCGATGATGGCCACCGAACTGGAATTCTACCTGTTCGAGAACAGCTACGAAGCCCTGCGCGACAGCAACTTCACCGGGTTGAAGCCGATCAGCGCCTATAACGAGGATTACCACATCTTCCAGACCACCAAGGAAGAAGACGTGATGCGCGCCGTCCGCAACGGGCTTTATGGCGCGGGCATCCCGATCGAGAATTCCAAGGGTGAGGCTGACAGCGGACAGGAAGAGGTGAACTACCGCTACTCCGACGCGCTGGATACCGCCGACAATCACACGATCACCAAGCACGGCATCAAGGAAATCGCCTGGACCAAGGGCCGCTCGGTGACCTTCATGGCCAAGTATGACCATCGCAAGGCCGGGTCATCCTCGCACTGCCACCAGTCCTTGTGGACCAAGGACGGCAAGCCCGCCTTCCACGACAAGAAGGGCCCGCACGGCATGTCGGCCCTGATGCAGCACTACATCGCCGGGCAACTGGCCTACGCGCGCGAAATGACGGTCTTCCTCGCGCCCTACGTCAACAGCTACAAACGCTTCACTGTGGGCATGTTCGCCCCCACAAAAGCGGTGTGGAGCGCCGACAACCGCACCGCCGGTTTCCGGGTCTGTGGTGAAGGCACCAAGGCGATCCGCGTCGAATGCCGCATCCCCGGGTCGGACGTGAACCCCTACCTCACCTGCGCCGCCCTGCTGGCCGCCGGTCTGGCTGGGATCGAGCAGAAGCTGGCGCTGGAGCCCGAGATGAAGGGCGACATGTATGCCGCCGGGGGGGTGCGCGAAATCCCGCACACCCTGCGCGAAGCGGCGGACCTCCTGAACGGCTCCAAGATGTTCCGCGACGCCTTCGGCGATGACGTGATCGACCATTACCACCACGCCGCCCAGTGGGAGATCTCCGAAACCGACCGCGTGGTCACCGATTTCGAGATCCAGCGGCTGTTGGAGCGCGCTTGAACCGTAGGTCGGGGCGTGCCCCGACTCTTTCGCAAATGTGGGGGCACGCCCCGACCTACGAGGCCAAAATGAAACCGATCCACCTCATCTCCCCTGTTGACGGCAGCATCTACGCCGAACGGATGCCCCTGACCCCCGCCGCCGCCGAGGCGGTGGTCGCCCGCGCAAAGGCCGCGCAAAAACCCTGGGCCGCCCGCCCGCTGGAGGATCGCATCGCGCTGGTCAAGGCGGGCGTCGCCAAGCTGAACACCATGACCGACGTGGTCGTGCCCGAGATCGCCTGGCAGATGGGTCGCCCCACCCGCTACGGCGGCGAGTTCGGCGGCGTGAACGCGCGTACCGATTACATGGCCAGCATCGCCGCAAAGACCCTCGCGCCCGAGATGATCGAGGACAGCACCAGCTTCCGCCGCTATCTCGCCCGCGAACCGGTGGGCGTTGTTTTCATCATCGCGCCCTGGAACTATCCCTACCTCACCACGATCAACACCCTCGTTCCCGCGCTGATCGCCGGGAACTCGGTCGTGTTGAAGCACGCCAGCCAGACCCTGCTGGTCGGCGAACGTCTGGCCGAGGCGTTCCACGCCGCAGGCATCCCCGAGGACGTCTTCCAGAACGTCGTCCTTGACCATGCCACGACCGAAGGCCTGCTCCGCGCCCGCAGCTTCGGCTTCGTGAACTTCACTGGCTCGGTCGGCGGGGGCCAGGCCATCGAACGCGCCGCCGCAGGCACCTTTACCCCCGTGGGGCTGGAGCTTGGCGGCAAGGACCCCGGATACGTCCGCGCTGATGCCAACCTCGACCTCGCCGTCGATGTGCTGATGGACGGCGCGATGTACAACGCCGGGCAATGCTGCTGCGGGATCGAGCGGATCTATGTCCACGAGACCCTCTTCGACAGCTTTGTCGAGAAGTCCGTCGCCTGGGTCGGCCAGCTGAAGCTGGGCAACCCCTTCGACGCCGCGACCACCCTTGGCCCGATGGCGCACAAGCGCTTTGCCCAGACCGTCCGCGACCAGACGGCAGAGGCGATTGCGGCGGGCGCAAAGCCCCTCCTTGATCCGAAAAGGTTTGCCGATGACGGCGGCGCCTACCTTGCCCCGCAGATCCTGATCAACGTCGACCATTCCATGTGGGTGATGAAGGAAGAATCCTTCGGCCCGGTCGTCGGCATCATGCCGGTGAAATCGGACACCGAGGCGCTGCACTTGATGAACGATAGCCCCTACGGCCTGACGGCATCCATCTGGACCGAAGACTACGACACCGCCGCCGCTCTGGGCGCGCAGGTGGAAACCGGGACCGTGTTCATGAACCGGGCCGATTACCTTGACCCCGCCCTCACCTGGACCGGCGTCAAGGACACCGGGCGCGGCACCTCGCTCAGCTATCTGGGTTTCCATTCGGTGACCCGGCCGAAATCCTACCATCTGAAGAAGGCCCCGAAATGACCCCCACCCATTCCGTTCCCAGCCGCAACTGGTCCTACCCGACCGCGATCAAGTTCGGCGTCGGGCGAATCTCGGAACTCGCCGAGCATGCAGCCGGGATCGGGCTGAAAAAGCCCCTGTTCGTGACCGACAAGGCCCTTGCGGCGCTGCCGATCACCGCCGCGGCGCTTGACGTGCTTGCCACCGCGGGCCTTGGCCGGGCGATGTTTTCCGACGTCGATCCGAACCCGAACGAGGCGAACATGGCCGCCGGAATCGCGGTCTACCTGGCCGGAGGGCATGACGGGGTGATCTGCTTCGGCGGCGGCTCTGCCCTTGACCTTGGCAAGATGATCGCGCTGATGGCGCATCAGAAGCCGGGCCTCAGCGTCTGGGATCTGGAGGACGTGGACGACTGGTGGACCCGCGCCGATGCCGCGAAGGTCGCGCCGATCCTGGCCGTGCCGACCACCGCCGGAACCGGGTCCGAAGTCGGGCGCGCCGGGGTGCTGACCAATTCGGCCACCCACAAGAAGAAGATCATCTTCCACCCGGCACTGATGCCGAAGGTCACGATCTGCGACCCGGCCCTCACCGTCGGCATGCCCCGCTTCATCACCGCCGGCACCGGCATGGACGCGCTTGCACACTGCCTTGAGGCCTATTGCTCTCCCTTCTACCACCCGATGAGCCAGGGCATCGCGCTGGAAGGCATGCGCCTCGTCCTTGAAAACCTGCCCCGCGTCTACGGCGCGCCAGATGACCTTGACGCCCGCGCCCATATGATGAGTGCGGCGGCCATGGGCGCGGTCGCGTTCCAGAAAGGGCTTGGCGCGATCCATTCGCTCAGCCACCCGGTCGGCGCGCTCCATGGCACCCATCACGGCACCACCAACGCCGTCGTGATGCCCATGGTGCTGGACTTCAACCGCCCGGCGATCGAGACCCGGATCGAGGCGGCGGCGGCCTACCTGGGCATCAAGGGCGGCTTCGACGGCTTCCGCGCCCGGGTGATGGACCTGCGCGCGGCGCTCGACATTCCGGCCAACCTGACCACGATGGGGGTCAAACCCGGCGAGCTGGACCGCATGACCGACATGGCGCTGGAAGATCCGTCCTGCGGTGGCAACCCGATCCTGATGACGCGCGAGAACACCCGCGCGCTGTACGAGGCGTGCCTGTAAGGTGGGTGTTAACCCGCCATCCCGCAGGCGGGTGCTGGGCCAACGGTGGGTTTCCCCCAGCCTGCCGGGCCCGCCCAAGCCCGCATGCTGACCCGCGAGCGCACTGACATAGCCGTCATCGGCGCCGGGGTGATCGGCCTGACTATCGCGCTGCAGCTGGTCGAGGCGGGGCGCGATGTGGTGCTGGTCGATCCGGGCGACCCGGGGATGGGCGCAAGCTACGGCAATGCCGGAACCATCGCGACCTATGCCGTCAGCCCGGTCGGCACGCCCGAGGTGCTGCGGGCGCTGCCGTCGCTTCTTTTCAGCCGGACCTCGCCGCTGGCGATCCGGCATCGGGCGCTGCCCTGGCTGACGCCCTGGCTTTTGCGCTTCCTGCGCCAGTCGCTGCCCCGTGCGTCGGCGCATAATGCACAGGTGATCGCTGGCCTTCTGGCAGATGCGGGCGCGCTTTGGGATGACCTTGCCCTGCGCGTTGCCGGGGCCGGAATCCTGCAACGGCGGGGCTGCCTCTACCTTTACGAGACGCCCAGTGCCTTTGCCGCGGCCGAGGCGGACATGGAACCGCGTCGCGCGCTTGGGGTTGCCTTCGACCTGATCGACCCCGACCGCCTGGCAGCGCTGGAGCCGGGCCTGCCGCGCGGGATGGGCGGGGCGGTCAGCTTTCCGGGGGCGACCTTCCTGGATGATCCGGGCCGGATGATGGGCCTGATCGCGGCGGCCCTGGGCCCGAAGGCGGCCATCCTGCGGGCGCGGGCCGACCGGCTGACCCGTGGCCCTGACGGCGTGGTGATCGAAGGGCCGGGCCTGCACCTGCACGCCCGCCGCGTCGTCATCGCCGCCGGGGCGCAGTCGCGCGACCTTGCGCTTCAGGCCGGTGACCGGGTGCCGCTGGACACCGAACGCGGTTATCACGTCGAATGGGACATGGCCACGCCGCTGCTTGCCCGACCGGCCTGCCCCACGGCGCGCGGTTTCTACTTCTGCCCGATGGCGGGGCGGCTGCGGGTGGCCGGAACCGTGGAACTTGGCGGGCTGACCCTGCCGCCCTCGCCGCACCGGATCGCCAGGCTGATCGACGGCGCGCGGGCCTTCTTTCCCGACCTGGGGGAACCGGACCGCAGCTGGATGGGCTTTCGGCCCAGCCTGCCCGACAGCCTGCCGGTCATCGGCCCGTCAAGCGGCGGGGCCGAGGTGATCCACGCTTTCGGGCACGGGCATCTGGGGGTGACGCTGGCCCCGGTCACCGCGCGGATCGTGACCGCGCTGGTGACGGGTCAGGCGCAGCCGACCGACATCACGGCGCTGCGCCCGAATCGGTTCTGACGCGGCACGCCCGGCGGGACAACCGTCACCGCCAGGCGCAGCTAGCGCAATGGAAAGTCATTAGTCGGTGATCAGGACCTGGGTCGTCGGCGCCGGATCATCATCGTCACCGCCGCACAGCGCCACGCACAGTGCGATGCCGACCAGAAGCAGCGGCAGGATGGCCCCCGAACCGGGCTGTTCGGCCACAACCTCGGGCTCTTCGACGACAATGACCGGGCCGCCGGCATAGGCGGTCGCGGCCGTCAGGGTCAGCGACGCGGCAAGAAGGGGGGCAAGAAACTTGTTCATCAGGATCTCCCGTTGAGTTCGGTTGGCAGCAGGCCCGACAGTCGACCTTCAGGTGTTACCCTGCCGGCGCCGTAACAATCGGCGGCACCGGATCATCGTCGTCACCGCCGCACAACGCCACGCACAGCGCGATGCCGATCAGCAGCAGCGGCAGGATGCCAACCGACGAAGCGGGCTCTTCGGCCACAACCTCGGGTTCCTCGACAATGACGACCGGTCCGCCGGCATAGGCGGTCGCGGCGGTCAGGGCCAGCGAAGCAGCAAGAACGGGCGCAAGCAACTTGTTCATGTCAGTCTCCAAATGATGCGGACTGGTGGCGATGGCGATCTGCTCTTACCAAAAGGCTAATCGCTCTTTGGTCCGCACTCAAATGATTTCGTTAACCATACGGAAGGCTGCGCTGGCCCTGTTGCCGATCGGCATGGGGCGCAGGACTTGCAAGCGGCCCAAGCAGGGCGTCCCTCGGCCCGCAAAACGCGGACCACGCAAAAGAAATGCCGGGACAGATTGCTCTGTCCCGGCATGAAGACGTGGTGACCGCCCGACTGGCGGACAGTCAACGCGCCAAATCAGGGGGCCGGGGCCGGGGCCGGCTCATCGTCGTCACCGCCGCAGAGGGCGACGCAAAGCGCGATGGCAACCAGCACCAGCGGCAGGATGGCACCGCTGGACGAAGCGGGCTTTTCAGCCATCACTTCGGGCTCTTCGACAACGACGACCGGGCCGCCGGCATAGGCGGTGGAAGCCGAGATCGCCAGCGAAGCGGCGAGGACGGGGGCGAGGAATTTGTTCATGTTGTTCTCCATATCTGTGCACCAGGGCATTGGCCGAAGCGCAAGGCCCCTTGGACGCTATTCGCTTGCCGGAGTTTCCTCAATTGGAATCAGCCCGGGGCTGGCAGGTGGGCCGCTACCTGTTGCAAATCGGCACTTGTGCGGAAATTGGGTCTGCGGGATTGGCCGCTGCCGGTGCCGTGCAGCGGACGCCGGAACGCGGTGTGCGGACCCGGCAAGGCAATGCCGGAACGGGACATTCCCGATCCGGCACACCCGAAACGTCACCCGAAATGCGGATGACCCGACCGATCAGAAATTTTCGCCGTTGACGACCGGATCATCATCATCGCCGCCGCACAGCGCGACGCACAGCGCGATGCCGATCAGGATCAGCGGCAGGATCGCGCCCGAGGCCGGCTTTTCCGCAACGACTTCGGGTTCTTCGACGATGACCACCGGTCCGCCGGCCATCGCGGCCGAGGTGCCAAGGCTGAACGCCAGCACCGAGGCAATGAGTTTCTTCATGATGTTCTCCAACTGGGGTTCGTTCCCGCCGAAAATGAACAGGGACGCGTTAACGCTATGGCGCTGCGCAAGGGTCATCAATCGCGAAGACGGAATATGACGCCACCGGTTCGGATTCGTTGCCGGAAAGGCACAAAATCTGGGTCCCTGGCGCGCTAAAGCTGGCCTGGCACCACCTGATCCGGTGGCCGGTGCCCATCGGCGAAAGTCTTGATGTTGATGATCACCTTCTCGCCCATCTCGATTCGGCCCTCCAGCGTGGCTGATCCCATATGCGGCAGAAGGACGACATTCGGCAGCTCGCGCAAGCGGGGGTTGAGATCGGTGCCGCGTTCGTAGACGTCAAGCCCCGCCCCCGCCAGCTCGCCCGACCGCAGCGCGCGGGTCAGGGCGTTTTCGTCCACCACCTCGCCGCGTGAGGTGTTCACCACCACGGCCGAGGGCTTCATCAGCTTCAGCCGCCGGGCGTTCAGCAGATGAAAGGTCGCAGGCGTGTGCGGGCAGTTGACCGACAGGATGTCCATCCGCGCCAGCATCTGGTCCAGGCTTTCCCACCAGGTCGCCTCCAGCGGGCCTTCCACCTCGGGGCGCAGGCGCTTGCGGTTGTGGTAGTGGACCTGCAGCCCGAAAGCCTGCGCGCGGCGGGCCACGGCCTGGCCGATCCGGCCCATGCCCAGGATGCCCAGCCGCCGTCCGCCCAAACGCCCGCCAAGGTTGGCCATCGGTGACCAGCCGGTCCAGCCGCCCGATTGCATCATCTGCAACCCCTGCGGAATGCGCCGGGTGACCGAGAGAATCAGCGCCATCACCATGTCGGCGGTATCTTCGGTCACCACGCCGGGGGTGTTCGACACCAGGATGCCCCGCTGCCGGGCGGTCGCAAGGTCGATGTGGTCGAAGCCCGCGCCGTAGCTGGCGATCAGCTTCAGCCGGTCGCCGGCCTGGGCCAGCAGCCCCGCGTCGATCGTGTCGGTGATCGTGGGCACCAGCACATCCGCCCGCCGCATCGCCGCCACAAGCTCGTCGCGGGTCATGGCCACGTCGGGATCGCGCAGCTCGACGTCGAAAAGTTCCTTCATCCGGGTCTCGACAGCCTCGGGCAGGCGCCGGGTCACCACCACGGTCAAGCGGGCCACAGGCATGATCGGTCCCTCCGGTACTTCCAAATCCGTCGTCCTTGCGGCAAGGTAAGCGAAGCTGCAGGTTCCACAAGCCCCGGGAAGCGGGCGGACGGCGGCACAAGGCCTTCGGGCAGAAAGCTTAGCGGGCAGGACGGGCAGTGATGGGTCAGACCAACCGGACATTTGCGGCGGCTCTGACGGCACTGCTGGCGCTGGCCGCAGACCCGCTTGCCGCACAAGAGGCGGGCGACCCGAATGAGGTGCCCTCTGAAGCCGCGTCCGAGGCCGCTGCCGAAACGGCTGCCGGGGCGGTTGCAGCCAAGGCCGCCGACACGCCCTGCAAACCCGATGTCGGCTGCGTGACCAACCTGCCCCTGCCCCGCTTCGTGTCGCTGAAGGGCAACGAAGGCAACGCCCGGCGCGGGCCGGGATTGACGCACCGGATCGACTGGGTGTTCACCCGGTCGGGCATGCCGCTGCGGATCACCGCCGAGTATGAGAACTGGCGGCGGGTCGAGGATCACGAAGGCGCCGGCGGCTGGGTGCATTATTCGCTCTTGTCCGGGGTCCGCTCGGTCCTCGTGACGCTGGACATGGCCGAGTTTCGCGATGCCCCCGCCGACGAAGCCGCCGTCGTGGCCCAGGCCGAGATGGGGGTGGTCGGCCGGGTGGTGGAATGCCAGCCGGACTGGTGCCGCATCGCGCTGGACGGACAGCGCGGCTGGGTGCGCAAGACGGCGATCTGGGGCGTGAAGGACGATGAAACCTTCGACTGAGACAGAGCGACGCAAACCCGCCGGCGGGTCGGACGGGCACCGCCTGCGGTTGACCGTTTCGGCGGGGCTGGCCTCGGTGCTGGTGGCGGGCTGCCTTGTGGCGCTCAAGCTCTGGGCGCTGGCCGAGACCGGGGCGCTGTCGGTCGCCGCCTCGCTGGCCGACAGTGCCACCGACCTGATGATGTCGCTGGGGGCGGCGGCGGCGATCCTTTATGCCGCCAGGCCCGCCGACGAGGACCACGCCTTCGGCCATACCTCGGCCGAGGATCTGGCGGCGCTGGCGCAGGCGACCTTCATCGCCGTCGCGGCCGGGGTGATCGGCTGGGGGGCGATCGCACGGCTTCTGGCGCCCGAGCCGCCCCGGCTGGCGGCCGAAGGCGCGGGCATGGCGGTCATGGCGGTGTCGGTCCTGCTGACCCTTGCGCTGGTCTGGTGGCAGGGTCGGGTGGCGCGGGCCACCGGCAGCCGCGTCGTCGCCGCCGACCGGCTGCATTACCTGGGTGACCTTCTGCCCGCGATCGGCGCGCTTCTGGCGCTGTGGGCCTCGGGGCGGTTCGGGATCGGATCGGTCGATGCCGTGGTGGCGCTTGCCGCTGCGGGGGTGATGATCCTCGGCGCGCTCCGGATCGGCAAGGCCGCCTGGGACGCGCTGATGGACCGTGCCGCCGACCCCGCGATCCAGACCGGGATCAGCGCCATCGCCCGCGACTGGCCGGGGGTGCGCGGCTTTCACGACCTCAAGACCCGCACCGCCGGCAGCCGCATCTTCGTCAACCTGCATATCGAGCTGGACGGCGACCAGCCGCTGCGCGACGCGCACGAGATCGGCGCCAGCCTGCGCCGGGCGATCATTGCCGTTTATCCGCAGGCCGATGTCATCATCCACAAGGATGTCTGGCGACCATAGTCGCGCAGGCTGGCACATCCGCTTGACTTTCCGCCGCCGCGCATAAGATTATGCACGCGTATAACAAAGAGGCATTGATGGAAACCGCCCGCCGCACCTATCGCCGCGAAAGCCAGGAGACTCGCCGCGCCGACCTGATCAGCGCCACCCAGCGCCTGGTCGCCGAAGGCGGACCCGAGGCCGCGACCGTGCGGGCCATCGCCGCCCGGGCCGGGGTGACCGCCGGGCTGATCCGGCACTATTTCCAGACCAAGGACGAACTGACCCGCGCCGCCTACCGCTCGCTGATGGACGGGATGACCTCCAAGGGTTCGGATGCGCTGGAAAGCGTCGGCGCTTCGCCCGAAGAGCGGCTGGCCGCCTTTGTCGCGGCCTCGCTGCGCCCGCCGGTGCTGGATGCCGGGGCCGTGGTGCTTTGGGCCGGCTACATGCACAAGGTGCGTGGCGACGCCGAGCTTCTGTCCGTTCACGAACAGGCCTACACCGCCTATCGCGACATCCTGCAGCGGCTGATCGCCGCCCTGAAACGCGATGTTCCCGACACCCAGCTGCGCGGCGAGGCCATCGCCTGCAACGCGCTGATCGACGGGCTCTGGGTCGAAGGCTCGATCCTGCCCCACGCCTTCAACGAAGGCGAGATCGTCACCCTTGGCCTGCACTCGGTCGGAGCGCTGCTTGGCGTCGATCTTCTGGCCCATACCGCAATGCTGACCGATCCGCGAAAGACCCTGGCATGAGATACGCTTCCGTCACCGACCGTCTGGCAGGGCTGGGCGGGGCAAAATGGGCGGTTCATGCCCGCGCCCGCGCGATGGCCGCCGCCGGAGAGCCGGTCATCGAGCTGACGATCGGCGAACCCGACGTGCCGACGCCCGCGCCCTTCGTGGATGCCGCCGCCGCCGCGATGCGGTCCGGGCGCACCGGCTATTCCAACGGCCGGGGCGAGCCGGGGCTGGTGGCGGCGCTTGCCGCCCGCTACTCCGCGCGGCGCGGCCGTGCGATCGGCGCGGATGAGGTCATGTGCCTGCCCGGCACCCAGACCGTGCTTTACGGCATCCTGCGCACGCTGGTCGAGGCGGGAGACGAGGTGCTGATCGGCGACCCGATGTATGCAACCTACGAAGGCCTGATCGCCCAAAGCGGGGCGCAGATGGTGCCGGTGCCGCTGCGCCCGGACCAGGGCTTCCGCATGCAGGCCGAAGATGTCGCCGCGCGGATCACGCCGCGCAGCCGGGTGCTGTTTCTCAACACTCCGCACAACCCGACCGGCGCGGTCCTGCGCCCCGCCGACATCCGCGCCCTGGCCGAGGTCGCCCGCGCGCATGACCTGTGGATCCTGTCGGACGAGGTCTATGAAGAGATGGTGTTTCCCGGCGTCACCTTCGCCTCGCCGCTTGACTTCGCCGATCTGGCCGACCGCGTCGTCGTCGCCTCGTCGATCTCGAAGTCGCATGCCGCGCCGGGGTTCCGGTCCGGCTGGTGCGTCGGCCCGGCCGAGTTTTGCCAGCGACTGCTGCCGCTTTCCGAAACCATGCTTTTCGGCTCGCAACCCTTCATTGCCGACCTGACCGCGCTTGCAGTTTCCGAACCTTCGCCGGTTGCCGCCGGAATGGCCGAACGCTTCGCGCGCCGGGCTGGGATGATCGCCGACGCACTGGACGGCCCGGGCGGGCTGCGGGTCCATCGGCCCGAGGCGGGGATGTTCACCCTGATCGACATCCGCGCCACCGGGCTTTCGGGCGAAGCGTTCGCCGCCTCGCTGCTGGACCACCAGAAGGTTGCCGTGATGCCTGGCGAAAGTTTCGGCGCCGGGCTGCAGGGCTGGGTTCGGCTGTCCTTGACCCAACCCGACGACCGCACCGCCCTCGCCGCCAACCGCATCGCCGCCCACGCGGCCAGCTTCTTTGGGAATGCAGCATGACAACTGTCGGCATCCGTCTGGTCGAAGGCCTTGCCGCGCGCGGGGTCGAGGTGGTCTTCGGCATTCCCGGGGTCCACACGATCGAGCTTTACCGCGGCCTTGTCGCCGCCGGTGACAGGATCCGCCACGTCACCCCGCGCCACGAACAGGGGGCGGGCTTCATGGCCGACGGCTATGCCCGCGTCACGGGCAAGCCCGGCGTGGCCTTCGTCATCACCGGGCCGGGCCTGACCAATACCCTGACCGCCATGGCGCAGGCGCGGGCGGATTCGGTGCCGATGCTGGTCGTGTCGGGCCTCGGGCGCAGCGACACGCTGGGCAAGGGCTGGGGCCGTCTGCACGAACTGCCCGACCAGGGGGCGATGGTCGCGACCCTGTGCCACTCCGAAACCGTGACCGACCCGAAGAAGCTGGGCGAGGTGCTGGACCGCGCCTTTGCCGCGATGACCTCGGGGCGGCCGGGGCCGGCGCATATCCAGATCTCGACCAACATGATGGGCCAGCCCTGCCCGGCGCTGGTGCCGCCCGGCACCGGCGTCGTCGCGGTGCCCTTGCCCTTGGGCCGCATCCGCAGCGTGGCCTCGGCGCTGAACAACGCCGAGCGCGTGGTCATCCTTGCCGGTGGTGGGGTCCGGCGGGCCGAAGCCACGCTGCAGAAACTGGCCGAGATGCTGGACGCGCCGGTGATCCTGACCGTGAACGCGCGGGGTGCCATGCACCGCCACCGGCTGTGCGTGCCAGCCTCGCCCAGCCTGTCCTCGGTCCGCAACCTGATCGCTTCGGCCGACCAGATCCTGGCGATCGGGACCGAACTCGGGCCGACCGATTATGACCTCTACGCCAGGGGCGGCGTGCCCGACCTGTCGGACATGATCCGCATCGACGTCTGCGCCGACCAGCTTGCCCGCCACACGGCCAAGATGGCGATCAACGCCGATGCCGGTCCGATGATGGCCGCCCTTCTGCCGATGATGCTGCCCGCCAACCGCAACGGTGCCGCCCGTGCCGAAGCCGCACGCACCGCCGCACGGGCCGAGCTTCCGGGCCTGTCCGCCGCCATGCCTGGCCAGCTGGACATCGTCGAGGCGATCCGCACCGCACTGCCCGGCGCGATCATTGTCGGCGACAGCACGCAGCCGGTCTATGCCGGCAATCTTTACTATGACCACGACCGCCCCGGCGGCTGGTTCAACGCCGCCACCGGCTATGGCGCGCTTGGCTATGCTCCGGGGGCCGCCGTCGGCGCTGCCATTGCGGCTCCGGGTGTGCCTGTCGTCTGCCTGATCGGTGACGGAGGGTTGCAGTTCAGCCCGGGCGAGCTGCGCACCGCCGTCGATGAAAAGCTGCCGATCACCTATGTCGTCTGGAACAACGCCGGCTTCCGCGAGATCGCCGAAGCGATGACCGAGGCGAAGGTGCCGGTGATCCTTGGCTGCGACCCCTCGCCGCTGGACATGGAGGACTTTGCCGCCGCCTGCGGCATGCCCTTCGTCCAGATCCCGCAGGATCCGGCCGAGCTGGCCGAGATGCTCGCCACCCCGCAGGACGGCCCGCGCCTGATGGAAATTCAGGTGCGCTGACGGGCAAGAAGCGGCACCAGAAGGAACACGGTGCCAAGGACCGCCGCCGCAAAGACAAAGGCAAAGCGCAGGCCAAAGGTCCCGGCGATCAGGCCCAGGAGCGGGGGCCCAAGGAAATAGCCCAGATAGCCCAGCTGCGTCGCCCGCGCGACCGCCCGCGCCCGGGCCTCGGGGGCTGCCAGCTGCCCGACCAGCGAGAAGGCCGTGGGGGCCAGCACCGACGCGCCGATCCCCATGACGATGAACCCGACATAGGCCTCGACCGGCGCCCCGGCCTGCGACGCGATCAGCGCGCCGATGGCGGCAATCACCGCCCCCGTCTTCAGAAGCGTGAAGGGATTGACCCGCCCCGCCAGCCACTGCCCGCCCAGCCGGGCAAAGCCCATGGTCAGCGCAAGCGCCGCCGGTCCGAGCGCGCCTTCCTCCGGGCTGCCGCCCAGCGTCTTCTCGATATGCAGCGCCGACCAGCTTTCAGCCGCGTTCTCGGTCATAAAGGCGATCAGGACGATCCCGCCGCCGATCACCGGGACCAGTCCCAGCGGCAGGGCGGTTCCGTCCTTCGGCTTGCGCAGCCCCTCGATCCGCCCGTCGGCCTCCAGCGTCATCAGCGCGCACAGGATGCCTACGCCCGCCATCGTGCCCATCACCCAGCCCGGCCCCCAGCCCGCCCCGCGCATCACCCCGGTCAGGATCGCGCCCCCGGCATAGCCGAAGGAATAGACCGCATGCGCCAGGTTCATCAGATGGATGCCCCGTCCGGTCTCCATCGCCGCGACACGGGCGTTCATCAGCACATCGGTCAGCCCGGTCGCCGCCCCCGCGCAGGCCATGGCCAGCGGAAACAACCACAGAACGGTCGCCTGCCCCGGCAGCGCAAAGGCCAGCGCCATCAGCAGCACCGCCAGCGGAAGCGCCGCGCGCCCCAGAGCTGCCCCGAAGGCCGGGGCCAGCAGCATCGCGGTGATCGCGGCAATCGGCGTGAAGAAGATGAGCAGGCCCAGCTGCGTCTCGTCGACCCCCAGCATGGCCTTCAGGTCCGGCAACACCGCCGCGAAGGTGCCCCACAGGACACCCATCGCCCCGAAAGCCGCCAGTGCGGGGCGCGAATAGGCCAGGGTGGCAAGGGGGGACATCACTTCAGGCTCCTTGCGCCTCCCCTCCCCCTCGTGGGGAGGGGATGGGGGTGGGGGGCTCCCGACACATGGGTTGGTCTAGCCTGCCGGCCCTCCGGCCACCATCCCGGCGGCGACCCTTCGTATCATGGAACGCGACAAAGCTTGGGTAGACTTGTCCGAGGAACCACGCAAAACATGTCGGTTAGAACCCAGGAGCCTCAAGATGTCAGCCACCTACGAACAAAAGCTGGACCGCTCGCGGAAGCTTGCGCGCGAGGCCGGCCTCAAGTTGTCCTACGATGTGCCGCCAGCGTTGCGGGTGTTCGGCAAACTCGGCCTGCCCGTTCGACCCATCCACTTCATGTCGGCCACGGGCCTGTTCGCCTACTACTTCCTTGCCCTTGGAACCGTATTCCTTGGCATCTACTGGCTGGTAGCCACCCTCGACTTCAATAAGTGGGTCCTGATCAAGATAAAGGACTTCGGACCGACAGGGGCTCTGGCTCTGGCTGCCCTTGCGGCATTCTTCGATACGATGATGGTCAGACTGAAGGCCAGAAGATCCGGTCTGCCAGACTGGCGCGATCTTTAGGCATCATCATCCCAGGGGCCACGGTCAGCCCCTTTCCCGCTTTGGGATCGCGGAACTTCCCCCTTCCCATCCCCCCGATTCGTCGCTATAGCCCCCCGGTCGCGCCATGCACCCTTGGAGGATGGCGGACTTATATGGAGAGAACCTATGCCACGCGAGATCACCGATCTTCTGGCCGAGGTACGGACGGGGACAGGCAAGGGGGCCGCCCGTCAAGCCCGTCGTGACGGCTACGTACCCGGCATCATCTATGGCGACGGCGCAGAGCCGGTCGCGATCAAGATGAATTTCAACTCCCTCCTGACCAGGCTGCGGCAGGGCCGTTTCCTGCAATCGCTCTTCAACCTCAAGGTCGAAGGCCAGCCCGACGTCCATGTCATCTGCCGCGGCGTCCAGCGCGACGTGGTCAAGGACATGCCGACCCATGTCGACTTCATGCGGGTGCATGACGAAAGCCGGATCGAGCTGTTCGTCCATGTGACTTTCATCAACCACGAGGCCTCGCCCGGCCTCAAGCGCGGCGGTACCCTCACGGTTGTCCGCCCCGAGGTGGAACTGGAAGTCACCGCCGGCGACATCCCCGATCACATCACGGTCGATCTGACCGGCAAGGTGATCGGCGACGTGATCCACATCGAAGACGTGGTGCTGCCGGAAGGCACCAAGGCGACAATCGCCCGGAACTTCGTGATCGCCAACGTGGCCGCCCCGGCAGGCCTGGTGGCGGTCGAGGACGAGACCGCCACCGCCTGAGGCACCGGACACATGCCATCGCGCGGGGGGCCTTCGGGCCCCCCGTTGCATTTCGGACACCCCATTTCCGCGCCCCGCATTTCGGCGCCCCGCATTTCGGCGCCCCGCATTTCGGCGCCCCGCATTTCGGCGCCCCGCAATTCGGCGCCCCGCATTTCCACCCTGCGCAACTCCAGGATTTTTCGCAGAAAAATCGTCCTGCCGGATCAGCCACCGACCTGCGGCCAGACCAGCGCTGCGGCCATCTGGTGCAAAAGGCCCTCGGCCCGCGCCCGCACCGCCGCCTGATCACCAGGCATCGGGCATTGCGCCAGGGCCGCCGCATGGAAGACAAGCGCCATCAGCCCTTCGGCCAGCACGTCCGGTGCCGCGCGGTTCGCGACAAGTCCCCCTGCCTGCAATGCCGCCAGTCCCTCGGCCAGCCGGTCGGTCACGCTGCAGATCATCCGGTCCAGCCCCAGCCCCGCCCCCGCCGGCCCGCTGAACCGGGCCAGCAGGGCCACCGTCTCGGGGTCGGCGGCAAAGCGGAGAAAGACCAGGTCCAGAAGGCCAAGCAGGGACGGACGGTCGGCCGGCGCCACCAGACCCGCGAACTCCACCCGCAGGCTTTCCGCCAGCAGGGCTGCCAGAAAATGGTCACGGTCGGGGAAATGCGCAAAGAACGTGCCCTTCGCCGTGCCCGCGCGCAAGACAACCTCGTCCGTCCGCAGCGCCGTCATGCCAGCGTCCGCCACAAGTCCGCGCCCTGCAGCCAGAAGCCTGTCGCGCGTGGCCAGGCTGCGTGCCTGCACTTTGCGCATCATGCGGTTCCCGCACGAATAATATTGACTTCAGTCATTTTATACCAATATTGACCATAGTCAAATAAAGGAGCCCCCATGTCCCGCCGTATCCTTGTCGTCGATCTTCACCCCTCCAGACTGTCACTCAGCGCTGCCCTTGCGCAAGCCTATCGCGACGGGGCCGAAGGCGCGGGCCATCAGGTCCGCTCGGCCAGGCTTTCGGACATGACCTTCAACCCCGACTTCGGCCAGTCAGGGTTCCGCAACGCCCCCGCGCTTGAGGACGACCTTCAGCAGTTTCGCGATGACCTGACATGGGCCGAACATCTGGTCCTCGTCACGCCGCTGTGGTGGGGCGGGCTGCCTGCAAAGGCAAAGGGTCTCTTCGACCGCATCCTTCTGCCGGGCTATGCCTTCGACCCCCGGCAGCGGCGGTTCGGCCTGCCGAAGCCCCTGCTCGCCGGCCGCACCGCACGGGTCATCCTGACCGCCGACACGCCCGGCTGGGCCTTCCGTCTGATGTATCGCTCGGCCCTTCGCCATCAGCTGCAAAGGCAGATCCTTGGCTATGTCGGCATCCGGCCAATGAAGCTGACCCATCTGGCCCCCGTCGAACACAGCACCGACACGATCCGCGCGGGCTGGCTGGCGCAGGCCGGCACCCTTGGGCAGGCCGCAGCCTGAGGTTGAGGCGCGGGCGCGCACGGGCTATACCCCTCTGGTCCGGACCTGCCGGGCATGGGCGGGGACTTGCGCGTGAAGCTTTTCGTAGGATTGGGAAATCCGGGGCCGAAATATGCCGGCAACCGGCACAACATCGGCTTCATGGCGCTGGACCGGATTGCCGCCGACCACGGCTTTCCGCCCTGGCGCAAGGCGCATCACGGGCTGGTCACTGAAGGCCGCCTTGGCACGCAGAAGGTGGCGCTGCTGAAGCCCGAAACCTTCATGAACCTTTCGGGCCAGTCGGTGCAGGCCGCCGTGACCTTCTGGAAACTGCCGCTGGCCGATGTGACCGTCTTCCATGACGAGCTTGATCTTGCCCCGGCCAAGCTGCGGCTGAAACAGGGCGGCGGCCATGCCGGGCACAACGGGTTGCGCTCGATCCACGGGCATCTGGGTGAAGCTTACGCCCGCGTCCGCCTGGGCATCGGCCACCCCGGCCACAAGGACGCGGTGGCGGCCTATGTGCTGCACGACTTCGCCAAGGCGGATGCCGAGTGGCTGGAGGACCTGCTGCGCGGCATCTCCGACGGCGCCGCTGCCCTTGCCGAAGGCGACGGGCAGCGCTTCCTGAACGCGGTCGCCCTGCGCACCGCGCCGCCCCGGTCCTCGACGTCCGCGGACCGCCCGAAGCCAGACCCGAAGCCAGACCCGAAGCCTGGCCCGCAGCTAAGCCCGAAGCCCGGCCCTGCGCCCACCCCTGCGTCCACCCCGGCCCCCTTGGCACAGGACAGCCGCAGCCCGATGCAGCGCCTGATGGACCGGTTCCGGTGACCGGCCCCCCGGCAGACGTCGCCGTCCGCGCCGCCTTCCGACAGCAGGCCGCCGCTTGCGAAAGCCTCGGCTCGCCCCTGATGGCGCGCCTCATGGCGGGGCTGGCCGACCGGCTGCGCCCCGGCAATCCCGTCGCGGACCGGGTGCTTGGCTGGCAGGGCGATCCGTCCAGTGCTGCGGATTCAGTGCCCCTGCGCCTGGCCGGGGGACTGCACGCGCTGGTCCTCTCCGGCGACGACCCGGAGCTTTCCCGCGCCTATGCCGACCCCGCCACCGACCCCGCCACCGACCCGACCCCAGGCCTTACAGACGCCGCCCTCGCCGCCCTGCCGCGCCATGCAGAGGCCCTGCTTGGCTGGCTGACCTTGCCCCCGCAGACGAACGAGGTCCGCCGCTCTGCCGTCCTGATCGCCGCGCTGCACTGGCTGACCGCGCGCTTTGGCCTCCCGATCGTGCTGTCCGAGCTTGGGGCCAGCGCCGGGCTGAACCTGCTCTGCGATCACTATGCGCTTGATGCCAATGGCAGCCGCTTCGGCCCCGACATCCCCACCTTGACCCTGACCCCCGACTGGTCCGGCCCCCTGCCCCCGCCCACCGCCCCAAAGATCCTCGGCCGCGCCGGGGTCGATCTGTCCCCGCTTGACCCCGTGGCCGACCGGATGCGCCTTCTGGCCTATCTCTGGGCCGACCAGCCGCAGCGCCAGGCCCTGACCCGCGCCGCCCTCGACCTTGCGGCAAGCGTCCGGCCGCAGGTCGACCGGGGGGATGCGGGGGACTGGCTGGAGACCCGGCTTGACGCCCGGCTTGACGCCCGGTACGGGGGCGCGCTGCACCTCGTCTATCACACCATCGCCTGGCAGTATTTTCCGCCGGAAACCAAGGCCCGCGCCCGCGCCGCGCTGGACCGGGCCGGAGCGCAGGCGACCCCCACCGCCCCCCTCGCCCGCCTGGGGATGGAGGGCGACGGCACCACCCCCGGGGCCGCCCTGACGCTGACCCTCTGGCCCGGCGGTCAGGTGATCCCCCTCGGCCGCGCCGATTTCCATGGCCGCTGGGTCGGCTGGCAGGCACCTGCACCGACCTGACCTTCCGCGCAGACGTCAGACCCGCTCCCTCTCCCCTCGTGGGGGAGGGAGAGGGGGGCGGCGGGCGAAGGGCTCCACGACCGACGCCCTACCCCGGACTCCCCTCCTCGAACACTTCGTGGACGCGTCGGATCCGACCAGGCGAGGAGTGTACGAGCTGCCAAGGCAAGCGGTCCGGTCCGGCCGGATCGCAGCCGACTCCCCTTACCCCCCGCTCTTACCCCCGCCCTTACCCCCCGAACGGGTCCACCGGATAGCTGACCCCCACCAGAGACAGCCCCTGCGGCGGCGCCACCGGCCCGCAGGCCCCCCGGTCCCGTGCCGCCAAAGCCGTCGCAACGTCAGCAGAAGACCAGGCCCCCGCCCCCACCCGCTCCAGCGTGCCGACGATGGACCGCACCTGATTGTGCAGGAAACTGCGGGCTGCAAGCTCGAACCGGTACGCCACCCCACCGGGATAGGGCGTTTCGGAAATCCCGATCCGGTCCAGCGTCTTGACTGGGCTTTTCGCCTGGCAGAACGTCGAGCGGAAGGTGGTGAAGTCATGGTGCCCCACCAGCTCCGCCGCCGCCTCCCGCATCGCGCCCATGTCCAGCGAAAACGGCACCTGCCACACCAGCCCCCGGTCCTGCGTCACCGGCGCACGCCGGGCCACCACGCGGAACACATACCGCCGCCCGACCGCCGAAAACCGCGCGTGAAACTCCTCTGTCACCCGAGCGCAGGCAAGGACGGCAACCGGGTCAGGCCGCAGATGCGCGTTCAGCGCCTGCGACAGCCGGAACGGGTCCCACTCCCGCGCCAGATCGACATGCGCCACCTGCGCCGTCGCATGCACCCCCGCATCCGTCCGCCCGGCGGCGGCAATCGTATGCTCCCCCGGCTCCAGCTTCGCCAGCGCCGCCTCGACCGCGCCCTGCACCGAGGCCTGCCCCCCGGCCTGCCGCTGCCAGCCCGCGAAGGGGCCGCCGTGATATTCGATCTGAAGGGCAAAGCGGGGCATTCCCCCTGACTACACCGGACGCCGCGCCTTGTGAATGCGGCGGCCGCCCGCCCGGACCCTCAGACCATCCCACCCTTTCCCCTACCAATCCTCCGCCGCCCTGCCTATCTTCCCCGAAACACAGACGAGGGGCGGCCTTGGCATTTTCCGGACTGACCGACGGCATCTCTCGCGGGATCGAAGGCGCCGGGGCCACGCTGTCGGAGACCTTCTTCGACAGCACCCTTCGCCTTGGCGTGACCGGCCTGTCCCGCGCGGGCAAGACCGTGTTCATCACCGCCCTCGTCGCGAACCTTCTGAACCGGGGCCGGATGCCGCAGCTGGTCGCGCAGGGTCAGGGCCGGATCGAGGCGGTCTACCTGCAGCCCCAGCCCGACCTGACCCTGCCCCGCTTCGACTATGAGGCGCATCTCGCCGCCCTCACCGGCGACAGCCCGCGCTGGCCCGCCTCCACCCGCGCGATCTCGGAACTCCGGCTCTCCATCCGCGTCCGGCCTTCCGGCTTTTTCGCCGGCTGGCGCGGGCCGCACACCCTGCACCTCGACATCGTCGACTATCCCGGCGAATGGCTTCTGGACCTCGCCCTTCTCGATCAAAGCTTTGATGAGTGGTCCGAGGCCACCCTCGCCCGCCTGTCCAAACGCCCCGAGGCCGCCGATTTCGTCGCCCTCGCGCGGGCAGAAGATGGCGCCCTGCGGCTGGAAGAGGACAAGGCCCGCCACCTTGCCCGGACCTACACCGCTTATCTTGAGAAGGCCCGCGATGCTGGCCGGGTCGATGTCACCCCCGGCCGGTTCCTGCTTCCCGGCGACCTTGCCGGATCGCCCGTCCTGACCTTCGCCCCCCTGCCGAAACCCGCCCTCACCCCCCGCAATTCCCTCTGGCGTGAGATGGAGCGGCGGTTCGAGGCCTACAAATCCCGCGTCGTCCGCCCCTTCTTCCGCGACCATTTCGCCAGGATCGACCGCCAGATCGTGCTTGCCGATGTCCTGGGCGCCATCCACCAGGGCCCCCGCGCCGTCGAAGACCTGCGGCGCACCCTGGCCGAGGTGCTCATGGCCTTCCGCCCCGGTCGAAACGGCTGGCTGACCGGGCTTTTCGGCGGCAAACGGGTGGAACGCATCCTCTTCGCCGCCACCAAGGCCGACCATCTGCACCACACCCAGCACCCCGCCCTGACCGCGATCACCACCGCCCTTCTGGCCGAGGCAAGATCCCGCGCCGATTTCTCCGGTGCCCGGACCGAGGCGCTCTCGCTCGCTTCCCTCCGCGCCACGGTCGAGGAAACCGTCACCCGCGACGGCGAACCCCTGCCCGCCGTCCGGGGCACGCTGCTGACCACCGGCAAGCCCGCCGTGATGTATCCCGGCACCCTGCCTCCAGATCCCGCCCACCTCCTCGCCCCCGCCCGCAAAGGGGCCGAGGCCTGGCTTGACGCCGACTATGACCTGATGAGCTTCGCCCCCGCCCGGCTGACCCTGCGCCCCGGCGACGGCCCGCCGCACATAAGGCTGGACCGCGCCGTGCAGTTCCTGATCGGAGACCTTCTGTGACGACCGTCCCGCCCAAGGCCGCAAGGCCCTTCCTGATCGACCGGGAAGAGGCTGCCGATCCCGGTTCCGCCATGCCCGTGCCGGATCTGGCGCCCGAAGGCCAGGCGATGCAGACCCTCGCCGCCCTGTCGGGGCAACGCAGCTCTGCCCTGACCCGCTTCGCGCTCTGGGCCTTCGGCACGCTGCTCGTCTTTGCGCTGTCGGTTGCCGCCCATGATTTCGTCGCAGGCCTTCTGGCGCGCGATCTGGTCCTTGGCTGGATTGCGCTTGCGCTGGTCGTCCTTGCGCTTCTTGCCGCGCTGATCCTGGCTTTCCGCGAAGCGGCGGCCTACCTGCGTCTCGGGCGGCTGGACGCGATCCGCGCCCGCGCCGAGGCCGCCCATGCGGCGGCCGACCTGCCCGGCGCCCGGAACGTGCTGGCCGACCTGGTCCGGCTTTACGGCGCCCGCCCGGACACCACCTGGGGCCGCAGCCGGCTGGCCGAACGTGAGGCCGATGTGCTGGACGCCGACGCGCTTCTTGCCCTTGCCGAGCGTGAGCTTCTGGCCGGGCTCGATGCCCGCGCCCGCGCCGCCGTCGAGGCCGCCGCCCGGCAGGTGGCGACGGTCACCGCTCTTGTGCCGCTGGCGCTGGCGGATGTCGCGGTCTCGCTCATGGCGAACCTGCGGATGATCCGCCAGATCGCCGAGATCTACGGCGGCCGCTCCGGCAGCTTCGGCAGCCTGCGCCTCCTCCGCCGGGTCTTCGCCTCGCTCCTGGCCGCCGGGGCGCTGGCGCTGACCGATGACATGATCGGCTCGGTCGCCGGAGGCGGGGTGCTGTCCAAGCTGTCGCGCCGCTTTGGCGAAGGGGTCGTCAACGGCGCTTTGACCGCGCGGGTCGGCATCGCGGCGCTGGAGTTGTGCCGCCCCTTGCCCTTCCGCGCGCTGGACCGCCCGGCGGTGTCGTCGCTGATGTCGCGTGCCCTGACCGGCGTCTTCGCGAAGGGGCAGGCGCCGGGCTAAGCCCCCTGCCTGATTTTTCGCAGAAAAATCGTGGACGCGATCAGGACTGTCGCGCCAGCAGGCGCCGCACCTCGTCGCGCAGGTCCTGAAGCTCGAACGGTTTGGCGATGAACCCGTCCGCCCCGCGGTCCAGCCCTTTCCGGCGCTCTTCGGCCGAGCCGCGCGCCGTCATCATCAGCACCTTCACGCCGTGCAGCGCCGGGTCGGTGCGGATGCCCGCGCAGATCTCGTAGCCCGACACCTCGGGCAGCATCACGTCCAGCAGCACCAGGTCGGGCCGGGTGTCGCGGATGCGCGGCAGGGCTTCGGCGCCGCTGGCCACCCGGTCATGGCCATAACCCTCGCGCAGGATCAGGAACTCCAGCGCCGTGGCGATGTTGTCCTCATCCTCGACCACAAGAATGCGTGCGGACGGCGCGGGAAGGTCATGCGCACCAGCCGTCATCGGCCCGACCGGCCGGGCGCAGGGGTTGCGCCCCACGCAGGGATCGGGAAAGGATGCGCAAAGCGAGGATACCCGATGATCGACCTTGTGCAGGCACAGCTTCTTGACCCGTTCCGCATCGGACTGATCGTGGCGCTGGTTGTCACCATGGTCCGCACCCGCGCCGCGACCGGCCAGGTGCTGCCGCTGGCGGCTGGCGTGGTCTTCGTCGCGGTGATCCTGCCGTCGACCAATCCGCCGGCCGGCGTCACGCTGACCGATGCTGTGCTGGCGGGCCTGGCCTCGAACCTGATCATCCTTGCCATCGTCCTCGCCCTTGTCCTGGCCTGGCGACGCCTGCGCGGCTGAGCTTTTCCGCGCTGCACCCTGAAAAGCCGGGCCATCCGGCAGCTTGTCAGGCGGCAGCGGTCGATCGGGAAAGCCGGGCCAGGGCTGACGCCCCGGCCCGGAGTTCGGCATCAGCGCGACGAATCGTCGGCGAAGATGTCCTTCTTGTGGGTTCCGCCCGGCACCAGCAGCACCCCGACCACGACGGTCACCAGCGCGATGATGATCGGATACCACAGCCCGCCGTAGACCGACCCGGTCTGCGCCGAGATCGCGAAAGCGGTCGCGGGCATCAGGCCGCCGAACCAGCCGTTGCCGATGTGATAGGGCAGCGACAGGCCGGAATAGCGGATCCGGGTCGGGAACAGCTCCACCAGCATCGCCGCGATCGGACCGTAGACCATCGTCACCAGGATGATGAGATAGGTCAGGATCGCGATGATCATCAGCTTCTGGCCGGTGAAGATGTCGATGAAGGTGGCCGCCTTCGCCACCGTGGTGTTCTTGTCGGCCGACAGCGGATAGCCCGCAGCCGCAAGACCGTCATTGACCGCCTTCTCGAAGGCCGCCTTCACGCCGCTTTCCTTGGCGACAAGTGCCGCCGCCGCGTCATAGCTTGCAAGCGCATCGGCCGGGATCGCCGCCCGTGCCGCGTCGACAGCGGCCTGCGCGGCC
Source organism: Rhodobacterales bacterium (assembly GCA_031409795.1). GTDB lineage: Bacteria > Pseudomonadota > Alphaproteobacteria > Rhodobacterales > Rhodobacteraceae > Tabrizicola. Next base: position 35,148 of record JANNXX010000021.1, read on the forward strand.
GTCACCTTGGCAGCCGCCTCGCTTGCCGCGCCCGCCGCCGCGGTCTTGGCCGCTTCGTCGGTGCCTTCGTTTGCCTTGGCTAGCGCCTTGTCGGCGGTGCCCGCAGCGGCCTTGGCGGTGCCCAGCGCCTTTTCGGCATCACCCAGCGCCGTGGTCGTCGCGGCATCCATGCCCGCCTTCACCGCATCCAGCGCGGCCTTGGCGTCCGTGATCGCCGTGCTGTTCACGCCGCCGTCGAAGGCCGGGATCTCGGTCTCGCCGATCTTCACCGACGCAATCGCCCCTGCCTCTCCGGCCACGGTCGAATAGTTGACCGAAGCGCGGGCCAGCAGGGCCTTGGCGATGTCGCAGGACTTGGTGAACTTGGCGGTGCCGACCGGGTTGAACTGGAACGAGCAGTTCTCCGGGTCTGCCGTCACCACGACCGGGGTCTGGTGCGCGGCATGCAGCATCGGATTCGCCGTCTGCGTCAGCAGGGGGAACACGAACTGATAGGACAGCGCCGCGATCAGGCAGCCGGCCAGAATGATCGGCTTGCGGCCGATCCGGTCCGACAGCGAGCCAAAGAAGATGAACCCGCCGGTGCCAAGGATCAGCGACCAGGCCACGAAGACGTTGGCGCTGAAGCTGTCGACCTTGATCACGTTCTGCAGGAAAAAGAGGGCGTAGAACTGCCCGGTGTACCAGACCACCGCCTGCCCCGCGACAAGGCCAAGCAGCGCGATCAGTGCGATCTTGGCGTTCAGCCAGCCCCAGATCACCGCGATCACCACGAAGGCGATGCCGATGTACATGACCAGCGACCCGGTCAGCATCCCGGAAAAGCCAAGCACCACCAGCAGGATCGGCGCAATCAGCAGGACCATGGCGTTCTTGCCCGGACCGAACGCCTCACGCAGCGGGGCCTTGGAAGCGGCACCCTCTTCCTTCATCTTCTTGAAGGCCGGGCTTTCCGCCATCTGCAGCCGGATATAGAGCGAGATCAGCAAAAGCACGATCGATCCCAGGAACGGGATCCGCCAGCCCCAGGCGTTGAAGGCCTTCATCATCTGCGGCGTGCCGTCGGCGTTCATCAGGGCCAAGCCCGCGGCGTCCAGCACCGGCTGTTCGGGGTAGTTGCCGTTGATGTAGCCCTGCACCGACAGGATCACGATCAACGACAGCAGCAGACCCAGCGTCGCCGTGGTCTGGATGAAGGCGGTGAAATAGCCGCGCTGGTTCGCCGGCGCGTGTTCGGCCACATAGACCGCCGCTCCGCCGTATTCGCCGCCCAGCGCCAGACCCTGCAGCATCCGCAGCGCGATCAGGATGATCGGTGCGGCGGCCCCCCAGGCATAGTAGTTCGGCAGAAGGCCGACCAGAAAGGTCGAGATGCCCATGATGACGATGGTCATCAGGAAGGTGTATTTCCGGCCGATCAGGTCGCCCAGCGCGCCGAAGACCAGGGCGCCGAACGGGCGCACGATGAAGCCTGCCGCAAAGGCCAGCAGCGCAAAGACGTTGCGCGTGGCCTCCGGAAAGGGCGTGAAGAACTGCGCGCCGATGATCGCCGCCAGCGAGCCGTAAAGGTAGAAGTCGTACCATTCGAAGATCGTCCCGGCGGACGAGGCAAGAATGACCTTCTTCTCCTCCCCCGTCATGGGGCGCGACCGGTCGCGCACGTTGGTTGTTACCGTTGTCATTGCTGTCTCTCTCCCTGTTTTCGGATCGGGCCCTGCCCCGATGTCCCGTCTTCCGCCCCGGCTTCCCGACCGCAGCGGCCCTCCCTCATCCCCGGTTCATCCGGTTGGCAATCAGATCCTCGACCACGGCCGGATCGGCCAAGGTCGAGATGTCTCCCAGTGCGCCGAAGTCGTTCTCGGCGATCTTGCGCAGGATCCGGCGCATGATCTTGCCCGACCGGGTCTTCGGCAGGCCGGGCGCCCACTGGATCAGGTCGGGTTTGGCGATCGGGCCAATCTCGACCCGCACGAAGGCCTCCAGCGCCTTGCGCAGCGCCTCGGTCGGCTCCACGCCTTTCATCAGGGTCACATAGGCGTAGATGCCCTGCCCCTTGATGTCGTGCGGGTAGCCCACCACGGCCGCTTCGGCCACCGCCTCATGTGCCACCAGCGCGGATTCGACCTCGGCCGTGCCCATCCGGTGGCCGCTGACGTTGATCACGTCATCGACGCGGCCAGTGATCCAGTAGTAGCCATCCGCATCGCGGCGGCAGCCGTCGCCAGTGAAGTAGTATCCCTTGTACTGGCTGAAATACGCCTCCTCGAAGCGCGCATGATCGCCCCAGAGGGTGCGCATCTGTCCTGGCCAGCTGTCGCTGATGCACAGCACGCCATCGGTCTCGACCTCGGTCTGGACCTTGCCGGTGGCGGGGTCCAGCACCTCGGGACTGACCCCGAAGAACGGCTTCGTCGCCGAGCCGGGCTTTTGCGGGATCGCGCCGGGCAGGGGCGTGATGATGTGGCCGCCGGTTTCCGTCTGCCAGAAGGTGTCGACAATCGGGCAGCGGCCCTTGCCGACATGGGTGTTGTACCAGGACCAGGCCTCGGGGTTGATCGGCTCGCCCACCGACCCCAGCAGCTTCAGCGAGGACAGGTCGTGCCTGGCGGGCCATTCCGGCCCCAGCCCCATAAGCGACCGGATCGCCGTCGGCGCGGTGTAGAACTGGCTGACCCTGTGCTTGGCGATCACCTCCCAGAACCGCCCGGCGTCCGGGAAGGTGGGGATGCCTTCGAACATCACCGTCGTCGCCCCGTTCGCCAGCGGGCCATAGATGATGTAGCTGTGCCCCGTCACCCAGCCCACATCCGCCGTGCACCAGAAGACATCGCCGTCATGGTAGTCGAAGGTCACCTGATGCGTCAGCGCGGCATAGACCAGGTAGCCGCCCGTGGTATGCACCACGCCTTTGGGCTTGCCGGTTGACCCGCTGGTGTACAGGATGAACATCGGGTCTTCCGCGCCGACCTCGACATAGGGGCAATAGGGCTTGGCCGCCGCCATTTCCGCCGTCAGGTCGAAGTCGCGGCCTTCGGTCCAGCTGGTCTGGTCGCCCGTGCGCTTGGCCACCAGCACCCGCACCTTGTCCGACACATGCAGCATCGCCTTGTCGGTGTTGTCCTTCAGGCCCGTCTTCTTGCCGCCGCGCGGCGCCCAGTCGGCGGTGATGACCACCTTCGCGTCGCAGTCGTTCACCCGGTTGGCCAGCGCATCCGGCGAAAAGCCCCCGAACACCACCGAATGGATCGCCCCGATCCGGGTGCAGGCCAGCATCGCATAGGCCGCCTCGGGGATCATCGGCATGTACAGCACCACCCGGTCGCCCTTCGTCACGCCATGCGCTTTAAGCACGTTGGCGACCCGGCAGGTCTGCTCCAGCAGCTGGGCATAGGTGATGTGCTGCGCGGGTTCCGACGGATCGTCCGGTTCCCAGATGATCGCGGTCTGGTTGGCGCGGGTCAGCAGATGGCGGTCGATGCAGTTGGCACTGATGTTCAGCGCCCCGTCCGCATACCACTTGATCGAGATGTTGCCCGGCGCAAACGAGGTGTCCTTGACCCGCGTGTAGGGCCGGGTCCAGTCCAGCCGCAGCCCTTCGGTGGCCCAGAACGCCTCGGGATCGGCGATCGAGGCGGCATAGCGCGCCGCGTAGCCCGCCGCGTCGACATGGGCCTTCGCCACGAAATCCGCAGAAGCCGGATAGATGGATTTGAGGGCCGCGTCGCTCATCATGTCAATCCTTGCCTTGCCGCGAGGGCCGACCAGGGCTTTGCGGCGCCGTCGTTCCGCAGGGGAACCGATCTTCTGGGCGATCAGTGTAACACTTCGTAAATAATTCTGTAACCCCTTAAATAACATGGATACTTCTGTAAATTTATTGACCCAAGAAGCGTCAATAGTGAAAATTCCTGAAAATCGGCGGCTGGATTGGCTTTGGATATCAAGCGGCTGGACATCCCCTGGACCAAGGCGCGCGCGCCAGCACCAGGCGCAGGCCCTGCCGGCCGCCGGGCCCCGCCCTTGCAGCCCTGCCGCGAATCTCCGGCCTGCCTGGCGCGGGGGATCACGCCCCGGCCGCATCCGGCAGGGGCAGACAGCAAACGGGCGGCCCCGAAGGACCGCCCCATGCCGCATCCTGTGCTTTTCCGGCGCTCAGGCCGGCAGGTCCATCCGCATGTTGACGATGACCTTTCCCCGCAACGCCTCGCCCCAGCGCAGTTGCGCCTGGTTGCCCTGCGCGCCAGTGCCCGGTGTCGCGTTCGGGAACGCATAGCGCGGCTGGCTGGATCCGTTGGTGATCGCCCCCTCCGGCAGGGCCGATTCAACCAGCCGGATGCGCCCTCCGAACGGCACGAAACCGCCCGCGTCCACAGTCCAGGTGTCTGACGCGGTGTTCTGGACATGGGCCACCGCAACCGGGTTCTGGATCGGCTGGCCGACGTTGTTGAAGCTGTTGCCCTCGACCCGCACGTTGCGCGACTGGAAGAAGTCCAGCGCGGCATAGGTCGTGTCCACCATGTCCACCCGGTCGATCGACCCGTTGAACACCCGGAAACTGTTCGAGCTCAGCGAGAACCCGTTCAGGTAGTGCCCCGGCCCGTACGGCCGCACCACCACGAAGCGGAAGGCCGAGGTCATGTTCGACGCGATGAACACGTTGCCGATGATGTTCAGCCCGCCGAACGAGAACTCGCCGCTGTTTTCCGGCGCCGCATCATGCTCGTTGCCCCATTCGATGAAACAGTTGTCGACGTAGTTGCCGGTCACCACCGTCGAGATGTTGGTCTGGGTGAAGATCAGCCCGGCGCGGCGCAGGCCGGACGCGCTGTCATCGCCCTGGAAGAAGTGGTTCGCGTGGATCAGGTGGCCGGTGCCGTTGACCACCGCGAAATGCGCAAAGCGCACGACGCGGTTGTTGCGCAGCTTGACATCATTGGCCTGGATGTTCAGCGCGATCGAGGTCCGCGCCACCACGTCCAGCCCCTGTTCATTCGACAGGAACTGGCACATGTCGACGAACATGCCCTGGCAGCCGGTCCCGATCGAGGTGATGCCCCGGTCAAGGGGCCGGTTGAAGCTGCAGGACATGAAGCGCTGCGTCGCCCCGGTCAGCGCCAGCATCACGCCCGAACAGGCGCCAAGGCAGTTGAACTCGACATCCTCGAACTCGAAGCGACCCAGAAGGTCGAACCCGCTGAAATCCAGCATGTACTTGAAACGCTTGAACGTATAGGTCCGCGTCCCCGCTGCCGCGAACAGCGGCTGGCTGATCTCGATCGTGCCGGCTGCCACGTTCCGGGACCGGACATAGACCTCGCGGCCCACGCCCGTGCCTTGCACAAGTGACCCGACCGGAATGTTTGCGACATTCGCCACGCCAGTCAGCGTCAATGGCGCGGCCGTGGAATAGGTCGCGACCGAGGTGAAGCTCTCGGTCGCCCAGGCTGACCCCGGCACCGCGTTCAGCGATCCGTTCCGCACCACCCGGCGGGTGTTGAAGTTCGTAAGGCCCGCCAGCGCCGACACGTCCAGCGGCTCGGTCATGTCCACCCGGCGGCCCGACAGGTCCAGCGCCACATGGTCGGTGAAGTAGAACAGCGCCTGCAGCGCGCGCTTGAAGCCCTCGACCTCGGACCCGAAGGCCTGGCCATAGGTGTCGAGGTCAAAGTTCCGCGTCAGCGTCAGCTTGCGGTTCGACGGCATCGACAGAGTGCCCTCGAAGCGGATGCGGCTGTTGATCGACAGATCGCTGGTCAGCCGGAAGACACCGCCCGGCACCAGGATCATCCGCCCGTCGGCATCGGCATCCGCCGCCAGGAAGGCCGCCGTGTCATTGGTCGACCCGTTGCCCAGCGCGCCATAGTCGCGCACGTCGACCCAGTCCATCAGCTTGCGGATGAAGATGTTGGTCACATCCTCGACGACGATATCGTCGATGCGGACCACGCCGCCGGTCGCCCCGGTCAGGTCAAGCCCGACATGGGCATAGGTCACCAGCGGGGTCCAGGCCAGGTCCACCCCGGTCCGGCTTGCCGGCGAGATGATGGCGCTGACCGTCACCACCTGGCCATAGGTGGTCAGCTGCACGCTTGGCCCGGCCTGGGTGACCGTCGCCACGTTCTGCCCCGCCAGATCGCCGGCCCAGGTCGCGATCCGCACCGACGGCAGGTTCCCCGACACCGCCTTCAGCCGGGCCGTCACCCGCAGGTAAAGGCCCGGCCGGACCGGAGTCTGCGCGAAGGACCGCAGCTTCTGCGTCGCCTCGGTCTTCTGCAACTCCATGCAGCCGGCAAAATCCTGGTCGTTCGTCACCAGCGCCGCGTTCGGCTGGCCCTGATACGACCCCGAAGCGGGCGTCCCGTCCTCGCGCGACCAGAGGTTCAAGCCGGCCGAGAACGGCGGCGGCATCAGGACCAGCCCGTCGGTGATTGCCTTGTTCATCTGAGATTTCCCTCGCTTCGCGCCACTGACCTGACGAAGCGGCGGAAAGTTGCCCCCGGACCGCTCCGTCTTGCGGCAATGGGGTAGCAAGGATGGCTTAACCGGCTCTCAGGGCGGCGTTCGGCGCAAGGGCCGGCGCGCAACACCCAGGAGGTCCGCCAGAACGCGGCGACTGCCAGGGCAACCGGTGGTCCATGGCCCGTGGGGGGCGCGGGTCAGCCTTCAGGCGGGACGGCCTTAAGATGGTTCAGGTCGAAGGCCGGTCAGGCTGAAGGCCCCCCCATCACGCCCCCACATCCGGCGCGGGCATGATCTGCACCGCGTTGATCTGCCAGCCCTCCGCCGTCTCGACCATCATGTAGTCCAGAAGCCAGGCCGCATCCGCCTGATCGACGACCCTGACCCGCTGCCAAAGGTTCCCCGCGATCTCGCGCAGCTCCAGCATCTGCACCTCCGCCGGGCGGTAGACCATCGGATAGCCGTCCTTCACCATCGCCCCGAACTTCTCCGGCGTTCCGAACAGGCCCTGGATGTTCGGGCTGGCAAAGGTGAAGGCCCGGGCAAAATCATCGCTCTGGAAAGCGTCGATCTGGCTCTGGATCGTCTTGCGGATCGGCTCTTCCTGCGCGGCGGCGGGAAGGGCAAGGGCTGCCGCAAGCAGCATCGTGTAAAGACCATTGCGCATCAGCAATCGCTCCCTGTCTCTGCGTCCCCGATCAAAGTCTAGCGCGCCCCGCCACAAAGCCAAGCCCGGCGACAGATCGACCGTGGCGCGGCATGCACGGCGTCTGTCGCCCATGCCGCGTCCCGCCGCCTCGCGTTTCATTCTGGCCCAAGTATCCCCGCCGGAGGCGCACCGCGCACATAGGCGCCCCCGGCTGCTGGATCAGGCCTGCGGCGGCCGGTACAGCGTCGCCGTGAACGCCTCGGACACCGCCGAGGTCTTGATGTCCATCCACCCCGCCGCCCGGAACGCCGTGCGCACCGCGTCGTCCGTCACCGCCGCCCGCTTGCCCTTGCCATGCACGCACCAGACCCGCAGCCCGGTCGCCTGGCCCTCGGCCAGCGCCTTCGCCAGATCGTCTGGCCCGGTCAGCACCGCCACGATCAGCGCCGCCCCCGCAGGCCCCAGCACTTCAAGCCCCGCCAGCGCGACTGAAACCTCCTCGGGGGCCGGACCGCCGATCACCCAGGCCCGCATTGCCGCCGAAACCCCCAGCTTCGCCGCCAGCCCCGGCACCGGCCTGTCCAGCGCCCGGACCCAGGCCGCCGCCTCCGTCGCGCCCAGCGTCAGGATCAGCGGCGCGCCGTCTGCCTGCAAGCAAAGGTCCTCCCCCTCCACCCGCCAGCCCATCAGCCCGCCCCGCCGCAGCTTCGCCCGCACCTCGCCGCGCAAGGTTATCCCGTCGCTCTCCAGACAGGCCCGCACCGCACCCGAGGCACCGCCCCAGACCGCATGCCCTTCCGCCTCACGCCCCATCGCCTCCTCCTGACGCAGATGCTCGACGCGGCGACCCCGGCCTCAGCCGACCAACTCGCCCCGCAACGCCCGCTCCATCAGTGCCACGCTCTCCGCCACCCCGTAAAGCGCCACGAACCCCCCGAACCGAGGCCCGTCCGACGCCCCCAGCAGCACCTCGTACAAAGCCTTGAACCAGTCGCGCAACGGCTC
>JANNXX010000022.1:0-14140 GCA_031409795.1 Rhodobacterales bacterium
GCCTGGGAAAAGCGCGCGCTGTTGTCGGGCCTGTTCTGGAACCACATCCCCTCGCTGGTCGAGACGCTTAACATCGCCGCCGTCGCCACGCTGATCGGCGCGCTGGCCGCGATGTCGCTGTCCTTGCTGGCCACGCGCGGCCTGGCCCGCTGGCCGCGCCTGATCCCGCTGTTCCGCCGCACGATGGACGCGCTGCGCGCGATCCCCGAGATCGTTATCGCGCTGGTGCTGATCTACATCCTTGGCGGCGGCCCGGTCCCCGCCGTGATCGCCATCGCGCTGCACACCGGCGGTGCCCTGGGCAAGCTTTTCTCCGAAGTTGCCGAAAACGCCGACCTGAAGCCGGTCGAGGGTCTGACCTCGGTCGGCGCGAACTGGTCGCAGCGGATGTGGCTGGGGGTCATCCCGCAGGTGGCGCCGAACTGGCTGAGCTACACCCTGATGCGCTTCGAGATCAACGTCCGCGCCAGTGCGATCCTGGGTTTCGTCGGCGAGGGCGGCATCGGCCATGACCTCAAGCTTGCGATGCAATGGGGCCAGGGCCGCTATGACGAGGTGGTGGCGATCTTCCTTTTGCTGTTCGTGACCATCGTGGTGATCGACCAGATGTCGGACCATTTCCGGCACAAGCTGGTAAAGGGGGTCTGAGCGATGACCGCAACCGCGCTTTCCCCGTCGCTGGCCGAAACCGTCACCGCCCGGTTCACCCGCAGCCGCCGCATCGCCTTTGCCATTCCGGTGGCGATCCTGGCCTACCTGATCTATGCGGCGATCAGCTTCGATGTGGCCGGCCTTGTCCAGCGCGCGCGCTTCGACAATGCGGCGATCCTTTTGTCCGACTTCTGGTCGCACAAGACCCATGTCACCCGCGACAACCGCACCGGCGAGGTCGTGGTCGCGATCGAAGGCGAAAACAAGGGCACCTATCCGCCGGGCATGCTGCCACCTTGGGTGACAATTGCGGGCGGGGTCACCACTGTCGATCTGGGCACCGGCCATGTCGTCACCTATGACGACGACGGCGCGCGGTTCCTGGTTCCGGGCTATGGGCTGATCGACATCCGGCCGGTGAACGGCAAGCCGGTGCTGACTGCGCCATCGCCGATTCCCGACTGGATCAGCGTCGCCGAAAACAAGGTCAGCGTGACCACCGGGGCCGGACGCTTCAGCTATTCCCGCTCGAAGGTCGAGACCTTCCGCTACCAGGCCGGGTGGGAGCTGTGGTTTTTCACCCTCGACAGCCCGTTCTACGGAAAAGGCTTCGGCCAGTTGGCAGCCCTTGCCGTCACCGGCGACCGGATCGACCCTGACCGGTCGAACCTGGGTTACATGGCGTCCGAGTTCTGGACCAACAAGATGTGGCGGCACGGCGATGTCGCCTGGGCAATTTTCGAGACGATCCTGATGGCCTTTCTGGGCACCATGACGGCGGCGCTTCTGGCCCTGCCGCTGGCCTTCCTTGCGGCCCGCAACTTCATGCTGCTGGGCCCGGTGCGATTTGCCGTGCGGCGGGTGTTCGACTTCATCCGGGGCGTCGATGGCCTGATCTGGACGATCATCCTGTCGCGCGCCTTCGGTCCGGGGCCGATGACCGGCGCGATTGCCATCGCGATCACCGATACCGGCAGTTTCGGCAAGACCTTCTCCGAGGCGCTGGAGAACATCGACGACAAGCAGGTCGAGGGCATCCGGTCGACCGGGGCCAACTCTGTCCTGCGCGCCCGGTTCGGCGTGATCCCGCAGGTGACACCGGTCCTGCTGTCGCAGGTGCTGTACTACCTGGAATCGAACACGCGCAGCGCCACCGTGATCGGCGCCATCGTCGGCGGCGGCATCGGCCTGTTGCTGACGCAGGCGATCATCACCCAGAAGGACTGGGAAGAGGTGGCCTATTACATGGTGCTGATCGTGCTGATGGTGATGCTGATGGACAGTCTTTCCGGCTGGATCCGGCGGCGGCTGATCAAGGGGGAATGACCGATGTATGACGGCGATCTGAGGGTCTGGTATCGCGAACTCTTCCTGTCGCCCTCGCCCCGGACAAACCCGCGGCGACGGTCGGGCTCGGTCCTGCTGCGCCCGGCTGCGGCGGATCACCCGGCCCGTGACGCGGACTTTCCGGTCCGTCGCGAGGCCCAAAGGCTGAGCGACCATGAGTTCCCACAGACAAGCCATTGAAAAGACTGAATCCGGCAGCGTCGGCCAGCGCGGTCCACGCCTGTCCCCCGACGGTCCGGTGATCCATCCTGCGGCCCAGGTCACGGCCTCCAGCTTCGAGCCCTGGACCGAGATCGGCGAAGGCAGCCGGATCGTGAATTCCACTTTCGAGGCCTATGCCTATTGCGACCGTTTCGCCGACATCTCGAACACGACGGTCGGCCGCTTTTCCAACATCGCCGCGATGACCCGGATCGGCCCGACCGACCATCCCTTCGCCCATGCCGCCCAGCATCACTTTCTGTACCGGTCCAGCTACTACTGGGACGACGCCGAAGATGACCCGGATTTCTTCGCCGCCCGCGCCGCCCGCCGGACGATCCTTGGTGCCGACTGCTGGATCGGCCACGGCGCGATCATCAAGCCCGAGGTCACGGTCGGGATCGGCGCCATCGTCGCGGCCGGGGCGGTGGTGACGCGGGACGCTGACCCCTTTATGATCGTCGCCGGCTGTCCGGCGCAGCCGCTGCGTGCCCGGTTCGACCCGCGGACCGTCGACCGGCTTCTGGCCCTTGCCTGGTGGACCTGGGACCATGCCCGCCTGCGCACAGCCCTTGCCGATTTCCGGGCGCTGCCCGCCGAAGCCTTTCTGGAAAGACACGGCGGCTAGACCCCGGCCGCCACCCGACGCGCAAGCTCTCCCGACAGATGCGCGACCCGCCCTGCGGCAAGCGTCATCTCGACCCGCCGCGTTTCGGGGTTCATCACTGCCAGATCCGCGCGCAGCCCGTCGGCGATCCGCCCCCGGTCGTCCAGCCCCATGATTCGCGCCGGAGCCTGCGAGATCATCGCCCAGGCCCCCGGCAGGTCGGCAAGCCCGGCATCGACCAGCGCCCAGACCGCCTGCGGCAGTGCGGGGTAGTAGTAGTCCGACACCAGGGCGTCGACGCTGCCTTCGGCGACCAGGGACGCCGCCGCGATGTTGCCGGTCTGGCTGCCACCCCGGACGACATTCGGCGCGCCCATCAGCACCGGCTCGCCGGCGGCACGGGCGGCGCGAGCAGCAGCGATGGTGGTGGGAAACTCGGCGATCGCCGCCCCGATCCCGCGATAGAAGGCCCGCGTCTCGGGTGTCGCATCATCGTGCGAGCCCATGGTGACCCCCAGCGCGGCCAGTTGCCCGGCGATTGCCGCAAGCGCCGCCGGCACCTGCGGCCCCTGCGTTTCGGCGGCGCGGACGATGGCAAGCATCTCTTCGGCCGACCGGCTGGTCTGCGCGGCCCAGCTGGCAAAGCGCTGCGGCCGGGTTCCGGCCATTTCCACGGCTTCGGGCAGGTGGTTGTTGAAGACCACATAGTCCAGCCCATGCGCGCCGACTGCGGCCAGAACCTCGGGATGCTGGTCGATCACATGGGTTTCCAGCCGCAACTGCACCCGCAGATCGGCAAGGAGTGCCGGCCGCGCCTTGTCCAGCGCCGCCAGCAGCGCCACCGCCGCCGGGCCCGAGCGGAACCCACCTTCCCAGCTCCAGCTTTGCGCCAGCCAGGCCGTGGTGATGCCGTTGACCGCCAGCTCGGCCGCCGCCGATGCCAGGGCCCTTGCCTTGTCGAACGGCGCGGTCGGACGGGGCGAGAGGTGCCTCTCGAACCCGTCGCCATGCAGGTCGATGATGCCCGGCAGGACCAGATATCCGCGCAGGTCCAGTTCGCGCGCCGGACCCTGGGCGATGTGCCCGTCGCGCAGGGTCAGGGGATGGTCGTGCAGCGCCCCCTCGACAAGGGTGCGGGCATTCACAAGGCGGATCGGGGCAAGCTTTGGCATGGGACGGCCCGGCTAGCCTGCGGACATGACAGCAAGATGACGGATCATGGCGCCACCGTCAGCGTCACCCGCTCGCCCGCGAACCAGGTCATGCCGAATTCGACCGGCTGGCCCGCCGCGTCCACGTTCACCGCGACCGACCGCAGCACCGCCGACCCGGGCCGCAACAGCAGCGCCAGCGCCAGCACCGGGTCGGCCAGTTGCGCGGTCAACCGCGTGTCGCGCCGGGTATAGTCCGCCAGCCCCAGCGCCGCCAGCGCGCGGGTGATCGAGCCTTCTGCTGCGACCAGCCCCGGCAGGCCCGGAAAGCGCAGGGCCGGAAAGACCGATCGGAAAGCCGCCAGCGGCTGGCCATCCGCCAGCGAGATGCCCTCCACCACATGCACGGTGCCGCCGGGCGGCAAGCCAAGCGCGCCAGACTCTTCAGCATCGGCGGGCCGGGTTTCGGACCGGGTGATCCGGCGCGACGGGGTCTGGCCGACCGCCAGCACGTTCTGGTGGAACCGCACGCGCTGTCCCAGCCGGTACTCGGTCGGGCGGGCGGTGACGAACACCCCCGCGCCGCGCCTGGGATGCAGGGCCCCGCTCTCGGCAAGGCTGGCCAGCGCATGACGGACGGTGTGGCGGTTGACGCCGAAGCGGGCGGCCAGCGCCGCTTCGGTCGGCAGCTTGTCGCCCGGCCGGTAATGGCCGGCGCGGATCTCGGCCTCCAGGGTCGCGGCGATCGTCGACCAGAGCGGGTTGCGGGTCAAAGGCTTCTCCCGTCATCAAAAATTCACAACTCTCCGGTTGGCCCGGACCGCCCTCGCGTGTAGAATTTGTATAGTTGTATAGAAGACTGGACAACTTTTGCAAGATGTCGAGGCGCCCATGACCAACACTGACCCCGCCGCCCGCAAGGACTGGATCTCGACCCTGGCCAAGGCCGCTCCGGCATCGCTTGCCCAGCTGATGGCCGAGCTTCCGGCGCATGAGCTGCTGCGTCCGGCCGAGGTTGGCGCGGTGATGGTGCAGGGTCGCGCCGGCGGGACCGGGGCGCCCTTCAACCTTGGCGAAATGACGGTGACGCGCTGCTCGGTCCGGCTGGCGGATGGAACGGTCGGCCATGCCTGGGTGCAGGGCCGCGACCGGGACCATGCGCGGCGGGCGGCGCTGGTCGATGCGATGATGCAGACCACAGCCGGGCCGGATCTTGCCGCGCGGGTGATCGCGCCCCTGGCGGCCGAGATGCGGGCAGCGCGGTTGGCCCGGGCCACCAAGGCCGCGACCACCAGGGTCGAGTTCTTCACCCTGGTCAGGGGGGAAGACCAATGATCGCCGATGCCCTGTCGGGCGGGTTCGCCGAAGGTCCGCTCCAGTCGGCCCGGGCCTTCCGTGCCGTGCTGGAGGCGATGGCCCGCCCCGGGACCATTCACCGGGTCGCGGGCGCGGTGCCGCCTGCCCCGCTGTCGGTCGCGGCGGGCGTGGTGCTTCTGACGCTGGCCGATCCGACGACCCGGCTGCATCTGGCCGGGCGGGCCGATTGCCGTCCCCTGCGCGACTGGATCGCCTTTCACATCGGCGCGCCGCTGGTGCCGGCCGACGAGGCCGACCTTGCCGTCGGCAGCTGGGACGACCTGCAGCCGGTTTCCCGGTTCCGGATCGGCGCGCCGGACTATCCCGACCGCTCGGCCACGCTGATCGTCGAGGTGGACCGGCTGGTGAACCACGGCCCCGCGCTGGCCGGGCCGGGGATCGAGCTGGTGACCTGGCTGAACCTGCCGGAAACGGCCGCCTTCCGGGCGAACCGGGCGCTGTTCCCGCTGGGGTTCGACACGATCCTTGTCTCGGGCGACCGGCTGGCCGGCCTGCCCCGGTCAACCCGCGTGGAGAAGCTTTAGATGTATGTCGCGGTCAAGGGTGGCGAACGCGCCATCGACAATGCCCATGCCTGGCTGGCCGAGGAGCGCCGGGGCGATCCGGTGACCCCCGAGCTGTCGGTCGCCCAGATCCGGTCGCAGATGACGCTTGCGGTCAACCGGGTGATGGCCGAAGGCTCGCTTCACGATCCCGACCTGGCCGCGCTGGCGATCAAGCAGGCGCGCGGCGACCTGATCGAAGCGATCTTCCTGATCCGCGCCTATCGCACGACCCTGCCACGGCTTGGCACCTCGCGGCCCATCGACACCGGGGCGATGACGCTGGACCGGCGCATCTCGGCGACGTTCAAGGACCTGCCGGGGGGGCAGGTGCTGGGGCCGACCTTCGACTACACCCACCGGCTTTTGGACTTCACGCTGATGGCCGAGGGCGCGCCCCGCCCGGCTGCCGCCGCCGCGCCGGGCGCAGGGTCACCCGCTTCCCCCGGAGGAGACGGCCGGGGTGACGGGGCGGTCCCGCATGTCACCGCCCTTTTGAACCGTGACGGGCTGATCGAGGCGGAACCGCCATCTGACTCTGCCCCCGCCGACTTGACCCGCGCGCCGATGGAGCTGCCCGCCGACCGGGCCCTGCGGCTGCAGGCGCTGGCCCGGGGGGATGAGGGGTTCCTGCTGTCGATGGCCTATTCGACCCAGCGCGGCTATGGCCGCACCCATGCCTTCGTGGGCGAGCTGCGCCTTGGCCGCGTGGCGGTCGAGGTCGAAATCCCCGAGCTGGGCTTCGCCGTCGAGATCGGCGAGATCGAGCTGACGGAATGCGAGACGGTCAACCAGTTCAAGGGCTCGAAGACCGAACCGCCGCAGTTCACCCGGGGCTATGGCCTGGTCTTCGGCCAATGCGAACGCAAGGCGATCGCGATGAGCCTGGTCGACCGCGCCTTGCGCTGGAAGGACCTGGGCGAGGAGGACAGCGGCGCCCCGGCCCAGGATGAGGAATTCGTGCTGATGCATTGCGACAACATCCAGGCCACCGGATTTCTGGAGCATATCAAGCTGCCGCACTACGTCGACTTCCAGTCCGAGCTGGAGCTTGTCCGCAAGCTGCGGAGCGAGGCTACGGCGCTGCGAGAGGCGGCAGAGTGAGCCGAGCCGCGATCGCCCCTATCGTCCGGTCCATCGCTGGCCCAGCTGTTGCGTGGATCCACGCGCGAGGACCGGGTCGTGCCGTCAAGCTCGATCCAGTGATGCATCCCGTTCTCCGTCTGCCGGTGGGAACGCAGCCGGCGCAGGCGGCGCCTGATCAGATGGGTCATCAGGGCCGCCCCCGCTTATGCAAACAAGACGCCCGGCAGACCGATGTGAACGCCTTCGACGATTTCCATGCGTTGCTCACTTTTTTCACCAGACGGGATCTGCCCGATGTCCGACTACACCTTCGCCTATCTTGACGAACAGACCAAGCGGATGATCCGCCGGGCGATCCTGAAAGGGATCGCCGTGCCCGGCTATCAGGTCCCTTTCGCCAGCCGCGAGATGCCGATGCCCTACGGCTGGGGCACCGGCGGGGTGCAGGTGACGGCGGCCTGCCTGGTGCCCGAGGACCGGCTCAAGGTCATCGACCAGGGCGCGGACGATACCACCAACGCGGTCTCGATCCGGCGGTTCTTCGAGCGCACCGCCGGGGTCGCGACCACCGAAGCGACGGCCGAGGCGACCCTGATCCAGACCCGCCACCGCATCCCCGAGACCCCGCTTCGCGAAGGGCAGATCCTTGTCTACCAGGTGCCGATTCCCGAACCTCTGCGCTTTGTGGAACCGCGCGAGACCGAGACCCGCAAGATGCACGAGCTGGAAGAATACGGCCTGATGCATGTCAAGCTGTACGAAGACATCGCCCGGCACGGCACCATCGCCACCGCCTACGCCTATCCAGTCCGGGTCGAGGGCCGCTATGTGATGGACCCCTCGCCGATCCCGAAATTCGACAACCCGAAGCTGGGTGGCAATCCGGCGATCCAGCTTTTCGGCGCCGGGCGCGAGCAGCGGATCTATGCCTTGCCGCCCTGGACCGAGGTTGTCAGCCTCGACTTCGACGACCATCCGTTCCAGCCCACGAAGGCGCCGCATGACTGTGACCTGTGCGGGGCCAGGGACAGCTACCTCGACGAGGTGATCACCGATGATGCGGGCGGGCGGATGTTCGTCTGTTCCGACACCGATTTCTGTGCGGGCCGCCGCCGCAACGGCCATGTCGGACGGCAGGGGGGGGCAGAATGACGCTGCACACACGCGATACGCCCGAATTTTCGCAGGAAATTCGTGATCCGGACCAGCCGATCCTGCGGGTGGAAGGCCTGACCAAGCGCTACGGTGCGCGCATCGGCTGCCTTGACGTCAGCTTCGAGCTTTACCCCGGCGAGGTTCTGGGCATTGTCGGCGAAAGCGGGTCGGGCAAATCGACGCTGCTGTCCTGCCTTGCCGGCCACCTTCGCCCCGACCTTGGCCGCATTGCCTATGACGGGCGTGACGTGCTGGCGATGGCCGAGACCGAGCGCCGCCGCCTGGGGCGCACCGACTGGGCCTATGTCCACCAGAACCCCCGCGACGGGCTGCGGATGGGGGTCAGTGCCGGCGGGAATGTCGGCGAACGGCTGATGGCGATCGGCGCGCGGCACTATGGCGAGATCCGGGGCAAGGCCCAGGACTGGCTGGGCCGGGTCGAGATCGCCGCCGACCGGATCGACGACCGGCCGGGCGCGTTTTCCGGCGGCATGCAGCAGCGCCTGCAGATCGCGCGCAACCTTGTCACCGCGCCGCGCCTTGTGTTCATGGACGAACCGACCGGAGGCCTTGACGTGTCCGTGCAGGCGCGGCTTCTGGACCTGCTGCGCGGGCTGGTGCGCGACCTGGGGCTTTCGGTCATCATCGTGACCCATGATCTTGCCGTCGTGCGGCTTCTGGCGCATCGGCTGATGGTGATGAAGGCGGGGCGCGTGGTCGAACAGGGCCTGACCGATCAGGTGCTGGACGACCCGCAGCACGCCTATACGCAGCTTCTGGTGTCCTCGGTCCTGCAGGTATGACCCGATGATCTTGATCGACAACCTTTCCAAGTCCTTCACCCTGCACAATCAGGGCGGCACCACGATTCCGGTGATGGCCGGGGCCAGCCTCACGGTCGACCCCGGCGAATGCGTCGGGCTGACCGGCCGGTCCGGGTCGGGCAAGTCCACGCTCATGCGCATGGTCCATGGCAACTACCTTGCCGCCGGGGGCAGCCTTTTCGTGGGCGCGCTGGATGTCGCCCGCGCCGCCCCGCGTGAGATCATTGCGCTTCGGCGCGAGACCCTGGGCCATGTCAGCCAGTTCCTGCGCGTGGTGCCGCGCGTGCCGACCCTGGACGTGGTGGCCGAGCCGCTTCTGGCCCTGGGCATGCCCGTCGGTCAGGCCCGCGACCGGGCGGCCCGGCTTCTGCGGCGTCTGAACATCCCCGAACGCCTGTGGTCCCTGTCCCCCACCACTTTCTCGGGCGGCGAGCAGCAGCGGGTCAACATTGCCCGCGGCTTTGCCCATCCCTATCCCGCACTGCTTCTGGACGAACCCACGGCCAGCCTAGATGCCGTGAACCGCGAGGTCGTGCTGGAGCTGATCCTTGACGCCAAGGCCCGGGGTGCGGCGATCCTTGGAATTTTCCACGACGAAGCCGCCCGCGCCCGGGTTTGCGACCGGCTGGTCGATGTGACGGGCTTCACCCCCGGGGTGGCCGCATGATCTTTGCGGTGGTCGGTCCGTCCGGCGCAGGCAAGGACACGCTGATCCGGGGGGCGCTGGCAACCCGGCCTGACCTGCGGCTGGTCCGCCGGGTGATCACCCGACCGACCGGGGCCGGGGGCGAGGATTTCGAAGGCGTCTCGCTGCACGCGTTCATTGCCCGCCGAGACCGGGGGGAATTCGCGCTGCACTGGGATGCGCATGGGCTGAGTTACGGCATCCCCGCAGACCAGCTTGCCGGCCCGGGCGACGTGATCTTCAACGGCAGCCGGGCCGCACTGGCCGAAGCGGCGCGGGTCTTCCCCGACCTTTCGGTGATCGTGGTCACGGCACCGGATGCGGTTCTGGCCGCGCGGCTTGCGTCCCGGGGCCGCGAAACCGGGGCCGACATCCGCGCCCGGATCGCGCGCGCCGCCGTTGCCCTGCCCGCAGGCATTGCCGTGCGGACCGTGGTCAATGACGCCAGCGAAGCAGAGGGCATCGCCCGGTTTCTGGCGGCGCTTCAGCCGGTCAGGGCGTAGCGGTGCAGCAGATGGAACCGGCCGACCGCATCCTCGCCGAACAGGCACAGATCCTCGATCAGGAACGGCCGGGGCAGGACCGGCGCGAAATGCGCGGCCAGCGCGGCCAGCGCCGGCGCGGGATCCGGCAGCCTGTCGGTCAGGGTGAGGTGAAAGCGGAATTCTTCCATCACATGGGGATAGCCCCAGCGCTGCATCAGGTCGCGCTGGCGCGCGGTCAGGCTTTCTGGCCGGCGGCGGGCGATCTCGGCCCCGGTCAGGGGCGCGCGCAGGTCGTTGGTGCCTTCGACTACGGCGGCGGCAAGTTCCAAGAGGGCCGCCTCGCAGCCCAAGGGCGTCAGCGCGAGGAACCCTTGCAAGTTCTCGATCGCAAGTCCCTCGCAGCGGACCGGCTTGAGCCGCGCGGCAAGGGCTGCGACCTCGTCTCCAGCCCGCGCCTGACTCACCCCATCGGCCAGCCGAAACGGCGCGCGAAGTGTGCCGTGAAAGCCGTAGCGTCGGGCTTCGGCGGTCAGAATGGCCGGAAAGGGGATCCCCGGAAGCGCGGGCTGCGGCAGGGCCGCACCCAAGGCGGCATCCCAACCCAGCCAGGCGGCCGCATGATCGGCAAACTCCCCCGGGCGCGGGGCATAGTAGACGGCGTAACGTGTCATCTGGTCCATGGCGCGGGGCCTAGCCTGCCCGTGTCACATGGGTGTGACAGGTTCGTGGCAGGTAACCGCGCCCGGCGGGTGACATCAAGACAGGACGACAAACGATGACCGAGACGATTCTCGCCAATGCAACGCTGGTTCTGGAAGGCGAGGTGCTGCGCGGCCAGCTGCGCCTTGCCGAAGGCCGGATCGCCGACATCGCCGAAGGCGGCACCATCCCCTCGGGCGCGGTCGATTGCGGTGGTGACCTTGTTCTGCCTGGCCTGATCGAGCTGCACACCGACAACCTTGAACGCCATATCGAACCCCGCCCCAAGGTGGCCTGGCCCCACCTTCCCGCCATTGTCGCCCATGACGCCGAGCTGGCCTCGACCGGCATCACCACGGTGTTCGACGCGCTTCGGGTCGGCTCGCTGGTCTCGGGCGGCAAGACCAACTCGGGCGAATATGCCCGGGCGATGGCCGATGAAATCCTGGAGCTGCGCCGCGACGGGGCGCTGAAGATCAACCATTTTCTGCACCTGCGCGCCGAAGTCTGCAGCGAGACCCTGGTGACCGAGCTGGCGAAGTTCGGCCCCGAAGACCAGATCGGCATCGTCAGCCTGATGGACCACACCCCCGGCCAGCGCCAGTTCCGCGACATGTCCAAGCTCAAGGACTATTACACCGGCAAGTATGGCCTGTCAGAGGCCGACTGGATGGACCATGTGACCACCCAGAAGGCGATCCGTGACCGGCTGGGCAACCTGCATGAGACGGCCGTCGTGGCCGAAGCCCGGCGCTTCGGCGCGGTGCTGGCCAGCCATGACGACACCACCGGCGACCAGGTCCGCACCAGCGCCGGCCACGGCGTGCAATTCGCCGAATTTCCGACGACCGCCGAGGCCGCCACGGCCTGCCGCGCCCATGGCATCAAGGTGATGATGGGCGGTCCGAACCTGATCCGGGGCGGCAGCCATTCCGGCAACGTGGCCGCCAAGGAACTGGCCGAGGCGGGGCTGCTGGACATTCTCTCGTCGGACTATGTGCCGTCCTCGCTTCTGTCCGGTGCGCTTTTCCTGGGCGATCTTTGGGGCGATGTCGCGCGCGGGGTGGCGACGGTGACCGGGGCCCCGGCCGCAGCGACGGGCCTTGCCGACCGGGGAGCCTTGCGCCCGGGCCTGCGCGGCGACGTGATCCGGGTCGCCCGGATCGGCCGTGCCGCCGCCCTGCGCGGGGTCTGGGTCGCGGGCAACCGCGTCGGCTGATTGCCGACCCCGTCGGGCTGAGCTACACCCATGCCGAAGGCGGGTTTGGGGGCAGCGATGCAGGGCTTTGCGGCGGAACCGACGCACGACACCTACGACGTGGTGATCATCGGCGGGGCGATCATGGGGTCTTCGACCGCCTGGTGGCTGTCGCGGCTGGGCGGGCTGCGGGTGCTGGTGCTGGAGCGTGACCCGACCTATGCCCAGGCCGGGACGACCCACACCAATTCCTGCATCCGCCAGCAGTTCTCGACCGAGCTGAACGTCCGCATCTCGCAGTTCGGGGCCAGGTTCGTGCAGAACCTGCGGGCCGAGATGGGCGGTGACGACCGGGTGCCGGACCTGACGATCCAGAACTTCGGCTATCTTTACCTGTCCGACTCTGCGGCCTTTTCCGCCGTCCTGCGGGCGAACCAGGCGGTGCAGCTGGCCGCCGGGGCCGGGACGCGCCTTCTGACGCCCGACGGGATCAAGGCCGCCTATCCGTTCTACGCGGTCGACGACCTTGATCTCGGCTCGATCAACACCCGCGACGAGGGCTATTTCGACGGCTCCACCGTCTTTGACTGGTTCCGCCGCAAGGCGCGCGAGGCGGGGGTGGACTATGTCGCCGACGAGGTGGTCTCGATGACCCTGTCGTCCGCCGGGGACCGGGTGGTGTCGGTCGCCCTGCGGTCGGGGCGGGCGATCGCTTGCGGCACGGTGGTCAATGCCAGCGGTCCAAGGGGGGCACGGACGGCGGCGATGGCGGGGATCGCGCTGCCGGTCGAGCCACGCAAGCGCTTTACCTGGGTCATCCAGGCCGAACGCCCGCTGGACCGCCCGCTGCCGCTGACCATCGACCCCTCGGGCGTCCACATGCGCGAGGTGGGGGGCGGAACCTACATGATCGGCGGCCATGCCGATCCTGATCCGGCGGTGGATTTCGACGACTTCACGATGGACCCGGAGCTTTGGCAGGACAAGGTCTGGCCCGCCATCGCCACCCGGATCCCGGCCTTCGAGGCGGTGCGGGTGATCAGCGAATGGGTCGGGCACTACGATTACAACACGCTGGATCAGAACGCGGTCACCGGGCCGCATCCGGGCGTCGGGAATTTCCTGTTCCTCAACGGCTTCTCGGGTCACGGGCTTCAGCAGGCCCCGGCGATGGGGCGGGGCACGGCCGAGTGGATCCTGCACGGCGGCTACCGGACGCTGGACCTGACCCCGTTCCATTTCGACCGGATCGCAGCGGGCAAGGCGGTGGTCGAGGCGGCGATCATCTAGGCTGTCCACGGTGGACAGCATTTCCCCCTTTAGAAAATCAATGGCTTGCCTGTTGGCCTTTCCCTTTCGGTCACGCCTTGCCTATTGCCCGATGCAGTTTGCCCGGTCGCCGTTCGGCCAGCGCCATTCGATCACGTCGGTCCCGCCGCGCAGCCGCGCCCCATCCGCCGACTGGTAGAAATAGCGCAGGACAAGGTTGTCGCGCCGCTGCAGCCGGAAGGTCTGGCGCCCGATGGTCACATCGGCCTCGCGCCCGCCGCGATGGATCTCGACCACCATCCGGCCGCTGGCCCCGCAGGCAAAGGTCAGGCGCGTCTCGATCACCGGCTTGGAGGGCGGGGGCGGCTTGACCACCGCACCGCCGCCGGCAAGGTCGAGAAACCGCGCCGAGGACCATCCGACCGTCCCGTTCGACCGCCGCACCTCATACCAGATGCTGCCATCCGCCTTGCAGCCGAAGGCGATGGCGCGGCCCCGGTCGTTCAGCCCGCCCTCGGCCCCGGAACAGGTTGTGGTGCACTGGCCCCTGGCCCAGAAGACCCGTCCGGTCGCGGTCACCCCGCGCTCGTTCGGCCCGATGCGCGAGACGATGGCATTCGACGCCGCCGGCCCGCTGCGCATGTTGAGATTGTCATTCGCGGCCACGCCCACGACCGTCAGCGCCGTGCCGCGCGGCGGATTGCAGATCGCTTCGGCTGCGGCTGGAACGGCGAAGGTCAGGCAAAGGATCAGGGCACGAAGGAACATGGGTCGCGGGGCCTTTCAAAGGGGGTCGGGGCAGCAAGTCGGGGCAGGGTGCGGGCGCGGGGGTGAGTCGGTCAAGCAGCGTGACGCGCCGCACG
>JANNXX010000023.1:0-23624 GCA_031409795.1 Rhodobacterales bacterium
TGTTCCCATGTCCACCCCCATCACCACCCCCATCACCACCCCCATCACCACCCCCATCACCACCCCGGACCGCACCACCCCGGACCGTCCCGCGCGCAGGCCCCCCGCCCTGCCCCGCCCGCTGCGGGCCCTTCCCGCCGGGCGGCTGGGTGAGCCTGCGGCGGGCACGCGGGTCACGGTGGCGGGCCTTGTGCTCGTGCGACAGCGGCCCGGCACGGCCAAGGGGGTGATCTTCGTCACGCTGGAGGATGAGACCGGCACCGCGAACATCGTGGTCTGGGCGAACGTCTATGAACGCTTCCGCCGCGCGGTGATCGCCGGGCGGCTGTTGCGCGTCACCGGCCGCCTGCAGCGCGAGGCGGGGGTGGTCCATATCGTCGCCGAACTGATCGAGGATCTGTCGCCGCTCCTTGACCGCCTGCTGGACCCCGGCTTCCGGCCCGATGGCGTCAGGGCGGGTGACCAGCCCTGAGCCTGCCGCGCCGCGCTTGACTGTAACGGCCGGACGGGCAAGCCTTGCAGCCGGGTCAGGAAAGGACGCCAGGTGGACGAGACCGAGGCACGCGGCAGGAAAGAGCAACGGCTTCTGGTCACCTCGATCTCGGTGATCCTGTGCATCAGCGCGACTGCCTTTGTCTTCGGCTTCCTGACCGGGTCCTTCGCGATCGTCTTCGACGGGGTCTATGCGCTGATCGACGCGGTGATGGCGGCCCTTGGCCTGGGCGTGGCCAGGCTGATCCTGAACGACACGCTGCGCCGCGACGAGGATGCGCTGGGACATCCGCGCTATCAGTTCGGCTTCTGGCATCTGGAGCCGATGGTACTGGCGCTGAACGGCACCATGCTGATGCTGGCGGCGCTTTACGCGCTGATCTCGGCGATCATGATCATCCTCGACGGCGGCAGCGAGATCGAGTTCGGCCTTGCCCTGCCCTATGCCGGGGTTGTCGCCGGGACGTGCTTTTTCATGTATCGGCGGCAAAGCCGGCAGAACCGCACGCTTGGGTCGGGCCTGATCGCGCTGGATGCCAAAAGCTGGCTGATGTCAGGGTCGATCTCGCTGGCGCTTTTCGTCGGCTTCGTGATCGGCCTTTCGCTGGAGGGCACGAAATGGGACTGGATGCAGCCCTATGTCGACCCGGTGATCCTGGCCGCCGTCTGCCTGGTGGTGATCCCGATCCCGCTTTCGGACCTGCGCGCTGCGGTGGCCGGCATCCTGCGCATCGCGCCGAAAGACCTTGACCGCCATGTCAGCGCGGTGGCCGAGGCGGCGCGGGCAAGGCATGGGCTGGCGAAGAGCTATACCTATGTGGCCCGGGTCGGGCGCGCCACGCTGATCGAGATCACCTTCCTCGCAGGCCCGGGCTGGGAGGTCTCGGGGATCGGCCAGCTGGACGCGATCCGGCACGAGGTGGGCGAGGCGCTGGGCGGCAAGGGACCGGACCGCTGGCTGACCATCGCCTTCACCGAGGACCCGGACTGGGGGTTCTGACACAGGCGCGCGATCGGAAGATCGCAGCGCACCCGGGCCCGGCATCGCCTGTTTGCCCGCACAAGGTGGACGGGAAGGCCCGTCCCGGCACTGGAAAGGGCGGCGGGGTCACCCCGGCCGCCCGATCACCGTGGAAGACCCCGGCCCTACTGCAGCGACAGCGCGACAAAGCGCGGATCGCCGCCCCGCCGGATCAACAGCAGCAGCGACTTCCGCCCCGCCTCGGTCGCCTCGGCGATCCGGTCCTCCAGATCCTGCAGGCGCACCACCTTCTGCTGGCCGGCCTCGGTGATCAGGTCACCCTCGCGCAGGCCCTTGGTAAATGCTTCCGAGGCCTGATCGACCGCCAGAACCATCAGCCCTTCGGTCGAGGCATCCAGACCCAGGCGGGCGCGCATGTCGTCGTCCAGCGGCGCCAGCGTCAGGCCAAGCGATTCCATCTGCTTGGGGGCTTCCGGCGCCGGGCTGGAGGCGGGCAAGGTCGCGGCCTCGGCTTCCTCGCGGCGGCCAAGCGTGACGGCCAGCGTCTCGGTGCGGCCCTCGCGCTGGACGATCACCGGCACCGCCTCGCCGATCGGCGCATCGGCCACCCGGCGGGTCAGGTCGCCCGCATCATTGACCGGCTGGCCGTCGAAAAGGGTGATCACGTCGCCTGCGACGATCCCGGCATCCTTGGCCGGGCCCTCGGGCACGTCGGTGACCAGGGCGCCCAGCGCTTCGGCCAGGCCCATGGCCTCGGCCACGTCGGGGGTGACGTCCTGGATGCGGACGCCCAGCCAGCCGCGCCGCGTTTCGCCGAACTCCTTCAGCTGGTCCACTACCTTGGCCACCACGTTCGAGGCCATCGAGAACCCGATCCCGATCGACCCGCCGTTGGGCGACAGGATCGCGGTGTTCACGCCCACGACCTGCCCGTCCATGTTGAACAAGGGCCCGCCCGAGTTGCCACGGTTGATCGCCGCATCGGTCTGGATGTAGTCGTCATAGGCGCCCGGGTTCAGCTCGCGCCCACGGGCGGACACGATCCCGGCGCTGACCGAAAAGCCCTGGCCCAGCGGGTTGCCCATCGCCATCACCCAGTCGCCGACCCGCATCAGGTCCGAGTTGCCGAAGTTGACGAAGGGCAGCGCAGCCTCCGCCTCGACCTTGAGAAGTGCTATGTCGGTCTTGGGGTCGGTGCCGACCAGTTTGGCCTCAAGCTTCTTGCCCGAGAAGAATTCGATGGTGATCTCGTCGGCGCCTTCGATCACATGGTTGTTGGTGACGATGTAGCCGTCCTCGGAAATCACGAAGCCGGATCCCAGCGCCTCGGACCGCTGCGCGCCGCCGCCTTCGGGCGTGCCGAAGTCATCGAAGAATTCCTCGAAGGGGCTGCCCTCGGGCACCATCGGCATGCCGTCGGCGGGGGCGGCGATCATCGCCGAGGTGGTGATGTTCACGACCGAGGGGCTGATCTCGTCAGCCAGTTCGGCAAAGCTTTCCGGCGCGCCGAACGCATCGGCCCGCTGGGCCGGGACCACGCCAAGGCCAAGGCCAAGGACCAGGGCAAGCAGCGTGCTGGAGCGCAGCGCGACGCGGATCGAAGGGGTGAGGTCAGGCACGAAGGGAACTCCTGTTCATCGCATGTGCATTTGCGTTGGCAGACCATGACCGACGCCAGGACCGGGCTGCGGAAGGCAGGACCGGATGACCGAAGCCAGGATCGACTTGACGCCAGCAGATAGTGAAGCCCGCGCGCAATGCAAACGCTGTCTTGGCCGCTCAACGGGAATTGAAGCGGCGTGTGGTCGCCGACAGCAAGGATACCGCACTGCCGGCGGCAACGCCATTCCAACCTTGCCGCCGGATGGCCGGACCCTTCGAACCGGCCTAGGCCAGACCCGACAGCCAGACCAGCCCGACCCCCAGCGCAAGGGCTGCAAGCCCGATCATCCGGCGGCGGTCCTCGCCCAGGGTCAGGATCAGCCGCAGCGCCGCCTCCATGTGCCGAGGGGCCAGTGCAAGCACCAGCCCCTCGACCGCAAGCACCAGCCCGATGGCCAGGGCCACAAAGCTCATGGCGAGGCGGGCGCGCCCGCCGGAGCCTCAGCCGGAGCTTCAGCCGGAGCTTCAGGCAAAGCATCCTCTGGCTTGATCACCCCGGCGCTGCGCAGGTAGCTGAAGAACTCGCTGTCCGGCTGCATCACGATCGAGGAGTTCGACCCCTTGAGCGAGGTCTCGTAAGCCTGCAGCGACCGGATGAAGCCGAAGAATTCGGTATCCCGGCCAAAGGCTTCGGCCAGGATGCGGTTCCGTTCGGCATCCGCCTCGCCGCGGATCACGTCGGCTTGCCGCCGCGCGTCCGAGGTCAATTCCACCACCGTCCGGTCCGACGCCGCCCGCACCCGCTGTGCCGCTTCGCCACCGCGCGCGATCTCGTCCGCCGCTTCGCGCTCACGCTCGGCCCGCATCCGGGCGAAGGTCGCTTCCAGGTTCTGCTCGGGCAGGTCGGTGCGGGTCAGCCGCACGTCGATGATGTCGATGCCCAGGTTGACCGACTGCCGCCGCGCGATGTCGCGGATCTGGTTCATCAAGGCGGTCCGGTCTTCGGACAGCACACGATTGGACGGGACCGAACCCAACACCTCCTGGATCGCCGGGTTCACGATGCCTTCCAGGCGCCGCAGCGCCTGCGCCTCGGCCCCGGTGCCCACCGCCTCGCGGAAGCGCACAAGGTCGGTGATCCGCCAGCGGGCGAAGGCGTCGACCACCAGCCGGCGGTCATCCAGCATGGTGACTTCGATCGGCGTCGTGGGCAGGCCAAGGATGCGGTCCTCGTAGAAGACCACTTCCTGGACGAAGGGCAGCTTGAAGCCAAGCCCCGGTTCCTCACGGACCTGGGTGACCTGGCCGAACTGCAGCACCAGGGCCTTCTTGCGTTCATCGACGATGAAGACCGAGGACAGCGCCACGACCAGCACCACCACGACCGGGGCCACAAAATAGATCGCGCGCATCAGTTGGACCCTCCCGTCGTGCCTGCGGCGCCCTGGGCCGTGCCCTGCGGGGTCGCCATCCGCCCCAGTTCGTTCAGCGGCAGGAAGGGCACCACGCCCTGGCCGGACTCGCCGCCCGACACGCCGTCAAGGATCACCTTGTTCATGTCGCTGAAGACCCGCTCCATGGTTTCAAGGTAAAGCCGCCGGCGGGTGACCTCGGGGGCATTGATGTATTCGTTGTAGACCGAGATGAAGCGCGCCGCCTCACCCTGGGCGCTGTTCACAGCCTGGGCGCGGTAGGCCTCGGCCTCTTCCAGGAACTGCGCTGCGGCACCACGGGCACCGGCGGTCACGCGGTTGGCATAGGCGTCGGCCTCTTTCTCCAGCGTGTCGCGCTGCTGCTGGGCCGCCTGCACTTCGCGGAAGGCGTCGATCACCTCGCTGGGCGGCTGGGCGCGCTGCAGGTTGACGCGGATCACCTGGATGCCGGCGTTGTAGCTGTCCAGCGTTTCCTGCACCTGCGCCTGCACGTCCGAGGCGATCACCCCCCGGTCGCGGTTCAGGATCGGCGACAATTCCGACCGGGCCACGATGTCGCGCATCGCACTTTCGCTGACCGCCCGCATCGTGTCTTCCGGGTCGGCAAGGTTGAAAAGATACTGTTCGGGGTCGGCGATGTTCCACACCACCTGAAAGCCGATGTCGACGATGTTCTGGTCACGCGTCAGCATCAGGCCGGATTCGCTGCCCGCGTCGCCGGTGCCGATTTCGGTCGTGCGTTCGCCGGTCACCTGGACCTTCTCGAACTTGACCAGCGGCCAGGGCGCGAAGTTAAGACCAGGCGACCCGATCCCCGAGCTTTCGCCCAGGAAAAGCTCGACCGAACGTTCTTCCGGCCGGACCGAGTAGAAGGACATGTAGCCCCAGACGGCCACCAGCGCGAGCACACCCAGCGCCACGCCCTGCCGCGTCACCACCGGACCGCCGCCGCCTGCGCCGCCACCCGGGCCGCCGGGGCCGCCCGCATTGCCACGGCCACGCCCGCCCATCAGGACACGCAGCTGCTCTTGCCCGCGCTTGACCAGCTGGTCGATCTCGGGGATCTGCGGGCCGCCCTCGCCGCGCCGCCCGCCACCCCGGCGGTCGTCGTCGTCGCCACTGCCCTTGTTCCGGTCGTCACCGCCCGGACCGCCACCGCCGCCCCAGGGACCGCCGCTTCCTGCCATCTGTCAGAACCTTTCTTTTCGTCTTCAGCCTTAGCTGGTCATCGCGGCCCGGAAATCAAGCCATTGGTGCCCCGCTCAGGCGCTTCTCGTGGGTTTGCGCATCGTGACCAGCTCTTCGGCCATGGTCGGATGCACCGCACAGGTGCGGTCGAAGTCTTCTTTCGTGGCCCCCATGCGGATCGCGATGGCGGCAAGCTGGATCATCTCGCCCGCTTCGGGTGCGACGATGTGGCATCCCAGAACCTTGCGCGTCGCCTGACTGACGATCAGCTTCATCAGCACCCGGTCGGGCTGGCCGGCAAAGGCCGTCTTCATCGGGCGGAACGCGGTCGAGTAGACCTCGATCGGCTCTTGCGCCCGGGCGGCCTCTTCGCCAAGACCGACCGAGCCCATTTCCGGCTGGGTGAACACCGCCGAGGCCACAAGGTCGTGGTCGAAAGCCGTGGGCTTCGCGCCAAAGACCGTATCGGCGAAGGCATGGCCCTCGCGGATCGCGACCGGGGTCAGGTTGATCCGCCCGGTCACATCGCCCACGGCAAAGATCGAGGGCACGCCGGTCTGGCTGAAGCGGTCGACCACGATTTCGCCCTTACGACCCAGTTGCACGCCAAGCGCCTCCAGCCCCAGGCCTTCGGTGTTCGGGTGGCGACCGGTGGCATACATCACCAGGTCATACACCCGGTCAGCCCCATCGGTGGTGACCGCGCGGATGCCGCCAGCGGTCTGTTCCAGCCGCATGACGTCGGTGCCGCAGCGGATCTCGATGCCCCTGGCCTGCATGGCGGTGGCCACATGGCCGCGCGCCTCGTCGTCAAAGCCGCGCAGGATCTGCGCGCCTCGGTAGATCTGGCTGACCGACACGCCCAACCCGTTCAGGATGCAGGCGAATTCGCTGGCGATATAGCCGCCCCCGACGATCAGCGCCCGCTTCGGCAAGGCGTCAAGGTTGAACATCTCGTTCGAGGTGACGGCAAGTTCTGCCCCCGGAATCTCGGGCACGAAAGGCCGCCCGCCGGTGGCGACCAGGATGTGCCGGGCGGTAAACTCCTGGCCCGATGCCAGCCGCACCCGGTGCGGATCGACCAGGGTGGCGCGGGCATCGTGGATGGTCGCGCCCGCATGGGTCAGGTTGGCGCGATAGGCCCCTTCAAGCCGGTCCAGCTCATGGTTGAGGTGGGTGCGGAAGGCGGGCCAGTCAAAGCTGGCCTCCGGCACCGTCCAGCCATAGGCGCGGGCTTCCTCGAATGCCGCCGGAAAGCCCGAGGCGAAGACCATCAGCTTTTTCGGCACGCAGCCCCGGATGACACAGGTGCCACCCATGCGGCTTTCCTCGGCCAGCCCGACCTGCGCCCCCCATTCGCCCGCCGCGATGCGCGCCGCGCGCACCCCGCCCGAGCCGCCACCGATGACAAAGAGATCGTAGTCGAAGGGCATCATCAATCCCGGTTCACTGTTTCAGCTGGTTCAACCGGGCATTGGCCACCGCAAAGGCAGACCGAACCCGGACCGCAGGACGCGTTCAGTCCTCAAGATTGGCGAAGATGTTCGCGCTTTGGGTGACGTCGACCGCCACATCCTCGATCCGGCCCGAGTTGATGTCGCGCACCGTGACCCGCCCGTCACCGTTGCCGATCACCACGATGTCGCAGATGTCGATGAACAGCCCGTTCTCGACCACGCCCGGGATCTGGTTCAGCACCAGCGCAAGCTGCCGGGGATTGCCGATCCGCTTCAGGTGCAGGTCCAGGATGAAGTTGCCCTCGTCGGTCTTGAGCGGCCGGCTGCGG
This sequence comes from Rhodobacterales bacterium, assembly GCA_031409795.1. Taxonomy (GTDB): domain Bacteria; phylum Pseudomonadota; class Alphaproteobacteria; order Rhodobacterales; family Rhodobacteraceae; genus Tabrizicola. Next base: position 7,484 of record JANNXX010000023.1, read on the forward strand.
TTCTTGCGCAGGGTGACTTCGCGGTTCAGCACGTCAAGGCTGTACAGCGTCTCCTCGATCAGCGCCTTGGTGGTCTGCCAGCCGAAGGGCACCACTTCGACCGGCAGCGGGAAGGCCCCCAGCTGCGCCACCTCCTTGGCCGCATCGGCGATCACGATCATCCGGTCGCTGGCGGTGGCGACGATCTTTTCCTGCAAAAGGGCAGCACCCCCGCCCTTGATCAGGTTCAGGTTCGCGTCGAACTCGTCCGCGCCGTCGATCGTCAGGTCCAGCCAGCGCACGTCGTCCAGCTTCGCCACCGTCAGCCCCTGGTCCGAGGCAAGCTCTGCGGTCCGCTTCGACGTGGCCACGCAGGTGACTTTCAGCCCTTCGACGCGCACCCGCTCGGCCAGGCAGCGCACCATCCAGGCGGCGGTCGATCCGGTGCCAAGCCCCAGCTTCATGCCATCCTCGACGAAATCCACCGACCGGCGCGCGGCGGAAAACTTGGCCTTGTCGATCGGCGAAAGCTCGGCGGTCATCGGCTGCTCCCCAGGAAATACCGCCTTGGTTATAGGCAGGCCCCCGACCAAGCGCGAGTGAAAAAGCAAGCGCCCGTGATCACGGAGCTTGGTTGCGGCAGCGATCCGGTTTATCTGTCGGCAGCCATCCAGGCCTGCAGACCTTTCTGCGCCCAACCGGAGTATACGTCTTGCTGCATGTCGATTTGCCCACCCGTTCCGAAATTCTCGCGCTTGCTGCGGCCCGCGCCGGGGCCAGCGTCACCATCTACCTTGCCACCACCCCGCTGACCGAGGCGGCGCAGGCCGACCGGATCGCCCTGAAGAACCTGGGCCGCGAGGCGATCTCGCAGCTTGAGGCGGCAGGCACCGACAAGCGGCTGATCTGGCCGATCGAGGCCGCGCTGGACGAAGTGGGCGGCGATGACGGCTTCTGGGCGCATCAGGCCAACAGCCTGGCGATCTTCATCACCCCCGACAGCCTGCGCACCTTCAGGCTGCCCTCGCGGCTGACCAGCGCGGTGCATGTGTCGGACCGCTTCCACATCAAGCCGCTGCTGCGCGCCGTGACCTTCGCGCAGGACGCCTATGTGCTGGCCATCGGCATGGGTGGCGTGCGCCTGATCGAGGTGTCGCCCGACCTGCCGCCGCACCCTGTTTCGGTTCCCGACCTGCCGAAGGACATGGCCGACGCGATCGGCAGGCGCAGTCACTCCAAGCGGTCCGGCGACATGACGTCGGGCGAACGCACCAGCGAAAACGCGCTGCTGACCCGCTACGCCCGCACCGTGGACGAAGCCTTGCGCCCGGTCCTGTCCGGCCATGAACGCCCGCTGATCATCGCTGCGACCGAACCGATGCTGTCGATCTACCGGTCGGTCTCCAGCTACGCGAATACCGCCGCGCAGGGGCTGGGCGGGTCGGCCGACCACACCGCCGACCATGTGCTTGCGGGTGAGGCGCGCGATGTCCTTGACCAGCTGCACGCCGCCCAGATCGCCGACCTGGCAGGGCTTTACACCCAGCGCGAGGCGCAGGGCCGCGCCACGACCGATGTCTCCCAGGCCGCCCGCGCCGCCACGTTCGGCGCCGTCGACACGCTGATCGTGGATATCGACGTGACGCTGCCGGGCCTCGTCGACGACGAGACCGGCGCGGTGACCTTCGCCGACACCGACGACGCCGTGACCTATGGCGTGGTGGACGAGATCGTCAGCCGGGCGATGAAGTCGGGCGCCCGCATCGTGTCGGCGCGCAAGGCCGACGTGCCGGGCAACGGCGCGCTGGCCGCCATCCTGCGCTATCCGATGTGACCCCTGCGCTTGCGCGCGGGCCTGCGGCGCTTGCGCTCTGGCCCCTGCGCTTGCGCGCGGGCCCCTGCGCTTGCGCTCTGACCTGGCCGGGGCGCAAGTGTGGAATGACCTGACAGTCCCGGGCTGCGGCAAGACCGGCGGCTTTTCCCCGGCATGCCCTCCCCGAGCTTTTCATGCACGCTTCGGTGCCAACTCCGCAAGGAGTGCGCTTAATGCTTGATGAGCAGCCCCGGGCAACACGTTCAGGCCACGGATACCGGTCCGAAACCCCGTCAGGTCGCGTCGTCCAACCGGGTCATCGCCGCGCGCAGCTCATCCGCCGTCAGCGCCCCGTCGCCGTCCGCGTCCAGCGTCAGAACCGCCAGCAGCAGCGCCTCATCCTCTGACCCCAGCGCGCGCTGCGCCGCCGCCTTGCCGTCCGCTGCAATTTCACCTGCGCTGACCGTGCCGTCGCCATCCGCATCCGCCGCCGCGAAGGTCCGCTCCATCCGGCCGCGCGACGCCGCACTGGCCGCCCGCTGCGCCACCTGCAGCTCATCCCGGGAAACGCCACTGTCGGCGTCAAGGTCCATCGCCAGCAGCCGCCGCATCGCCGAGGCGCGGGCCCCGGCACGCTCCAGCGCGACATGCTCGTCAATCCCGGCGCGGGTCAGCCCCTTCGGCCCACCGAAACCGGCGACCAGATCCAGCATTGCCGCCTCGAACCGGTCGGGGTTCCGCGCCATCGCCTCGGCCAGCGGATCACCCGCCGCCCGCTCCTGCGCCCTCACCCCTTGCGCCAGAAGCATCAGCCCCAGCGCCACTGCCGCCATGATCCGTACCATCCCGACCTCCATCACCGTTTGACCAAGCTTGCGGCAACAGGGTTGACGGGCGGTTAACGCCGTCCATCCCCCGATGTCCGTCGCCAGTAGTCCGTCCCCAGTAGTCCTTCCGCCGAAGTCCTTCCGCCGAATGCGGTTGCGCAAACGGCGGCAGGGGGTCGCTTTCCGGCCTGCACTGCGGCATGACTTGCGGAAGTCTTGGCCCGCTGGCCACCCCGTCAAAGGACCCCCGATGTACGTCCTGCACTATGCGCCCGACAACGCCTCGCTGATCGTCCGGCTGGTTCTGGACGGCGCGGGCATTCCCTATCGGACCGCCCTTGTCGACCGCAGGACCCGGCAGCAGGACAGCCCCGCCTACCGCACGTTGAACCCCGCCGGGCTGGTGCCGGTGCTGCAAACCCCGCACGGCCCGCTCTTTGAGACCGGGGCGATCCTTCTGTGGCTTTGTGACACCCACCGGCTTGCCCCCGCCCCCGACCACCCGGACCGGCCCCTGTTCCTGAAATGGCTGTTCTTCCTGTCGAACACCGCCCATGCCGACCTGCGGATGATCTTCTACCCGCACCAATATGCCCCCGCCGACCGCTTCGCCGCGCATCACGAGATCATCGCCGGCCGGATGCTGCGGCATTTCGGCCTTCTGGACACGGCCGCAACCGCCAACCCGCAGCTCTTTGCCGCGTCAAGGCCGCTTGGCGTCTACGCTGTGACCCTGACCCGCTGGTCCGCGCTTTACCCGGTCGCGGCCCCGCGCTGGATGGACCTGGCCGATTTCCCCGCGCTGCACGCCCTCGCCCGCGCGCAGGAAGCCCGCGCCGAAACCCCCGTCATCGCAAGGGCCGAGGGGCTGGGCCCCCACCCCTTCACCCGGCCCGAACAGCCGAACCCACCGGAAGGCAGCGTGCTGTGAGCTACACTCTGTGGCATATCCCCGACTGGGGCTCCTCTGTCATCCGGCTGATGCTGGAAGAGATCGGCGCGCCCTACACCATCGCGCCCCTTGATTGGGATGCCGGTGATTTCGACAGCCCCGCCTTCCGCGCGGTCAATCCGCTGGGCCTGATCCCGGCGTTGGAGACGCCCGATGGCCCGATCTTCGAGACGGCGGCGATCATCCTGTGGCTCAACGCCCGCCACGGCGGCCTTTGCCCCGCCCCGACCGACCCCACCCGCGCGACGTTCCTCTCCTGGTTCATGTTCACCTCGAACACGCTGCACCAGACCGTCCTGACCCTCGTCCACCCCGACCGCGTGGCGGGCGAGGCCGTGCAGGACCGCGTGCAGGCAAGCGCGCTTGCCCATCTGCACGAACACGCCGCCCGGCTGGAGGCGATGCTCGCCGCGAAAGACCCCGACTGGCTGTCGCCACGGCAGCCCGGTGCGCTGGGCTACTATCTGGGGATCCTGCTGCGCTGGGCGATGTATCTGCCGGACGACCCCGCCCTGCGCTTTTCCCTGCGCCCCTACCCGGCGCTGACCGCCGTGCTGGCAGCGCATGAAACCACCCCCGCCGCCTGCCGTGTCGCCCTGGCCGACGCTTTGGGCGACACCCCCTTCACGGCGCCCACAGGTGCGATAGAGTGACCCGATGACCCTGACCCTGCACCACGCCCCCGATTTCGCCTCGACCATCGTGCGCCTTGCCCTGGAAGAGCTGGAGCTGCCCCACACCCTTGCCATGGTCGATTTCGACTCGGGCGCGCTGGCCAGCCCCGAATACCGCCAGGTGAACCCGGTCGGCCTGATCCCGGCGCTGGAAACCGAGGACGGCCCGATGTTCGAGACCGGCGCCATCCTGCTGTGGCTGGTGGACAAGACCGGCCGCCTCGGCCCCGGCCCGGATGACCCTGACCGCGCAGCCTTCCTGTCCTGGCTGTTCTTCACTTCGAACGCGCTTCACCAGGCGGCGCTGGCGATGTTCTACCCGCACCGCCCCGCCGGTGAGGCGAACTCTGAAGCCGCCCGCGCCGCCGCACAGGACCAGATCGTCGCCCGCCTCGGCCTGATCGAAAGCCTGATCGCCACGCAAAGGCCCCGCTGGCTGTCGCCCGACCATCCGTCGGTACTTGGCTACTACATCGGGGTGCTGGTGCGCTGGCTGACCATGCTGCCCCCCGCGCCCTACGGAATCGACCTTGCCGATTTCCCGCAGCTTCGCGCCGTCCTTGCGGCCCATGAGGCGCGGCCTGCCGCCCAGCGGGTTGCGGCCGACGAAGGCCTTGGCCGCCACCCCTTCACCCATCCGGGGGCCTGATGTTCCTTTCCGTCTTCGACATGTTCAAGGTCGGCATCGGCCCCTCCTCGTCCCACACCATGGGCCCGATGGTCGCCGCTGCGCGCTTTCTTGACACGATGCGCGCCTCGCCCTTCCAGTTCCACGGCCTGCGCGCCTCGCTGCACGGCTCGCTGGCCTTTACCGGCGTCGGCCACGCGACCGACCGGGCGACAATCCTCGGCCTTGCGGGCTTTGCCCCGGACACCTACGACGCCGCAAAGGCCGACGCCGCCTTCGCCCGCATCCGTGCCACGAAGACCATCGAGGTCCCCGGCCTGCCCCCCCTTGCCTTCGACCCGCTGAAGGACCTGCACTTCGACTTCGGCCCCGCCCTGCCCGGCCACGCCAACGGCCTGATCCTGAAGGCCACCGATGCCCAGGGCGACGTGATCCTGCAGGAGACCTACTATTCCATCGGCGGCGGCTTCGTGCTGACCGCCGCCGAACAGGCCGAGGCGGGCGAAAAGAAGGCCAAGTCCCGCGCCGACGTGCCCTTCCCCTTCGAGACGGCCGCCGAGATGCTGGAGATGGCCCGCGCCTCCGGCCTGTCCATCGCCCGGATGAAACGCCAGAACGAGCTGCGCTTCCGCTCTGCCTCCGAACTCGACAAAGGCATGGCCCGGATCTGGGACGTGATGTCCGACTGCATCGACCGCGGCATGCAGGGCACCGGCATCCTGCCCGGCGGCCTCAAAGTGCGCAGGCGGGCCAAGGGCATCCATGACGCCCTTCTGGCCGAACGCGGGCTGAACCTGACCCCGCCGCACACGATCAACGACTGGATGTCGCTTTACGCCATGGCGGTGAACGAAGAGAACGCCGCCGGCGGCCAGGTCGTCACCGCCCCCACCAACGGCGCGGCGGGTGTCGTTCCGGCCGTCCTGCGCTACTGGCTTGACCATGTGCCGGGTGCGGGGCCCTCGGGGATCGGTGATTTCCTGCTGACCGCCGCCGCCATTGGCGGGCTTTGCAAGCACAACGCCAGCATTTCGGGCGCCGAATGCGGCTGCCAGGCCGAAGTGGGCAGCGCAGCTGCCATGGCCGCCGCCGCCATCTGCGCGGTGATGGGCGGCACACCCGAACAGGTGGAAAACGCCGCCGAAATCGCCCTCGAACATCACCTCGGCATGACCTGCGACCCGGTGAAGGGCCTGGTGCAGGTGCCCTGCATCGAACGGAACGGCCTCGGCGCGATCAAGGCGATCTCGGCGGCCAGCCTTGCCTTGCGCGGCGACGGCCAGCACCTTGTCAGCCTCGATGTCTGCATCGAGACGATGCGCCAGACCGGCCGCGACATGCACGAGAAATACAAGGAAACCTCGCTGGGCGGGCTGGCCGTCAACGTCCCGAACTGCTGACCGCGCAACGGCGGCCCCCCAACCTTCGCCTCCGGCGGGAGTATTTCGAAAAGAGCAATCCGACTTGCTTCTTTCGAAATACTCCGGGGGTTTGGGGGTGGAACCCCCATTGACCGAGCCTCTGTGCGTTCTTCACGCGCAGAGGCGAGACCAAAGGCCTGCGCGGCACGCGCTCGATGCGAAACCCGCCCCAGCCTCCGCGATGTCGCTTTCAGGCAGGCACCCCCCGCCGCCCCCGGCTAGGCAGGACCATGACCCGGGACACCACGCTTCGGGGCATCCTGCTGATGCTCCTTTTCTGTCTGATCGCGCCGCTGCTCGACGTCTCGGCCAAGCTTGCGGCGGAAGGCGGCATTCCGGTCGGCCAGATCACCGGCGCGCGGTTCCTGGTGCAGGGGGCGCTCATGCTGCCGGTGGTCCTTTTCCTGGGCCTTACCCCAAGGCTTGACGCACGCGCGCTTGGCTTTGTCGCGCTGCGCGCGCTGTTTCTGGTGCTGTCCACCTACGCCTTCGTCTCCGGGATCGCGGTGATGCCGGTCGCCGACGCCCTTGCCATCGTCTTTGTCGAGCCCTTCATCCTGCTTGTCCTCGGCTCGCTGATCTTCGGCGATCAGGTCGGCCCGCGCCGGATCGCGGCCTGTGCGGTGGGCTTCTGCGGTGCGCTGTTCGTGATCCAGCCCTCGCTGGCAGCCTTCGGGCTGGTGGCGCTCTGGCCGCTTGTCACGGCCTTCTTCTTCGCCTTCTACATGCTGATCACTCGGGCCATGTCCAGCTTCATGCACCCCGTCACCATGCAGTTCCACACCGCCTGGGCGGGCTTTGCGATCTGCCTGCCGGTGCTGGTGCTTGCCCAGGGCTCCGGCCTGGCCACCCTGGATCCGGTCTGGCCCGAGGGCCGCACCTGGTTCTGGCTTCTCGGCGTCGGCTTCTGGGCCTCGGTCAGCCACATGGCGATGACCTATGCGCTGAAATACGCGCCCTCGGCCACCGTGGCGCCGCTGCATTATTCCGAGATCGTCGTCGCCGTCGCCCTGGGCTACCTGATCTTCGGCGATTTCCCGAACCCGATGACCTGGACCGGAATCGCGATCATCGTCGCGTCCGGTCTTTACGTCATCCACCGCGAGCGGCTGTCGGCGCGGCTCAGGTCAGAAGCGACCGGATCGCCGCGTCCAGCCTCCGGCGCGGCAGGATGACCAGCATTCCGGCCGTGTCGAAGCTCAGCACCACGCGCCCGGCCACCACCCGATTCGACGTGCCGATCTGCCCGGCAGGCGCGAATTCCAGCCCGTCGATCGGCCATTCCAGCCCCTGACTGCGGCCCGTGACCGATGCCATCGGAAAAAGCGACAAAGACTCGCCGGGTGCCAGGTCCAGCTCAAGCCGGGCCGGCGCGGCAAAGACCAGGTCCTTCGGCCCGACCAGAATGCAGTGCCGGTCGGGATGGCTGGCCAGCGTGTTCATCGCCGCCAGACCGTGGTCCAGCCTGGCGCCGGCAAAGCCCAGGGCAAGCACGAAGGGCGACCGGGTCAGCCGCAGCGCCTTGTCAAAGTCGGTGGTCGCCTGTTCCGGCACATGATGCTGATTTTCCAGCGCAATCCGGCTTCGCGCCTGGTCCGAGATCGAATCGAAATCCCCGATCACCGCCCGGGGCATCACCCCAAGCTGCAACAGCCGGTCCGCCCCGCCGTCGGCCGCCACGGCGACCGGGGCCCGCGCCAGGCACAACGCCAGATCCCGGCGTCCGAAAGGCCCGCCGCCGGCCAGGGTCATTCCTCGCTCTGACTGGACAATCGGCGATTTCATGCAAAACTGTCTCCAATTAAGGCAGGATTCTTCGGACACAGCCACAATCAATCCATCAAATAACCCATGTCTGTCCATGGATTAGGGCGTTGTGGGTGTAGAATGTTGCCATCGGCTAGACGAAAGGCTGTCAAGTCATGACCAGTGAAAGCAAGATCCTGACGGTGTCCTATGGCACGTTCAGTTGCACGCTTGAAGGCTTTGACGATCCCTTCAACACCATGAAGGCGATCGCGGAGTATTTCCGCGACCTGACCGCCGAGGACCGCTACTTCGGGGCGGAACCGCCGCAGCCCGATGCCGCGATGCTCCACCGCATCGCCGAGCGCGAAGTGTCGCGCCTGGTCACCACGAAATCGCGCGACGCGGGCCTCGTGCTGCGCGCCAGGGCCGACGTCGACAGCGACGAAGGCGGCCGTGTCACCGGACGCCCCCGCGCCGCGCGGGACAGCGCTGCCTCCGTCGAAGCCCCCGCCCCGGCCGAGCCCGGCCTGCAGGAACTTATCCCCTCCGGTGTCGCCGCCAAGCTTGCGCGCCTGCGCGATGCGGTCAGCCAGCCGGTAGCAGCCCCCTTGTCGAATGACGTGCTGAACGCCTTCTCCGAGGATATCGAGGATCTCGCACCCGAAGGCCAGCTGGACACGCCAGATGCCGCCTACGCCTTTGGCACCAACCCGGACGCTGATACGGACGCCGGGGCCGACGGCCAGGATGCCCTCAGCCGGATCGGTGCGCTGCTGCTTGACCCCGAGCTTGACCCCGGGGTGGACGGAGCCGACGCCGTCGCACCACCAGCCGAACCCGATGGCAACATCTTCGCCGACCTGCCCGAAGACGATCCCGCCGCGACCGGGGCACCGTTCATCGACACCGACGCGGCCGTCGCCGACACCCTTGCGGCCCCGCAGGCCGATGCCGAAATGCCAGCCGAGCCTTTGGCGGACGATCCGGTTGCCGTTGCCGATGCAACCGGCACAGCCGAGCCCGCCGATCTGCCCGACGCTTCCGCAGCCAGGCCCACGACCGAGGCGGAACCCGAACCCGAAGTCGCCGCGTCCCTGCCGACCACGCGCAGCACGGGCAAGACCCGGCGCGTAAGCTCGCGCGTGGTCCGCATCCACCCCGACGATGACGACACGGCCGGGCGTCCCGACCCGAATGCCACCCGCGTTCTGGCCGCGTCCAGCGAAAGCGACGAGGTCGCGCGCCTGCTGCGCCAGGCCGACGATGTGATGGCGGATGAAGAAAACCGGCGCCGGATCGATTCGGTTGCGCATCTCAAGGCCGCCGTGGCGGCGACAGAGGCTGACCGCGCCGTGACGGGCGAAGCGCCGTCGCGGACCGGAGCGCAGAAGGCCGACGCCTACCGCGATGATCTTGCCGACATCGTGCAGCCCGATCCGGAACCGGCCGCGCTTGAGATCAGGCCGCGCCGCAAGACCGTCTCGGTGCGCCCGCAAGAGCCGCGCCCCGGCACGATCCGCCCGGGCATGATCAGCCCGCCGCCGCTGGTGCTGGTCAGCGAACAGCGCATCGACCGGATCGCTCCGGCAAGCGCACCCGAACTCAGCCCCGAACCTGGCCCCGTACTCGCACCTGAACGCGCCCCCGAACTCAACCCGGCGATGGCCCCCGCGGCCCTGTCGCCCGCCCCGTCGTTCGCGCCCGCCCCGTCCTTCGCGCCCGCCCCGTCCTTCCCGCCCACAAGGGCTCCGGCCCCGCTGTCCAGCACACCCGGCCTGCCGGGGATCGACGGACAGCCGATGGTCGCGCTGCGCACCGGCCGCCTGACCGGCGCGATCGGGGTCGGTGCCGCCGCTGCCATTCCGGTTCAGCCGCATGAGCGGGTGGCGCTTGGCCGGGCCGCGACTGCGGTCTCGACCGAAGTCGATGAAGAAGAGGATCTGGACGAAGACCTCAGCAGTGCCGTCGAGACCGGCCTTGCCGGCTTTGCCGAACGCGTTGGCGTCAAGTCGATGGCCGAAATGCTGGAAGCCGCCGCCGCCTACGCCACCTGCGTCGAAAAGCGCGACCAGTTCACCCGGCCGCAACTGATGCGGCGGCTGATGGCCAGCGCCGGCGGCAAGGAGGTCAGCCGTGAGGACGGGCTGCGCAGCTTCGGCACACTTCTGCGCACCGGCCGGATCGAGAAGGTCAGCCGCGGGCATTACGTCCTGGCCGAACACTCGCCTTACCTGGCCGAGGCGCGGCGCCTGAACTGACGGGACCCTGCGGTAAAGCCGGTCAGACGGACGGGTCGGACCCGTCCGCCTTTGCATCGGGGTCGGTCTGGCCGATGCCCCGGAAGATGAAGCGGAACGGCAGCGCCCACAGCAGGCCCAGCCCGACATAGACCAGCAGCTCGACCAGGATCGACGGCCGCTCGATCCGCCCGACCAGCGTCACCGCCGCGACGACATAGGCCGGCATCCCGACCAGCAGGATCACCAGCGCCCAGCGCCGCCGTGCCTTGTAGCTGAGTGCCATGCCGGTCCCCTGTTCCACTGCTCTTCGCCAGCCTTGCGGCGCTCATCGCTGGCGCAGCGAAGAGCGCTGGCGCAGCCGAGCGATGAGCGGCCCCGCTGCGCCGGTTTCAATCCGCGAACGGATCCGTCACCAGGATCGTGTCCTCTCGTTCCGGCGAGGTGGACAGTAGCGCGACCGGACACTGGATCAACTCCTCGATCCGCCGCACATATTTGATCGCCGCGCCCGGCAGGTCCGCCCAGGACCGCGCCCCGGCGGTGGTTTCCGACCAGCCTTCCAGCTCTTCATAGATCGGCGTGCAGCGGGACTGCTGGTCGGCGGCGGTGGGCAGATAGTCCATCCGATGCCCGTCAAGGTCATAGCCGACGCAGATCTTCAGCGTCTTGAACCCGTCCAGCACGTCCAGCTTGGTCAGCGCGATCCCCGACACCCCGCTGGTCGCGCAGGTCTGCCGGACCAGCACCGCATCGAACCAGCCGCAGCGCCGCTTGCGCCCCGTGACCGTGCCGAACTCATGCCCGCGCTCGCCCAGCCGCTCGCCATCCGCGTCATGCAGTTCCGCCGGGAACGGGCCTTCGCCCACCCGCGTCGTGTAGGCCTTGACGATCCCCAGCACGAAGTCGATCGCGGTCGGCCCGACGCCGGTCCCGGTTGCCGCCTGCCCGGCAATGGTGTTGGACGAGGTGACGTAAGGATAGGTGCCGTAGTCGATGTCCAGAAGCGAGCCTTGCGCCCCTTCGAACAGGATCCGCTTGCCCGCCCGCCGCGCCTCGGTCAGCACTTTCCAGACCGGTCCGGCATAGGGTTTCAGCTTCGGCGCGATCTCGACCAGCTGGGCCTTCAGCGCGGCCGCGTCCACCGGCTCCAGCCCCAGCCCGGCCCGCAAGGCGTTGTGATGCGTCAAAAGCCGCCCGATCCGCGTGTCCAGGGTCGTCTCGTCGAACAGGTCCGCGACCCGGATCGCCCGGCGGCCGACCTTGTCTTCATAGGCCGGGCCGATGCCGCGCCCGGTGGTGCCGATCTTCGCCACGCTGGTCTGCGCCTCGCGGCCCCGGTCCAGCTCGCCATGGATCGGCAGGATCAGGCTGGCGTTTTCGGCCAGCATCAGGTTGTCGGGGGTGATGTCCACCCCCTGGCCGCGCAGCTTGTCGATCTCGGCCACCAGGTGCCAGGGGTCGACCACCACGCCATTGCCGATCACCGACAGACGCCCCGGCCGCACGATGCCGCTGGGCAAGAGGCTCAGCTTGTAGACCTTGCCGTCGATCACCAGCGTATGGCCCGCGTTGTGCCCGCCCTGAAAGCGCGCGATCACGTCGGCGCGCGCGCTCAGCCAGTCGACGATCTTGCCTTTGCCCTCATCGCCCCATTGGGCGCCCACGACGACGACGTTGGCCATTGCTTACTCCCGGCTTGCAGAACCGCCTGTCCTATAGCGGCCCGCGCGCAGGGTGGGAACGGCAAAAACGCCGGTCCTGCGCGGCAGGCTGGCAATCCCGTATCCCGGGCGCTAGCCTGCAGGCCACGCGCCATCGCGGCCCGGACCGAATGCCGGCCCAGATGTGCGGCCGCCCCCGCCAGAGGTTGACCGCCCGATGCCCGAACCGATGCCCGAACTGATGCCCGAACCAACGCCCGAAACGCTGCTTTACATCACGCTTGGCACCAATGACCTTCCGCGTGCGACCCGCTTTTACGACGCGGCCCTTGCGCCGCTTGGCCTGATGCGCCGCGCGACGGAGCCGGACGAGATCGGCTATGCCCGCCCCGACGACCACCGCTGCCGGCTCTGGATCACCCGGCCTTTCGACGGGCGGCCCGCCACGGTCGGCAATGGCGCGATGCCGGCCCTGGTTGCCCCGGACCGAGCGGCGGTCGCGGCCTTCCACGCCGCCGCCTGCGCCGCCGGGGGCAGCGACGAGGGCGCGCCCGGCCTGCGGCCGCATGGTCCGGGCTTCTACGCCGCCTATGTCCGCGACCCGGACGGCAACAAGCTGTCGGCCGTGCATCTGTCCGGCGACGGACCCTAGGCCCGTCCGCCCCCGCCCACAGCCCTGGCCGCCCGCCCTGGCCGCCCGCCCTGCCCGCCCGCCCTGCCCGCCTGCCCTGGCCGCCCGCCCTGGCCGCCTGCCCTGGCCTGCCCGCCCTGGCCGCCTGCCCTGGCCTGCCTGTCTGGGCCCGCCTGCCTTGGCCCAAAGCCCTGGCCCGGCCCCCGCCCCGCCCGGGCGTTGACCCTTGCGCCCCCGACGCCTTGCGCCTAGATAGGCGCGTCACTCGCTGGGAAGCCCCATGGAAAACGTCGTTCTCACCGTCCACCTGATCCTTGCCCTTCTGTTGATCGGGGTGGTTCTGCTGCAACGCTCGGAAGGCGGGGCCCTGGGCATGGGCGGCGGCGGCGGCGGCTCGATGTCGGCCCGAGGGGCCGGCACTGCGATGACCAAGCTGACCTGGCTGCTGGCGGCCTGCTTCATCGTGACCTCGATCACGCTGACCATCCTTGCCACCCGTGGCGGCCAGTCCGGCTCGGTCGTCGACGGCCTGGCGACCGAAGACGCCGCCCCGGCCACCGAGGACCCCGGCACCCCGGCACTGACGGGCGATCTTCTGCCCCCCACCAGCGGCGACGCCCCGGCGACCGCCCCGCGCGCGGACGAACCAGCCGTGCCAGCCGCGCCAGCCACCAACCCTTGATCCCACAACCTTTGGGATTTCGCTCTGCACTGCCCGCATGATCTAGCGTCAGGCGTTGCCTAACGGCGCAAGAGTCACTATATCTCAACTCCCGTGGTGCTGCGATTCCACCGATCCGAATCGCGCGTTGAAACACGGGGGCCCTTGCGTGGCGCGTTACATCTTCATAACCGGCGGCGTGGTGTCTTCCCTTGGCAAGGGGCTGGCCTCGGCCGCGCTTGGCGCGCTTTTGCAGGCCCGCGGCTACACGGTGCGGCTGCGCAAGCTGGACCCCTACCTGAACGTCGATCCCGGCACGATGTCCCCCTTCGAGCATGGCGAGGTCTTCGTCACCGATGACGGCGCCGAGACCGACCTTGACCTGGGCCATTACGAACGCTTCACCGGCGTCCATGCCCGGCAGACCGACAGCATCTCTTCCGGCCGGATCTATTCCAACGTACTGGAAAAGGAACGCCGGGGCGACTACCTGGGCAAGACGATCCAGGTCATCCCGCACGTCACCAACGAGATCAAGGACTTCCTGCGCATCGGCGACGATGAGGTCGATTTCATGCTGTGCGAGATCGGCGGCACGGTCGGCGATATCGAGGGCCTGCCCTTCTTCGAGGCGATCCGCCAGTTCATCCACGAACGCCCGCGCGGCCAGTCGATCCTGATGCACCTCACGCTCTTGCCCTACCTTGCCGCCTCGGGCGAGCTGAAGACCAAGCCCACCCAGCATTCGGTCAAGGAACTGCAATCCATCGGCCTTGCGCCCGATGTCCTGGTCTGCCGCTCCGAACACCCGATCCCGGACCGCGAGCGCGAGAAGATCGCCCTGTTCTGCAACGTGCGCAAAGAGCATGTCATCCCGGCCTATGACCTCAAGACGATTTACGAGGCCCCTCTCGCCTATCATCGCGCGGGGCTGGACCAGGCCGTGCTGGACACCTTCGGCATCACCCCGGCGCCGAAGCCGAACCTTGCCCGCTGGGAAGACGTGATGGACCGCATCACCCACCCCGAAGGCGAGGTGCGGGTGGCGATCGTCGGCAAATACACCCAGCTTGAGGACGCCTACAAATCCATCGCCGAGGCGCTGACCCATGGCGGCATGGCGAACCGCACCAAGGTCCGCGCCGAATGGATCGACGCCGAGATTTTTGAGCGCGAAGACCCCGCCCCCTATCTGGAGGCGTTCCACGCCATCCTCGTCCCCGGCGGCTTTGGCGAGCGTGGCACCGAAGGCAAGATCAACGCCGCCCGCTACGCCCGGGAAAAGAAGATCCCCTATCTTGGCATCTGTCTCGGCATGCAGATGGCGGTGATCGAGACCGCGCGCAACCTTGTCGGCATCACTGACGCCGGGTCCGAAGAGTTTGACCACGAAGCCGGGGACAAGCGCTTTACCCCGGTCGTCTATCACCTGAAGGAATGGGTGCAGGGCAACCACACCGTGCGGCGCAAGGCCTCTGACGCCAAGGGCGGCACGATGCGGCTGGGGGCCTATACCGCGAACCTCAAGGACGGCTCTGCGGTGGCCCGGATCTACGGCACCACCGTGATCGAGGAACGCCACCGCCACCGCTATGAGGTCGACATCCAGTACCGCGACCAGCTGGAGAAATGCGGGCTGATCTTCTCGGGCATGTCACCCGACGGCAAACTGCCCGAGATCGTCGAGGTCCGCGACCACCCCTGGTTCATCGGCGTGCAGTTCCACCCCGAGCTGAAGTCGAAGCCCTTCGCCCCGCATCCGCTGTTCGCGGATTTCGTGCGGGCAGCGGTAGACGGGGCGCGGCTGGTCTGACCGCTGGCAAAGGGCTCGCGGGTCGCGCGAGGCGGCCCCCGTCGGTCCAGGCCTGGCCAAGGCCGATCCGCGACAGACCTGCGCAACCTTCGTCCGGTCGCCCGACCGGTGACGGGACCAAATGGCCTCCCCCTCAGGGCTGTGGTCCCCGAAACGCCCGACCCGATGCTGCGCGACCCGATGCTGCGCGACCCGATGCTGTGCGGCCCGATGCTGCGCGGCCCGATGCTGCGCGGCCGGTGCCATCCGGGGCGGATCGCCCCCCGCGTCGTCAAGGTCGTGCAGACCCGGGCGCAAAAGGTCTCTCTCCACCCGCGCACGTCGGCGGGGGCAGCCCGGGCCGTCGACACGGCCGCGCATCCGGCCCTGCGGCAGGCGCCGGCCGAACGGATCGGCGCAAGCCTCGGCCTGGACGTGTTGCGCCGCCGGCGCGGCCTGCCGCATCCCGCAGGGGTTCCCGGCCAGGCAAAAGCGCCGGTCAGGACAGTCACCGCCACGGATCGCGGCGCCAGGTTCAGCGCCGCCACCCGGCCGCGTCCGTCCAGGTCCGGCCCGTGATCACCCCGACGGCCCGTGATCCGCCGAACGGACTGTGATCACCCCGACGGCCCGTGATCTCCCCGACGGCCCGTGATCCACCGAAAGGACTGTGATTGGACCAACGACCCGAAATCGGCCCGACAGCCCGTGATCGGCCCAACCGACTGTGATCGAACCGGCATGGGCCGTGATCAGGTGAGGTGGCCCGCGCGCCGGGCGCGATGTTGCCATCACCACCCCAGCCTACCACCCCAGCCCTCCGTCTCGGCCCTCCGTCTCGGCTCTCCGTCTCGGCCCTCCACCCCATCCCACCACCCCGGCCGTCCGACCCGGCCCTCCGCTCCATCCCGCCCTCCGGCCTACCGCTCCATCCTACCTCGCCATCCCACCACTCCATCCCACCGCTCCAGGCCCTCCGCCCCGGCCCGTGATCGGCCCAACGGACTATGATCGGACCGGCAAGGTCCGCCCCCGGAGATCGGACCGGCAAGGTCCGCCCCCGGATTAGGTGGCGCGCGCGCCGGGCGCGAAGCTGCCATCACTGCCCCAGCC
>JANNXX010000024.1:0-10609 GCA_031409795.1 Rhodobacterales bacterium
GTTCTGACAGTCGGGGCCCGCCCCCACCGAAGGAGGCCCGGGCGCGCCCCCGCTTGCCCAATGCCCGGATTGCCGGGGAAAAGCACGGGTGGAAGAAACCCCCCGGTGAGCGGGGGCACCCGTAGGCCCCGCCGGACAAAGCAAAACACGCGATAGGAGATATGAAATGCGTCACTCAAGCGGCTACCGCAAGCTGAACCGGACCCATGAACACCGCAAGGCGATGTTCGCGAACATGGCCGGCAGCCTGATCGAACACGAACAGATCAAGACCACCCTGCCCAAGGCCAAGGAACTGCGCCCGATCATCGAGAAGCTGATCACGCTGGCCAAGCGCGGCGACCTGCATGCCCGCCGCCAGGCGCATGCGCAGCTGAAGCAGGACATGCACACCGTGCGCCTCTTCGAAATCCTCGGCCCGCGCTACAAGGACCGCCAGGGCGGCTATGTCCGCGTGCTGAAGGCGGGCTTCCGCTATGGTGACATGGCGCCAATGGCGATCATCGAATTCGTCGACCGCGATCCGTCGGCCAAGGGCGCCGCCGACCACGCCCGGACCGAAGCCGCCGAAGGCTGAATGCCGCGCAATCGTTAACAAAAGCCCGCCGCACCGGCGGGCTTTTTATTTGCAACCCAACGAAAAACATCGCCGTCGCTTCTGTTCATCTGATAAAGCTTGCACTTGTGCGGATGCGGGCCAAGATCAATCGCCAGTAGAATCGTGCGAGTTGGAACGTGGTCGCGTATGTCAGAAAAGAAGTCCATCACCGTGTTGCTTGAGCGGCTTGATCAACTGGCCCCCATGGGGTTCACGGTCGGGCTGCATATCCGCTTTGCCACGCCCCTGATCTACAAAAGCTCGTACCCCACCTCCTGGGTGGAATATTACAACAGCCATTCCTATTACCTGCGCGATCCGCTGGTGTTCTGGGGTGTCGGCGTCGAGGGAACCACCCGCTGGAGTGCGATCCCTCTGCCCGATCCGTTCGGCGTGATGAAGAAGGCTGCCGGGCATGGGTTGAACTTCGGTGCGGTGTCCTCTTATGGCCCGATCACCTCACGTTCTATCGTCGGCATCAGCCGATCCGACCGCGAGTTCGAGGATGACGAACTGGCGCGACTGAAGGAACTGACCATCCAGCTGCATATCGAGGCAAAGCCGCCCTCCGACCTGACGAAAGCGCAGATCGAGGCGCTGCAATGCCTTGCCAATGGGGATAGGCACGCTGCTGCGGCGGAAAAGCTTGGCATTACGGAAAGCGCCTTCAAGGCGCGGCTGCAGTCGGCGCGTGTCCGGCTGGAGGCGCGGACCACCTCGGAAGCGATCCGCAAGGCCCGGGAATACCGGCTGCTCTGATCCGTGAATCCCCTCTGACCGGTTTGACGAACCAGAAGTGAGGAGAGAGGGAAATGCTAGCCACCACGTTGTCCTACGACAACCTGCACAATCATGGGGAACTTTTCGCCAACATGTTCCGGGCCCGCCACCGGACCTTCATCCAGAACAACCGCTGGGATCTTCCCGAGGCGAACGGGATGGAGTTTGACCAGTATGACACGCCCGCCAGTCGCTGGGTCTGCGTGCATCGCAACGGCGAGGTGATGGCGGGTGTCCGGCTTACGCCGACGATGCATCGCTGCGGGATCTACACCTACATGATCCGCGACGCGCAGCGCGGCCTGCTTGAGACGATCCCGCGCGATCTTCTCAATTTCGAGGCGCCGATCGACCCGAACATCTGGGAATCCAGCCGGGTCTTCGTGTCGAACGACGTTCCGGCCTCCGACCGGCTGCGGGTGCAGATGCAGCTGATCCACGAGATGGTGGTCTCGGCCCGGACCCTGGGGGCCACGACGCTGCTGGGGATCATCCCGGAAAACTCGCCACGGCTGGCGCGGCGGGTCGGGCTTGACTGCGTGCCCTCGGGTCCGGTGATGGACACCGGCGGGTCGAAGTCGGTCTGCGTGACGATCAGCATGGCGACGAAACTGCACTAGACCCGTCCGGTGGGGTTCAGGGGCCTTCCATGCCGGGGGGCCCCACCGTTGCCATCGCTCCTTTTCGACCGCAGAGCCGATGCGCGCAAGCCGCGCTTGGCGCTTCCGGTTTCGCCCCGCCGCGCCTAAGGTCGCGGCATGGCCGACCTCTTTGACATCGCCGCCACCCCCGGACCCGAAGCGCCGCGTCCGCTGGCCGACCGCCTGCGCCCGCGCGCGCTGGCGCAGGTGATCGGGCAGGATCAGGTGCTGTCCCCCGACGGCCCGCTGGGCGCGATGCTGGCGGCGCGGTCGCTGTCCTCGGTGATCCTCTGGGGGCCGCCCGGCGTGGGCAAGACCACGATCGCCCGGCTTCTGGCGGCCGAGACCGACCTGAGCTTCGTCCAGGTATCGGCGATCTTCACCGGCGTGCCCGAGCTTCGCAAGTTCTTCGAGACTGCAAAGCTTCGGCGGCGGAACGGGCAGGGGACCCTGCTTTTCGTCGACGAGATCCACCGCTTCAACAAGGCGCAGCAGGATGGCTTCCTGCCGCATATGGAGGATGGCACGATCCTTCTGGTCGGCGCCACCACCGAAAACCCCAGCTTCGAGCTGAACGCCGCCCTGCTGTCGCGCGCCCAGGTGATCGTGCTGCAAAGGCTGGACCTGGCCGACCTTGAACGCCTTGCCCAGCGGGCCGAACAGGACCTGGGCCGCGCGCTGCCGTTGAACGGCGACGCGCGCGAGGCGATGCTGGAGATGGCCGACGGCGACGGCCGCGCGCTGCTGAACCTGGTCGAGCAGGTGGCCGCCTGGAAGCTTGCGGCACCCCTGACCCGCGACCAGCTGGCGCAACGGCTGATGCGGCGGGCCGCGAAATACGACAAGTCGGGGGATGAGCATTACAACCTGATCTCGGCGCTGCACAAATCCGTGCGCGGATCCGATCCCGACGCGGCGCTGTACTGGTTCGCCCGGATGCTGGAAGGCGGCGAGGATCCGCGCTTCCTGGCCCGAAGGATCACCCGGATGGCGGTCGAGGACATCGGCCTTGCCGATCCGCAGGCGCAGGAGGTCTGCCTGCAAAGCTGGCAGACCTATGAACGGCTTGGCAGCCCCGAAGGCGAGCTGGCGCTGGCGCAGGCCGTGGTCTACCTGGCGCTCGCGCCGAAATCGAACGCGGTCTACGTCGCCTACAAGGCCGCGCGGGCGGCGGCGCGCGACACCGGCAGCCACCCGCCGCCGAAGCACATCCTGAACGCGCCGACCCGGATGATGAAGGACATGGGGTTCGGCGCGGGCTATGCCTATGACCACGAGGCGGAGGACGGCTTTTCCGGGCAGGACTATTTCCCCGAAGGCATGAAGCGCCCGGTCTGGTATCTGCCCCCCGAACGCGGGTTCGAGCGCGAGTTGAGAAAGCGGCTGGACTACTTCGCCAAGCTGCGGGCGAAACGCCAGGGCGGCTAGGCACCGATTTCTTCGAAGAAATCGGACCGGAGCCTTAAAAGGCTCCGAACCGGAGTTTTCGAAAACTCCGGTGCTTCGCCTGCAAACATTGACAATCCGTGCGTCCCGCCGCAAAGACCGCGCATGTCCCTGACCCTTCCCCTTATCGCGCTTGGCGGCGCACTCGGCTCTGTTCTGCGCTATCTGATGGTCACGGCCATCGGCGCGCCCTGGGGCACGGCGGCTGTAAACGTGCTTGGCAGCTTCGCCATCGGGGTCCTGTTCGTCCTGCTGGACGCGCGGACCAGCTGGCAGCTGTTCCTGATGACCGGGGTGCTGGGGGGCTTTACCACCTTCTCGGCCTTTTCGCTGGACACTCTGAAGCTGATTGAACAGGGCCAGTCCCTGCAGGCCGCCGGTTTCGTCGGCGCGTCCGTCGCCCTTTCCCTGATCGCTGTCGCGCTTGGCGTGGCCCTTGCCCGAGGCATTCCATGACCGTCCAGCTTCTGACCGTGACCGAAGACGAGGGCGAACAGCGCCTGGACAAGTGGCTGCGTCGCCGGTTTCCGCAGCTCAATCAGGTGGCGGTGGAAAAGCTGTGCCGGACCGGGCAGCTTCGCGTCGACTCGGCGCGGGTCAAGGCCTCTGACCGCGTGGCGCCCGGCCAACTGGTGCGCGTGCCGCCCTTGCCAGATGCCGCCCCGATGGCCGCAGCGCGCATCCAGGGCGTGTCCGCAGCGGATGCCAGGATGATCCAGGCGGCGGTCCTGTGGAAGGACGAGCACATGATCATCCTGAACAAGCCCGCAGGCCTGCCATCGCAGGGCGGGTCGGGGCAGGGTGACCGGCACGTCGACGGTCTGACCGAGGCCTTGAAGTTCGGCTACAAGGACCGCCCGAAGCTGGTCCACCGGCTGGACAAGGACACCTCGGGCATCCTGATGCTGGCCCGCACCGACCGGGTCGCCCGCGCGCTGAGCGAGGCGCTGCGCCACCGGGCGGCGCGCAAGATCTACTGGGCAATCGTTGCGGGCGTGCCGCATCCCCGGCAGGGGTCGATCAAGTTCGGCCTGATGAAGGCGCCGGGCCGGGGCCGGGGCGGCGAGGGCGAGAAGATGATCTGCATCCATCCCGCCAAGATGGCCGACCACCCCGAGGCCAAGCGCGCGCAGACGGACTACTTCACCCTGTGGTTCCTGGGCGCGCGCCTCAGCTGGATGGCGCTGGAGCCGGTCACCGGCCGCACCCACCAGCTGCGCGCCCATATGGCCGAGGTCGGGCATCCGATCCTGGGCGATGGCAAATATGGCGGCGGCGCTTCGGAAAACGCGGGCGACGGCTGGGGGGCGGCGATCGGCGGGGACCTCTCGAAGAAGCTGCACCTGCATGCGCGGTCGATCAGCGTCGAGCATCCGATCACCAAGACGCTGATGACCTTCGTCGCACCTCTGCCCGATCACATGGCGCGGACCTGGAAGCTGATGGACTGGAAGGAAACCGACGTGCCCGCCGACCCGTTCGAGGTGATCAGGTGATTGGGCGATCAGGTGATTGGGCGATCAGGTGAGTGGGCAGGTCAATGAGGTCGGGTCAGTGAGGGTGGGCAGATGAGCGTCTGGGCCGCGCGGCGGTTCTGGACCACAGCCAGCGTGGTGTCGGCCGGGGACGGCTTCGCCGTGGACCTTGACGGCCGCCCGGTGCGCACGCCGGCGAAGGCCCCTCTGGTCTTGCCGACCGCAGGCCTGGCCGAAGCGGTCGCCGCCGAATGGCAGGCGGTCGGGGCGAAGGTCGATCCCGCCCGGATGCCCTTTACCCGGCGGGCGAATTCGGCCATCGACACGGTTGTCCCCGGCTTTGCGGCGGTCGTCTCCATGCTGGCAGACTATGGCGGCTCTGACCTACTGTGCTACCGCGCCGAGGCCCCCGAAGCGCTTGCCGCCCGCCAGCGGCTTGCCTGGGACCCGCTCTTGCACTGGTCGGGAACTGCGCTGTCCGCCCCGCTGATCCCCACCGCAGGCGTCATGCATCTGGCCCAGCCCGAAGCCAGCCTTCTGGCGCTGACCGGGGCGGTTCATGATCTGTCGGCCTTCCAGCTTGTCGCCTTCCACGACCTCGTGGCGCTTTCGGGGTCGCTGGTCCTGGCCCTTGCGGTGACGCGCCACCGGTTGACGGCAGAAGAGGCCTGGAGCCTCAGCCGGATCGACGAGGATTGGCAGGCAGAGCTCTGGGGCGCGGACGAGGAAGCAGCCGAAACCGCAGCGCGCAAGCGGGCCGACTTCCTTGAAGCCGACCGATTCTTTACATTGTGCGGGTAACAAGTTGCCCGATCCCCGTGCAAGGGGCGCAGCAAAGGCCGATCTCCCTGCACAAGCGGTCGAAATCAAGCGTTTTTCCTGTTTCTGACCAGACCCGCTTGACCTTTCAAACCGCTTTCGCCGAAACTGGACCGCACTGGGAGAGGCTCACCTCCAACAGTTGCGCCGCCGCGACCAAACCGCGGGGCACCAAAAAAACGCGGCCCCTGAAGGGTCGCTTACTCAGGAAGAGGTAAGAATGAAAAAATCCGTATTCTTCGGCGCGCTCGCGGCCACCACGCTCGTCTCGGGCATGGGTCTGGCCGGCACGCTGGACGACATCAAGGCGCGCGGAGAGCTGATCTGCGGGTCGAACACCGGCCTGACCGGCTTCGGCGCCCCCGATGCCAGCGGCACCTGGACCGGCTTCGACGTTGACCTCTGCCGCGCCATCGCGGCGGCGGTTCTGGGCGACGCGACCAAGGTCAAGTTCGTGCCGACCACCGGCGAGACCCGCTTCACCGCGCTGCAGTCCGGCGAAGTGGACCTTCTGGTCCGCAACTCGACCTGGACCGCCTCGCGCGACAGCGAGCTGGCGCTGGATTTCGTGGCCGTGAACTACTATGACGGCCAGGGCTTCATGGTGAAGAAAGACCTCGGCGTGTCGTCCGCCAAGGAACTGGACGGGGCCACCGTCTGCATCCAGACCGGCACCACGACCGAGCTGAACCTGGCTGACTTCTTCAAGCAGAACAACATCAGCTATCAGCCGGTCACCGTGGCCGACGACAGCGAAGCCCAGCGCCAGTATGTCGCCGGCGCCTGCGATGCCTACACCACAGACGCCTCGGGCCTGGCCGCCAGCCGTGCGACCCTGCCGGATGCGGAAAACCACATCATCCTGCCCGAGATCATCTCGAAGGAGCCCCTCGGCCCGGTCGTTCGCCATGGCGACAACAACTGGGGTGACGTGGTCCGCTGGACCTACTACGCGCTCTTGATCGCCGAAGAGAAGGGCATCACCCAGGCCAATGTCGAGGAAGTCCTTGCCTCGACGACGGACGAAGAGGTCAAGCGCCTGCTTGGCGGCTCGGGCGACATGGGCGTGAAGTTCGGTCTCGACAACGCGGCCTTCAAGAACGCCATCGCCGCCGGCGGCAACTACGGCGAGATCTTCGCCCGCAACATCGGCGAAGGCACCTCGATCAACCTCGCCCGCGGCCTGAACGCGCTGTGGACGCAGGGCGGCCTGCAATACGCACCGCCCTTCCGTTGAGGTCATGATCCGGGGGCGCCACATCGGCGCCCCCGACTTCGTTCACACAACAGCCTGACAGACCAGGGGCATCGACCCCGCCAGCCACCGGATCAACCGGGGCCGTCGTCGGGAAACAGGGGGAAGCCATGGCAATGGCAACGGACGTGCCGAAAGACGGTTTTCGGCTTTCGATGCTTGTCTACGATACGCGCTACCGGTCCTACACGATCCAGATCGTGGTGCTGGTCCTGTTCGCGATGGCGGTGGCCTGGCTTCTGAACAACACGGCGCAGAACCTTGCGGCGCGGGGGAAGGAGTTCAATTTCACCTTCCTGTGGCAGCGTGCCGGCTATGACATCGGCCAGCAGCTGATCCCCTATTCCAACGACAGCACCCATTTTCGCGCGCTTCTGGTCGGGCTGGCCAACACGCTGGTCGTGGCCTTCTTCGGCTGCATCTTCGCCACCGTCCTTGGCGTGCTGATCGGGGTGCTGCGCCTGTCGAAGAACTGGCTCGTCAGCCGTCTGATGACCGTCTACGTCGAGATGTTCCGGAACGTGCCGCTGTTGCTGTGGATCCTGCTGTCCTATGTGATCCTGTCGGAAACCACGCCGCAGCCAAAGGATTTCCGGGTTACGGACGAAATGGTCGCAGCGGGCGAGGCGCCCAAGGCTTCGATGATGTTCGCTGACACGGTGGCGGTGACCAACCGGGGCACCAACATCCCCGCCCCGCTGTTCGAGCGCGGGCTTGGCACGGTCGATCTAGGCTTCATGTCGATCAGCCTGACGCTGCTGGCGGTGATCGCGGTGATCGCCGTGTCGGTCTGGGTCAACCGCCGCATCCTTGCCACCGCCCGCGCCACCCAGGAATCGACCGGGGTCCGCCCGGTGACCTGGTGGAAGTCGCTGCTGGTGCTGTTCGCGCCGATCGTCCTGCTTCTGATGGCGATGGGCTTCCATCTGGAAATCCCCGAGCTCAAGGGCTTCAACTTCGCCGGCGGCATCCTGATCGCGCACAGCTTCACAGCCCTTCTCATCGCGCTGACGCTTTACACCGCCGCCTTCATCGCCGAGATCGTCCGCGCCGGTATCCAGGCGATCAGCCGGGGGCAAAGCGAAGCCGCCTTCGCCCTGGGCCTGCGCCCGGGCCGCACGACGAGCCTGATCATCCTGCCCCAGGCCCTGCGGGTCATCATCCCGCCGCTGATCAGCCAGTATCTGAACCTGACCAAGAACACCTCGCTTGGGATCGCGGTCAGCTACCTTGACCTGCGCGGCACGCTGGGCGGCATCACCCTGAACCAGACCGGACGCGAACTGGAATGCATGCTGCTGATGATGCTGATCTACCTGACGATCAGCCTGAGCATCTCTACGGTGATGAACATGTACAACACTTCCGTCCAGTTGAAGGCGCGCTAAGATGGACCAGCACTTTGCCCGCACCGAGATGCTGCC
This sequence comes from Rhodobacterales bacterium, assembly GCA_031409795.1. GTDB lineage: Bacteria > Pseudomonadota > Alphaproteobacteria > Rhodobacterales > Rhodobacteraceae > Tabrizicola. The sequence continues at coordinate 8,439 of JANNXX010000024.1, forward strand.
GCCGCAAGCCCCACCGCTGACCGAACGCGGGGCCGTCAAGTGGATGCGCGAGAACCTGTTTTCCACGCCGATGAACATTGCTCTGACCGTGCTGGGCGTGGCGGTGCTGTGGTGGCTTTTCGCCGCGTCGCTGCCCTGGTGGCTGAATTCGGTCTGGAACGCCACGTCGCTGGGCGAATGCCGCGAGATCGTCACCGCCTCGGCGGGCGAAAGCGCGTCCGGGGCCTGCTGGGCCATGATCCGGCAATGGTGGGGGCCCTTCATCTTCGGCTTCTACCCGCCCGACCAGTGGTGGCGGCCGATCCTGGCGCTGGGGCTGTTGTTCGCGGCGCTGGCCCCGGTCCTGTTCTCGGGTGACAAGCGCAGCCTCTCGGGCATTCTGGGCGTGATCGCGGCCTACCTGGTGCTGACCCTCTATCTGTCCGCCGCGCCCGGGCTGGCCTTTGTCCTTGCGCTTGTTCTGGTGGCGGGGCTTCTGGCGCTGGCACAGGTCGCGCCTGGCAGGCTGCTGTGGTTCACCCTCATCTACCCGGCGCTGTGCTTCTGGCTTTTGTGGGGGGGGTCGTTCTGGGGCGTCGTCAGCCTGGCCGTTGCTGTGGGTCTTGCCATTGGTGCCGCAATCCTGTTCGCACGCATGCCGGTTCTCAACATCGGTTTTGCGGTCATCGTGGCGATTGGTGCGTTGATACTGGGCTCGTCGCTGGTCCATTTTGTCGACACGGTCGCGACGGGCATGTGGAACGGGCTGTCGCAGGCCGATTTCTATCCCGGATTTCTTGCGGAAAGTGGCCCGGTCCTCGGGTTGGTCGGGGCGGTTCTGTCGGGGATCTTCTGGGTGATCGCGTGGATTGCCTGGGCGATCATCGCCGTCGTCCGCGCCATCGGCTGGGCGGCAAACCTTGATCTGTCGCTGCTTGTCGACAACGGCTACGCATCCTACTTCAGCGTCGGGTCGGTCCTGGCGGCCGTTGGCGGGTTCGTCGCGGCCCGCAGCCGGATGGCCGGGGTCTCGATCTTTGCCGGGCTGGTTGTCGCGGCCGCCTACTGGGTCTATGTGCATCCGGATGTGATCAGGCAGTTGTCCGCCATCGCCGACCCCAGCCTGACTGTAATCACCTCGGACCAGTTCGGCGGCTTCCTCCTTGCCATCGTCATCGGGGTCACCGGGATCAGCTTTTCGCTGCCCATCGGCATCCTGCTGGCGCTGGGCCGCCAGTCAGACATGCTGATCGTCAAGTCGCTATCGGTCTGCTTCATCGAATTCGTCCGGGGCGTGCCCCTGATCACGCTGCTCTTCACCGCCTCGCTGCTGTTGCAGTACTTCCTGCCTCCGGGCACGAATTTCGACATCATCCTGCGGGTCATCATCCTGGTGACCTTCTTCGCCGCCGCCTACCTGGCCGAGGTGATCCGGGGCGGACTTGCCGCCCTACCGCGCGGCCAATATGAGGCGGCGGATGCGCTGGGCCTGGATTACTGGCGCGCGCAGCGGCTGATCATCCTGCCGCAGGCGCTGAAGGTGTCGATCCCGGCCATCGTCTCGACCTTCATCGGGTTGTTCAAGGATACCACCCTTGTGGCCTTCGTCGGCCTGATGGACCCCTTGAAGGGCGTCACGCAGATCGTGCGCGCCGACATCGACTGGAAGGGCATCTACTGGGAGCCCTACATCTTCGTCGGCTTCATCTTCTTTCTCATCTGCTTCAGCATGTCCCGATACTCGATGTATCTGGAGCGGAAGCTCAAGACCGACCACCGGTAAGGACATATCATGGCAGACGCAGCAAAAATGCAGGTCTCGGACGAGATCGCGATCCAGATTTCGGCCATGAACAAGTGGTATGGCACCTTCCACGTCCTGCGCGACATCAACATGACCGTCCAGCGCGGTGAGCGGATCGTGATCTGCGGGCCGTCGGGGTCGGGCAAATCCACGCTGATCCGCTGCATCAACCGCCTGGAGGAACACCAGCAGGGCCAGATCGTGGTGGACGGGACCGAACTGACCAATGACCTGAAGAACATCGACAAGGTCCGCTCCGAGGTCGGGATGGTGTTCCAGCACTTCAACCTTTTTCCGCACCTCACGATCCTGGAAAACCTGACCCTGGCGCCGATCTGGGTCCGCAAGGTCCCCAAGCGCGAGGCGGAAGAGACCGCGATGTATTTCC
>JANNXX010000025.1:0-27033 GCA_031409795.1 Rhodobacterales bacterium
GTGCCCCGACAAGTCCCACCCCATCCCGAAGGCGCCTCCCCGCCCCTTCGTGGGGAGGGGCCGGGGGGGGCACCACACCGTAGGGCGCGCTACAGCGCACCAAACAGATCAGGCTTCAGCCCGACCCTCCCCAACCCAAACCACCGCACCTCCCTCCCCCCTCGTGGGGGAGGGCCGGGGTGGGGGGGCGCAGGGTGAGCAATCCAACGCCCACCACCCCCAACACGAGGGCCGCGCCCTCCCTCGGGCGGGCGCAGCAACACCCGAAGTAGGCGCTTTATCCCGCAACCCCTCCCACCGCAGTTCGGGTGACCGACGCTGCAAGAGCGCACTGCCGTGCGAAATTCTGTTAATCGCCTTTTCACTTCGCCCGGATATCTGGGTAGGACAGCAGGTGAGCGTTGACTCGGAACACATGGTTGCGCGATATGTTGCTATCAGTTGCAAGGAACCTACCAGATGCAGTCCACCCTCTCATCTATAGAGCTTTGTGCAGGCGGCGGCGGTCAGGCCCTTGGAATTGAAAGTGCCGGCTTCGACCATCTTGCTCTAGTTGAAATCGACGACTGGTCCCGCAAGACTCTCAAACTGAACCGTCCAAGCTGGAACGTGACAGAGGGTACGCAATCCGATCTGTCGACATTTGATGCACGACCCTACCATGGTGTCGACCTCGTCGCCGGTGGTGTTCCCTGCCCGCCTTTCTCAGTCGCCGGAAAACAACTTGGACAAGCAGATGAACGCGACTTGTTCCCCGATGCCATCCGTGTTGTTGATCAGGTTCGACCAAAGGCCGTGATGCTCGAGAACGTCCGCGGCTTCCTGGACGCCATTTTCACTGACTACCGGCACAAACTCCGCGAACAGTTTCGGCTGCTTGGCTACAACCGTGTCGAGTGGGCCTTGCTAAACGCCAGCGACTATGGCGTTTCGCAGCTTCGCCCGCGCGTTGTAATTGTGGCAATTCAAGACGCTTACTCGGACAGCTTTGTTTGGCCGAACCGGAGCGCGATCCGCCCGGCAACCGTTGGTCAATCCCTGCATGACCTCATGGCTGCAAACAATTGGCTGGGAGCAGAGGCTTGGTGCGCTAAGGCAAACGAAATTGCTCCTACGATCGTTGGCGGTTCCAAAAAGCATGGTGGTCCGGATCTTGGACCGACGCGCGCAAGGAAAGCTTGGGCTTCGCTTGGTGTGAACGGCAGCAGCATCGCGGAGCATGCCCCAGTCACCGACTTCATAGGAATGCCCCGTCTGACGGTCAGAATGGCCGCTCGGTTGCAAGGCTTCCCAGACACTTGGCAGTTTGCCGGGAAAAAGACGGCTGCCTACCGTCAGGTTGGCAATGCTTTTCCACCTCCGGTCGCTTCTGCGGTAGCGCAAAGTCTCCTCGCTGCCATGACCGTACGCCGCCTTTTCGCGGTAGCCTGATGGAGCCATGGTTTGTTGTTGCTCGACGGGCATTCCACGCGAGCTGCCTTTCAGGTCCTGTAACGATGACCAAAGGAATTCCAAGCATTGCAGACGTTTCCAATGGGCCAAGTCGCGAGATATCCGTTGGAGTTATAGCCAAACTCGGTCAATCGACTGACCACGCGCTCAAACCTCCCGGCCAGACCGCAGGAGCCATGTTTGAGAATGCGTGTCAGGCTTTTATTGATTCATCCTTAGCGCAACTTGCACATATTCGTCCTGGCCATTTTCGGGTGGCGAAAGGTCGTTCAATTTCGCAGTTTGAACAGTATGCGCACCTAGACGAACTTCGAATACTTGCCAACGCCAGCCGAGAATTGAAAACTCTACTTGGGACGGACTATCTCATTAAACCGGACGTAGTCGTCATCCGTGACCCCGAGGAAGATGCACAGATCAACCAAAACTCACTTCTTGTGGACCGGTCAATCGCTGATAAAACCTCATTACGCAAAGTAAATGGGGCGAAAGCGTCGCTTCATGCCTCGATTAGTTGCAAGCTTACTATTCGCTCCGACAGAGTTCAAAACACCAGATCAGAAGCGCTGAACTTGCTCAGAAACCGGAAGGGGCGCGCGCCACATATCGTTGCAGTAACTGCCGAACCTACTCCTTCTCGCATAGCGGCAATTGCACTTGGTACTGGGGACATCGATTGTGTGTACCACTTTGCTTTGTATGAACTGCTTGAAGTGCTGCGGGAGCAGAAACGCGAATCGTTGGACTTGATGGAAACGATGATCGAAGGGAAAAGGTTGCGTGACATTTCGGACATGCCTTTTGACCTCACCATCTGACCTTCCCACCCCTTAACAAACCCCTAACATCCACGCCCAACCCTCTGGAATCCCACCATAGTCCCATTCTGACCACAGTGGTCAGCCGTCACCCTTGCGGCCCCCGGACCCCCAGCAGCGCCGCCAGCCGGACCATCATCGCCCGGTCCTCGGCGGACCATTTTGCGGCCCGCGACGCCCACAGGACCGCCTCACTCGCATGGATCAGCCCGTCCGACAGCACCCGCAGATGGTTGGCCCGCAGCGTCGCCCCCGACGAGGTGATGTCCGCGATCGTCTCGGCCGTCCCGTTCTTCACCGTCCCCTCCGTCGCCCCCTGGCTGTCGACGAGGCTGTAGTCCGCCACCCCCCGGGCCTGCAGGAACTCCCGCACCAGCCGGTGATACTTCGTCGCGATCCGCAGCCGGAAGCCGTGCGCCGCCCGGAACCCCGCCGCCGCCGCATCCAGGTCATCCACCGTCTCGACGTCGATCCAGACCGCCGGCACCGCGATGATCAGGTCGGCCTGACCAAAGCCCAGCCGGGCCAGTTCCTCGACCTCGTCCTCGGCAAGCTGCTCGCGAACCAGGTCCGACCCGGTCACCCCCAGATGGATCCGGCCCGCCGCCAGCTCGCGCGGGATCTCCCCGGCGGACAGCAGCACCGGGACCACCCCGTCGATGCCGTCGATCACGCCGGAATATTCACGCTCCGACCCCGCCCGCCGCATGACGACGCCGCGCGCGCCGAACCAGGCGAAGGTCTCGTCCATCAGCCGGCCTTTCGACGGTACGCCGATCCGGATCATTCAAGCCCCCTCAGCTGAGCGACCAGTCCCGGCCGGATCACCCCGCCCACCGCCGGAATCGAGGCCCCCGCACCAAGAACCGCCGTCAACGCATCATAGCGCCCCCCGCTGGCAACCGGCGGCAACCCCCCTGGCCCATGAAAGCTGAAGACGAAGCCGTCGTAATACTCCAACGAGGTCCGCCCGTGGCTTGCCTCGAAGGCCAGTTGGTCGACGTCGACCCCCCTTCCGGAAAGGGCAGCCAGGCGGGCGGCGAAGCGGTCCACCGCCGGAGCGATGGCGGGGAGCATCGGGGTGATGCCGCGCAGGTGGGTGAGGGCCGCGGAAGCGGGGGCTACGAGCGTCAAGAGGTCGTAAAGCAGCGCCGCTTCGGTCGCCTTGATCGGCGGGGTGGCGGCGTCGGCGATCAGGGCTTCGGCGCGGGTGGTGATCTCTTCGGCGGAGCGGAGGCCGATGAAATTTCCCGCCTGATCGATCAGGTCAGCGGGAGAAGTGGCGGCGAGGCGGTCGAGAAGCCGCAGGCGGCCGGCCGGAACCGGCGCGCGGCCTGCGAAACGATCCAGAAGGGCGCGAAAGCGAGCTGGGCGCCAGATATGGCGAAGGAGGGCGCTCTTGCGTCTATCGGTGGTTTCGAGACCACGGACAGCGGCCATCAGGATGCCGACGTCACCGGTCACCGGACGCAGGGCAAGGTCTGACAGAAGGTCGCGGAAGAGGGCGAAGACCTCGGCGTCGGCACCCTCCGGGGCGGCACGGTCAAAGACTTCGTAGCCCACCTGCAGGTATTCGGACGCCCGGCCCGTCCCCCGCGCCTGTTTGCGGAACACCTCGCCCAGATAGGCATAGCGCGCGGGATCGGCGCCGTCGGCCATGTGGGCCTGCACGACCGGCACCGTGAAGTCCGGGCGCAGCATCATCTCGCCCCTCAGGGGATCGTCGGTCACATAGGCGCGGGCGCGGATATCCTCGCCGTAAAGGTCAAGCAGGGTGCCTGCGGGCTGCAGAAGGTCGGTCTCGACCGGCACGGCACCCGCCGCGACGAAGGCGGCAAGGAGACGCTCTCCCTCGGCCCGGATGGTGGCTTTGGGGGTCATTGGCCCAGCATTTTCCGGACTGCGGCGACGAGTTCAGCGCGGGGGACTTCGACCTGCGCGGGGCGGTCTTTCCATTCCTCCAAAGTGGCGCTTTCGGCGATCTTTGCGCCGAGGATCAGGTCTTTCAGGATCACCATTCCAGCGGCGGCCTCATTGCCACCCTGGATGACCGCGATCGGGGACTGGCGTTTGTCGGCGTATTTCAACTGGTTGCCGAAGTTCTTGGGGTTGCCGAGGTAGACTTCAGCCCGGATGCCCGCCTGCCGCAGCTCGCCCACCATGGCCATGTAATCGGCCATCCGGTCGCGGTCCATCACGGTCACGACGACCGGACCCGCCGTGTCACCCGTGCTGCGCCCCTTGGCGCGCAGGGCGGCGAGAAGGCGGTCGACGCCGATGGAGACGCCGGTCGCGGGCACGTCCTGCCCGGTGAAGCGCTTGACGAGGCCGTCATAGCGGCCCCCGCCAGCGACCGAGCCGAAGTTGCGCGGGCGGCCTTTTTCGTCGGTGATTTCGAATGTGGCTTCTGCCTCGAAGACTGGACCAGTGTAGTATCCGAGCCCTCGCACTACCGACCAGTCAATCATTGTGGATCGGCCTGCATATCCCAGTTTGTCAAGCAGTTCGGATATGAGTTCCAATTCGTTGACACCTTCGGCACCACTTGGAGTCTGGCCAACAAAATCTCTGATTGACGCCAAGCGAAGACTTTCCGTGCCCTGTGGCGTCTCGAAGAACCAAGCGAACATGTCGATCTGTTCTTCGCTAAGGTTCGCTCCGGAAGTAAAATCTCCGCTAGCATCGAGACGCCCCTTTCCCAAGAGCGACCGCACACCAGGAACGCCAAACTTGTCAAACTTGTCGATGGCTCGAAGGACGACACCTCTTTCCTTCGCAAAGCGCTCCGGCTCATCCGCTGTGTAGAGGCCTGTTGCCTCCATCACTCCGTTGAGAACTTTTCGGTTGTTGATCCTGACTACAAAGTCCCCTTGGGGAATTCCGATTTCAGTGAGCGCGTCGCAGAGCATCGCGCAGATCTCGGCATCGGCGGCCACCGAACTGGAGCCGACAGTATCGGCGTCGCATTGGTAGAACTGCCGGAACCGGCCCGGCCCCGGTTTCTCGTTCCGCCAGACCGGGCCCATCGCGTAGCGGCGGTAGGGGGAGGGGAGGTCGTTGCGGTACTGCGCGGCCACCCGCGCCAAGGGGGCGGTCAAGTCGTAGCGCAGGGCGAGCCAGTCGGCGTCCTCGTCCTGCCAGGCGAAGACGCCTTCGTTCGGGCGATCCACGTCGGGGAGGAACTTGCCCAGCGCCTCGACCGTCTCAACCGCCGAAGTTTCCAGCGGATCGAAGCCATAGCGGTGGTAGACCCCGGCGATGGCGTCCAGCATCGCCTTCCTCTCGGTCACTTCCGTGCCGAAGTAGTCGCGGAACCCTTTCGGGGTTTCGGCGCGCGGGCGGCGGGGGGGTTTGTCGGTCGCCATGGGGGCTTGCCCTTCGCTTTCGGTCGGGCTCCGTGTATCGGATGGGCAAATGGGCGGCAAGCGCCGGGAGAGATGGCCATGGACCGGATCGAAATCCTTGAGGAACGCATCGCGCATCTGACGCGCGCGGTCGAGGATCTGTCGGACGTGGTGGCGCAGCAGGCAGGCGAGATCGACCGGCTGACCCGCCTGACGCGGCTTCTGGCCGAACGCGAGGCGGACCGGGACGCAGCCGGGGATGCCCCTGCCGCCAACGCAAAGCCGCCGCACTGGTAGGCTAGTCGGTGATCGTGAAAGGCGCGGTCGCCAACGTGACGTCGTGGTCATCCGCCATCAGGCGCAGATCATAGGCGCCGGGTTCCAGCACCAGATGGTAAAGGTCGGGGGTCAGGGTCATCGTGCCGTCCAGCGTGGCGCCGGTATAGGCGAAGGCGAGGTAGTTGTAGAGGCTGGGATCACCCGCCGCACAGACGCCGATCCTGTCGAACTTGAACCGCGGCGCGCCGGTTCAGCTGACGGTCAGGGGGTCGCCGGGTTTCACGGAGGGCGTGGCGACGGTCAGCGTCGGCTTGCCATCGCGGGCAAGGGTGGAAAAGCGGAACGCGCGGTTCCACGTTGGGTAAGGCCTTTGACAGAGGTGATGATCCCGGTTGCCGGGTCCCCACCGCGCGGGACAATCCGGACGCCCCAGACCGCATCGCCGGGCAGGAAACCGCGAAGGACGAAGCTGCCGCCATCGGGGACGAGGCGAGGTTCGAAGAGCGGCGCGCGGGAGATGATGTGGCGGCACAGGTCGACGCAAGGATAGCCCGAAGCGGCGGCAAGGGCGGCGGTCTGGCCGTCGGGTTCCTGCTGGCCGATGATGTCGGCATCGGATTGCTTCAGGATGGCGATGAGGTGGTGCTGGCTGACCTGCACGCCGCCATACCAGATGTTGAAGGACAGGACGCGGAGGTCCACGGAATCCTTGGCCAGGGCGGAACTGGCAAGGATCAGGCGGGCAAGCAGGACGGGCAGGCGCATGGGAACCTGCGACGGCCCGTGCAGTCAGTGTGGACGCGAATTGTCACGGAGGGGAAGACGATTCGCCGGGGCGTTCAAAGCGTGGGACGCATCTTGGCAGCGGGGCCGAAGCGCCGCAGGGTGTGGCGGGCGCAGAAAGGGAGATGAGAGACATGCTGCTGGAAGGGTCGTGTCATTGCCGGGCGGTGACGTTCCGGGTCGAGGCGGGCGAGCCGGTGCCGTTCAACCGCTGCTACTGCGGGGTCTGCCGCAAGACGGCGGGGGCGGGTGGCCATGCTGTCAATCTGGGGGCCGACCATGCCACGCTTCAGGTGACGGGGGCCGAGAACCTAAGCGTCTACCGGGCCGAGATCGACCGGGGCGCGGCGGGCATTGAGCATTCGCAGGCCGAACGGAGCTTTTGCAGGCTCTGTGGCTCGGCGCTGTGGCTTTGGGACCCGCGCTGGCCGGACCAGGTGCATCCGCATGCGGGGGTGATCGACACGCCCCTGCCGGTGCCGCCGATGCATTGGCACATGATGCTGGCATCGGCCCCTGCCTGGGTGGAACCGGCGATTGGGCCGGGGGATCTGGTGTTTGACGCCTACCCGGATGAAAGCCTGGCGGACTGGCACAGGCGACCCGGACGTTCGGGGTAGGGCGGTGGGGCGCGATCCGGTGCCCCCCACGGCTTGCATCGGGGACCGTGCCTCGGTCATAGTCAGTCATCAATCCGAGACAGGGAACCAAGATCATGAGACTGACCGCTGCTTTGGGCCTGATGGCCCTGACGATGACTTCGGCCGCCTTCGCCCAGGACCTGCCGGACCTTGCCGGCCGCGAAGTCGTGGTTGTCACCGAAAACGCCTATCCGCCGCTGCAGTTCCTGGACGCCTCGGGCGCGGCGGTGGGCTGGGAGTATGACGCGATGGCAGAAATCGCCAAACGGCTGAACATCACCGTCAAGTACGAAAACATCAGCTGGGACGCGATGATCCCGGCGGTATCGGAAGGCCAGTATGACCTTGGCATGACCGGCATCACCATCCGCGATGACCGCAAGGAGCAGGTCGATTTCTCGGACAGCTACATGACCAGCCAGATGGTGATGATGGTCCGCGGTGACGAGGCGCGCTTCACCGACGCGGCCAGCTTTGGCGCGAATGCCGAGCTTCTGATGGCGGCTCAGCCGGGGACGACTCCGTTCTACGTCGGGGTCTATGAGGTGCTGGACGGAGACGAGGCAAACCCGCGGATCAAGCTCTTCGAAACCTTCGGCGCGACGGTCGAGGCGCTGAAGGCCGGCGACGTGGATCTGGTCCTGACCGACGGCACTGCGGGCGCGGGCTATGTCGACGCCAGTGCCGGGGGTCTGAAGATCATCGGCGAAAAGCTGGGGACCGAGGATTTCGGCTATATCTTCCCCAAGGGCAGCGATCTTGTGGCCCCGATGAACGCGGCGATTGCCAGCATGAAGGCGGATGGCACGATCGACGCGCTGAACAAGAAATGGTTCCTTGACTTCAAGATGGGCGGTTGACACCCGGCCTGACCGGACCAGAGCCCCGGCATGATGGCCGGGGCCACTTCCCATGACCCCCTCGCCGCAGCCCGACCGCGACTTTCCCTGGTGGCTGGTGATCGTGACGGTCACCGGCATCTGGCTGTTCTATGAGGTCTGGTCCAGCGAGGTCTATTCGGCGGCGCTTGCGACCCTGTCCAAGGGCATCTGGATCACCCTTGTCGTGACGCTGGTCGCCTATGGCGGAGCCTGTCTTCTGGGGCTTGGGCTGGCGCTTGCCGGACTGTCGCGCTTTGTGGTCCTGCGCCAGGCGGCGCGGCTTTACATCGAGGTGATGCGCGGCATCCCGATCATCGTGCTTCTGCTTTATGTGGCCTTTGTCGTTGCACCGGGCCTGGTCGCGGCCTGGAACTGGCTGGCCGTGCCGCTTGGGGCCGACGCGCTTCGCGGGCGCGACTTTCCCTTGCTGTGGCGGGCGGTGATCGCGCTGATGCTGGCCTATTCGGCCTTCCTGGCCGAGATCTTCCGGGCGGGCCTGCAGGCGGTGGACACCGGCCAGATCGAGGCGGCAAAAGCGTTGGGGCTGTCGGGCTGGCAGCGGTTCCGCCACATCGCCTTTCCCCAGGCCTTCCGCATGGTGCTCCCGCCCCTTGGCAATGATTTCGTGGCGATGGTGAAGGATTCGTCGCTGGTGTCCGTGCTGGGGGTCAGCGACATCACCCAGCTGGCCAAGGTGACGGCGGCGGGAAACTTCCGCTATTTCGAGACTTACAACCTGGCCGCGCTGATCTACCTTACCATGACGATCGGGCTGTCGCTGGTGCTGCGGCGGCTGGAGACGCGGCTGCGCGGGCGGTCCGGCGGCAGGGACCGCTGAGGGGGCAGGGCCTCCGGCGGGGATATTTGGACCAGAATGAAAGGGCTTGGGTGATGAGCAATCCGTTGATGCAGGACTGGGACACCCCCTTCGGACTGCCGCCCTTTGCAAGCATTCGGGATGAGGATTTCGCCCCGGCGTTTGATGAATCGCTTTCGCGGGCGCGGGCGGCCATTGCGGCGATTGCCGAGGGGCCGGGGGCGTCCTTCGCCGGGGTGATCGAGGCGCTGGAATTGGCGGAGGGCGACCTCGACCGGGTGTCTGGGGTGTTCTACAATCTGGCCGGGGCCGACAGCACCGAGGCGCGCGAAGCGCTGATGCGCGACCTTGCCCCGAAGCTGAGCGCGTTTTCCAGCGAGGTTACCAACAACAAGGCTTTGTTCGCGAAGATCAAGGCCTTGTGGCAGGGGCGGGATGGGCTGGGTCTTACGCCGGAGCAGGACCGCGTGCTGGAGCTGTACCGGCAGATGTTCGTGCGGTCAGGTGCGGCGCTGGAGGGGGCGGCGGCCGAGCGGCTGACGGCGGTGAAGTCGCGGCTCGCGGTGCTGGGGACGAGTTTCGGGCAGAACCTGCTGGCCGAGGAGCGAGGCTGGTTCATGGAGGTATCGCAGGCCGATCTGGCGGCCCTGCCGGACTTTGTGCAGGCGGCGGCACGGGCGGCGGGGGAGGAGCGGGGATTTGGCCCGGTGGTGACCTTGAACCGTAGTCTGATCGTGCCGTTCCTGCAGTTCTCTCCAAACCGTGCCTTGCGGGAGCGGGCCAATGCGGCCTGGGTGGCGCGGGGGGCGAATGGGGGCGCGACGGACAACCGGGCCGTTGCCGCCGAAATCCTGGCTTTGCGGGCGGAACGGGCGGCGTTGCTGGGCTATGCCGACTTTGCCGCCTACAAGCTGGAGCCGGAGATGGCCAAGACCCCTGCTGCCGTGCGCGACCTGTTGATGCGGGTCTGGCAACCGGCGCGGGCCAAGGCGCTGGCGGATGCGGCGGTGCTGGAGGCGATGCTGGTGGCAGATGGCCTGCCCGGCCCGCTGGAGCCGTGGGACTGGCGCTATTACTCCGAAAAGCGCCGGAAGGCCGAGCATGATCTGGATGAGGCGGCGCTGAAGCCCTACCTTGGGCTGGAGGCGATGCTGGGGGCGCAATTTGATTGCGCGAACCGCCTGTTCGGACTGGAGTTCCATGAAATAGAGGGGCCGTTCTATCACCCGGACGTGCGGGGCTGGGAGGTCACGCGCAAGGGCGAACATGTGGCAGTGTTCCTGGGCGATTACTTCGCGCGGGGGTCGAAACGGTCGGGGGCCTGGTGTTCGGCGATGCGGTCGCAACGGAAACTGGGGGGTGACCAGCGGCCCATCGTCGTGAATGTCTGCAACTTCGCCAAGGGCAGCCCGGCGCTGCTGTCCTATGACGATGCGCGGACGTTGTTCCACGAGTTCGGCCATGCGCTGCACCAGATGCTGTCGGACGTGACCTATGGGTTCATCAGCGGCACGAGCGTGGCGCGGGACTTCGTGGAATTGCCAAGCCAGCTTTACGAGCACTGGCTGGAGGTGCCCGCTGTGCTGGAGGCCCATGCGCGGCACCATGAAACGGGTGCGCCGATGCCTGCTGACATGGCTCGCAGGCTGCTGGCGGCGGGAACCTATGACCAGGGCTTTGCCACGGTCGAATTTGTCAGCTCGGCGCTGGTCGATCTGGAATTTCACACCGGCCAGCCCCCCGCCGATCCGATGCAGCGGCAGGCCCAGGTGCTGGAAGGGCTGGGAATGCCCCGCGCAATAAGGATGCGCCACGCCACCCCGCATTTCGCGCATGTCTTCAGCGGTGACGGCTATTCGGCGGGCTACTACAGCTACATGTGGTCGGAAGTGATGGACGCCGACGCCTTTGCCGCCTTCGAGGAGACGGGCGATCCCTTCGACCCCGAGACCGCGCAGCGGCTGGAGACGTTCATCCTGTCGGCGGGCGGGTCGGAAGACCCCGAGGCGCTGTATCTGAAGTTCCGGGGCCGGATGCCGGGGGTCGAGGCGCTGCTGAAGGGCCGGGGGCTGCTGGACGCGGCGTGACGGCTTGTCCTTTAGCGGGAGACGGGTGACAAGCGCCGGATGTTCGAGGTTGCGACCCATCTGGCGCTGATCCTGATCCTTGCGGCCTTTGCTGCGGGCTTTGTCGACAGCATCGCAGGTGGTGGAGCACTGATCACCTTTCCGGCGCTCTTGCTGGTCGGAGCCTCGCCGATCGAGGCGCTGGCGACCAACAAGCTGCAGGGCACCTTCGGGGCCGGGACGGCGATGCTGGCCTACGCCCGTGCGGGGCAGGTCCGGCCGCAGGATCAGTTCGGCATGGCGGCGATCTCGGCGACGGCCGGGGCCGGTGGTGCCATGGTGGCGCATCTTGTTCCGGTGGAGGTCCTGCGGGTCATCATGCCGGTGATCCTGATCGGGGTGGCCGCCTTCTTCGCGCTGAAGCCGGGGCTGACGGATGCGGCGCACCCGGCGCGGATCAGCCCGCCGGTCTTTGCGGTGACGGTGGTGCCGCTGGTCGCGGCCTATGACGGGTTCTTCGGGCCGGGGACGGGATCGTTCTTCATGCTGGGCTTCGTGCTGCTGGCGGGCTATGGCGTGCTGAAGGCCACGGCGCATACCAAGATGCTGAACTTCGCCTCGAACGTCGGTAGCCTTGTGGTCTTCATCCCGACCGGCGCGACCTGGTGGGCGGTGGGCCTTGCGATGGCTGCGGCTCAGGTGGCGGGGGCAAGCCTTGGCGCGCAGGCAGCGATGCGGGTCGGGGCGGGGCTGATCAAGCCGCTGCTGGTCACCATCTCGACCGCAATGGCGCTGCGGCTGTTGTGGCAGGCACTGCAGGGATAAGGCGCAAATCGCCGCACCGGATTGTGGATCGGCCACCGGCTCCCATCTTTGCGGGGAAAGGATCAATCATGACCGACAGCACCACGAACTCGCCCCCTCTCGATCTGCACAAGGCCCCGGAGGATCTGTCCGACCGCATCGCCCTTGGCATCGTCAAGTTCATGCGCGTCTTTGCCGACGCCTTCTTTTCCAAACGCTACGGCCACCGCGCCGTGGTGCTGGAAACCGTGGCCGCCGTGCCGGGCATGGTGGGGGGTCTGCTGCAGCACCTGAAATCGCTGCGCCACATCCGCGAGGACGAAGGCTGGATCCGCGAGCTTCTGGACGAGGCCGAGAACGAGCGGATGCATCTGATGACCTTCATCAACATCGCCAAGCCGTCGTTTCTGGAGCGGATGCTGATCATGTTCGGGCAGGCGGTGTTCTTCAACACCTACTTCTTCCTCTACCTCTTCGCCCCCAAGACCGCGCATCGCGTTGTGGGCTACCTGGAGGAAGAGGCGGTTATCAGCTACACAAGCTATCTGGCCGAGGTGGACAGTGGCCGGGCGGACAACGTGGTCGCCCCGAAGATCGCCATCGACTACTGGAAGCTGCCTGCCGATGCCCGCCTGCGCGAGGTGATCGTCGCGGTGCGCGCCGACGAAGCCAAGCATCGCGACGTGAACCACGCCTTTGCCGACGTGCTGGCCGCAGGCGTGTCAAAACGGGCGGTGCCGGCCGGGCGCACGCTGGACTGACGGGCTAACCGCCCCAATCCGCCGCCTGCATCTCGCGCAGGCGGCTGGCGGTGCGGTCAAACTCGAACGAGCCCTCGCCTTCGATGTAAAGCCGCTCTGGCGCTTCGGCCGCCGAGGCGATCAGCCGGACCTTCGCCTCATACAGTGCGTCGATCAGGGTGACGAAGCGCTTGGCCTCGTTGTAGTTCGCGGCGGACAGCTGGGGGATGTCTTCCAGGATCAGCACCCGGACCGACCGGGCAATCGCCAGCATGTCGGCAGGTCCAAGCGGCTTGGCGCACAGGTCCCAGAAGGTGGCCCGGCCGACGCCGCTGGCATGGCGGGGCAGCACCAGTTTGCGGCCGTTCACCTCCAGTGTCATCGGAGCTTCGGGCGCGCCGCCGGTCAGGTCGGCCCAGATGGCCGCGATGTCGGCGCTGGCGCTGCGCGCGGGGTGGAAGTAGACCTGCGCCCCCGCAAGCCGGTGCTGGCGATAGTCCGTCGGGCTTTCCAGTTCGACCACCTGCAGCCGGTCTTCGATCATGTCGATGAACGGCAGGAAAAGTGCGCGGTTCAGGCCGTCCTTGTAAAGATCGCGCGGCGGGCGGTTCGAGGTGGTCACGATCACGACACCGGCCGCGAACAGCTTTTCGAACAGCCGCCCGACGATCATCGCATCGGTGATGTCGGTGATCTGCATCTCGTCGAAGGCCAGAAGGCGGGTCTCGCGGATAACTGCCTCGGCCACCGGGGCCAGGGCATCCTCGACCTCGCGCTTGCGCGCCTCATGCATGCCAGAGTGGATTTCCTGCATGAAGGCGTGAAAATGCACCCGGCGTTTCTGGGAGATCGCGGTCGCATCAAGGAAAAGGTCCATCAGCATGGACTTGCCGCGTCCGACACCGCCCCAGAGGTAGACACCTTTCGGCGGAGCAAGGGGTTTTGCGAACAGCCCGGCGAACAGCCCGACGCGGCGACCGGCATTGGCCTCAAGCCAGTCGCGCAACCCGTCCAGCAGCGGCAGGACGGCGTGTTGCGCGGGATCTGGCCTAAGCGCGCCGCTGGTGACTTTGGCCTCGTAAATCTGGGTCAGGGTCTGGTGCATCGCGGATCAGTCCGCAGGTGCTGCGGGTCGGGTGGCAGCGGGGGAATGCGGCACCCGGCCCACTTTTCAGACAAAGCTCATCGGGTCGGGCCCGCAGCGGGCGCCTTCGTCCAGGCCGGCCATCGCCGCCATCTCTTCCGGCAGCAAGGCGAAGTCGAACACGTCCCGGTTTTCGGCCAGCCCCGCCGTGCGGGTGGACCGCGGGATCACCGACAACCCCAGTTGCAGATGCCAGCGCAAGATCACCTGGACCGGGCATTTCCCGGTCCGCCGGGCCGCTGCCTGCACCGGAGCCGCGTCGAAGCTGCGGCCCTGGCCCAGCGGGGTCCAGCTTTGGGTGACGATGCCCATCCGGTCATGCAGGTCACGCAAGCCGGCCTGCTGAAGCCGCGGGTTCAGCTCGATCTGGTTCAGGACCGGGACCACGCCGGTATCCCCGACCAGCCGTTCCAGATGCGCGCCCATGAAGTTCGACACGCCGATCGACCGCACCCGGCCTTCGTCGCGCAGCCGGATCAGCGCGCGCCAGGTGTCGACGTAACGACCCAGCGCGGGGGCCGGCCAGTGGATCAGGCACAGGTCGATCCGGTCCAGTTGCAGCCGCGCAAGGCTGGCCTCGACCGCGCGCAGGGTGGTGTCATGGCCCTGCTCGCTGTTCCAGACCTTGGTGGTCACGAACACTTCGTCCCGCTCTACACCGCTTTGACGCAGGCCTTCGCCCTGCCCGGCCTCGTTGCCATAGATCGCCGCGCCATCGACCAGCCGGTAGCCCAGCCGCAGCGCCGCAGCGACGGTTGCAGCGGTCTCGGCGGCCGGGACCTGCCAGATGCCAAGGCCAAGTGCTGGGATCGAGTGGCCGTCGTTCAGCCGCAGGCGGTCGGGGGGCATGAAGGTTCCTTCCGTGACCCCTCGAGAAAGCGGCAAGTCCGCCAGCATGGCAAGTGCCAAATCAACCGGCTTCCCTTGCGACAGGTCGGGATCCGCGCCGCGCGTCCGGCGCCTGGTTCAGGCTGCGGCTTCAATCCGGCAGGCCAAGGCGCTATCAAGCGGGGTGAGTTGCGCGCAAGGACCGGAAGGCCCCAGATGACGGATGCCTATTTCCTCTACCACTCGATCGGGATGTATCCCGGCAAGGCCACCGACCTTGCCGCCGCGATGGCCGGTTTCGCCAAGGTCTGGGGCCGCGCCGACGATGGCCAATGGGGCCAGGTGCTGCCGCTGCGCCAGCGCTTCATCGACCGGTGGCGGGCGATCCTTGCCGCACCTGCGGGATCGGTCACCACCTGCGACAGCGTGACCCAGGGCCTGCACATGCTGCTGGAGGCCCTGCCCGCCAAGGCGCTGACCGGCCGGACCGTTCTGGTCGCGGCTGACTGCTTTCCGTCGAACCACTTCCTTCTGGCCGGGCTGGCCGGACGGCACGGTTTCACCTTGCGCACCGTGCCGCCGCGCGCGGGAGCGGCCTGGGTCGAGGATGCGGATTTCCTGGACCGGTGGACGCCCGATGTCGGCCTTGCGCTGATCACCTGGGTGTCGTCCACCACCTCGAAGCGGGCCGATCTGCCGGCGCTTGTCGAACACGGGCGGCGGATGGGATCGGTGATCGGCGTCGACATCACTCAGGGGGCGGGGCTTTTGCCCTTTGACGTCAACGAACCGGCGGTGGACTTCGCGCTTTCGACCTCGCTGAAGTGGATGTGCGGCACTCCGGGCGCGGGGGCGCTGTATGTCGCCCCGCCGGTGATCGCCGATTGCCAACCGGCACTGCGCGGCTGGTTCAGCCAGCCTGACCCGTTCAACTGGGACATCGCACGCTTTGCCTTTGCCAATGACATCCGGCGTTTCGATTCCGGCACACCGTCCTGCATGGCCGCGCTGGCGTCGCTTCCGGCGATGGACTGGCATGCCGGCCAGGACCATGCGGCGCTTCTGTCCCACAACCGCGCCCTGACCGAACGCATCCTTGCCATCGCGGATGAGCTTGGCCTGCGCCCCCTGACCCCGCGCGAATCCGACCGGCGCGGCGGATCGGTGATGCTTGAACTTCCGGCGGACTTGCCCGCTGCGGCAGGGGTCGCAAGCCTGCGCCGGAAGGGGGTTACCGCGGACCACCGAGGTCAGACCCTGCGCCTGTCGCCCGGGATCATCACGACCGCCGACGGGTGCGACCGGCTGGAAAAGGCCCTGGGCGAAGTGCTTGCCGGGCGCTGAGGGAAGACCAGCCGAACGCGGCCCGGCCATTCCGGGCGCGAAAGCCGTGCTTTGCGGGCCGGATAACATACACCAAGCCCTCCAGGCACGCCAAGCGACGCAACAGGATCAAGATCCTGCTCGGCAGGCTGGAAGACCGGCGACCTGTAGCCACCCGATAGGGTGGATGCCCCAGGGTCTTCCGTCCCGTCCCGTCGCAGCCACTGCCGCAACCGTCCTGTTCCGGCGATGAGGCAAGAACAAGCCTGACCCCGGGATACCTTCCAAGCGCCACCCTGGCGGGCTTGCCGCCGATGCCAGTCCGGTCCGCGCCAGTCCGCGCCAGTCCGGTCCGGTCCGCGCCGGTCAACTTTGCGTCCTTGTGCCGACAATCAAGGTCAGCCCCCGGCAGGGGTCCGTCAGCATTTCGGGTCGGGCCGGCGCAAGGGCAGCTTGACGGGGGAACCGCTGCCCGTGGACGCTGCATGGCGAACCGGAAACCGGCTGGAGCCGACCCCTCAGCACGGGTGACGATCTCAGGTCTGCGCTTTGCGAAGCAGGTAGATGTCCATGATCCGCCTGCCAGGGGTGTTTTCTGTCCTCATGTCAACGCCTTGGGTTCCGGATGTGCAAACACTATGGGCCAGCCATGGGCCATGGGCCAGATCGTCGCCCGGCCAAGGGGCAACGGTCAAGGCTGGACTTGACGAAATGGGGCAGCGGGCGGTCAGAACATCCTCCCCGTTCGGGGAGGAAGTTACCGCAACCGGCCTCCTGCTTGGCAGAAAGCGGTTCCCCTCCGTGCGGGGAGGAACCGCTCGCACCTCCACCCGGACCACCAGAACCCAGCCCATGCTCCGCCTCGATGGAGCCCCAGACCTCGCCCATCCGGGCGGGCCCGGGATCATCCGCAGCTCAGATCGCGGCGGCAATGTCCTTCTGTTCGGTTTCGGGCAACTTGCCTGAAACCCCCTCTTTTCACGTCGAGAACCGATGGTCGGGTTTATCGCCCGCAATCCCGCAGCCCAGCCGGTTCACAAAATTTGTGGACGCGCCACCGTCTTGCTTTTTCGTGCTAGAGCATCTTCGGTCGAGTTGCACTGCCAAGCAACACGCGAGGCCCCGGTGACATTGGTGACAGAGCCGTCCGACCCCACAGAATTCGTCAAGTCCAGACTTGTCTAATTACATCAGTGACTTAGCCGGAGAATCCGCTGGACTTCGGCGCGGGTCTGGCGGTAGGCTGGCAGTCCACCGGCAAATCAGTGCCGCACAAACGGAGACATCGCAGAGATGGGAAGGACGAACGAAAGCGACGTCAGGATCACTGTCCTCCTGACCAGCGCACAGAAGGCGGTCATCGACAGTGCCGCCAGGGAACAGGGGCTGTCGACCGCCGCCGCCGTGCGGACCGCCACCCTCACATGGGCGCGGGCTCAGGCGGTGCAGGAATGAGCGTCGCCGGCACCCCCACCCCCATCGACGCCACCACCATCGCGCGGCTTAAGGCGCAGGCCTGCGCCGCACAGCACGGCTTTGCCACCGACGAAAGCGGCGCGCTCATCGTGGCCTTCAGCTTCTTTCCGACCGGGCCGATCATGGTCGTCTTCGTCGATTGCAACGGGAAGAGCCTCATGACGACCAGCATCACCCATTCTGGCTTCCCGATCAGACCGCATCGATCGCAGACGAACCGGACGCCCAAAGTGATCTCGGGGCGATTGATCTTCACTGCGGGCAAATGCCAGTCAGGCATTCTTTGACACGTCAGGCTTTCGGGTTTGGGCTTTTCGACGAGTTTCAGCAAGTGATGACCTTTCGTTGCGGGTCGGCGGTGTTGGCTCGATTTGCAAAAACATGCAAGTCCACCTGTGGACGGTGCGTAGTGAGACCGCGCATCGACATTGACCGCCCGACCGATTTCGAGGGCGCGCTTCGCTATATGTTGCATATGCTCGTAAGGAGCCTGGACCGAGAGTTTGAAGGCTTCGCTGAAGAGCAGCACCCACTGCTTTTTCCGCGTCCGAGCGAGGCGGGCGACGAGCCAGCTCGTCACTGACAAAGGGCGGAGCACTTAGTTCGGGCCGGTGGCAACACCGGCCCGGATTGCGTCTACGATGGCGTTCGTCACCAACACGACGAATAGAACAGCGTCAGCCCCACCGCGATGGCTTCGTGTGCCTTGGCGTCGTGATGCAAAAGATCAGGCTATGCTCTTTCCGGCTCGTCGGAACAAGGCTCACTAGGCAAGATCAAAAGCGCCGGATCACTTTCGGCGCTTCTTCGCGTTCGCCTGCATCGCGTCCACCCGTCCGATGAGCTTCTCCAGCTCGTCCGGCTCGGGCATCCCGCCTCCGAATTCATCTGAAGTCGAATGAGCGTCGATCAAGCGCGAAATGTCGTCCTGCAACAGGCAGATTTCGTCAGCCACGTCGTTGGACCATTCTATTTCCTTCAAATTTCCGATCTTTACTTGCTCATCCCACCGTTTGACGGTCCCCTTGAACAGGTCGCGGATTATGATTTCTTCGACCGTCTGCCGGAGGGCCGACGCGCCGGCGCGCACAGCATCGACCCGCGTTTGGCCAATGCCCTTTTTCGCCTTGGCGAGGAACTCCTTTGCACGATGCGGGGTCTTGTAGGCATCCGAGTTGGCGGGACAATCATCAAGTATGACGTTGCCCGGAGCGCCATCGGCACCTCGATCAACCCAATGGGTGGATATGTCGATAGCATCCGTGTCCTTGGAAAGCTTGCCAATCTCAGTTCTGATTGCACTTTCGCCGATGAAGATATTGACGAACTTGTTCTCAGACCGACGCTTGGCAATGTCCGCATCGAGCCGCCTTGAAATGGCCTCAATCACCCGGGTAACTTCATCGAACACATCAAAGCCCGCGGGCTGAAATCCAAGTGGCGTTTCTTCTGCCAGATGGACGCGGGCGATTGCAGAGTCGAAAACGCTGATGCGCCGCAGCACGGCGTGTTCTGTGCCTTGCGTAACAGGCAGTGTTTCATCCTGTGCCTGGCCACGCCGGATGAGAATGTCTGCGCTGGCCGGCAGGGTTGATGCTGAAGCGTCATATACGTTGGGAAGAATGCGCTCTCTTGATCGGCTGAAACAGGCGGCGGCCATTATCCTGGCAAACCCGCTTTTTCCTGCGCCATTGTGGCCGTAAATGACGGTGAGCCCGTTACCGAAGTGCAGCTCGGCAGTGCCCGGAATGGCATTGACATTCACCGGGTTCTTAATCCCGGCGATCAGCATAGGACTAGAGTCGGTTCCATCGGCGCGTCCAGTTATTGAATCGGGAATAGCGGCGAGCGGAGTTATGTCGGTCGTGAGCTGCGCGCCTCTAAGATAGATCGCATACGCCTCCCCGATACGTTCCTCGGAAAGAGTTCCGTCCCGAACGGCATAGGAGACCGTGAATTGCTGCCAACCTGGGAGTGATTTTCCCCAACCGTCCAGAGCTTCCCAAATGCTTATCTTCTTGGCGGCCGCATCACTCGTCATTTTCCCCGTTTCCTCCCTCAAGGAGGGGATGCTGCAATCCTTCTATTTCTTGGAGGGCGCGACCGGCAATACCTTGCAGGTCGCCATACATACCTACGGTCGCATCGACTACACCGGCTATCTGTGCCTCTCTCTTTGCCCATAGCCGGGTCATGGTCTTCCGTTCCCTGTCGAGGTCCGCCTGCATATCGGAAAATTTCTCCACGATTGCTTCCACGCGATGTCGGAAGCGTGGTCCCGTGAGGTACTGGTAGACAAGCTCCATCTTCGTGGCCTGTCCCTCGCGCGTCTGCCGTGTATTGGCAACTTCGTTGAGGGAGTGGCGCACGGCAATAGCCAGTGGGATCATAAAGCGACTATCTGTAACCCAAACACCATCAACGAGCCCGAATGTATCAATCTCCTTCGGCAGCGAGGTTGAAACGAGGATAGCGATATCTGCACCCGCGCTTCTCTGATCGTTCCGTAGCTTCGCCAGCCAGCCATCCGACCAGTTTTTTGTACGCTTGGATTCCCACAGTATTGTGCCGCACGGCAGCCCGCTCACGCTGACCACCCTGTGAAGGATATCACCGCCAAACTCCCCCTTCCCCACCGACTCGATACCGTCGAGTGGAAAGCGTTCGCGCAGCACAGCTTCAAGGTGCAGCTCGAGGACCTCCCCCTGCAATTGTTGTGAGCCTTGTTCTGCACGGCGTCGCAGTTCTTCGATTTGGCGCTGCATCGAGGCGATTTGCTCTTCCTTTTCGGCGACTCTGAGCTTCATGCTATCTTCTGCCTCGGTTTTTGCCTTCTGCCTAACCTCGGCGACCGACGCCTGGAGTCGCTTTTCAATGGTCAGCTCCAGCTCTCGCTTTTCATCATCAAGTGCCCGCTGCTTGCGCATGACTTCGGCCTGCGCATTCTGCGCCTCAGTCAGTTTGGCGTCCTTGGCCTCCAGAATCTCACGAAGTTCTGTCAGCTCCGCCGTTCGTTGCCCTATCTCAGATGCACAGGCGTCCTTGGCTTTCCTTGCTTCTTCGGCGGCTATTGTGGCACGTGCGGCTTGAAGCCTTTCGATCACCTGTTCTTCGATTCTCCTCTGTGCGTCATCTACTGCTTGCTTTTGTGTTTTGACCGCCGCTTCGCGGGATTCGATCTCTTTGTCCTTGCGCGCGATCTCCTGCTCAAAATGCAGCTTAGTGGCCTCAACAATGGGAGCGGCTAAAGATTCGGTGAGCTTGATTTCGCTGTGGCAGCGCGGGCACGTGATAGTAGGTTCCAACGGGTGGGAGTGCTGCGCTGTCATCCTATGCCCCCCTTGCCGCCTCGGCGGCAATATGTCCGGCAAAGGACGTGACGAACGTCTTGAGGCTGGTCAGCTCAGACAGTTCTTTGAACTCACCGGTCGTTGCTGCCGTGCGAGGCGATGCCAGCACGGACGCGGTGGTGTAAAGCTGTTCCTGCACCAGCCGTTGGCAGAGTACATCGTACCGTTTGAGGTATGATGCACCCTGAAACTCCTTGAACACTGGAAAGTTTGGCGACCGATCTGTTACGGGGCGGCGCGATTCCGGGGCATCTTCAACCATCATCATCCAGCCAACGAACGGCCTGGGATGCTTGCCGAAGGCCCCTTCCCGGTATGCCGTCCACAAGTCATGCGCCGTGCCTATCGCTTCTTCGGTCCGGTTGTTGAAGTTGTTTCCGAATGAGGGGCCAACTTGGCTTTTCAGCTCCACGGCCGCGACAAGTCTGCCCTCATTGATGACGAGTAAATCCCACAGCTTTGTAGGCCGGAAGTAACCGGGAAGCGTGAGAACCGCGCGCTGCTTGTGAATTTTGGCATGAGCAAGACCGTTGGCCTCGATCAGGTCGATAACAAGTGCGATGAAGCCGTCCATGTTTTTTCCGGCGGTAACCCCCGCGCGCTCACCCTGGTCGGCCTTCCCTGCTTCGATCTGCTTCTGTCTTGCCTTCTCCCGGTTCCCCCAAAAGGCCATGGTCGCCTCGCGGGCCTTCCGCTCGTAATCAACAAGATCAATCCCCATTAGTCACCATTCCCCCCCGAGCGCGGTCATTTCCTCTTTGTTCAGTCCATAGAGCGCGAAGACAGCATTGTTACATGCCGCGACGTCGCTACGTTCGGCTGCTTCGAAAAGTTCACGCCTGAGCTTCGGCGGAACCTTCGACCAGTGCGGCAATCTGATGCGCCGCAGATACTGCGCCTGAAAGCGAAGATAGCCGCCCCGCATCTTGGTTGAATAGATCGAAACGAAAAGTCTGGCGATGCCAGACAGTAAAACTGCCTGTAGAGCCTTCAAGTCCCAGCTATCAGAGGTGATGAAATACAGATTGTGGTGCGGATAGAGGCGTCCCTCTTCAAACACGATATGCGCGGCCCCTTTAATGTCGGGGATCAGCAACTTCGGCTTCAAGGTCAGCTCCGGATAAATCCGGTCGATCGTTCGGTACCAGTTCGCAGGAGCTTTCTGTGCAACGTGGCGGCCGGTGATATCGTCCTTGCGGGCCTCAAGATACCGGCGAAGGCGCGGGTAGTGCTCCAGATTGACAAGCCTGCCGTCGTCGCCGAAGGGGTTTATGACGCCAAAGCCTCGCCACTCGACATGACCGTTGAGAATGTCCCGCGTCATCACAAGCGGCTGCTTGCGGTCCGGCTCTACGTCAAGGTCATCAAACCTTCCGATGAATGCCCGGTCGGCTCCGGTCGCGACTCCGATTCCGACCTTGCACCCGGCTTCTTCGATCGAGGGGAAATCCTGCTCAAGCCTGCGGACCAGTGCGAGCTGATCCGAGGATTCGAGAATCCATGGCTCCGCTCCGGCAATGACATCGTGCATTTCGCGAACGCCGGAGGCCGGGTCCGGGTGGCTCTTTGATCCGAGGATTACCGCGAGGCTGGTCAGAGCCGCCGCGTCAATCTCAGGGCGGCGGGCGATGCGCGTCGCCGCAGGCTTTTCGCGCGCGATGATCGTTATGGCCGGATACGCGATGACGTCCGAATGGAAGGCAGGAGTATCGACCATGTCCACGTAGACTTTGAGGTGAAACTGGTCAGCGACCATCTTCCTGAGCAGCGCGCCATAGCGGTTCTTCATCCAGCGGTCAGCACAAATGAACCCAAGCTGCCCGCCCTTTCCGAGTGCGTTCAAAGACCGCTCGATGAAGGGCACGTAAATGTCCGCACGGTCGTAGATCGTTTGATAGCGTGCCCGGTATTCCGCCATCAGTGCGTCGGGTATCAGTTCCTGCCGCACATAGGGTGGATTGCCAATAACGACGTCAAAGCTGCCCTCCAGGGGCACCAGCAGAAAATCTCCATATACCAGCCACTGCCTAGCAAGCGTCTCGGCGTCGCGCTGGCTGATTCCGGCCCCGGTCAGTGCGGCGACGACTTCGCTGAACGTTCCGGTGAAGGAGACGCGGTGAAGCTCCACGGCGCGGATGCAATTCGACAAAGTGGCGACAGGGTCCGGCCGCCCGGCTTCCGTCCATGCCGCCAAGAGACGGTCGATGGCTGCCAAAAGAAAATCCCCGCCGCCGAAGGATGGCTCCAGAAGGCGCAACTTGTGAAGCGGCCGGTTGCTTGTGTAACCGGCAAGATCGAGCAGAAAATCGACCACCTCACGACGCGTGAAGATCGCCCCGCGCCCTTCGATGCCGGAATTTGCAACTTCATTGACAGCGGCTGTTACCGGGCAATGCTCGGGTAGTGACGACTGGCGCAGGGAGATGTGAATTACAGGTTCACCCGGGGTCAAAGCGGCCTCAACTCTTTCTGCGAGTGCGGCAACTTGGCGGCGCACTGGAGTTTGATTGTATGGGCTCGTTCGCGAGCAAGTGCGAGGTCATAGGCGAGCTGCATTTGTAGCCAGGTTTCTTCTGCGCCACCGAACACCTGCGAAAGGCGGATGGCCATTTCCGGCGAAATACCAGCCTTGCCGTTTACGACATTGTTGAGCGCCTGGCGCGTGACACCAAGTAGGCGCGCACCGTCCGCGACGGTGAGGCCATGCGGCTCAAGACAACGGGCGCGAACCAGGCTTCCAGGGTGAGGTGGAATCGAATCGTTCATGGGAACAAACATAGAACACGGCTTAAGAGCTGGTCAAGCGACAAGTGGCGCTTGTCTCCACATGGTTGCCTGCAAGCAACAGGCGGACGCCCGCGGCGGACGCCGAAAATTTGCCCTTCCCAATCTAGGGCCGCCGCTATGCGGCGGCCCTGTCCTGCTCTGCTTGCGGCTGCACCCGCGCCAGATAGTCAGCAGCGCGCTGCGCATGGGCGACGGCGGCGGCAAAGACCGCCCGCTTGTCGTCCTTAAGGGCCTTCAGCCATGACGCGATGTAGGACGCATGGGCTTCAAGTCCGGCGGCGTGCTCGGCGGTGGCCCAGGTGATAGCATCAAGAACCTGCTGGACGTCGATCTTTTGGGTGCGGACTACTAAGCCCGCCCGTGGCACCGAATCCTGACGCTAGATGTGCCTGAACTGTCCATCGGAGCGGTTTCTTCAAACGTTGTCAGGGACATGATTAGTCGGCTACTCTCGACTATGGGCAAAACATGGGCAAACCACAGCAAGACCGCCCTGTTCAGCACCGCGAGGACATGAACTTGGCCGGCGGAATGCTCTGTCTTGAGGCAGAGCATTCGAATGCCTGTGCGCTTACCGGCAGCGCCTTGACTCAGGGCCTTCAGGCGGTGATCGACACTCTCGGCCCATAGCCGCCGCTCAGCCTCTTCAGCGTGCTGCGGACCGGATTACCTGAAGCAGCCTTTCATGTTTGCCGCATCAGGCGCTGAC
Organism: Rhodobacterales bacterium; assembly: GCA_031409795.1. GTDB lineage: Bacteria > Pseudomonadota > Alphaproteobacteria > Rhodobacterales > Rhodobacteraceae > Tabrizicola. Next base: position 24,243 of record JANNXX010000025.1, read on the forward strand.
TTTCAGCGTCGCTTCGGGCCACCGCCTTGGTCAAACCTGCCGCAGGCGTGCAGCTGCCCACCAACTGAGGGCGGCCATGACACCGGCCGTCGCAAGGCACAACGGCAAGCCGCCGACTTGGTAGCTCAGCCCTGAAAGCAGCGTACCGATCAGCCTCCCGGCTGCGTTGGCCATGTAGAAGAAGCCTACGTCGCGGGTGATCCGCTCAGCCGACCCGAAGGCGAGGATCAGATAGGAATGGACAGACGAGTTGATCGCGAACACGAAGCCGAACAGCAGCAGCCCGATCACTAGAGTCACGGTCAGCCACGGCGCAGGTCCCCCGGCCAACAAAGCGGCTGCGGCCAAGGCGAACGGAATTGGCACTAGCAGGCCCGCCCAGAGAATGGCCTTGCGCGTGGTTTCGGCCTCGGGCTGGGCCTTGCCGCCCAGAAGGCGCGGGGCCAGCGCCTGCACCCCGCCATAGGCGATGATCCACAGCGCCATGAACCCACCCACCAGAAAGAACGCCTCGCGCCGCCCTTCGGTGGTGGTGTCCGACAGCACCGACTGGAAATAAACCGGAATGCCGACGACGAACCACACGTCGCGCGCGCCGAACAGGAACATCCGCGCCAGCGACAGCCGGTTCACCCGCACGTCCTTCGACCGCCAGCCGCCCCAGCTTTCCTCGGATTTCATCCGCCCCGGCAGGCCGGTCGGCAGGAACAGCGCCACCGCTGCGAGGATCACTGCCAGCACCGCTGCCATGCCCCAGACCGCTGCCTGGAACCCAGCCAGTCCCAGCAGGGCTGCCCCCAGAAAGAACCCAAGCCCCTTCACCGCATTCTTCGATCCGGTCAGATAAGCCACCCACCGGAACAGCCCGCCATCTTCCTTGGGGGCCAGAAGCTTGACCGCCGATTTCGACGACATCTTGGCAAGGTCCTTGGCCACCCCCGACAAGCCCTGCACCGCCATCACGAAGGCAACCGACGCCGCTATGCCCCAGGCCGGGTCGAGTTGCGCCAGTGCCACCAGCGCGCCTATCGGGTGGCTCGCAGAGTTTCAACGCGGTCAACCAGATGCGAATTCTGGGGCGATGGATGCGCCTGATCACCATCCCGAACCAGTCGTCCATTCCCAAGGCGTTTCAGGAATTCGACGAGGCGGGAAGGATGCGCCCGTCTCCTCTCTATGATCGGATCGTCGATGTGATGGAGGAGCTAATGAAGTTCACCCTGCTGACCCGCGACCGCGCAAACTATCTAGTGGACCGATATTCCGAGCGCAAGGAAACTGCCGAAGCGTTGATGAAGCGGGTGAACCAGTCGCAGGCGATCTGACAACGCTGGGTCATGCGATCTTTGCCGAGGGTCCGTTCGGTCAAAACGCTACCGCATCCTGTCAGGACGCCCCTGATGTGGGTCAATGCATCCTGACCAGCATCATGGGATCGTCATGACAGTCGATTGAGGTATGCACCATGAGCGCCCTATCACTGTTGCAAGATCCGAAGCGTTACCTGTTCTTCACCGGAAAGGGCGGCGTCGGAAAGACGTCGCTGAGTTGTGCGGTCGCGCTGTCGCTTTCGGATCAAGGGAAGCGGGTGCTTCTGGTCAGTACCGATCCCGCCTCCAACCTCGACGAGATGCTGGGTGTGACGCTGAACGACAGGGCGACAGCCATTTAAGCGTCCAACCTTTTTGCCTTGAACATCGACCCGGACAAAGCAGCCGCAGACTACAGGAGCAGGGTGCTGGGTCAACTTGGCCCTGGCGCCACCGAGCCCGAAAGATCCACCGTTCGCGAACAACTGTCCGGGGCCTGCACCACCGAGATCGCCGCCTTTGACGAATTCGTCGGCCTCCTCGCCGGGGATGCCGATGCATATGACCACGTCATTTTTGACACTGCCCCCACGGGCCATACGCTGCGGCTGCTCAGCCTGCCTCGCGCCTGGAGTGGGTTCCTGAAAGGAAATGACCGGGGCGCCTCGTGTCTTGGTCCGCATTCGGGTCTGAAAATGCAGGAAGACCGGTTCCGCAGGGCCTTGCAAACGCTGGCCGACCCCGCGCGCACTGCGATTGTTCTGGTGACCCGCGCAGATCGGGGTGCCGTGCGCGAAGCGGCACGGACGTCGGACGAGCTGCACAAACCGGGCCTTGGCAATCAATTTCTTGTTGTGAATGGCGTTTTTCACGCCAGCGTCGCCGGGGATGCGGTCGCCGATGGTCTGGAACGCGACCATGCGGCCGTGCTGGCAAGCCTGCCTGCGAGTCTGTCAGTGCTCTCCAAAGCCGAAGTCCCGCTGCGGTCTTTCGACATGGTTGGTCTGCCCGCCCTGCGCGCCTTGCTACTGCCGGAACCTGCCTCGGCCCCTGTTGCCGCAGTGTCCTCGGACGTTGACAAGGTGGGGGGCGTTGACGAGGCGGGGCTTGTTGCCATGGTGGACGACCTCGCGCGGGCCGGACGGGGGCTGATAATGGTGATGGGCAAGGGCGGGGTCGGCAAGACCACTGTGGCCGCTGCCATTGCCATAGGTCTAGTGAAGCGTGGCCATGCCGTTCATCTGACGACCACCGATCCCGCCGCGCATGTGTCCTTGGTGGTGGACGGGACGTTGCCGGATTTGACGGTCGACCGGATCGACCCGATTGCAGAGACCGCCCGCTATGTCGAAAAGATCATGGCCACCAAGGGCCGGGATCTGGATGACGCCGACCGCGCCCTGATGCGCGAAGATCTTGCATCGCCCTGCACCGAAGAAGTGGCCGTGTTTCATGCCTTTTCCCGGACCGTGGCCGAAGCG
>JANNXX010000026.1:0-24282 GCA_031409795.1 Rhodobacterales bacterium
GCAGATCTTGCGGTCCCCATCCCCCCGCGCCCGGTGATAGGCAAGGATGGTCAGAAGCCCCGCATATTCCCCCTGCGCGCCGGAATTCGGCTGCATCGACATCGCGTCATAGCCGGTGATCTCGCACAGCTTGGCGGTCAGATCGTCGATGGCCTCCTTGTAGCCCAGGGCCTGGTCGGCGGGGGCGAAGGGGTGCAGGCTGCCAAACTCGGGCCAGGTGATCGGCATCATCTCGGCCGCCGCGTTCAGCTTCATCGTGCAGGAGCCGAGGGGGATCATCGCCCGGTCCAGCGCCAGGTCACGGTCCGACAGGCGGCGCATGTAGCGCATCATCTCGGATTCCGCCCGGTTCATGTGAAAGACCGGATGGGTCAGGTAGTCAGAGGTTCGCAGCATGGCTTCTGGAAAGCCAAGGCTTGCCCGGTGCGGCGGCACGCCGTCAAGGCCGAAGGCGCGCAGGATCCGGATCAGGACCTTCAGGTCGGTCGTTTCGTCCAGGCTGATCCCGACGCGGTCGCTGCCGATCTTGCGGAAGTTCAACCCCTCGGCCCGCGCCGCCGCCAGAATGCCCGCCTGGCCCACGCCGACCTCGACCGTGATCGTGTCGAAGAAGGCCTTGGGGGAAACCTTCGCCCCCGCCGCCTTAAGCGCCCGCGCCAGGCGCTGGGTCAGGAAATGCACCCGCTCGGCGATTGCGCGCAGACCCTTCGGCCCGTGAAAGACCGCATACATGCTTGCCATGACCGCCAGAAGCGCCTGCGCCGTGCAGACGTTCGAGGTGGCCTTCTCGCGCCGGATATGCTGCTCGCGGGTCTGGAGGCTGAGGCGGTAGGCCTTGCCCCCCTGGGCGTCGATCGAGACGCCGACGATCCGGCCCGGCATCTGCCGCTTGTGCGCATCCTTGACCGCCATGAAGGCCGCATGCGGGCCGCCATAGCCCATCGGCACGCCAAAGCGCTGCGAGCTGCCCACCGCGATGTCCGCCCCCATTGCTCCGGGCTCTTTCAGAAGGCACAGCGCCAGCAGGTCGGTCGCCATCACGGCAATCGCGCCCGTCGCATGCAGGGCCGAAATCTCGGCGCTGAAATCGCGCACATGGCCATAGCTGCCCGGATACTGGAAGATCGCGCCGAAGACCCGGGCGGGATCCAGGTTCTCGGCCATGTCCTCGATGATCTCGATCCCCAGGGGCAGCGCCCGGGTGCGGATCACCGCGATGGTCTGCGGGTGGCAGAATCGGTCGACGAAGAAGGCGCGCGCCTTCGACTTGGCCACGCGCTCGGCCATGGTCATCGCCTCGGCGGCCGCCGTCGCCTCGTCCAGCAGGCTGGCGTTGGCGACATCAAGGCCGGTCAGGTCGCAGACCATGGTCTGGAAGTTCAGAAGCGCCTCAAGCCGCCCCTGGGCGATCTCGGGCTGATAGGGGGTATAGGCTGTATACCAGGCCGGGTTTTCCAGGATGTTGCGCTGGATCGCCGGAGGGGTGACGGTGCCGTAGTAGCCCTGCCCGATCAGTTGGGTCATCACCCGGTTCCGGCGGGAAACCTCGCCCATCTTGGCCAGAAGCTCATGCTCGGCCAGGGGTGCCCAGGACAGCGGCTTTGCCTGCCGGATCGCGGCCGGGACGGTCTGGTCGATCAGGTCGTCCAGCGAGCGGACGCCGACCGTTGCCAGCATCGCCGCCATCTCGGCCGGGGATGGGCCAATATGGCGGCGGTTGGCGAAGTCGTCGGGATTGTAGTCGGTCGGGGTGAAGGTCATGGCGTTCCGTCCTTTGTGACCGGGCAACGGGTTTTCGGCGAAAACCCGAAGCTCCGATTCTTCGCCGAAAAATCGTTTCTCTTCAGCTGACCAGGTCCTGATACTCATCCTCGTCCATGAACTGGTCGAGCACGGTGAGGTCGTCCAGCCGCATCTTGAAGAACCAGGCAGCCCCGGTCGGGTCTTCGTTCACCAGCGCGGGGGCATCGACCAGCTTCGTGTTCACTTCGACGATCTCGCCATCAATCGGGGCGAGGATGTCAGAGGCCGCCTTGACGCTTTCGATCACGCAGACCTCGTCGCCCTCGGCGACCATGGTGTCGATCTCGGGCAGTTCGATGAAGACCACATCCCCAAGCTGGGTTGCGGCGTGTTCGGTGATGCCGACGACGACCAGGTCGCCCTCGACGCGCAGCCATTCATGGTCCTTGGTGTATTTCATGGTCTTGCCTCAGCGTTTGTATGTTGTCGGGTGAAAGGGAAGGTCACAAACCGTGACCGGCAGCCGCTTGCCGCGCACCTCGCCTTCAAGGCGGGTGCCCGTGGCGGCGAAATGGGCGGCGACATAGCCCATTGCAATTGGGGCGTTGACGCTTGGCCCGAACCCGCCCGAGGTGACGCGGCCGACAGGCGTGCCGTCCGTGGTGAAGAGCTCTACCCCCTCGCGCATCGGGGCGCGGCCGTCCGGGCGAAGGCCAACGCGGCGGCGTTCCGGCCCGTCCGCCAGGTCCTGCAGGATGCGCGCAGCGCCGGGGAAGCCCCCCTCGCGCGCGCCGCCCCTGCGCCGGGATTTCTGGATTGCCCAGGTCAGCGCCGCCTCGACCGGGCTGGTCGTCTGGTCGATGTCGTGGCCATAAAGGCACAAGCCCGCCTCAAGCCGCAGCGAATCCCGCGCGCCAAGGCCGATGGGGGCGACGCCGGGCCAGGCCAGAAGTCTGCGCGCAAAGGCCTCGGCCTGCGCCTCGGGCAAGGAGATCTCGAACCCATCCTCGCCGGTGTAGCCCGAGCGCGACACCCAGGCTGTGCCAAGGATCCGGTGGTCCATGAAGCGCATCCCGGCCACCCCGGGCAGCAGCGGCTCCAGCGCCGCCTCGGCCCCCGGCCCCTGCAGCGCCAGAAGCGCGCGGTCGGTGACCGGCTCGACCACCACGTCCGGCAGGGCCGCCGTCAGATGAGCTATGTCCCCGGCCTTGCAGGCGGCGTTCACCACGACAAAGAGGTGATCCCGGCGATTGGCGAACATCAGGTCATCCAGGATGCCACCCGCGTCATTGGTCAGAAGCCCGTAGCGTTGCCGCCCTTCGGCCAGACCCGCGACGTCGACCGGCATCAGGCTCTCGAAGGCCCGGCACAGCGCCTTCATATCGGTCTTCGGCCGCAGGATCACCTGGCCCATGTGGCTGACATCGAACAGGCCCGCTGCGCTGCGCGTGTGCAGATGTTCCTTCAGCACCCCGTCGGGATACTGCACCGGCATCGCATAGCCGGCAAAGGGCACCATCCGCGCGCCCAGGTCTACATGCAGATCGTGCAGCCCAAGCTGCGTCGGATCCGCCTCTTCAAGGTCGGCCATCGCCGCCCTCCCTCATCCCTTGCCGGAGCATGCCGGCACCGTCAGGCAGGCTGATCCCTGCCCTGCGATGCCCCCTCTGTCCCTGCATCCCCCGGTCTGGCGGGGTAGATGCGCCTGAGATCGTTATCCCTTCGGCGTCCCGGTGATCCGGGATCTCTCCAGAGTGTCGTCGTCAGATACGGTCCCTTGCGCCTGAGAGTTTACCGGGGCGGTTGCTCCTTCGGCACCGGGTGACCCCCCGGATTCTCCCGAACCTGATGTCCCATGGTTAGCCCAAGGCTTCGGTGAGCGGCAAGGGAAAAACGGAATACGACCGTATGCCGCGCAAATGCGACCCGGCCGCCGTCGGGCAATCAGGCGCGGCGCTCGCCCGGGCTGGCCACCGGCGCGGCCTCTGGCGCCGTGAGGGCCGCGTGGCCGGAAAGCCCGCGCGAAGGCGGCATGGCCGGAGCCCGGATCGCGCGCAGCGCCAGCCAGACCGCCGCCAGCCCGAAGGCAACCCCGCCCAGCGCCTGCCCGATCAGCACCCCCGGCGCACCCCAGATCCCGCCCAGCCACAGCGCCAGCGGGATCGTGCCAACCGTGTGTCGGCCCCAGTTCACCACGGTCGACCAGAACGGCCGGCCCAGATTGTTGCATACCGCGTTACTGACGAAGATCACCCCGTTGAAGAACCACAGCAGCGCCAGCGGACCGCAGAACAGGTAGACCAGCTCTCGCGTCAGACCTTCGGCCTGGAAGGCATCGGCAATCGGGGCGCGCAGCAGGAACAGGACCGCCGACACCAGCACGATCACCAGCCCGGTGAAGATCAGCCCGTCAAGGAACGCCCGACGCACCCGGTCCATCCGCCCGGCGCCGAAATTCTGGCCGATGATCGGCCCCATGGCACCCGACAGCGCGAAGATCACCCCGAAGGCCACCGGGGTCAGCCGCCCGGCGATGGCCATGCCCGCCACCGCCGCTTCGCCATAGCCCGAGGTCGCGCGGGTGACGAAGGCCTGGCCGACGGGCGTGGCCACCTGGGTCAGGATCGCCGGCACGGCAATGGCCCAGACCGGCCCCATGTCGGCGATCACCTGGCCGGGCGTCGGCCGGTCGAAGCCGCCGTATCTTGCACGGATCGGCTGCAGCGCCATCACCGCGATCACCACGCGCGCCACCACGCTGGCGATCGCCGCGCCGGTCAGCTCCCAGCCAAGGCCGAAGATCAGGATCGGGTCGAGGACCGCCGTCGCCAGCGCGCCCCAGACGGTCGCCATCATCGCCGCGCGCGCGTCGCCATGGCTGCGCAGGATCGCCCCGCCGATCATGCCGACCATCAGCAGGGGTTGCGACGGGATCACGATCTGCAGGAACTCCACCGCCAGGCGTGCCGTCTCGCCCGTGGCCCCCAGGAGCGCGACCAGCGGCACAAGCACCAGCCAGACCCCGGCCGCGAAGACCGACCCGAAGACGAACCCCAGCACCAGCCCGGTCGTCCCCCGCGCCCGGGCCGAAGCCGGATCACGCGCCCCCAGCGCCCGGGCCACCAGCGCGCCGACGGCAATCGACATCCCGATACCGAAACTGGTGGTGAAGAACAGTATCGCGCCCGCATAGCCGATCGCCGCCGCCAGCTCGGCCCGTCCCAGCATCGCGATATACAGCATGTTGATCAGGTCGACGACGAACACCGCCATCAGCCCGACCGACGAGGTCAGCGCCATCACCGACACGTGCCGGAAGAGGTTGCCCTCGACGAACTTTGCCTGCTGTCCGGCCATCGCCCTGGTCATCCTTTCTGCACAAGTATCCTCTGGGGGTCCGGGGGACGAAGCGCCCCCGGAGGCCCGCCAAAGGCTCAGACCTCCGGCACCTTGCGCAGAAGCGGCATCACCTCGGCCATCTCCGGCCCCGCGTCGCGCCCGGTCAGGGCGCGGCGCAGCGGGCGGAACAGGTCCTTGCCCTTGCGCCCCGTCGCCTCCTTGACCGCAAGGGTCCACTCGCCCCAGGTCGCAGTCGTCCAGGGCCGCGCGGGCAGCAGCGCCAGGGCTTGCCGCACGAAGTCGCGGTCGCCCGCGTCCACCACGGGTTCGGCCCCGTCGCGGAACAGCGTCGACCATTGCTCAAGGTCGTCCAGCACCGTGATGTTGCCCTTGGCGACGGCCCAGAACGCTTCGGCCTCGGCCGCCGGCACGCCAAGGGCCGCGATCCGGTCCTGCACGGCGGCGAAGGGCAGGCCCTGCACATGGTGCCGGGTCAGCGGGAACAGGTCCTCGGCGTCGAACTTGGTGGGGGCGGCCCCGAAGGACCCCACGTCGAACCCGGCGACCAGCTCGTCCATCGACGACACCAGCTCTACCGGCTTCGACGACCCCAGCCGCGCCATCAGGGACAACAGTGCCATCGGTTCTACCCCGCGCGCCCGCAGGTCGCGCAGCGACAGCACGCCCAGCCGCTTCGACAGCTCTTCGCCTTGCGGTCCGGTCAGCAAGGAGTGGTGCGCGAAGGTCGGGGGCGTGCCCCCCAGCGCCTGCATGATCTGGATCTGGGTTGCCGTGTTCGTCACATGGTCCGCGCCGCGCACGATATGCGTGACCGCCATGTCCACGTCATCCACCGACGAGGCGAAGGTATACAGCACCTGCCCGTCCGCCTTGATCAGCACCGGATCGCTGACCGACGCCGCATCAATCGAAACCCGACCGATGATCCCGTCCTGCCACTCGATCCGCTCCTGGTCCAATTTGAAGCGCCAGTAGCCCTGCCGCCCCTCGGCGCGGAAGGCGTCCTTCTGCGCTTCGGTCAGGCCAAGGGCCGCGCGGTCATAGACCGGAGGCTTGCCCATATTGAGCTGCTTCTTGCGCTTGAGGTCCAGTTCCACCGGAGATTCGAAGCATTCGTAGAACCGCCCGGCGGCCTTCAGCTGTTCCGCCGCTTCGCCGTAGCGCGCCATGCGCTTCGACTGTTGCTCGATCCGGTCATAGGTGATGCCCAGCCAGGCAAGGTCCGCCTGCAGCCCGTCGATGTATTCCGGCTTCGACCGCTCCTGATCCGTATCGTCCAGCCGCAGGATGAACGTACCGCCATTCTGCCGCGCGATGAGATAGTTCATCAAGGCGGTGCGCAGGTTGCCCACATGGATCCAGCCGGTGGGCGAGGGGGCGAAACGGGTGGTGACGGTCATCGGTCGGGCTCCTTGGAAGGCCCTTCCCTGTCACAAGCCCCCGGCTTTGTCCAGTTTGGGCCGTCCCGTGCCACAGCGGGTGGCAACGCCTTCACAAGGGGACGGGTGCCCCGCACGCAGGCTTTGCCTTGCCGGGTCAGACCGGATGCACCGTCCAGTGGCGCGCCAGCCCGGCCGGCCCAGACCGGCCCAGACTGGCCCAGACCGGCCCGGATCAGACGGCGCAGGACCGCCTCGTCCAGCGTTGCCAGCCGCCTCGGGTGAAGGCAGCCTTTCCCGGCACGGTTTGGCCCAAGCCCCGGCAGCAGCGCTTGGGCCCCGGGCCCGCCGGTCAGCCCGTAAAGCGAGATCTCAGCTTTGCGGGGCGAAAAGCCGGTGGCACGGCTTTCCCCGCCATGGCCGCTGTCATGGCGGTAGGCGCAGCGCCCGAAACCGACCATCGACGCACCCCAGAGCCGTAGCTTCCAGCCGGTCTCTGCGCCGAAGGTTTCCAGCAGCCGCTCCGCCTTTGCCCGACGCTGCGGGCTGCGGGCTGCGGGCTGCGGACGCCCGCCAGAAACGCCGAGCGCGCACAAGCTGCGTGTTTCGTCTTCGCCTTGACCGCCCGCGTCGCCCCCTACTGCCCGCTGCGCCATCCAGCCCGGTGCCGCGCCGCCAGCATGGCCCCTTTCCTGCGTCCGTCCCAAAGCCTATCTTCACCGCATGACCGATCCGGCCCCCGACAGCACCGCCCCCTCGCTTGCGCTGATCGAGCAGCTGGCGCATGAGGCGATCTCCACCCTCCCCGCCCCCTTCCGCGAGCCTGCGACGCTGATCCGCCTGCGGATCGAGGATTTTCCCGATGACCAGATGGTCGAGGACCTGGGCGTCGACGACCCCTTCGATCTGACCGGGCTTTACGAAGGTGTACCGCTGACCGAGAAATCCACCGCCGACCAGATGGTGCGGCCGGACGTGATCTGGCTTTTCCGCCGCCCGATCCTGGATGAATGGGCGGAACGCGGCAACGTGTCGATCCAGGAGCTGGTCAGCCATGTGGTGATCCATGAACTGGCGCACCACTTCGGCTGGTCGGACGCCGAGATCGCCGCCGTCGATACCTGGTGGGACTGACCCCGGCGCACAAGGGCTGTGCAAGGCTGCACGGCGATTGACGCAGCCGTGACCGGACCCGGCCCGAACATGGCCTACCTTAATCGCAGAGATCAACAGGAGGATGCCATGACCGTACTTTCCCGCCGACAGGCGCTTGTCGCTGCGGCCGCCCTTCCTTTCGCCACCGCCCTGCGGCCCGGCCTGGCCCAGGCCGAAGCGCCGCTTCAGGGTTCGGGCTTCGCGCCCTGGAACCGCTTCAAGCTTGGCAGTTTCGAAGTGACGACGCTGTTGGCCGGCACCCGCGCAGGCGACAAGCCGCAGGAAACCTTCGGCACCAATGCGACCGCCGAGGATTTTGCCGCCCTGTCCGCCGCGAACTTCATCCCGGCGGATCGCAACCAGGGCTTCTTCACCCCGACGCTGGTCAACACCGGCGCCGAGCTGGTGCTGTTCGACACCGGGCTTGCCGCCGACGGCATGCTTGCCGCGCTCGCGGCCGCTGGAGTGACACCCGAGCAGGTGACCGCGGTGGTCCTGACCCACATGCACCCCGACCACATCGGCGGGCTGATGGGCGCGGACGGCACCACGCCGACCTTCCCGAATGCGCGCTACATCACCGGCGCGGTCGAGCACAACTTCTGGACCGCCAACCCGTCCGAACAGTTTACCGCCAATGTCGCACCTCTGGCCGAGAAGCTGACCTTCCTTGACGACGGCGGCAGCCCGGTCCCGGGTGTCACCGCGCTGCTTGCAGCCGGACATACCCCCGGCCACATGGTCTATCAGCTCGAATCAGACGGCCAGCGCCTGATGATCACCGCCGACACCGCGAACCATTATGTCTGGTCGCTGCAGCGCCCCGACTGGGAGGTCCGCTTCGACGCCGACAAGCCCGCCGCCGCCGCCAGCCGCCGCGCGGTCTTTGGCCAGATCGCCGCCGACCGGATCCCCTTCATCGGGTATCACATGCCCTTCCCTGGCGTGGGCTTTGTCGAGGCGATGGAGGACGGCTTCCGCTACGTTCCGGCCAGCTATCAGATGATGCTGAACGGCTGATCTTCGGAACCCGAATTCCTTGAGCAAGGAATATGCCAAGAATCTTGCTCAAGATTTCTGCCCCCGACGTCACCCGTCGGGGGCGGTTCCATTTCGGCGCGAAGGGTTTATGATAGCGGTAACAGCCACAGGTGCCGCATGACCCAAAGCCCCATCCTGACCCTGACGCTCAACCCCGCGCTCGACATGGCGACCGAGGTGCATGACCTTCTGCCCGGTCATAAGCTGCGCTGCTCGGAGCCGCAGCTAGACCCCGGTGGCGGCGGGTTGAACGTCAGCCGTGCGATCAAGTCGCTGGGCGGCGACAGTCTGGCGCTTGTCGCGATCGGCGGGTTGACCGGCGACCGGCTGGCCGGGCTGATCCGGGCCGAGGGGGTGACCTTCCTTTCCATCCTTGGCCCCGGCGAGACCCGGCAATCGCTGACGGTCAACGAAGTGGCCACCGGCAAGCAGTACCGTTTCATGCTGCCCGGCCCGGTCTGGGGCGAAGCGGAACGGTCCCGCGTCTTCACCCTTTTGCGCGCGACGGCCCGGCCCGGCGGGATTTCGGTGATCTCGGGCAGCCAGCCGCCCGGCGTGCCGGTCGATTTCCCGGCGCAACTCGCCGCCTCGATGCCCGAAAGCCGGGTGGTGCTGGACACGTCCGGCGCCACCCTGACCGAGGCGGTGCGCCACCCGATCCCGGGGCTGGAGGTTCTGCGCATGGACGGCGAAGAGGGTGAGGGGCTGGCAGGACATCCGCTGCCGAACCGCGAAGATACGGCCGCCTTCGCGCAATCGCTGGTGCATGCGGGGGTTGCAAGGACCGTCATCGTCGCCCGGGGTGCCGATGGCAATGTGCTGGCCGACAAGGACAGCCGGCTTTTCGCGAAGGCCGCCAAGGTGCGGGTGAAATCCACGGTGGGTGCCGGCGACAGCTTTGTTGCGGCCTTCGTCCTTGCCCTGTCGCGCGGCCAGTCCAGCGCCGAGGCGCTGGCGCTTGGCTCGGCCGCCGCTTCGGCCGCCGTCACCAGCGACGCGACCCAGCTTTGCCGGCCCGAGGACGTGATGCGGCTTCTGCCTGAATGCGTGGTGACCGAAGTCTGACGGCACGTCCGGCAGGTTTGCCGACCCTAGCGGCGGAAGCCCGCAACCGACTGTCGCTGGTGCCGCACCCGGTCCGCGACGCCCATGCGGTCGATCCAGTCGCGCATCGGGGCGGTGATCTCGCCGAAAAGCAGGATATCTGCCAGGTCCGCCGAGGCGCGAAGCGCCGCCATCTCGGGCCAGTCCATGATCCGGTCATGATGCCCGACCCAGGCTTCCGGGCTGTCATAGGTCACGACCGCGCGACCCTCATCAGCGGTCGGGCGAAAGAACCAGTAGCTTCGCACACCCGGATGCCCTTCGGTCTGCACCCGCAGGACAAGTGCCGCGACAGCCGTCCCGAATCCTGCGCCGTCGCGCAGCCGGTAGGTGTTGACGACCGAGACCTCAGCCATCGTCCCGCCAGCGGTTGACGATCGGATAGCGGCGGTCCAGCCAGAAGGCCTTCTGCGTCAGCCGCACCCCGGGTGCTGCCTGGAACCGCTTGTATTCGGCCAGGTAAAGCAGGTGCTCCACCTTCTTCACCACCGCCCGGTCAAAGCCCAAGGCGACGATCTCGGCGACCGACAGCTCCTTTTCCACCAGCCCTTCAAGGATCGCGTCCAGCACTTCGTAGGGCGGCAGGCTGTCGTCATCGCGCTGGTTGGCGCGCAGCTCGGCGCTGGGGGGCTTCTCGATGATCCGGGCCGGAATAACCTCGCCCGCCGGGCCTTTCATCCACGCCCGGTGGTTGGCGTTCCGCCACTTCGCGGTCAGGAACATCCGGGTCTTGTACATGTCCTTGACCGGGTTGTAGCCGCCGTTCATGTCGCCGTAGATCGTGCAGTACCCCACCGCCATTTCCGACTTGTTGCCTGTGGTCAAGAGCATTTCGCCGAACTTGTTCGACAGCGCCATCAGCATCACGCCGCGCAGGCGGGACTGGATGTTTTCTTCGGTGATCCCCGGTTCGGTGCCCGCAAAGAGCGGCCCCAAAGCCGCGCCCACCGCCGCCTGGGCCCCGCCGATGGGAACCGTATCCAACCGGCACCCCAGGGCCTTCGCCGCCGCCGCCGCATCCTCCAGCGAATGGGCACTGGTGAACTCGGACGGCAGCATCACGCAGCGCACATTCTCGGGCCCCAGCGCATCGACCGCCATCGCCGCGACAATCGCAGAGTCGATTCCGCCGGACAGGCCCAGCAGGGCCGTCTTAAACCCGCATTTCCGCATGTAGTCGCCCAGCGCCATGACGCAGGCGCGATAGTCCGCCTCGCCAATCGGGGGGATTTCGCTGATCTCGCCGGGGTCGGCGCGCCAGCCGTCCGCCCCTCGCCGAAAGGTCACCATCACCAGCGCCTCATCGAACTGCGGCAGCTGCGCCATCAGCCGCCCGCCGGGATTGAGGACCATGGAGGAGCCGTCGAACACCTGGTCATCCTGCCCGCCGACCATGTTCAGATAGACCAGCGGCAACCCCGTTTCCACCACCCGGCTCACCATAAGGTTCAGCCGCAGGTTCGGCTTGCCCCGGTGATAGGGGCTGCCGTTGGGGATCAGCAGGATCTCGGCCCCGGTTTCGGCCAGGGTTTCGGCCACGTCGGGGTGCCAGGCGTCCTCGCAGATCGGGGTGCCGATGCGGACGCCTTTCACCACATAGGGCCCATGCACGTCTGCCGAGGCGAAGATCCGCTTTTCGTCGAAGACCGCGTCGTTCGGCAGGTGGTGTTTCAGCACGCGGGCATGGATGCGGCCGCCCTCCAGCACGTAGTAGCCGTTGTAAAGCCTGCCCCCGTCGCGCACCGGGCCGCCGATCCCAAGGGCCGGGCCATCGGCGCAGTCGGCGGCCAGGGACTCGACCGCCGCGATCGCTGCGGTGACAAAGGCCGGCTTCAGGATCAGGTCCTGGGTCTGGTAGCCGGTCACGAACATCTCGGTCAGGGCCACCATGTCGGCCCCGGCCGCGCGGCCTGCGGCCCAGGCCTCGCGCGCTTTGGCAAGGTTGCCGGCGATGTCGCCCACTACCGGGTTCAGTTGCGCCAGCATCAGACGGAAGGTGTCGCTCATCATCGCCTCACTGTGGATCACATCTGTTCTAGCAGACTGCCGGGCAAGGGAAAGCTGTGCGGCGGCTGCTTGTCACCATGCCGCCCGCGCCTTACCGTCGCCGCTGTCAGCCTCCGGGAGTCGCCCATGCGCCGCCTTGCCCTTCTGCTTTGCCTTGCAGCCCTGCCCGCCCTTGCGCAGGACGGCGAGGTCATCACCAAGCAATATGACGACGGGTCGGTCTACGAGGGCACTTTCCTCAACGGTCGTCAGCACGGGACCGGCACCTACCGGCTGCCCTCGGGGTTCGAATACACCGGCGCCTGGGTCGAGGGCGAGATCACCGGCCAGGGCGCCGCCCGCTATCCCAACGGGTCCGTCTACGAAGGCGCCTTCGTCAGGGGCCAGCCGGAGGGCAAGGGCAAGATCACCGCGCCGGACGGCCGCACCTACGAGGGGGACTGGATTCAGGGCCAGATGACCGGACAGGGCACGGCGCGCTATGCCAATGGCGCGGTCTACACCGGCGGCTTCGTGCGCGGCCAGCATGACGGGAAGGGCAAGCTGACCAATGCCTCGGGCTATACCTATGACGGGGACTGGGTGCTTGGGGTCAAGCAAGGCCTGGGCAGGATCACCTATCCGGATGGCGCGACCTATGAGGGGACCCTGGACAAGGGCCAGCGGTCGGGCAAGGGCAAGCTGACCATGCCCGACGGCCTGATCTACGAAGGCGCCTGGGCCGACGGCCAGATCAACGGCCAGGGCCGCCTGACCCAGCCGAACGGCGATGTCTACGAGGGTGCCTTCGTGAACGGCCAGCGCGAAGGCCAGGGCACCCTGACCCACGAGAACGGCGATGCCTACACCGGGGCCTGGGCGAAGGATCGCCGCCATGGCCAGGGCAGCTTTACCGCGAAGGACGGCTTTCGCTATGAAGGCACCTGGGTTGAAGGCCGGATGGAGGGCACCGGGTCGATCTCGTATCCCGACGGGTCGGTCTATGTCGGCGCCATGCTGGCCGACCAGCCGCACGGCCAGGGGGCGATCACCTACCCGGACGGGGCGACCTATCAGGGCGCATGGTCGGCCGGGCTGGTCACCGGCAAGGGCCGCGCCGCCTATGCAGACGGGCGGATCTACGAAGGCAATTTCGTCAACGCCCGGCCGCAGGGCATCGGCACGATGACCAACCCGGACGGCTACCGCTATGAGGGCGACTGGGCCGAGGGCCAACGCGAAGGCCTGGGCGCGGCGGTCTATCCCGACGGCAGCCTCTACAAGGGCGGCTTCAAGGCCGGGCTGCGCGACGGCGAGGGCGATTTCTCGACGACCGACGGGTTTCGCCATGTCGGCAGGTGGGTCGCGGGCCAGATCGAGGGCCAGGGGGTCGCGACCTATCCGTCGGGCGATGTCTATGCCGGGATGTTCAAGGCCGGGCTGCGCGAAGGCCAGGGCACCCTGACCTATGCCAGCGGCGACGTGGCGACCGGTCTCTGGCTGAAGGGCGTCCTGACCGCGCCCCCGGAGGCGCCCGAACCCGCCCCGGCCACCCCCCCTGCCGAAAGCGCCGGCACGGAACCATCCCCCGCCGAGGATGCGCCCGCCTCGGGTGCCCCGGCCGAAGGTGCCACCGCCAGCCCCTGACCCGGTCGACCACCCGGTGATGTGATTGGCTTGGCCATCCGACACAGTCTAGCCTTGCCGGAACGGAGCGCGCGCCCATGCAAAACGAACTGCTGATCCGGCTGTCGGTCTTTCTGGGGGTCTTCGCGGCCCTTGCGATCCTTGAACGGCTGTTCCCGCGCCGCGTTTCGGTCCAGCCGCAGGGGCGGCGCTGGACGGCGAACCTTGGGCTGGTGCTGATCGACACGGTCGCGCTTCGTGCGACGGCCTTCGCGCTGCCGATCCTTGCCGTGGCCGCCGCCGTCGATGCTGCGGCTTTGGGCTTCGGGCTGTTCAACCTGCTGGACTGGCCGCTTTGGCTGGAGTTTGTCCTGGCCATTCTTGTCCTTGATCTTGCGATCTGGGTCCAGCACCTGGTCACCCACAAGGTGCCGCTGTTCTGGCGTTTTCACCGGGTCCACCATGCCGACCGGGATTTTGACGTGACCACCGCGCTGCGCTTTCACCCGGTCGAGATCATCGCCTCGGCCGCCTTCAAGGTGGGGCTGGTCTATGTTCTTGGCCCCGCAGCGCTTGCGGTACTGGTGTTCGAGGTGCTGCTGAACGCGACGGCCATGTTCAATCACGCCAATCTGGCCTTGCCGCGCTGGCTGGACCGGCTGGTTCGCCTGGTGCTGGTGACGCCCGACATGCACCGGGTTCACCATTCGGTTCACGAACTGGAGCACAACAGCAACTTCGGCTTCGCCCTTTCCGTCTGGGACCGGCTGTTTGGCACCTACCGACCGCAGCCGGTGGGCGACCACCAGACCATGGCGATCGGCCTTGGCTGGCAGGACGACAAGCCGATGCGGCTGGGCTGGATGCTGACCCTGCCCTTCCGGCGCTGAGGGGCGGGATCCCGTCGTTTCCGGCCTTGTCTTGGCGGCAGTCTTGCCCATCCTTGCGGCATGACGGACAGACCCCTCCAGCCCGACCCTTCCGCCGTCCGGTCCCCTGCCGGGATCGAAGCCCTGCTCGGCCCGCACCGGCTGACGCTGCTGGGCGGCTTTGCCGTCGGGCCGGACGATCCCGGGTTTCCGCCGGGCACCCGGACAGTCCTGATGATCGGCCCGGCCGAGCCCGGCTTCTGGGCACACCTGACCGCGCAGCCGGAATGGGACGGCAGGCCCGACCCCATTGACCGCTGGTCTCGCCGGGTGATCGGGCGCGTGGCCTGCGATCTGGGGGCCAAGGCGCTGTTTCCCTTCGGCGGCCCGCCCTGGCACCCGTTCCACCGCTGGGCGCTTCGGACGGGGCAGGTCTGGGACAGCCCGGTGCGGCTGCTGGTCCACGCCCGGCAGGGGCTGATGGTCAGCTTTCGCGGGGCGCTTGCGCTGAAGGAGGAGATGGACCTGCCGCCCGCCCTGCCCTCTCCCTGCAAGGGCTGCCCGGCCCCCTGCCTGACCGCCTGCCCTGCCGGAGCGCTGACCGGCGCGGGGTATGATCTGCCCGCCTGCCACGCCCATCTTGACCGGGCCGAGGGGCGGGACTGCCGGGACGCAGGCTGCCTTGTGCGCCGCGCTTGCCCGCTGTCGCAGTCCTATGCAAGACTGCCGGAACAGTCGGCATACCACATGGGGCAGTTCCACAGATGAAGCGGTTGATCCTGACGCGGCATGCAAAGTCTTCCTGGGACGATCCGCTGACCCCCGACCATGACCGCCCGCTGAACGAGCGCGGCAAGGCGGCGGCGGCGGACCTTGGCCAGTGGCTTGCCAGCCGCGACCATGTTCCGGGCGAGGTGCTGTGCTCGGACAGCTTGCGCACCCGCAAGACGTTTTCCGGCATCGCCCCGGCCCTGCCCGGCACCCCGGTGCTGGAGCTGAAACCGGCCCTCTACCATGCCGGGCCGGACGTGATGATGGCGGTCCTGCGCCATGCGAAGGCCGACACGGTGATGATGATCGGCCACAACCCCGGCATCGCGGATTTCGCGGCCAAGCTGGTCGCCCACCCCCCCCACAACCCCGAGTTTCCCCGCTATCCGACCGGGGCCACGCTGGTCGTCGACTTTGATGTCACGGATTGGGAACAGGTCACCTTCGGGACCGGGGTCACGGTGGATTTCGTCATCCCGAGCGAGATCGTGGCCTGAAGGCTGTCCACAGTGGACAGAAATCCTATGTCAAGGATTTCAATAGGTTGGGGTGTGGTCGTTAACCTGGCGGTAAGGTTTTTCCACGGACGGGTGACGGAACGGTCGGGGTAAACCCCGACCTACAGGTCAAGGGCGCTTTGGCGGGTGGTATCTTCCTCACGCGCGGCGCGTTTGAAGGTGTCCTCGCGGCGGGCGGGGAGGTGGACGGCGCGTTCGCGCAAGGACATCGCCTGTTCGATGGTCACGATCTGCAGGCGGGGGACGGGGGCAAAGCCGGGTTCTTCGTGCAGGCCCGCAGAGGCGGCTTCGGTCACCATGGGTTTGGTCGGTTCGGTCAGGGTGAGGAAGACGCATCCGAGTAGAACTTATCCTTGTCGAACGATCACGGCCCAGATACGCTCGCTGCTGGCTTGAGGACTACAAGATGTTGAGCGACCGGCTGCCACCCTTCGTGCGTGAAAACTATGAGTTTCACGAGTGGAAGCACGCGAGTGCAATCCTGTCTCAGGATTTCCCGGATGAATGGGCAGACCTTCTGGCCTTGTTACAAGATCTAAGGCTTAGGAAATCGTGGATCGCAGTCGGTGGCGGCAACAAGTCGAAACTTGCTTCATACATAGATGGTTTTCTTGCTGCGCGTGGCTGGATCGAAAAGCAGTTCCAAACGGCGATCGAAGTTGATGGACATCGGCTCGACTCGCCTACGCACAAGGTTGACTGCTTCAAGAACGGTATCGCACTTGAGATTGAATGGAACAACAAGGACCCTTTCTTCGACCGAGATTTGAACAACTTCAGGCTCTTGTTCGATCTGCGTGCTGTCAGCGTCGGAGTGATCCTAACCAGGGCAGATGAGTTGCAGGACATTTTTAAGGATCTTGGTCGAGGCTCGTCATACGGAATGTCGACGACTCATATGTCCAAACTGCTTCCGAGGATCAAAGGTGGCGGCGGCGCGGGTTGCCCTTTGTTGGTCTTCGGGATCAAGAAGTCACTTTACGTGGAGGATGAGGAATGATGAGTGCTGCCGACGACCTGCTGTTGAAAGCCGGCACGACCAAGTTCCGGACAGTCCTCGCGGACCCGCCATGGCAATTCCAGAACCGCACTGGAAAGATGGCACCGGAGCATAAACGGCTTTCACGTTATCCAACCATGACGCTTCGTGACATCTGTGACCTGCCTGTACAGGCAATCGTCGCCGATACTGCGCATCTCTACCTTTGGGTTCCAAACGCGCTGCTGCCCGAGGGATTGAAGGTGATGGAGCATTGGGGGTTTTCGTACAAAAGCAACATTATCTGGTACAAAGTGCGCAAGGACGGCGGGCCGGATCGCCGTGGCGTGGGCTTTTACTTTCGAAATGTTACCGAGGTCCTGCTCTTTGGCGTGCGCGGAAAGAATGCGCGAACGCTGCAACTCGGACGAACACAGGAAAACATCATCTCGACGCAGAAGCGCGAACACAGCCGGAAACCTGACGAACAATATGCGCTGATCGAAGGCTGCAGCAGTGGGCCGCGGCTTGAGATGTTCGCGCGCGGCCCAAGGGTCGGCTGGACGGTTTGGGGCAATCAAGCCGATGAGTATACGCCGACCTGGGACACCTACTCCAACCATTCTCAGGCGGAGATTGTTCCATTGAAAACCCGAAAGGTCGTCTGACAAAAGTCCGGATCTCGGCGCTGTCGTTCCAGTGCCAGGTGTCATCGAACGCCTCGATCTGCGCGGCCGAGGACGCGCCTTCGGGGGCCTTGAAGAGGACATTGTAGCTGGCGTTGGAGTTGAAGGGCGGGTCGAGGTAGACGAGGTCCACGCTTTCCGACGCGACGCTTTCCCGCAGGACGGTGAGGTTGTCGCCGTAGTGGAGGTGGTTGGTCATGCGTTCGCCCCTGTTCAGGGAATCCTATCCGGGGAAAACAGTTAAGGGCAAGTGAAGGTGGTTGGAGCGACCTGCGCCGTCGCGCACCCCAGAGCCGGTCTGACGCAGATAGCAGCGTCAGACTGGCTTCAGCTTCCTTGCGGTCGCCGGTCTTTCGACCAAACCGGGTTCCACTTTTGCCGGGCAGGCTTTACGCCTGCGGTCCGGCACGATCAGGCAACCCGGCGGGCGACGTCTGCGAAGGGACTGAGCTTCAGCCAGTGCTGCATCGCGCGCCCCACGGCGGGGTCGCCGTCAAGCCGGACCCGGCCCGCGTCGACCTCTGTCCCAAGCCTTGTCAGGCCCATCCAGATCGCCGTCATGATCTTGAGCGAGCTTGTCACCAGCAGGTCGATGTCGAAGCCGGGATCGACATGGCAGAGGTCGACCTTGCCCTGTTCGACCACCAGCCAGTAGTTGCGCTGCGTGGGCGAAAGCTCAGGGTACAGAAACTGGATCGTGCAGCGGCGCTGTGGCAATGGGTCAAGGCAAAGGTTGCGCCGCATGTCCCACATGAGGAGCGAGGGGTCGAGATTGCGCAGCGACAGCCGGGATTCGACCCAGCGCTGACCCCAGGAGCCGATGCCGATGACGATGGGACGAAGATCTTCTCCTGCCTCGGTCAGGTGGTATTCCTGAATGCCGGACGCGTTGGGCACGGTGCGGACGACACCCGCCAGTTCAAGCTCTTTCAGGCGTTTGGACAGCAGCGTCGGCGACATGCGCGGCAGGCCCCGGCGCAGGTCGTTGAACCGGGTGCTGCCGCATAGCATTTCGCGCAGAAGCACGAAGGTCCAGCGCGAGCCGAGGATCTCGGCGGCCATGGAGACGGGGCAGAACTGGCCATAGCTTGCAGTCTCGGACATGTCGCCCTCCCTTGCCGCTGTCACAGTCTAGCACCCGGGGGCCCATCGACCTAGTACAGTTCGTGGACTGGTCAGACAGGGGTACGTCGGCGACCATGGACCCCTGAATGAAAGGGAGTGCAGCCATGACACTGACCGATGAAAAGCAGACCGTCGCGGTGCGGGATGTGGTGACGATTGCCGAGGGTCTTTCAGCCCAGATTGCGGCGGGGGCGGCCGAAGCGGATGCCGAGGACCGGTTCGTGGCCGAGAACTATGCGCTTTTGAAGGCGGCAGGGCTGTCCGATGCCGGGGTGCCGCTTGAACTGGGCGGTGGCGGGGCCGAGGTGCGCGATCTGGCGGCGATGCTGCGGGTGATCGGCCGGTCCTGCGGATCGACGGCACTGGCGTTTTCGATGCACACGCATCAGGTGGCGATCCCGGCCTGGCGCTGGCGGCACCAGAAGGTGGCGGCGGTGGAACCACTGCTGAAGCGGATCGCCGCCGAGAAGATCATCCTGCTGTCCAGCGGGGGGTCGGACTGGATCAACGGGTCGGGCACGGCCCGGAAGGTCGAGGGCGGCTACCGGATATCGGGGCGCAAGATCTTTACCTCGGGGGCGGCGGCGGGCGATGTCTTCATGACGGGTGCCGTGCTGGAGGAAGACGGCGAACGCCATGTCCTGCATTTCGGCGCGCCGATGAAGGCGGCGGAGGTGAAGGTGCTGGACACCTGGCACACGCTGGGGATGCGCGGGACCGGGTCGCATGACGTGATGCTGGACGGGCTTTTCGTGCCGGATGCCAGCGTCGCGCTGAAACGGAAGGCGGGCGAATGGCATCCCCTGTTCCACACCATCGCGACGATTGCCTTCCCGCTGATCTATGCGGCCTATCTGGGGGTGGCCGACAGTGCCTGCCGGATCGCGCTGGACCTGGCGAAGAAGCGGCCGATGACGCATGACATGCGGGCGCTGGCCGGGCGGATGATGACGGAACTGCGGGGGGCCGAACTGGCGCATGGCGCGATGCTGGCCGAGGTGGCGCGCAACGCGCCGTCAGCCGAGACGGTCAACGCCGTGATGATCGGCAAGACCCTGGGTGCAGACCACGCGATCCGCGCGGTGGAGCTGGCGATGGAACTGGCCAGCGGAGCGGGGTTCTACCGCGCCGCCGGGCTGGAGCGGCGGTTCCGCGATATCCAGGGCGCGCGGTTTCACGCGATGCAGCGCGGTCCGCAGGCGCAGTATGCCGGGGCGCTTGCCTTGGGCGAGTCGGTGGCGACGGTGTTCTGAACCGCTTGGCTTCGGGGCGCAGGGGTCGCCCTGAAGCCGTGGTCTGGGGGTGGGTTGGCCCCCACCCTTACACCTGCACCGCCAGCAGCAGCCCCACCCCCAGCACGATCACCGCCATCCCGACCTTCTGCCGCACGCTCACCGGCTGGCGGAAGACCCAGGCCGACACCCCCAAGGCCATGAGCACCTCGACCAGCGCCAGGGTGCGGACGTTGGCGGCGGAGGTCAGCGAAAAGCCGATGAACCAGAACTGCGAGGCGAAGGCGCCAAGGAAGCCGGCCAGAAGCGAGGTGCGCCAGACGGTGAAGGACGCGGTCAGCGCCACCCGGTCAAAGGCGGCGAGCCAGACGAGGAGGATCGCGCTTTGCAGGGCGAGGCTGAGGACCAGGATCGTGCTGGCCCGGATCAGGAAGCTGCCTTCGGGCAGGCCGAGGATGCCGCCACGAAAGCCGATGGCGGCGAGGCCGAAGAGCAGCCCGGCCAGCAGGCCGGTCGCCGCCGGGCCCCCGTCGCGGAGCATGCCGCGCGCGGTCTCGGGTCTGGTGGACAGGATCAGCACACCGCTGGTCGCCACGATGATCGCCAGAAGCTTCGGCCAGGTCAGCGGGTCGCCGATGAGCAGGACCGCCAGCAGGGCGACAAGGACCGGCTCGGTCTTGATCCAGGCGGTGGTGACGGCGAAGGAGCGGGTCTTCATCGTGACCAGCATCAGCGCGGTCGCCCCGATCTGCGCCACGGCCCCCAGCGCGGTATAGGCCAGGCTGGCGCCGGTCGGCGAAGGCGGGGCCTCGCCGGTGGCCAGCGTGGCCAGCCAGAGAAAGACCACCGCGAAGGGCAGCCCAAACAGGAACCGCACCTGCGTGGCCCCCAGCGTGCCGATCCTTGCGGTCAGGCCCGACTGCGCGGCGTTGCGGGCGGTCTGGGCGGCGGCCGCGATCAGGGTCGCGACGATCCAGAGGCTGCCCAAGACCTAGGCCCTTTGCTGCGGTAGGCGCATCTATTCGGTCCCGGCGGCGTTGATCGCTTTGATGATGTGGCTGCCAAGCTGCTGGGTGTTCTTGGCCACACCAGAAGGAGCTTCAATGGTGACGCCTAGCCGCGCCGCCAGCTGGCGTAGCGCCGGTTTGGTCGGCCTGACCTCGGAACCGTTGGCCTCGACCTTGATACTGCCGTTTTCGAAACGGGTAATGACGAGTCCGTCGCAGCTAGCCGTATCGGTGACGGCCAGCGCGTGCGCAGGCTTTTCCGCCGCCTCCCGGGGCAAATAGAGCGTCTGCACCCCGTTGCGCAGTGGCCCGAGTCTGGGCGTGAAGATGGCGAGATCTTCGTCGATCAGTTCCTCTATCGACAGGCCCTTGTCCGGGTCATCGACCAGAAGCAGGACCATCACCCGATCCGCCTGTTCCAGCGTGGCAGCGTTGAACGTGATATTGTGGCGCGAGGTGACGGTCTTGACCGACACCCGCGACCCGTCGGCGCCGACCACGTCATAGCCGCGCTGGTTGGTCTCCAGCGCCATCTGCCCGCGCGTGATCATGGCGGCGAAAAGCTCGCCAATCCTGCCGGTAAGGTGGCGAAGCTCGGCCGCAGGGACGCCCCAGGCACGTTCCTTCTCGAACCAGGCCAGGGCCTCCCCCAGTGACTGGATGATCTGGGTCTGGGTCAGCGTGACCGACATCAGCCGCCGCGCACCGTGTCGATCATCAGTTGCACGTTGTCGGGGTGGGCGTCCGGCGTGATGCCGTGGCCGAGGTTGAAGATATGCGGGCCCTTCGAGAAGGCCTGCACCACATGCCGGGTCGCGGCGACCAGTGCCTGGCCGCCGGTGACCATGTGTTCGGGTGCCAGGTTGCCCTGCACGCAGCCGTCGATCTGGACGTTCGCGGCCCCCCATTCCGGGCTGACCGAATTGTCCAGCGCCACGCAATCGGCGCCGGTCTGGTGGCCAAAGCCGATGTAGCCCGGCCCCGCCTCACGCGGGAAGGCGATGATCGGCGTGCCGGGGTGGCGCGCCTTCAGGGCCGCGATGATCCGGGCGCTGGGGGCAACGGCGAAATCCTTGAAATCCTGGCCTTTCAGGGACCCGGCCCAGCTGTCGAACAGCTTGACCACCTCGGCCCCGGCCTCGATCTGGGCCGACAGGTATTCGACGGTCGCCTCCGCGATCCGGTCGATCAGCGCCTGGAAGGTCGGGCGGTCCCTGTCCTTGAGCGCATGGGCGGCGGCCTGGTCCTTCGACCCCTTGCCGGCGATCATGTAGGTGGCCACGGTCCATGGCGCCCCGGCGAAACCGATGAGGGTGGTTTCCTTCGGAAGCTCTCGCGACAGGATGCGGACGGTTTCATAGACCGGGGACAGGGTGTCGTGGATCGCGTCCGTGGGTTTCAGGTTGGCAACCTGGCCGGGGGTGTCGGTGGTTTCCATCCGGGGGCCTTCGCCGGTCTCGAACCAGAGCTTCGGGCCAAGCGCCTGGGGCAGCAGAAGGATGTCGGCAAACAGGATCGCGGCGTCGAACCCGTAGCGGCGGATCGGTTGGAGGGTAACCTCGGCCGCAAGCTCGGGGTTGTAGCAGAGCTTGAGGAAATCCCCCGCCTGCGCCCGGGTCGCGCGGTATTCCGGCAGGTAGCGGCCGGCCTGGCGCATCATCCAGATCGGGGGGGTGGGCAGCACCTCGCCCTTCAGCGCGCGCAGGATCGTCTTGGTCATCTTGGCCCCATCGGTGGTTTGCCCATGGGTCCGATGCGGGGGAGGGCTTGTCAAGAGTTGTCAGGCCCGATTGACAGCGGTATGCCTGCACCCATGAGCGACAACCTGCCCTCCCCCGCCCGCCCGCTGAAGATCGGAACCCGTGGCTCGCCCCTGGCGCTGTGGCAGGCGCATGAGGTGCGGCGGCTGCTGGGCGAGGCGTTCGCCCTGCCCGAAGCGGCGTTTCAGATCGTGGTGATCAAGGTCACCGGCGACCAGATCCAGGACAAGGCGCTGCGCGAGATCGGCGGCAAGGGCCTGTTCACCCGCGAGATCGAAGAGGCGCTTCTGGACGGGGGCATCGACATCGCGGTGCATTCGATGAAGGACATGCCGACGGTGCAGCCCGACGGACTGGTGCTGGATTGCTACCTTGTGCGCGAGGATGTGCGGGATGCCTTCGTCTCGCCGGGGCATGCGGGGATCGCCGATCTGCCACAAGGCGCGGTGGTGGGGTCGTCCAGCCTGCGGCGGCGGGCGCAACTGGCCTTGCGGCGGCCCGACCTGCAGCTGGTGGAGTTTCGGGGCAACGTGCAGACCCGGATGCGCAAGCTGGAAGAGGGCGTCGCGCATGCGACCTTCCTGGCGATGGCGGGGCTGAACCGGCTGGGGATGGCGCATGTCGCGCGCGGGCCCATCGCGGTTGAAGAGATGCTTCCGGCGGTGGCGCAGGGCGCCATCGGGGTGGAGCGGCGGGTTGCGGACGGGCGGGTCGCCGGGCTGCTGGCGCGGGTCCACGACCGCGAAACCGGCGAAAGGCTTGCGGCCGAGCGCAGCTTTCTGGCCCGGCTGGACGGATCCTGCGAGACGCCGATCGCCGGGCTTGCGGTGATCGAGGGGGGCGACCTCTGGCTGCGGGGCGAGCTTCTGCGCCCGGACGGCAGCGCCTCGGTCGCGGGCGGGCTGCGTGGGCCGGTGGCGGACGGGGCGGCAATCGGCCGGGCGCTGGCGGCTGACCTTCTTGGCCGGGCGGGGCCGGGCTTTTTCGGCTGAATGCCGCTTATCCAGCCCTTTCGGGCTGTCTGCGCTGCGGTCTGGCACCCTTACAAAAGCGTCTTCAATGCGTTACGTCGGGCCGGTTCCCCTGAAAGAGCCTGCGCTGTGGCCGATCCCCTTCTGGACTTCGAACTGACGGTCGCGCTGGCCGATCCGCCCCAGCGGGTGCGGCGGCTTGATCTGCCGGACGGCCGACGGTTCTGGCTGAAACGGGTGGAGCGGCTGACGGGCGTGATGCGGGTCCAGAAGGGCGATCCGGTCCGCGCCTTTGACGCCGAGCGCGCCGGGCTGCGCGTGCTGGCCGAGGCCGGGTTGCCGGTGGCCGGGGTGGTGCTGGAGGGGTCGGACTGGTTGCTGATGCCGGACGCGGGCCCGGTCCTGACCGAAGTCGTGCAGGATACGCAGCGCAGCGTGGCGGAAAAGCTGGCGGCTTTCGCCAAGGCAGGCCGCGCGCTGGGGCTGTTGCACTGGGCGGGGCTGGTGCATGGCCGCCCGGCGGTGCGCGACATCTGCTGGGACGGGACGGAAGCGCGGTTCATCGATCTTGAACGATTCCGCCGGGGTGCGCGGGGCAGCCTGCGGCAGGCGCTGGACGTGGTGATGTTCACCCAGACCGCCTGCACGCAATGGCCCGAAGACGGGCGCTGGCTGGAGGCGGCGCTGGCGGCCTATGCGGTCAACGCGCCGGAGGGCGCGATGGACCGGGTCCGGCGGCTGGCCTTCTGGATGGCACCGCTGGGCTGGCTGGCGCGCGGGCTGTCCCGGATGCGCCCGAAAAGCCGCGAGGTGCGGGCGGTCGGGGTGACCCTGAAGCGGTTGCGCGGCTGACCGGACAAAAGCGGGGGGGGGGGGGGCCCCCCCCCCCCCCGCGGGGGTGTTGGAGGATTGGAAGAGGCGCAAACAGGGGGGGGGGCGGGGGGGGGGGGGGCGGGGGGGGGGGGGGGGG
>JANNXX010000027.1:0-2608 GCA_031409795.1 Rhodobacterales bacterium
TGAAGGGCAAGCTTGACGCCGCGATCCAGTCGATGAAGGACGATGGCAGCCTGAACGCGCTGATCGAAAAGCACTTCGGTCCGGAAACGGCGAAGTTCTGAAAAAGGGCGGGGCGCGGCCAGGGTCGCGCCCCACGTCCCGATGTTCGCGGCCTGCGCCGACCCCAAAGCGATTGAAGGCCTGACCTGGGCCGCGTGCTACCTGACCTCGGGCAAGCACCTTGATTTCTATTGGTCCTTCGTCGTCGTCCTGATGCTGCTGGCGATCACCGCGCCTGCGGCCCTGGCCTGCGGGTTTGCCGGGGCCACCGCCGCCCGGTCCCGCTTCCTGCCGGTCAGCCTGCTGGGCAAGGCCTATGCCGCCGTGGTGCGCGGCGTGCCGGACATCGTCTTCTTCCTGTTCTTCGTCATCGCGCTGGATCAGGGGATCGAGTGGACCAAGCATCAGATCGTCTGCCCCGACTGGACCGAACCCGTCCGCCAAGGCCTAGAATTCCGCGTCTGCCCCGAGGCGAAGGTGCCGCTGGGGTCGTCCTCGGCCTTCTGGCATCAGGCTTACGGCTTCAGCCTTGCCGTCTTCACCTTCGCCATCGTCTTCGGCGCCTTTGCCGCGAACGTGCTGTATGGCGCGATGGGCGCGGTCCCCAAGGCGCAGCTGGAAACCGCCGAGGCCTACGGGATGAGCCATGGCCAGGTCTTCCGTCGCATCCTTGTCCCGCAGATGTGGGTCTATGCCCTGCCCGGCCTGTCCAACCTGTGGATGATCCTGATCAAGGCCACCCCCCTGCTGTTCCTGCTGGGCGTCAAGGACATCGTCTACTGGGCGCGCGAGCTGGGCGGGTCCAAGACCCAGGCCTATGAATACCCGCATCCCGACTGGCGGCTGTGGTATTTCCTCGGGCTGCTGGTGTTCTATCTGTTGTTCACCCGGGTATCCGAAATCGTGCTGGCGCGGCTATCCGCCCGGCTTAGTCGCGGGCAGGCCACGGCGGGCGGCGAAGCCTTGCGGAAGGCAGCCGCATGACCTGCTGGGAAACCATCCAGGCTTACGGCCTGCGGTCTATCGGGATTGGCGAGAACCTGCTGCCGAAGAGCGACTTCACCCTGTGCCAGCAGGTCACTCTGATCGGGTCGGGGCTGATCTGGAACATCTACTTCGGCGTCCTTGCCCTGGCCTTCGGCTTTGTCCTGGCCGTCGCGGTCGCGCTGGCGAAATCCTCGCCCCGCGCCGTCCTGCGCAAGCCGGCCGAATGGTTCGTCTTCGTGTTCCGTGGCTCGCCGCTTTTCATCCAGTTCTTCCTGGCCTACGAGGCATTGCAACTGCTGCCCAAGGCCGGGATAAACCTCCTTGGGCTCACGGTCGAGACCGCCTGGTCCACGCGCGCCTGGGCCGGGGCGCTGTTCGTGCTGTTCCTGAACACCTCGGCCTATGCCGCAGAAATCTTTCACGGCGCGCTGAAATCCATCCCGAAAGGCGATCTGGAGGCGGCCGAGGCTTACGGCATCACCGGCTGGCAGAAGTTTCGCCGCATCCAGTGGCCGACGATGCTGCGGCTGGGCTGGCCTTCTTACACCAACGAGGCGATCTTCCTGTTCCACGCCACCACACTGGTGTTCTTCAGCGGCTTCCCGGCCTTCCGGCAGATGGGCGACGCACTGTATTACGCCAACTATTTCGCCGACAAGACCTTCAACCCCTTCGTCCCCTATCCCATCGTCGCCGCCTATTTCATCGCCCTGACCCTGATCGTGACCTTGGTCTTTGCCTTGGTGAACCGCAGGCTGAACCGGCACCTGCCGTCGAACGTCAAAAGCAGAATCCGCTTGCGTCCGCAGCTGATCCGATAGTAGGCTACATTTGATCAAATTATCCGGGCACCCGCCTGGGACCGTGGACGGCACCGAAATCCGGGCTGGCACGGGAAGGCGATCGAAACCAGGGGAAGGACCAAGGGCATGGTCCGAACCTGCGCATCAGGCGGAAAGTTCCGGCACTGCCGGGACGGTCCGGGGCGCGGGGACCGTGCCTTTCCTGATTGAATGATGATGAAAGATTATTTGCGAAAGCACCCCGACGTGCGGACCATTCGCGTGGCCGCCGTCGACCTGAACGGCCAGGCGCGCGGCAAACGCGTGCCCGCCCGCTTTGCCGACAAGGTCGTGAAGGACGGCACCCGCTTCCCCTTCTCGGTCCTCAACCTCGACATCTGGGGCGAGGATATCGACGACAGCCCGCTGGT
Organism: Rhodobacterales bacterium; assembly: GCA_031409795.1. Taxonomy (GTDB): domain Bacteria; phylum Pseudomonadota; class Alphaproteobacteria; order Rhodobacterales; family Rhodobacteraceae; genus Tabrizicola. Next base: position 2,240 of record JANNXX010000027.1, read on the forward strand.
CTTCGAACAGGGCGACGCCGATGGCGTCCTGAAGCCGACCGAGCGCGGCTTCATGCCGATGCCCTGGCTGGAGGCGCCGACAGCCCTGCTGCCGATCTGGATGTTCCGCGAGAACGGCCAGCCCTATGAGGGCGACCCCCGCCACGCCCTGAACGCCGTCGTGCAGCGCTACAAGGCCCGCGGCCTGACCCCGGTCTGCGCGATGGAGCTGGAGTTCTTCCTGATCGACGATAGCGGCAAGACCATGCAGGTCCCCGCCAGCCCCCGGTCGGGCAAGCGCCGCAAGGCGGCCGAGACGCTGTCGATCCGCGCGCTTGATGCGTTCGACACCTTCTTCACCGACCTTTACGACGCCTGTGAGGCGATGGA
>JANNXX010000028.1:0-55858 GCA_031409795.1 Rhodobacterales bacterium
GCGCTGAACGGCTATGTGCTGACGAAATGGCGGTTCAAGTATGATACGATCATCTTCGGGCTGATGCTGTTTTCCTGCTTTATCCCGTTTCAGACCGTGCTGATCCCGATGGCGATGGTGTTGGGCAAGCTGGGGCTAGCGGGCACGGTATCGGGGCTGGTTCTGGTGCATGTGGTGTATGGTATCGGGTTCACCACGCTGTATTACCGCAACTATTACGCCAGTTTCCCCACCGAACTGGTGCGCGCGGCGATGATTGATGGGGCCGGGTTTTTCCGCATCTTCTGGCGCATCATGCTGCCAGTGTCGGGGCCGATCACGGTGGTATCCGTCATCTGGCAATTCACCAATATCTGGAACGACTTCCTGTTCGGCGTCAGCTTCGGCGGCACCAGCCAGCCGATGACCGTGGCGCTGAACAACCTCGTCCAATCCTCGACCGGCGTGAAGGAATACAACGTCCATTTCGCGGGCGCGATCCTTGCCGCGCTTCCGACCCTCTTCGTCTACATCGTCGCAGGCCGCTATTTCGTGCGTGGGCTGATGGCGGGATCGGTGAAGGGATAAGCCGACCGCCGGGCGGCTGGAACCGCCCGACGGTCTTTGTTCAACCCAATGCCCCCCCATTGCAAAGCGGACCCGGGCGAACGACAGGAAGGAATACGAGAATGAGGCTTTTGTCCATAACCGCGCTTCTGCTTGCAACCGCAAGCCCGGCGCTGGCCGAACCCTCGGTCGAGGTGATGCATTTCTGGACCTCCGGCGGTGAGGCGACAGCCCTGGGTGCCGTCCGTGACAAGGTTGTCGCCGGGGGCGTCGCCTGGGCCGACGCGCCGGTGGCGGGCGGTGGCGGCGACGCGGCCAAGACCGCGCTGCAGGCCCGCATCGCCAGCGGCAACCCGCCAGCGGCAATGCTGATGCTGGGGCAGAACATCATCGACTGGGCGAATGAGGGGCTTCTGGGCAACGTCGATGCCCTGGCCGCCGCCGAAGGCTGGGACGCCGCCCTGCCGCAGGCGGTGAAGGACTTCACCAAGATCAACGGAAGCTACGTCTCGGTCCCGACCAACGTCCACCGGACCGATATGATCTGGGCCAGCAAGGCCGCCTTCGACAAGATCGGCGCAGCCTATCCCACCACCTGGGAAGAGCTGAACGCCCTGGCGCCGAAATTCGTCGAGGCCGGGATCATCCCGCTGGCGCATGGCGGGCAGGCCTGGCAGGAAGCCTACATGTTCGAAGCGGTCGCGGCCGGTGTCGGCGGGGCAGACTTCTACCGCAAGGCCCTGATCGACCTGGACGATGCCACGCTGCGCGGGCCGGACATGGTGGCGGTCTTCACCCAGATGGCCGCCCTGCGCGGCATGGTGGACCCGAACTTCCCCGGCCGCGACTGGAACCTGGCCTCCGCCATGGTGATCAAGGGCGAAGCCGCGATGCAGATCATGGGCGACTGGGCCAAGGGCGAGTTCACCAACGCGGGCAAGCTGCCCGGTGATGATTATGCCTGCATCCCGGTGCCGAAGGCCAAGGGCGATGATTTCGTCTACCTCGTCAACTCGCTGTCGCTGTTCACCCAGACCGACCCGGACCTGATCAAGGGGCAGGAAGTGCTGGCCAGCGCCATCATGGACAAGGAGGTACAGGTCGCCTTCAACCTGGCCAAGGGCGCAATCCCGGCCCGCATCGACATCGACCTGTCGGGGATGGACGCCTGCGCGCAGGCCACCTCGGCCAGCCTTGCCGCCAATGACGCGGCGGGCACGGCGGTTCCGACCTTTGCCGGAACCCATGCCGCCAACGCCGCCGTGGTGGGGGCCGCAACCGACGCGATCACCGCCTTCTTCAACTCGGACCAGTCGCCCGAGGACGCAGCCGTATCGCTTGCCGACGCAATCGCCGCCGCCAAGTGATGCCACGGCCCCACCCTGCCCTCCCTCGGGGTGGGGCCACCAACGACATGAGGACCAAAATGGGCTTTCTCGACATCCGCAACGTCACCAAATCCTACGGGCAGGTTCAGGTCCTGCACCGCGTCGACATCGCGGTGGAGGAGGGCGAGTTCCTGGTCCTTGTCGGCCCCTCCGGCTGTGGCAAGTCCACGCTTCTGAACATGATCGCCGGACTGGAAGCGATCACCGGCGGCGAGATCGCGATCAAGGGGCGCGTCGTGAACGGGGTGCATCCGTCCCGGCGCAACATCGCGATGGTGTTCCAGAGCTATGCTTTGTATCCCAACATGACCGTCGGCCAGAACATGACCTTCGGCCTTGAAATGCACGGTGTCCCGAAACCCGAACGCGACAAGGCCCTGGCCGAGGTGGGCAAACTGCTGCAGATCGACCACCTTCTTGACCGCAAGCCCGGCCAGCTGTCCGGCGGGCAGCGGCAGCGGGTGGCGATGGGCCGCGCGCTGGTGCGCAACCCTGACGTGTTCCTGTTCGACGAACCCCTGTCGAACCTGGACGCGAAACTCCGTGTCGACATGCGGACCGAGATCAAGAAGCTGCACCAGAAGCTGCGCACCACCATCGTCTACGTCACCCATGACCAGATCGAGGCGATGACCCTGTCCACCCGGATCGCGGTGATGAACAAGGGCCATGTCCAGCAGCTGGGCACGCCCAAGGACATCTACGACACGCCCGCCAACCTGTTCGTGGCAACCTTCATGGGCAGTCCCGCCATGAACATCGTCCCGGCGACCGTGGTGATGGAAGGCGGCCAGCCCCATGCCGCGATCACCGATGCCGAAGGGGTGGTGCGCCATCTGCGCTTCAGCCAGACCAACCTCGCGCAATGGGAGGGCAAGCCGATCCTGCTGGGCATCCGCCCCGAGGCGATCACCGATCCCGAAGGCGCTGACCGCAAGTCGAACAACATCCAGCCCTTCACCAATCGGGTCACGGTGACCGAACCGGCCGGGGCGGATACCTTTGTCACCATGACCCTGTCGGGCAAGGACGTGATCGCCCGGATGCGCGCCGATGCGGCAGTTGCGGCGGGGCAGGCCTTCGACTTTGCGGTCAACATGGAAAAGGCCGTCGCCTTCGACCCCGCGACCGAGGAACGGATCCCCGCCTGATGCAGCCGGAGGTGATCATCATCGGCTCGGGCATGGGCGGGGCCACGCTCGCCGCCGCCCTTGCGCCCACGGGCCTCCGGGTGCTGATCCTGGAGCGGGGGCAGCATCTGCGCGACAGCCCCGAAGCGCGCGATCCCGACGCCATATTCCGGCGCGGTTTTTTCAAGCCCCAGGAAACCTGGCGCGACGCTTCCGGGGCCCGGATCAACCCCGGCAACTACGCCTTTGTCGGCGGCAACACCAAGTTCTACGGCGCGGTCCTCTTGCGCTACCGGGCCGAGGATTTTGCCCCCCTGCGCCATATTGGCGGCACCACCCACGGCTGGCCGATCCCCTACAGCGAGCTTGAGCCGCACTATTCCCGCGCCGAGGCGCTGTATCGGGTCCGGGGCGATGCCGCGCAGGACCCGACCGAACCGCCGCATTCCGCGCCCTATCCCTTTCCCCCGGTCCCGGATGAGCCCGACATCGCCACCCTGCGCGCCGCCTTCGCCGCCCAGGGCCTGCGCGTCGCAGCCTTGCCGCTGGGGGTGGACATCGACGCCTGGCTGAAACGCGCCCCCACCACCTGGGACGCCTTTCCCGACACGACCGGCGCCAAGTCCGACGCCGAAAGCTGCGGTCTGGCCGAGGCGCTGAAGCATCCGAACGTCACCCTGATGACGGGGGCCCGTGTGACCCGCCTCATCGCCGAAGGCCGCCGGGTTACCGGGGTCGAGGTCGAACGCGCCGGCGCGCGCGACGTGCTGACCGCACCGGTGATCTGCCTCTGCGCGGGGGCGATCCTGACTTCGGCGCTGCTGCTGGCCAGCGCCAACGATGACCATCCGGGCGGGCTGGCGAACCGTTCCGATCAAGTGGGGCGCAACTTCATGAACCACAACCTGACCGGGATGGTGGCCTGGAACCCTTTCCGGCGGAACCGGTCTGTCTATGAAAAGACCGTCCAGATCAATGATTTCTACCTGACCGGCGGGCCGAACGGCGAACCCTTGGGCAACATCCAGATGCTGGGCCGCATCACCGGCCCGATCCTGGCGGGCGAGGCGAACCTCCCTCTCTGGCTCGCCCGCCATATCGCCGACCATTCCATCCACATCATGGCAATGTCGGAAGACCTGCCGGACCCGAACTCCCGCGTCATGTGGAAGGACGGGCAGGTCGTGCTGGACGGGCGGCGCACCAACACGCGGGCGCATGATCTTCTGGTCCAGCGGCTGAAGACTGCGATGCGCCGGGCGGGCTGGCCGGTCACGCTGGCACGCGGGTTCCCGAAGTCGAAGCCCAGCCACCAGTGCGGCACGGCGCGGATGGGCGCAGACCCGGCGACGTCTGTCGTCGATGCGAACCTGAAGGCGCATGATCTGGACAATCTCTATATCGTCGACGCTGCGGTCCTGCCAACCTCGGCCGCCGTCAACCCCTCGCTCACCATCGCGGCGCTGGCGTTGCGGGCGGGTGCGCATATCGCAAAGGCCGCCGCATGACCGCTCCGCTTGCCCTGATCACCGGCGGCCAGCAAGGCATCGGCCTTGGCATCGCCCACGCCTTGGCCGGGCAGGGGTTTCGCCTTGCCATCGCCTCACGCTCCGCGCCCGAGGATCCCAGCGTGCGCGAGGCACTGGGCGCACTTGGCCCCAAGGCGCGCTACTACCGCCATGACCTTGCCGATCTGGCGGCGATCCCGACCCTTCTGGACCGGATCGAAGCAGACCTTGGCCCCGTCGATGCCCTGATCCAGAACGCGGGGGTCGCGTCAAAAGTGCGCGGCGACCTGCTGGAGATCACGCCCGAGAATTTTGACTGGATCTTGGGCATCAACCTGCGCGGCGCGTTCTTTCTGGCGCAGGCGGTGGCGCGGCGGATGCTGGCGCGGCAAAGCCCGCACTACCGGTCGATCACCTTCGTCACCTCGGTTTCCGCGCAGATGGCCAGCGTCGAACGCGCCGATTACTGCATCTCCAAGGCCGGGGCGGCGATGGCCGCACAGGCGCTGGCGCTGCGGCTGGCACCGTTGGGGATCGGGGTGTTCGAACTGCGCCCCGGCATTATTGAGACCGGCATGACTGCCGGGGTAAAGGACAAATACACCGCCCGGATCGAGGGGGGTCTGGTCCCCGCCGCGCGCTGGGGCCAGCCAGAGGACATCGGCGCTGCGGTCGTGCCGCTGGTCACCGGACAGCTGGCCTTCGCCACCGGGGCGGTGATCCCCGTCGATGGCGGGCTTTCCATCGAGAGGCTTTGACGCAATGACCGAAGGCTACGATTTCATCATCATCGGCGGCGGCTCGGCGGGGTGCGTCCTTGCCGCGCGGCTGACCGAAGACCCTACCGCCCGCGTCCTGCTGTTAGAGGCTGGGGGGCGAGACCGGCATCCGTTCTACCACCTGCCGGCCGGGTTTGCGAAGATGACCAAGGGCATCGGCAGCTGGGGCTGGCAGACCGTGCCGCAGCGCCACATGCGGGGCATGCAGATCCGCTACACGCAGGCCAAGGTGATCGGCGGCGGATCGTCGATCAACGCCCAGCTTTACACGCGCGGCAATGCGCTGGACTACGATGAGTGGCGCCAGAAGGGCTGCACCGGCTGGAGCTATGAGGATGTGCTGCCCTACTTCCGCAAGTCCGAACACAACGACAGTTTCGACAACCGGTATCACGGCAAGGACGGCCCCTTGGGCGTCAGCCAGCCCCGTGCGCCCCTGCCGATCTGCGAGGCCTGGTTTGCCGCGGCCGCCGAAATCGGCATCCCCCGCAACCATGACTTCACGGGTGAGACGCAGGACGGCGTCGGGTACTACCAGCTGACCCAGCGCTGGTATCGCCGGTCCTCGACCGCGACCGCGTTTCTGAAGCCTGCCCTCTCCCGCCCGAACCTGACGGTGCGAACCGGCGCGCAGGTGCTGCGGATCGTGGTAAAGAAGGGCCGCGCTGTGGGGGTGGAGACACCCGAAGGCGTGCTGCGCGCCACATCGGAAGTGATCCTTGCTTCCGGTGCCATCGGCTCGCCCCGCCTTCTGCAGCTTTCCGGCATCGGCCCGGCAGAGGACCTGACGCGCCTTGGCATCCCGGTGGTCCTTGACCGCCCGCAGGTCGGCGCGAATCTGCAGGACCATCTGGACCTGTTCGTCATCGCCGAATGCACCGGCCCGCACACCTATGACCGCTTCGCCAAGCCGCATCTGTCGGTGCTGGCGGGGCTGCAATACCTGTTGACGCGCAAAGGGCCGGTGGCGTCCTCGCTGTTTGAAACCGGGGGGTTCTGGTATGCCGACCCCTCGGCCCGGTCGCCGGACATCCAGTTCCATCTGGGGCTGGGGTCGGGGATCGAGGCCGGGGTCGCCGCCATGCCGCAAGGTGGGGTCACCCTGAATTCCGCCTTTCTGCGTCCCCGGTCGCGCGGCACCGTGCGCCTTGCCAGCGCTGACCCGAAGGCCGCGCCCTTGATCGACCCGAACTACTGGGAAGACCCCTATGACCGGCAGATGTCGATCAAGGGCCTGAAGCTGGCGCAGGAAATGCTGCGGCAAGACGCGCTGAAGCCCTTCGTGCTGGCCGAACGCCTGCCCGGGCCGGAGGTGCGGACCGATGAGGATTACATCGCCTATGCCTGCCGCCATGCGAAAACCGACCACCACCCCGCCGGCACCTGCCGCATGGGGGCGGATGCCGAGGCTGTGGTCGATCCGACCCTGCGCTTCAACGGGATCGACGGGCTGCGCGTGGCCGATGCCTCGATCATGCCGAACGTGATTTCCTCGAACACCAACGCGCCCACGATCATGATCGCCGAAAAGGCCGCCGACCTGATCAGGGCCGCCCATTCCAACCCGAAAGGTTTCGCCGCATGATCCGCCACATCGTCCTTCTGAAAGCCCGGCCGCAGGTGACCGAGGCGCAGATCGCCGCGATCTTCGCCGATCTCGCGGCGATCAAGGCCAAGCTGCCCGGCACCCTTGCCATCCATTCCGGCCGAAGCGAAAGCCCCGAGAAGATCGAGCGCGGCTATCTGCACGGCTTCACCGTCGACTTCGCCGATTGGGCTGCCCTTGCCGCCTACCAGGACCACCCCGACCACAAGCGCGTCGGCGCTGCCCTGGTCGCCGCTGCCCAGGGCGGCATCGACGGCATCCTTGTCTTTGACCTTCCCTGCTGAGGCCCCCCATGCTGATCCTGCCCACCGAAGACGCCCGCCTTGAGGCCTACCGGCTGACCGGCACCCCGCTGGTCGCCCGCGCGCCGACGGTTCCGCTGACCCGGACCGCCTTTGCCGCCGCCCATGTCGTCAGCGATGCCTTGCGTGAACGCAGCCCCTGGGACACCCGCCCGGCGGTCGACTGGGACGCGACGCTTGCCTTCCGCCAGCAGCTTTGGGACCAGGGCCTGCACCTCGCCGAAGCGATGGACACCGCGCAGCGCGGCATGGGGGTGGACTGGCCGACCGCGCTGGAGCTGATCCAGCGGACGCTGCGGGCCGCCAAAGCGCATCCGATGGCCCCCCGCGTGGCCTGCGGGGCCGGGACGGACCACATGGCGCTTGCCGACCTGACCTCGCCTGCCGCGATTGCCGCCGCCTACACCCGGCAGGCCGAAGCGATCGAGGCTGCGGGGGGCCAGTTGATCCTGATGGCCAGCCGCGCGTTCACCGCAATCAAGGCCGGACCGGACAGCTATCACCAGGTCTACCGCCAACTGATCGACGGCGCGAAAGACCCGGTCATCCTGCACTGGCTGGGCGAGATGTTCGATCCGGCACTTGGCGGCTACTGGGGCAGCGCGGACGTCGACATTGCGTCCAACTTCGTACTGGACCTGATCGCCGAGAACCCCTCCAAGGTCGACGGCATCAAGATTTCCCTCCTCGACCAGTCGCATGAAGAGACGTTCCGCGCCCTTCTGCCCGCAGGCGTGCGTCTCTATACCGGCGATGACTTCAACTATGCGCCCTTGATCGAAGGCGACGGGACGCACCATTCCCACGCCCTACTGGGCATCTTCGCTGCCATCGCCCCGGCCGCCAGCCAAGCGCTGGAGGCGCTGGCCATGGGCGACAGCGCCACCTACCACCGCCTGCTGGCCCCGACCGTCCCCCTCAGCCGCGAGATATTCCGCGCGCCGACACGGTTCTACAAGGCCGGGATCGCCTTGCTTGCGTGGCTGAATGGCCACCAGTCGCATTTCGTGATGCCGGCGGGCTTCCAGTCCAGCCGCGACATAACGCACTATGCCAATGTGTTCCGGCTGGCGGACGTTTCGGGGCTTCTGTCCCGGCCCGATCTTGCCGAAAGCCGGATGAGGACCCTTCTTGCCCTGCACGGGATCGACCAGACCTGACCCATGGACAAACGCCCAACGATCATCGACGTGGCGCGCGAGGCGGGGGTCTCGAAATCGACCGTCAGCCTGGTCTTGCAGAACTCTGCGCTGGTCCGCACCGAAACGCGCGAAGATGTCCGCCGCGCGATGGCCGACCTGGGCTATGTCTACAACCGGTCGGCCGCGAACCTGCGCAGCGCCGATGCCGGACTGATCGGGCTGGTGATCAACGATCTGCGCAACCCGTTCTTCACCGAATTTGCCACCTCGCTGCAGATGGAGCTTTCGGCGCAGGGCTATGCCACCGTCATTGCCAACACCGATGAGGATCCCGCACTTCAAGCACAGGTCGTGGGGGCGATGCTGGAGCACGGGGTCTCGGCGCTGGTGCTGTCGTCGGCCTACGGCGATGTCAGCGCCACCTTCGACGCCATTGCCCGCGCCAATGTGCCGACGCTGCAGGTGCTGCGCCGGGCCGCGCCGGAGGATGTCCGCTTTCCCTTCGCCGTGCCCGACTATACCGCCGGCAGCCGGATGGCGACGGACCACCTGCTTGGCCTTGGTGCGCGCCGGGTCGCCTTTGTCGGCGGGTTCGAAGCGCGCGAGGTCACGGTGTCGCGGATGTCGGGCTACCTTGCCGCGCTGGCACGGGCGGGGGTGCAGCCGCTGCACCTTCCCGGCCGCCCCAACCGTGATTTCGGCCGCGAAGTTGCGGGGCGGCTTGCCCGGGACCATCCCGATGTCGATGCGGCGCTTTGTTTCAACGATCTGGTCGCCCTTGGCCTTCTGACCGGCTGCGCCGAGCTTGGCCGCCGGGTCGGCAGCGACCTCAGGATCATCGGGTTCGACGATATCGCCGATTGCAGCCAGGCCTGGCCTGCGCTGGCCTCGGTCAGCTGCGACATTGCCAGCTTCGGGCGCGAAATGGCGCGGACGGTCCTGCACTGGCTGAAGGACGGCAACCCGCCACCGCCTGAGATCGTGACCCCCGTCACGCTGATCCCGCGCGCCTCCAGCGAGGGACTGAAGTGACCGACCCCGCCAGCTTCCTGCGTGACCTCTTCGACCGTGCGGTAATGGTCGCCGACCCGATGCGCTCGCTTGCCGGGTTCCTGCCGGAAAAACCCGTCGGGCGGGTGCTCGTGATCGGCGCGGGCAAGGCCAGCGCCCGGATGGCCGAGGCGGTAGAGGCTGCCTGGGGCCCCTGCGAAGGCCTGGTCATCACCCGCTACGGCTATGGTCGCCCCTGCCAAGGGATCGAGATTGTCGAGGCGGCGCATCCGGTCCCCGACGCGGCCGGAGAAACGGCGACCCGGCGGATGCTCGACCTTGTTGGCGGGCTTGGCGAGGGTGACTTCGTGCTGGCGCTGATCTCGGGCGGGGCCTCGGCGCTGCTCTGCGCGCCGGGCGATGGCGTGACGCTGGCCGAAAAGCAGGCGGTCAACGCAGCACTTCTGGCCAGCGGCGCGCCGATCTCGGCAATGAACACCGTCCGCAAGCACCTGAGCCGGGTCAAGGGAGGCCAACTTGCTGCCGCCGCTTACCCTGCGCGGATGCTGGCGCTGATGATCTCTGACGTGCCGGGCGACGATCCGGCCTTCATCGGCTCTGGTCCAACGGTCGGCGACCTGACCACCCCGGCCGAGGCGGCGGCGGTCCTTGACCGCTGGAAGATTCCCGTTCCGGCGGCGGCGCGTGCTGCCCTGGCCCGCTCTGGCGTGGTCGGGCCTGGCGATGCGCGCCTGTCGCGCACGCAAAACGTGATCTATGCAGCCCCCGCACAGTCGCTTGCCGCCGCCGCCGACCTTGCCCGCGCCCAATGTGAGGTGCGCCTGCTTGGCGACCGGCTGGAAGGCGAAGCGCGACAGGTGGCAGGCGATCAAGCGCGCCTGGCGCTGCAGGTTGCTGCCTCCCAACGGCCCGCAGACCGCCCGGTCCTTCTGCTGTCCGGGGGCGAGCTGACCGTCACCCGTACCGGCGACGGCGTCGGCGGCCCGAACGCCGAGTTCTGCCTCGCCCTGGCGATTGCGCTTTCGGGACATCCCCGCATCCACGCCATCGCCTGCGACACCGACGGGGTGGACGGCGCGGCCGAGGTGGCCGGGGCGGTCATCGGTCCGGAAACCCTGGCAGCGGCGGCGGCCGCCGGCCTGGACGCGGCGGCAAGCCTTGGCCGCAACGACGCGCACAGCTTCTTCGCCGTCCTCGGGGCGCAGGTCGTGCCGGGGCCGACGCTGACCAATGTAAACGACTTTCGCGCCATCCTTGTGCTGCCGCCGGAAGCTTAGGCCGCCCAAAGCGTTGGCCGCCCAAAGCGTTGGACGCCGGTCACGGCTTGCCGGCCCCCGCCTTGGCAAGGCTCAGGCAGCGTTTTCCGTCTGCGTCAGCGGTGATCGCGCGTCGCGCGGGCAATGTTCGGCAAGCGCGCCCTCGATTGCCGTCTTGCGCAGGGGCTTCGTCAGATAGCGGTCGATCCCCGCGGCAAGGATCGCCTCGGCGTCGCCATCCATCGCATGCGCGGTCAGCGCCACGATGGGCACCTTCGATCCCAGCGCGCGGATGGTGCGCGCAGCCTCCTTGCCGTCCATCTCGGGCATCGAGATGTCCATGAAGATCAGGTCGGGCCGGAAGCTCTGGAACTTTTCCACCGCGATCCGGCCGTTGTCGGCAAACTCCAGCACGATGTCCATGTCGCGGACCATCTTCTGGAACACCAGCTGGTTCGTCCGGTTGTCCTCGGCCGCAAGGACGCGCATCTGCCGCAGGTCGGCGGCGGCGCCCGGCGGGTCTTCTGCCACCTCGGCGACCGCCGGGGCTGACAAGGCCTGCAGGTGGCGGAACAGGTCCGACCGCAGGATCGGTTTTTGCAAGACGGCGGCAAAGTCGCGGGTCGCCTCGCCCAGACCCATGGGATGCGAGCTGAGCAGCATGACCGGAAGGGAATGCCCCGCCTGCCGGATGCGCTGCAGAAGCTGCGGCCCATCCATTTCCGGCATGGCATGGTCGGTCAGCACCACGTCATAGGGCGCGTCGGCCGCCAGCCGCTCAAGCACCTCGGCACCCGATCGGCACAGGGTGACGGCGATCCCGCAGGGGGCCAGCTGGCGCTCCAGGATGGTGCGGTTGATGAACTGGTCATCGACCGCCAGCACCCGGCGGACCGTGACCGGCACCTGCACCGGCCCGGCATCCTCGGCCACCGGTAGCGTCACGCGGAACCCGAAGCTGGAGCCCTGGCCGAAATCGCTGTCGACCCAGACCGCGCCGCCCATGTGTTCGATCAGCCGCTGGGTGATCGCAAGGCCAAGGCCGGTGCCTTCGAACTTGCGGTTCCGCTCATCCTCCACCTGGTTGAACTCGCCGAAGATGTGGTCAAGGAATTCCGGCGCGATGCCGATTCCGGTGTCTTCCACCGTGACATGCAGGGTCTGGCGGCCGTCCGCGTCGTCCACCCCGACCACGCGGGTCAGCACATGGCCCCGTTCGGTGAACTTCACCGCATTGCCGATCAGGTTGGTCAGCACCTGCCGCAGCCGCCCCGGATCGCCGACAAAGCGGGTGGGCAGGAACATGTCGAAGTCGATCATCAGATCGATCCCCTTTTCCCGTGCCCGGGGCTGCAGAAGCATCGTCACCTCATGGATCGTGCGTTCCAGATCAAAGGGTTCGGGGCGCAGCGTCAGGCGTTCCGCCTCGATCTTGGAATAGTCCAGAATGTCGTTGATGATCACCAGAAGCGCCTCGCCCGAAGAACGGATGGTTTCCGCGAACAGGCGCTGTTCCTCGGACAAGGAGGTGTCGCAGAGAAGTTCCGCCATGCCGACGACGCCGTTCATCGGCGTGCGGATTTCATGGCTCATGTTGGCAAGGAAAGCCGATTTGGCGCGGTTGGCGGCCTCGGCTGCCTTGCGGGCGGCCTCAAGCGCGGCCTGCTGGTCGCGCAACTGGGTGATGTCGGTGCGCAGGCCAACGCGGCCGCCATCCGGGGTGACATGGTCGGATTCAAGGATCACCCGCCCCCCCGCCAGGGTGTTTTCGGCGATCGTGTCGGCCGAGCGGAAGGCCTTCATCCGGTCGGCAAGCCAGTCCTCCTCACGGCCGACGGCTTCGGGAATGTGGCCATGCCCAAGGCCGTTGCGCAAGAGCGCCTCGAACAAGACGCCTGGCTGCATGAGAAGGGCCGAGTCGGGAAACATTTCGCGGTAGCGCTGGTTGCAGGTCAAAAGCCGTTCCTCCCGGTCGAAAAGCACGAAGCCGTCGGGCAGCACGTCGATGGCGGCCCAGATGCGCATCTGTTCGGTGATGTCGATCGCCAGCGACACAAGGTCACCGTCCGCGGCCCGGCGATCCTGCAGCTTGATCCAGGTGCCGTTGGCAAGTTTCAGGGTCACCGGCTCGATCGGGTCGACGTCGATCCGCGCCCGCATCCGGACGATGAAATCGGCGGCGTCCTCGTCGCCCAGATCAATGATCCCGGTGGTGGCGAGGATGCCAAGCACATCCTCATACGGGATGCCGGGGGCGACCGGCTGATCCCTGAACCACGACAGCCAGGCGCTGTTCGCGGTCGCAAGCTTCAGCGAGGTGTCGAACACCGCGAAGCCATCGCGCACGGTGTTGATCGCGTCCCAAAGCCGCCGCTCTGCCATGACGGCGGCGGTATGGGCGCGGTCAAGGTCTTCGACAAAGCGGTGATTCTGGTCCTTCAGAACCTCAGCCTCGCTGAGGGCCGATTTCACCACCTGGCGCTGTTCGACGATCTGGTCGGACAGCGACCGCGCATGGATCGCCAGCTTTTCATTGGCCGCGAAAAGCTCGCGGCTTTTCTGTTCCAGCAAGCGTTCGGCGGCCAGCCGCGCACGCCGTTCCCTGACCAGACGTTCCGAAAGATCCATTGCACCCCAGCCGACATTCCGCCTGCGACCCGGTCTGCCTGGCTGCGCCGGCAGGTCGGGTTTCCGCGACTACCCTGCAGGATCGAAGTGAACCAAGACTTAACGCTGGACGGATGCCTGCAGCCTTGCCAGCCCAAGCCCGGCCATGCGACACTTCGGCCGTTCATCCCAGGAGGCGTTTTCAATGCGTTGGTTCTTCAAAACCTTTGGCGTGGCTGCGTTTCTCGGGGCGCTGGCTGCAGGCTCCGGTGGGGTTCTGGCGCAAGATCTGATTCCGGAACGCCGGGTTGTCATGACCCAGGATCAGGACCTGCCAGGCGGCGACGTTTCCAGCGCGTTCGACACCACGATCGAAGCCTGTGAGCGGGCCTGCCTGACCAATGCGCGCTGCACGGCCTATGTCTACAACACCCGGAACGGGTCCTGCTTCGCGAAGACCAACCCCGGTCCGGGTGTGTTCTTCCAGGGCGCCTATTCCGCCATCGTGATCGAGGGCGACGCCGACCTTCGGGCCATGGCCCGCGACCGCCGCGGCGAGATCGGCTTCATTCCCGACTGGGACATCCAGGCCGCTTTCGAACAGGCCACGGGCCTTGGACGGCAGCACACCACCGGGCCCTGGACCGCCGAAGAACATCTGGCCGAGGCCGCCGCCGCCGAAACGCGGGGCGACTGGGCCGGGGCCGCAGCCTTCACCGGGGCGGCGCTGAACCTCACGGATGACGCGGCAACCTGGGGCGAGTTTGCCCGCCGCCAGCTTCAGGCGGGCGTGGCGGATGTGAACCAGTCCAGCTATTATTTCTACCAGTCCTTCCTGTCCTCGCTGAACGCCTACCTGCGGGCCGAGAATCCTGCCCTGCGCCACACAATCCTTGTCGGGCTGGGCGACACGCTGGAACGCAATGGCCGGGGCCGGGATACGGTGCAGGCGCTGCGGCTGGCGCAGTCCTTGCAGGACCGCACCGATACGGCGGCCCTGCTGGATGACGCGATCGGCAAATACGGCTTCCGCATCACCGAAACGCTGGTCCAGTCCGACCTGGCCCGCCCGCGCATCTGTGCGACCTTCTCCGAAGATCTGGTCGCCTCAGGCATCGACTATTCCACCTTCGTGGAAATGACCGAACCCGGGCTGGTCGTGGAAAACGGGGGCTGGCGGCAGCTTTGCGTTTCGGGGCTTGAACACGGCAAGCGCTATTCCGTGACCTTCCGCGAGGGTCTCCCTGCGGCGGATGGCCAGGCCATTGCCAAGTCGGTCGAGATCACGCAATACATCCGCGATCGCGCGCCGGGCGTGCGCTTCCCCGGCCGGGGCTATGTGCTGCCGAAAGCGGGCGAGGCGGCTCTGCCGGTCGAGACGGTCAACACCGAAAAGCTGGACCTGACCCTGTTCCGCGTGACCGACCGCAACCTTTTGCGGTCAATCCAGGATTACTATTTCGGCGCGCCGATCCAGGTCTATTCCGAGTATCTTTTCACCGACACGGTGGGCGAAAAGATCTGGTCCGGCGCTGCCACGGTCGCGCAAGAGGTGAACCGCGATGTCACCACCCGCCTGCCCCTGACCGAGGCGCTGGACGGCATGCCCGCCGGCATCTACGCGCTGAAGGCGGCGGTGCCGGGGGTTGATCCCTACACCATCGCCCCGGCCTGGCAGTGGTTCGTGATCTCGGATCTTGGGGTCACCACGATGTCGGGCGTGGACGGGCTGCATGTGTTTGTCCGCTCGCTGGGCACGGCGGGCGCCAAGCCGGGCGTGACGGTCGAACTTCTGAACCGCGCCAACACCGTCCTTGGCACGGCCACGACCGACGAGATTGGCTATGCCATGTTCGATGCGGGCCTGACGCGCGGCACCGGGGGGTCTGCCCCGGCGATGGTCGTGGTCCGCGAGGGCGAGGCCGACATCGCCTTCCTGTCGCTGACCGACCCGGAATTCGACCTGTCGGATCGCGGGGTAGAGGGGCGCGAGGCGGCCCCGCCGGTTGATATGTTCGTCACCACCGACCGGGGCGCCTATCGCGCCGGCGAGACGGTCTATGTGACTGCCCTCGCCCGTGACGCGGAACAAGAGGCGGTCGAAGCCCTGCCGCTGACCGCAATCCTGTCGCGTCCCGATGGCGTGGAATACTCGCGCCAACTGGTCGAAGACAGCGGCGCGGGCGGGCATGTGTTCAGCCTGCCCATCGCCGGGTCGGCCCCGCGCGGGGTCTGGCGGCTGGAGATGTTCGCCGATCTGGAAGCCCCGGCGCTGACCTCGCGCACCTTCCTGGTCGAGGATTTCCTGCCCGAACGCATCGACTTCGACCTGGTCCTGGGCGATGCGCCCCTGTCCCTTGGCAGCCCGCCCGTCGATCTGACCGTCGCCGCCCGCTACCTGTTCGGCGCCCCCGGTGCCGGGCTTGCCATCGAAGGCGAAGTGCTGGTGCGCGCGACCGAGGGGCTGGAGGCTTTCCCCGGCTACAGCTTCGGTCGCCACGACCAGCCCTTCAGCGCGCAGATGACCTCGCTGGAGGCAGCCGAGACGGATGAGGCGGGAAATGCCCTGATCCCCGTCGCCCTGCCCCTGATCGACGATCCCCTCCGCCCGTTGGAGGCGCGGGTGACGATCCGCGTCGCCGAAGGCTCGGGCCGTCCGGTCGAACGGTCGCTGACCCGGAAGCTGACGCCTGCCGACACTTTGATCGGCGTGAAGCCGATGTTTGACGGCGTGGCAGCCGAAGGCGGCGATGCCCGCTTCAACCTGATCGCGGTCGGCGCAGACGGCGCGCTGACCGACTTGCCCGTGACCTGGAAGGTGGTCCGCGTCGATTACGATTACCAATGGTATCAGTCCTACGGCAACTGGAGCTGGGAGCCGGTGGTCAGCCGCACCCCGGTCGCCGAAGGCACGGCCACACTCGGCAGCGCCCCGGTCGAGGTTGCGGCACGGGTGGATTGGGGCACCTATGAAATCCTCGTGGAACGCACCGACGGCGGCAAGTCCGCCACCTCCACCGAATTCTACGCCGGCTGGTATGCCGCCGCTGACGCCAGCGCCACGCCTGACACGCTGGAATTGTCGCTGGACAAGCCCGCCTACAAGTCGGGGGACACCGCAACCCTGCGGATCGTGCCGCGCGCTGCGGGGACGGCGCTGGTGACGGTGCTGTCGAACCGCCTCGTTGCGATGCAGGCGGTCGAGGTGAAGGAAGGCGAGAACCTGATCCAGCTTCCCGTGACGGATGAATGGGGTGCCGGGGTCTATGTCACCGCCTCGGTCCTGCGGCCGATGGACGTGGCGGCAGGGCGGAACCCGGCGCGGGCGCTGGGCCTGACCCATGCCAGCATCGACCCCGGCGCGCGGGCGCTGTCGGCGGTGGTCGAGGTTGCCGCCGAGGCCGCCCCGCGCGGTCCGCTGGACGTGGCGGTCAAGGTGGGTGGCGTGACGGCGGGCGAGACGGCCTATGTCTCCATTGCCGCCATCGACCTGGGCATCCTGAACCTGACCGGTTTCAAGGCCCCCGATCCGCAAGCGCATTACTTCGGCCAGCGTCGACTGGGCGTTGGCATCCGCGACATCTATGGCCGCCTGATCGACGGTCTGAATGGTGCTGTGGGCGAGGTCCGCTCCGGCGGAGATGCAGGCGCACAGGCGCGGCTGCAAGCCCCGCCTCCGACAGAGGAACTGGTCGCCTACTTCACCGGTCCGGTGACGGTTGGGGCCGATGGCTATGCGCGGGCGACGTTTGATCTGCCCAGCTTCAACGGCACGGTCAAGGTCATGGCCGTCGTCTGGTCGAAGACCGGTGTCGGGCAGGCCAGCGCGGATGTGCTGGTGCGCGACCCGGTGGTGGTGACCGCCAGCCTGCCGCGCTTCCTGTCGCCCGGCGATACCAGCCGTCTCTTGCTGGAGATCGTCCACGCCACCGGACCCTCCGGCCGGATGAGCCTGGACGTGGCCGCCTCGGGCCTGACGCTTGGCACCGTGCCCTCGGGCTTTGACCTTGGCGACACCGCGAAAGCGGTGTTCGAGGTGCCGGTGACCTCGGGTGACGTCGGCATCCACACCATCGACGTCAGCCTGACCACGCCGGACGGCAAGGTGCTGAAGAAGACCCTGACGATCCCGGTGCAGGTGAACGACCCCGAAGTGGCGCGGATCACCCGGCTGGACCTTGCAAAGGGCCAAAGCTTCACCTTTGACGACAACGTCTTTGCCGGTCTGGTAGCCGGTTCGGGCAAAGCGACGATGGCGGTCGGCCCCCTCGCGCGGCTGAACGCGCCAGGGCTGCTAGCGGCGCTGGACCGCTATCCCTATGGCTGCACCGAACAGATGACCAGCCGCGCGCTGCCGCTGCTGTACTTCACTGAAATCGCGCAGGTCATGGACCTGAAAGGGGCCGACAACCTGCAACAGCGGATCGACGAGGCGCTGGTGGAAATTCTCGCCAACCAGTCCTCAACCGGCGGTTTCGGCCTCTGGGGGCCGGGCGAAGGCGACTTCTGGCTTGATGCCTTCGTCACCGATTTTCTCAGCCGGGCCAAGGCCCAAGGCTATGCGGTGCCCGACCTTGCCTTCCGCAACGCGCTTGCCAACCTGCGCAATCAGGTGAACTACGCCCCCGATTTCAGCGCCGAGACGAACGGCGGGGGTGAGGCGCTGGCCTATGCGCTGATGGTGCTGGCGCGCGAAGGCGCGGCGGCGGTGGGCGATCTGCGCTACTATGCCGACGTGAAGGGCGATGACTTCTCCACCCCCATCGCGCAGGGACAGCTGGCGGCGGCACTGGCCAGCTACGGCGATCAGGCGCGGGCGGACGCGATGTTCCGCAAGGCGGCGGCGAAGATGAACGCCCTCGCCGGCCCGGACGTGGAGCAGATCTGGCGGGTGGACTATGGCACCCGCTTCCGCGACGCGGCAGCGCTGCTGACCTTGGCGGTCGAGGCCGGGTCGAACGCGGTCGACCGCGAGGCGCTGACCGACCGGATCGCCGTTCAGGGTGGCAATCTCTCGACCCAGGAAGCGACCTGGGCGCTGCTGGCGGCGAACGCGCTGATCGACCGGCCGGGGGCGGATGGCATCACCATCGACGGCAAGCCTGCCGATGGCCCGCTGGTCCGCGTGCTGACCGCCGGTGCGGTGGCTCCGGTGGTGGTGAAGAACGACGGGGCCGACACGACGCTGACCGTCACGACGTTCGGCGTGCCGTCCGACCCCGAACCGGCGGGCGGCAACGGCTATGCCATCACCCGTACCTACTACACGATGGACGGGCAGGAACTGGGCGTGCGCGAAGGCGTGGTCGCAGGCACCCGGATGGTCGTGGTGCTGGAGGTCACGCCCTTCGGCTATGGCGAAGCGCGGCTGATGGTCAGCGATCCGCTACCGGCAGGTTTCGAGATCGACAACCCGAACCTGATGTCGGCGGGGTCCACGTCCGAGCTTGGCTGGCTCGATGCCCTGCAGGACGTGCAACACTCCGAGTTCCGGCAAGACCGGTTCCTCACGGCGGTGGACTGGTCCTCGGATCAGCCGTTCCGGCTGGCCTATGTCGTTCGCGCGGTCAGCCCCGGCACCTTCCACCACGCGGCACCGTCGGTGGAGGACATGTACCGCCCCGACTTCCGCGCGCGGGGGGAAACGGGGTCGGTGACGATCGCGCCATAAGGTGAACCGCCCACAGACATACGCGCCTCCCCTCCCCCCCGTGGGGAGGGGAGGGGGGTGGGGGGCAAACCCGCTTGCCGGACAACCTCCTCGAGCACT
This sequence comes from Rhodobacterales bacterium, assembly GCA_031409795.1. Taxonomy (GTDB): domain Bacteria; phylum Pseudomonadota; class Alphaproteobacteria; order Rhodobacterales; family Rhodobacteraceae; genus Tabrizicola. The sequence goes on from JANNXX010000028.1 coordinate 19,046, forward strand.
TCGTGCACTCGTCGGGAGTGATCACAGCGAGGAGTGCACGAAGTGCTCGACGAGCGCGGTCGGATGATGCGCGCGCGCTGGATCATCCTGCTGGTCACCGGCCTCTGGCTTGCCGCCCTTGGCCGCGACCGTTTCGACACCTGGATCGACGCCACCCTCCTGCCGCCCCTGACCGTCGAAACCTCGGTCGAGGTCCTTGACCGCGACGGCACCCTGCTGCGCGCCTATACGGTGGGCGATGGCCGCTGGCGGCTGGCCCTGCCGCCCGACAAGGTTGACCCGCTGTATCTCAAGATTCTGCTGGCCTATGAGGACAAGCGCTTTCGCGATCATCCCGGCGTGGACCTGTGGTCCCTGACGCGCGCGGTCCTGCAGGCGGCGTGGAACGGGCGCGTCGTCTCGGGCGGGTCGACCCTGACCATGCAGGTCGCGCGGCTTTTGGAGGAAGGCACGACCGGCGAAGTCGGGGGCAAGCTGCGCCAGATGCGGGTGGCGCTGGCGCTGGAGCGGCGGCTGACCAAGGATCAGATCCTGCAGCTGTACCTGCACCTCGCCCCCTTCGGCGGGAACCTTGAAGGCGTCCGCGCCGCCTCGATCAGCTATTTTGGCAAGGAACCGACCCGCCTGACCCCGGCCGAAGCCGCCCTTCTGGTCGCGATCCCGCAATCCCCCGAAACCCGCCGCCCCGACCGCGCCGCCGACCGGGCCGAGGCGGCGCGCAACCGGGTGCTGGCCCGTGCGGTGGGCGCAGGCGTCATCGACGCCGACACCGCCGAAGCGGCGCTGCGGGAAACGGTTCCGGGCCTGCGCAAACCCTTTCCGGCGCTTGCCCCGCATCTGGCCGACCGGGCGGTCGCTGAAAACCCGGCAGCCCTGTCCCAGACCCTGACCATTGACCGCGACCTGCAGAAGAAGCTGGAGGCGCTGGCGCTTGAAGCCGTCGAAGGCCGGGGCGAGCAGTTGCAGGTGGCGATCCTGGTGGCCGACCATGCCTCGGGCGAGATCCTCGCCTCTGTGGGATCGGCGGGCTATCAGGCCGACCTGCGGCAGGGCTTTGTCGACATGACTCAAGGACTGCGCTCACCGGGGTCCACGCTGAAGCCGCTGGTCTATGCGCTGGCCTTCGACGAAGGGCTGGGCCACCCCGAAACGATGATCGACGACGTCCCGATGACCTTCGGCACCTACGCCCCGCAGAACTTCGACCGGATGTATCTGGGCACCATCCGCATGCGCGAGGCGCTGCAACTGTCGCGCAACGTGCCCGTGGTGGAACTGACCGAGGCGCTGGGTCCGGCAAAACTGATCTCGGCGATGGAAAAGGCCGGGATGCAGCCGGTCTTTCCCGGGGATCAGCCGGGACTTGCCATCGCCCTCGGCGGCGTCGGGGTCACGCTGACCGACATGGTCCAGCTTTACGCCACACTGGCGCGGGGAGGCGTTGCCCGCCCGCTCACCTATCTGATGGATGGCGACGGCAGCGAAGGACAGCGCGTGGTGTCCGAGGTTGCCGCGTGGCAGGTGGGGGATATCCTTGCAGGCCTCGCCCCTCCGCCGGGCGCACCCAGCAACCGGCTGGCCTACAAGACCGGCACCTCTTACGGCCACCGCGACGCCTGGGCGATCGGGTTCGACGGCACGCATGTCATCGGCGTCTGGATGGGCCGCGCCGATGGCACGCCGGTGCCGGGGGCATTCGGCGCGGATGTGGCGGCCCCCGTCCTCTTCCAGGCCTTCAACCGGCTGAAGCCGAAGCTTGACCCGCAGCCGCCCGCCCCGGCCTCGACCCTTCTGGTGTCGAACGCCGCACTGCCGCAGCCCCTGCAACGCTTCCGCTCCCGCAACGCCGTGTTCGAGGCCGCTGACGATGCCCCCGCCGTGGCCTTCCCGCCCGACGGCGCCGAGGTAGAGCTGCTGCCTGCCGGCCTCAAGGTCAAGGTCAGCGGCGGCACCGCGCCCTTCACCTGGCTTGCGGACGGGGTGCCCCTGGTCGTGGCGATGGACGGGCGCGAGACGATGCTGGCCTTGCCGGGTGCGGGCTTCGTGACGCTCAGCGTGATCGACGCGACGGGCCGGTCGGCCCGCGCCGCAATCCGGGTCAGGTAACGTCTTCCCCCCCGCGGTCCTGCCTTACGAAACCTCAGCCATCTTCACCACCCGCCCCTCGGCGACCGATTTCAGTGCGGCTTCGGCCAGCGCCAGTGCGGCAAGCCCGTCTTCGCCGGAGGGGCTGGCCACGGCCTTGCCGCGCATCGTGTCGATGAAGGCGGCGATCTCGGCGGCATAGGCCTCGGTGTAGCGGGTCATGAAGAAATCATGCAGCGGCGGGCGGGTGTAGCCCGCGCCGGTCGCCACCTCGATGCTGACCGGGCGCTGGTTTTCCGCACTGACCGCGCCTTTCGATCCATGCACCTCGATCCGCTGGTCATAGCCATAGGTTGCGCGACGCGAGTTCGAGATCACCGCCAGCTTGCCGCTGGCCGTCTTGAGCATCACCTGCACAGAATCACTGTCCCCCGCCTTGCCGATGGCGGGATCGACCAGCACCGAGGCCATCGCCGACACCTCGGCCACCTCTTCGCCCAGAAGGAACCGCGCCATGTCGAAGTCATGGATCGTCATGTCGCGGAAGATCCCGCCGGACCGCGCGATGTAGTCGACCGGCGGCGCACCGGGGTCGCGGCTGGTGATCACCACCATCTCGACCGCGCCGACCGTGCCCTTGTCGATCTCGGCGCGCACGGCCTGAAAATGCGGGTCAAACCGGCGGTTGAAGCCGACCATCAGCGTGCCTTTCGCGGCCCGAACCACCGCAAGGCACTGCTGCACTCGTGCCAGCGACAGGTCGATCGGCTTTTCGCAGAACACGGCCTTGCCCGCGCGGACGAAGGTTTCGATCAGGTCGGCATGGGTGTCGGTCGGCGTGCAGATCACCACGGCGTCGATGTCCTTGGCCGAGGCGATCTCGGCAATGCTGCGCACCTCACAACCATATTGCGCCGCAATCGCCTGCGCCGCCGCCGGCATCGCGTCCGACACGGCCACCAGCCGCGCCGCCGGATTGCCCGTCACCGCCTTCGCATGCACCTTCCCGATGCGCCCCGCACCCAGAAGCCCGAACCTGATCGTCATTGTCTCTCCTTAATCGGGGCAGACCCCGGATTGTCGTTGTCATCCTCGACCAGATGGTCAGGCGTATGCTGTATCCGAAGCGCCCTTGACACCGGTGATGTAGCTCACGATGTCATTGCCGTCGGTCTCATCCTTGCGGAGCGACGCAACGATCCGGCCCCGGCGGAAGACCACGATCCGGTCCACCAGATCAAAGACCTGCCGAAGGTTGTGGCTGATCAGGATCATCGGGATGCCACGATCCTTGAGGCCCCGGATTATGTTCTCGACCTGAGCGGTTTCCTGTACCCCCAAGGCGGCCGTGGGTTCGTCCATGATGACAAGCTTCGAGGCGAAGGCCGCCGTCCGGGCAATCGCCACGCATTGCCGCTGGCCTCCGCTCATGTTGCGGATCGGGTTGTCGACGTTGGGGATCTTCACCGCCGTAGTCGCCAGGGCCTCCATCGTGCGGTCGCGCATCGCCTTGCGGTCAAGCCACGAGAACGGCCCGAGGCGGAACTTGAACAACTCGCGCCCGAGAAAAAGGTTCGAGGGCACGTCCAGGTCATCCGCCAGTGCAAGGGTCTGGAACACGGTCTCTATTCCGGACTCGCGCGCTTCCAGCGGGCCGGAAAACTGGACAGGCTGGCCGTCGAAAAGAACCTCGCCGCTGGTGCGCTGCTCTACCGCCGTAAGCTGCCGCACGAAGGTCGATTTGCCAGCCCCGTTGTCACCCACGACCGCGACATGCTCGCCCTCATGCAGGATGAAGTTGGCATCGTCCAGTGCGTGGACGCCACCGTAATGCTTCGTCAGGCCGCGGGTTTCCAGAATGATATTTGACATTGGCCCTATCCCCGCGCCCGTTTGCGTTGCCGCCACTGGTCGAGGACCACGGCGCCGACGATGATCGCGCCTTTCACCATCTCCTGGTAATAGGCGTCCAGCTTGATCGAGGTGAAGCCCGAGATGATGACCGAAAAGATCGCTGCCCCAAGCACTGTTCCAAGGATCGATCCGCGCCCACCGGCAAGACTTACCCCGCCGATCACGGCCATGGCGATGGCGTCCAGCTCGTACATCACTCCCATCCCGGCCTGCGCTGTCAGGTTCTTCGAGGTCAGAAAGATCGCGGCCACGGCGGCCATCAGCCCGGCGATGGCATAGACCAGCAGCTTGTGACGATCGACATTGATCCCGGACATCCGCGCCGCCGCCTCGTTCGACCCGATGGCGTAGCAGCGTTTGCCGTACAGCGTGTAGGTCATGAGGACATGAAACAGAACTGCCAGCACCACGAACACCACCGCCGGGTTCTGGCCGGGCCAGGAGAGAAGGCCAAAGGTCAGCCCGCCCAGGATGTCGCCGTTGGCAAGGCTGCCGAAGGCTTCGGTCGGAAAGCTGACGGGCTGGCCGTTCGACCACCAGCGTGCCGCACCCCTGGCCGAAACCATCACGCCCAGCGTGGCGATGAAAGGCGGGATCTTCGTGTAGGCGATCAGCGCCCCGTTGATCAGGCCCGCCACAAGCCCGCAGGCGATGCCTGCAAGGATGGGCACGATGACGGGCAGATCCATCGCCCAGGGGCCGAAGATCGCCTTCGGGTTCGGGTTGCCATTTACCAGCGCGGTTTGCGCAAAGCTCATCACCACCATCGCGGTGATACCGACGACCGAGCCGGACGAAAGGTCGATCCCGCCGATGATGATGACCTGCGTCACCCCCAGCGCGATGATACCGATGATCGCGACCTGCAGGATCATGATGTCCAGCCGCTGCTGGTTGAAGATCGCGTCCACGTTATCGCGCACGTTGAACAGGAACGATCCGCCCTGCAGGCGGTTCAGGACCTCGAAGACGATCACGATCAGGATCAGCGCGCCGAACACGTTCCATTCGGGCGCGCGGGTCCGCTTTGACGGATCGTATTTCAGGCCGCCCAGACCATGGGTTGCATCTGCCAAGCTGCGTTCCTCCCCCGAATGCGCGCGTCAGGCGACGACGAGCGAAAGGCCAGACGGCCGGTGGTCGGCAGCGTTCAGGCCTGACCGGGGCGGCAGTTGCCCGCCGCCCCGGATATCATGCACCCAAGCTTAGTTCTTGGCGAGGTAACCGTCGATGTTCGCCGGGGTCACCAGTTCGAACGGCACATAGACCTTCTGCTCGACCGCTTCGCCAGCCGCCAGCTTCACCGCCGCATCCAGCGCTCCGCCGCCCTGGGCTGCCGCGTTCTGGAAGACGGTGATGTCAAGCTCGCCCGCCTGCATCGAGGCAAGCGCGTCCTGCGTCGCGTCGACACCCGAGACGATGACCGACGCCATGTCGATCCCGGCGGCTTTCATCGCCTGGATCGCGCCCAGCGCCATCTCGTCGTTGTTGGCCAGCACGCCGTCGAAGGCAGCACCGGTCGACAGCCAGTTGGTCATCAGGTTCTGGGCTTCGTCCCGGCTCCAGTTGGCGGTCTGCATGTCGATGACGTTGACCTTGACTGCGCATTTTCCGGCGTCGATCACGTCGGTATAGTTCTGCGTGCGCTGCACGGCAGCCTGGTTGGAAAGCTGGCCCTGCATGACATAGACGTTGACGTCGGTCTTGCCGGCAGCAGCCCACTGGTTGCACTGCTCGACAAAGCCCTGGCTGGACGAGTCGACCTCGTTCGAGGCGACGAATGCCTGGTTGTCAGGCAGGGTGTCGACGTTGATCGGCTGGCGGTTCACATAGACCAGCGGCACACCCGCAGCGGCGGCGACGTCCGACATCGCCTGGGTGGCGCTGGTATCGACCGGATTCACGATGATCGCGTCGACGCCCGATGCGATGAAGTTGTTGATCTGGTCCAACTGCTTGGCCACATCGTCCTGTGCGTCCTCGATCTGCACCGACAGGCCCGCCGCATCGGCCTGGGCCTGGATGCCGTTGCGCAGCACGGTCAGAAAGTTGTCGTCAAACCGCGCCATCGATACGCCGATGCCTTCGGCCATCGCGGTTGTGGTCATCAGCGCGGCAAAGCCCGCAGCAAAAAGGGTCTTTTTCATCTGTGTCTCCTCCCAGTGTCGGCCGGCCGTCCACTACGGCAGGTCCGGGTCCTTCAACGTGCCGTTGCGCGCACCCGGCGCGACGGGGCGACTCGATCAGTCTGGTTTGTCAGACTGAGGAGTTACGACGTGCCGGTCAACAGATTATTGCAACCGGTTGCAAATAAGGACTGTGTGCCGCTGCCCGCACCTGCAAGACAAGCGGCGCTGCCGGGCCGTCCGGGGGCCTTCATGCCGAAACCCCGGCCAGGTGGCCCATGCTTGCCCGCAGCGCCGCCTCCGGGTCGTCAAGGGCATGAACCGCAGGCGAGAAGGCCTCGAAGGACACGGGGCCGGTCCACCCCGCCGCCTGCAAGGCCGCGATCTGGTCGATGTTGCCCAGCCGGTCGCCGGGGGTGACCAGCACACGATGCGGGTCACGCATCTGCGACAGGCCGACCTCTTGATCGACCACGCCCGAGACATGGACGATGCCGGTATGTTCGGGGAAGATCGGTCCGCCATGGGCCAGCGTATGGTGGAACGTGTCATGCACCAGCTTGAACCGGCCCTTTACGCCTGTCGCCTCGATCCCTTCGACCGCTTCCGACTTGTAACGAAGCGCGCAGATGTCGAAGCCCAGCGGCTCGACCATGCCCAGAAGGTCGTGATCCTCAAGCATCGGCTTCAGCGCCTTCAGCGCGACCCGCAGCGCGGCCTGACGCTCGCCGTTGCCCATGCCTTGGTTGTCGTTGCGCGGGATCAGGCTGACCGCCTCGGCCCCCGCAGCTTTTGCGATCTGCATCAGCGCCAGCGCCTCGGCGGCCTTGTCTTCGGACCAGTCGTTGAAACGCTTGACTTCGGCAACCGCCAGCAGACGCAGGCCGGCAGCGCGCGCCATGTCGCCCGCTACGGCCGGGTCCATCCCGTCAAACAACGGCTGGGGCAGGTCGTTGCGCACCTCGATCCCGACGCAGTCCAGTCGCGCGGCCAAAGCCACCAGGTCACGGAAGGACATCCGGGCGACGGTCATATGGTTCAGGGCGAAGGGAATCATGCACGGCCTCCCAACCGGAACAAGTTGGACGCACCGTCTGCGCAGGCGAGCCTTGCGTCAATCGGACGCGGTGGAATTCCATCAGTCGTGACGAAGATATGATGTGAGGTCTGACGAAATAACCTCAAACAGACTCGGGCAGGTACAGGTCCGGCGGCAGGAAGTGCTGACCCTGCACGGGCCTGATCCCCTCGACCAGCGCCTGCGTTGCCAGGACGACAAGGTCACTGCACAGCCGTTGCAGCGGCGTGCCGATCGCCATGGTGACATGCCGGGTCACCAGCGCCGCGCGACTTTCCGGGGTCAGTTCGTTCACGATCAGCGCCACTTCGCCCGGCTCGCGCGCCTCTCGAACCGCGGCGATGGCACCCTCCATCCCGCCACCGGCGCAGTAGATGCCGCGCAGGTCGGGGTGGCGGTTCAGAAGGTCCAGTGTCGCCTCGTAGGTCAGTTGCCGGGTTTCAAGGTTGATCAGCGTATCCAGCACCTGAAACTGCGGCGCATACTCGCGAAAGTAGCTGCGTACCCCGGTTTCGCGCAGCTCATGCCCGTGCCAGCGGTAGCCGCCAACGAAGACTGCGATCTTGCCGGGCTGGTGTGCGGCGGTCGCGATCATGTGAGCGGCGATCCGGCCAATCTTGAGGTTGTTCAGACCGATGTAGTTCTGTCGCACCCCCTGGGCGAAGTCGTTCAGCAGTGCAAAGCAGGGAATCCCCTTGGTATTCAGTCGCATGACGGCCTCGGTCACCTCGGGGTGCGTTACGGCTGTCGCCGCGATGGCGTCGACGCGACCGACCATCCCTTCCATCAGCGCCGTGAAGTCCTTCGGCGACTGCGAGGTAGCATAGGCCACATGCAAGGTCGCCCGCACGCCGGTGGCTTGCGCGACAGCCCGCTCGGCCTCGGCCTTGAACTGCTGGTAGAAGGACTGCCGTTCCTTGTGCAGGACCAAGCCAAGCCGAAGCCGCATCAGGTCGGCCTGCACCCGCTGCCCGATCAGCGCGGCGGCGTGGTAGCCCACCACGCGCGCCGCGTCATAGACCTTGCGCGCGGTTTCCTCCCGTACCCTCTCACGCGCGTTCAGCACCCGGTCGACGGTGGCGGTCGAAACCCCCGCTTCGCGGGCGACATCCTGGATCGTGGATCGGCTGGCCATGGAGTCCTGACGAAAAGACATCAAACTTCGGCATGACCATGATGCACCGTGACGAATCCCGCAAGCCCCCGTCTTGGTGATCACGCCCCGATGCCCTTATCCATGTGATGCAAACGCCAAGGGCGCTGTTGAGGAGGATGGACATGGGCACGCGAGACTACAGCCCCTTTGGCGCAGACGCAAAGCGCGCAGTGGAAGCCGGACTGACGGCGGCCGAGTGGTATCACACCGAAGTGCCCCGCAAGATCATGAAGGACCTGATGGCCCGCAGCGACGGACCCGCAATTCGCGACACCATTCTTCTGTACGGCAGCATGATCGTCCTCGCGGGCCTCGGCATCGCTTTGTGGCCCAGCTGGTGGTCGGCGCCGTTCTGGCTGGCTTACGGCGTCCTTTACGGCTCGGCCTCAGATTCGCGCTGGCACGAATGCGGCCATGGCACGGCCTTCCGCACGCCCTGGATGAACAACGCTGTCTACCAGATCGCCAGCTTCATGATCATGCGCAACCCCGCCACCTGGCGCTGGAGCCACGCACGCCACCATTCCGAGACCTACCTCGTCGGTCGCGACCCGGAGATCGCCGTGATGCGCCCGCCGGAACTGGCGAAACTGATCCTGAACTTCTTCGGCATTCTGGATGTCCTCCGCTTTGTCCCGACCATCCTGCGCAACGCGACCTCTGGCCCGACGCCCGCAGAGCGGACCTTCGTCCCCGAAAGCGAATGGCCCAAGGTCCGGCGCGCGGCGATCATCCATGTCGCGATCTATGTCGCGACCATCCTTCTGGCCGTCGCCTCCAGCTCGATCCTGCCGCTTATGGTCATCGGCCTGCCCCGCCTTTACGGCGCCTGGCACCATGTGATGACCGGCCTTCTGCAGCACGGCGGCCTTGCCGACAACGTGATCGACCACCGGCTGAACAGCCGCACTGTCCTGATGAACCCGATCAGCCGCTTCATCTACTGGAACATGAACTATCACGTCGAACACCACATGTTCCCGATGGTCCCCTACCACGCGCTGCCGCGCCTGCATGAGATCATGAAGCCCGACCTGCCACCGCCCAACCGCTCCATCGCCGAGGCCTTCGCCGAGATGTGGCCCGCGATCAGGCGCCAGGTGCTGAACGAAGACCATTTCGTCAAGCGTGAGTTGCCGCCCACCGCCAAGCCCTACCGTGAGGATTTCCTTCAATTCGTGCCGGGCATGATGCGCCCCGCCGCTGCCGAGTGAGGACAAGATGCCCTGGATGAAAGCCTGCGCCACCGATGACGTGGACGAAGAAGACCTGATCCGCTGGGATCACGGCGGCCAGACCTTCGCGATCTACCATTCACCCGAGGGCGAATTCTTCGCCACCGCCGGCCGCTGCACGCATGAGGAGGTGCATCTCTGTGACGGTCTTGTCATGGGCCATCTGATCGAATGCCCCAAGCACAACGGCCAGTTCGACTATCGGACCGGTGAGGCAAAGCGCGCGCCGGTCTGCGTCAACCTGCGCACCTATCCCGTCAAGGTCGAAGACGGCCACGTCTACGTCGAGGTCACTTGATGGCTCGCCTGACCGTCAAGGACCTGCGCGACGCGCGCGGCACCCACCAGTTCGCCATGCTGCGGGTCGAGACCCTGGAAGAGGCCGAAGCCGCAGCCCGCGCGGGGGTCGAACTTCTGTCCGTGCCCCCCGCGATGATCCTCGACGGCCGCTTCCGCGAGGTGGCGCCGGACTGCTTCGCCTTGCCTGGCGACAATTTCTACGAGATCGGCGGGACCGACGATTTCCTCCGCTGGGCCTTTCCGCTCTACAAGCACGGCGCCGACGGCTTCTACTGCTCGGGTTCTCTTGCCACCGTCCGCGCAATGGCCGACCATGCCCTCCCGGTCTGCGGCCATGTCGGGCTGATCCCCTCGAAACGCACCTGGACCGGCGGCTTCAAGGCCGTGGGCAAGACGCTGGAGACTGCGCAACTGGTCTGGGCTCAGTGCAAGGCACTGGAGGCAGCCGGTGCCTTTGCGGTCGAGATCGAGGTGGTGCCCCATTCGATCACCAAGGCGATTGCCGAACGGACAGACCTGTTCCTGATCTCGATGGGCGCGGGCGGTTCCGGCCACGCGCAGTATCTTTTCACCGATGACGTGCTGGGACAGAACCTGGGCAGGATCCCGCGCCACGCCAAAGTCTACGCCGATTTCGCTGCCGAATACGATCAGTTGCAAGAGAAGCGCGTTCAGGCCATGGGTCGCTATGTTGAGGATGTCCACAGCGGCGACTACCCCGCACCGCAGCATCTGGTCGACTGCGATAGCAAGGTCGTCGACGCCTTCCGTGACTGGCTGGACCGTATGGCCTGACTGGGAGGACATGAGCCGCGTCCTCTCGAGCCTGCTTTCCATGGGACCTGAAGGGAATCGTCGCACCCAGGCTTCAACGCTCCCTTGCGTCTCAGTGTAAGCCTGGGAGCATCTCTCGGTAGCAATAGCGCAGAACAGCGCTCTGGCCGGACCTGGTTCGTACGGCAGCCAGGGGCCGGGTGCATTGCCGCACCGGCATGGTGTTCGATCGCACATGCTTTGGACGAACGACCGCTCAGGGTGCTGTCCGGACGTCGGACGACGTCAGGATACCCAACATGCACCCGGCACCCCCGATATGGGGCGTTTTGCTTGCAGCGAATCCGTCACAGGTTTGATGCGCTGTCAGAGCAACTGATGGCCAGCTTATGGACCTGTTGCAGAACCGAAGCCCGTGGCGGCACCGACCCCTAATAGGCAGTAATTTTGCGGGAATTTGGTCGGAGCGAGAGGATTCGAACCTCCGACCCCTGCGGTCGAAAAAGGGGGGCGCGACGAGCACAGAGGCCGCCTGATCGGCAGGGCCAGGGGCGGCATGAACACGAAACTGCATGCCGTCACGGACGCGGAAGGTCGCCCGATCCGCGTCTACATGACCGCAGGCCAGGTCCGCGACCATACGGGTGCAGCCGCCCTGCTGGGCAGCCTGCCCTCGGCGGAGCGGTTGCCGGCCGACCGGGGCTACGACGCCGACTGGTTCAGAGATGCGTTGCAAGACAAAGGCATAAAACCAAGCATCCCGGGCCGGACATCTCGCAGCCAGCCCGTCAAGCACGACAAGCGCCGCTGCAAACGCCGCAACAGGATCGAGGTCATGTTCGGGCGGCTGAAGGACTGGCGACGTGTGGCCACGCGCCATGACCGCTGCCCAAAGGTCTTCCTCTCAGCCATAGCCCTCGCCGCAAACGTCATGTTCCGGCTATGAAACAGGAACGGGTCCTGACCCTAGCCCGGAATAACCTTGCCCGGATTCATCCGGTGCTCAGGGTCCAGCGCCTGCTTGACCGTGCGCATCACTTCCAGCGCGACCGGGTCCTTGCGCCGAGCCATCGAGTTCAGCTTCGACAGCCCGACACCGTGTTCCGCCGAAAAGCTTCCGCCATGTTCGGCAACCACATCCTCAACCACCTCGGTCACCCGGTCCAGCAGCGCGGCATCGTCGCGCGTCGGCAGCAGCGAAAAATGGAGGTTCCCGTCGCCCAGATGCGCCACGGTCACGCTGCGCAGTCCGGGGTCAAGCGCCTCCAGCCGTTTCAGCGTTTCGGCCAGGAAGGCCTCTACCCGGTCAAGCGGCAGGCAGACATCGGTATCGACCACCGGCTTCAGGCCGAACATGATCTCGGCCGCCGCCTCGCGCCGGGCCCACATCGCGCGGCGCTGCTGTTCGTTGCGGGCAAGGAGGGCATCGGTGATCAACCCGTCCTCCAGCATTTGCGCCAGAATGCCCTCAAGCACGCCGATCAACGGGACTTCGCCCGTATCGTCAGCTTCCGCTTCGGCTGGTGCCGTGGTCGCCGCTTCGATCAGGATGGTGACTTCGGGGACGGTGTCGAAGGGCAGGCCCAGGTCGGGCCGCACGACGCGCAGCCGGTCGGAATAGGTCCGCGGCATGAACTCGAACGCCTCGACCCGCCCGCCGGTCGCCTCTTGCATCCGGTTCAGCAGAACCAGCGCATCCCCCAGCGACCTTGCCGCCACCGTCGCCGTCGCATGGGCGCGGGGGGCCGGGACCAGCTTCATCACCGCCGCCGTGATGATCCCCAGCGTGCCTTCCGCGCCGATGAACATCTGCTTCAGGTCATAGCCGGAATTGTCCTTGTGCAGCTCGCTCATCAGGTTCAGCACCCGGCCGTCGGCCAGCACCACCTCCAGCCCCAGGCACAGGCTGCGGGTGGACCCGTAGCGCAGCACGTTCGACCCGCCCGCGTTGGTGGACAGCACGCCGCCCAGCATCGCCGACCCGCGGGCGCCGAACCACAGCGGGAAGTACAGGCCTTCGGCCTCGGCCGCCTCGTGCAGGCGGGTCAGGACCACCCCGGCCTCTGCGATGACCAGCCGGGCGTCGCGCTTGACGGCGCGGATCCGGTTCATCCGCTCCAGGCTGACCATCAGCCCGCCCGTGGTCATCGTGCCACCGACAAGGCCGGTATTGCCGCTGATCGGAACGATGGGCGCACCCTTTGCGGCGGCCAGCTTCACGCAGGCGGCGACCTCGGCAGTATCGGCAGGGCGGACGACGGCAAGGGGCGCGCCCTCGTATTTGCCCATCCAGTCCCGGGCGTGGCGGTCGGTATCCGTGCCGGTCAGGACGTTGGCCTTGCCCACAACCGCCTGAAGGTCCTCGATCAGCCCCATCGCCGTCTCCGCTGTTTCGCTACCGACCCTAGGCCCGGCAGGGCTGCGCGACAAGGGCAGGAAAAGCGGTGTTTTCAGACCTTAAGAAATGGTAAATGACCACGAACAAGGGATTGATAATGTTAAATAAGTCAATCTTGACCACAGTGGTCACCCTAGACCGGAACAAAGGACTCCCGGGCTGGATCATACTGTTCCAGCCCACCCTCGCCAGTGTCGGTCCACAGCCCGTGCAGCGTCAGCCGGTCATCCTCGACAGCCGCCTTGACGAAGGGAAAGGTCAGCAGGTTCTCCAAGCTGACCAGCACCGCCTGCTTTTCCAGCGCGGGCAGGATCTGCCCGTCCGGCAGGCCCGCCACCTTCTGGAACCCCGGCTTCAGGATATCCATCCAGCGCCCGACAAAGCTGGTCCGCTCCTCAAGCTCCGGTGCCAGGCCGCGGCACATGTCATGGCACCCCTTCACCCCCCCGCAGTTCGAATGTCCCAGCACGACGATATGCGCGACCCCCAGCGAGGTGACGGCATATTCCACCGCCGCCGAGGTCCCGTGATACTCCCCGTCCGGATTGTAGGGCGGCACCAGGCTGGCGACGTTGCGGTGGATGAAGAACTCGCCTTCGTCCGCCCCGAAGATCGAGGTGACATGCACGCGGCTGTCGCAGCACGAGATCACCATGGCGCGCGGATGCTGCCCGGCCTCCGCCAGCCGGCGATACCAGGCGCGGTTCTCGGTATAGGTGGTGGCGCGCCAGCCGTGGAAACGCTGTACCAGATAGGCGGGCAAGGGGCGGATGTGGGTCATTGGCATCCTTCATCGGTCGTCGCCATCTTCCCTATGCGGCATTCTCAGAAAATTCGAGAGGCAATTGTCGGCGGCCCCGCGTCCAGGGAAACCAATTCTTTAGCAAGCCCGCGCAGCATCGGGGCCGGGTAGTGGTGGAAGATCGGGTGTGGACATGGGAAAAGTGACGGCGCTTTCGCCGCGCGAGGTGGTGCGTCAGGATGTCGAGGCGATTGCGCTGATCTACCGCAATCTTGGCGCCCCAACCGCCGAGACGATGGTTTCGCGCGCGCTGGGTGAGCTGGCCCTGTCGATGGCCAGGCTGGCGGAAACCGTCCTTGCGCAAGACCTGCGCGATGTGGCGGAACAGCTTGGCCGGCTCAACCGCCTGGCGGATGACCTGGGCCTGATCAGCCTGGCCGAAGTCGCAAGGGATGCGCGGACCTGCCTGGAACGTGCCGACGGCACGGCGTTCGCGGCCGTCTGGGCAAGGCTGGTGCGGGTGGCTGAGCGATCCATCTCGCCGATTCCCGGCACGGTGGACGTTTCAGGGTGATCCGGGCCTGGCCCGACCTGCGGCGACGCCCGTGCCGGTTGTGTCGGTCCGGCGTCATGCACTTTCACGTTTAGGCGGTGGGCGCGACGGGCGGAACAGTGGCGGCCCGAACCGAAGGATTGGCGGCCAGGCATCGCATTCTGCAGGGTTTCGGGTCGCGACATCTTGCGTCAAAACTGGAATCTCCTTCACTTGCGACAGCACTCGGAAAGTCTGACCAGCCATGCTTCGCGCTCTGTCCATCACCTTTGCGGATGAAAACGCCGACTCTCGGCCGCTTCACGTGCTGCGACCTGACGAAGTGGCCCGCTTCCGTGCGGGAGCGGATGCAGGTGCGGGCGTTGACTGGGCGAACTGGCTGAGGGCCAATGGCTTCAAGGCCAACCCTGGTGAACTTTGCCTTCTGCCAGACAGGGACGGTGGCATCGCCGGTGCGGTGGCCGGTATCGGCACGGCCGAAGCGCAGCGCCGCCAGCGGTTTCTTCTGGCGAAGGTTGTCGGCATCCTGCCTGCAGGTGACTGGCGGCTTGCGGGGGACCTCTCCCCAGCCGAACAGGCCGAGGCGGCGCTAGGCTGGCTTCTGTCGGCCTACCGTTTTGACCGCTACCGTCCTGGCCGAAGCGTGGCGCCCCTCCCGCGCCTGGTCTGCCCCCCGGGCCTTGACGCCGCGCGACTGATCGCGATGGCCGAAGGCGAGGCTCTGACCCGCGACCTGATCAACACACCCGCGCAGGACATGGGCCCGGCCGAGCTTGAGGCCGCGACCCGCGACCTTGCTGCACGTTTCGGCGCGACGGTCGCGGTCACCGTCGGCGAAGACCTGCTGGCGGCGAATTTTCCGATGATCCATGCAGTGGGTCGCGCCAGTCCGCGTGCGCCGCGTCTGATCGACATGGCGTGGGGCAGCGCCGGGCCAAGTCTGACGCTGGTCGGCAAGGGGGTCTGCTTCGACACCGGCGGGCTGAACCTCAAGCCATCCTCGGGGATGAGCCTGATGAAGAAGGACATGGGCGGCGCCGCAGCCGTTCTGGGCCTTGCGCAGATGATCATGGCGCTGGACCTGCCCTTGCGACTGCGCGTCCTGATCCCGGCGGTCGAGAATGTCGTCGCGGGCAATGCGCTGAAGCCGAAGGACATCCTGACCAGCCGCAAGGGCCTGACGGTCGAAGTCAACGACACGGACGCCGAAGGGCGGCTGGTGCTGGCCGACGCGCTGGCGCTGGCCTGCGAGACGGCGCCGGACGTCCTGATCAGCATGGCCACGCTGACCGGCGCGGCGCGGGTGGCAGTCGGGCCGGACCTTGCCCCGTACTACACCGATGACGCGGGGATCGTCGCGGCACTTGAGGCGGGCGCGGTGGCCGGGTTCGATCCGGTCTGGCGGATGCCGTTCCACGACGCTTACGAGACGGTCATCGAACCGGGGATCGCCGATCTCGACAATGCGCCGGGCTTCGGTTTCGCCGGGTCGATCACCGCCGCGCTGTTCCTGCGTCGCTTCGTGACCGGCACGCGCTATCTGCATTTCGATATCTATGGCCACAGTCCCAGCGACCAGCCGGCCCGCCCGAAAGGCGGGGCGGGTCAGGGGGCAAGGGCAGTATTTGGTGCGCTTTCGGGCATGTTCGGGTGGAAGGATCAGTGATGGACCGCAGGCTGAAACCGTTTTCGGGCCGCGTCGCCCTTGTCATCCTGAGGGACGAGATGGTTGCCCCCTTTACCGAGGGCGAGGCTGCGCAGATCAGCGCTCCGCTGGCCGATCTTTATGACACGCCCGGTGGCGGGCGGCAAAGGCAGCTTCTGCATGGCACGGCAGTTACCGTGATCGACCGCGATGCCGGCCATGTCTTCCTGCAATCCGGGCGCGACGGCTATTGCGGCTGGGTGAAGGAAGGCGCCGTCGGCCGGGGTCCGGAGCCGACGCATTGGGTCGTGGCACCCAGCGCGCATCTTTACACCGACCCGGTGGTCCAGGCGCCCGAGCGGGCCGGCATCAGCCTTGGCGCGCGGGTGGCGGTGACCGGCTCCTGGGGGGCTTGGGCGGCCACACCGCATGGCTATGTACCCCTGTGTCATGTGCGCCCGCTGGGTCAATGGGCGCCCGACCCGGTTTCGGTTGCGGAAAGCCTGCTGGGGACGCCGTATCTCTGGGGCGGAAACTCGCGTTTCGGGATCGATTGCTCGGGCCTTGTGCAGGTTGCGCTTCATGCCACCGGCCAGGACTGTCCAGGCGACAGCGACATGCAGATGCAGATGGGCCGCGGCCTGACACCCGACGAGGCGCTGCAGCGCGGTGACCTGATCTTCTGGAAAGGCCACGTTGCCCTGGTCGTGAATCCGGACGTGCTGATCCATGCCAATGGCAGTACGATGTCGGTGGCCTACGAAGGCATCCGTGAGGCGGTCCACCGGATTTCAACTGGCGGCGGCGGGCTGGTGCAGGCGCGCCAGCGGCTGTAGGCGGACAGCCCGTCGAGGGCGCCACCAGTCCTCTGACGTCAGGACGAAGTCGCCTGAATTGGCGGAACCGGGGTCACACCGGGCCGATCAGCCGACGCTCCAGCACCTTCAGCACCTGGTCAAGATCCTGGCCCCGGCGCAGGATCTGGCCGTCCATGCCGACCACGGCATAAATACCCTGCCGCGCGCGCAGTTTGGGGCGTTTCTCGATCCGGTACAGCGGGGTTTCCGCGGTCCGGCGGAACACCGCGAACACCGCAAGGTCGCGCATCGCGGCAACGGCGTAGTCGCGCCATTCGCCCGCTGCGACCATCCGGCCATAGACCCGCAGGATCTGGCCAAGCTCCTTCCGGTCGAAGCTGACCTGATCCGGGATCCGGTCGGTCTGCGGAAAAGGGATCGGCGCCTCGGCGTTCATCCGGAAAGTTTACGCGCTTCGACTTTCAAATCAACCGGGAAAGCCAGGCGCAGGGCGCAGGTCGGCCGCGGCGATCCCTCTGCGGTTCCACTGGACCGCCTTCAGATGTGCCTGCGCGGTTGGATGGGCGGCGTCCAGCACGCCAAGATGCACCAGAAGGGCCGCGATCGCCGTTTCCGAGGCCGCCTCGCTGCCATCGGAGACCTTCAGCGCAATGCCGGTCCGCCGCTCGGGCAGGATCGCGGTAAACACTGCCTCGGCCCCGTATTTGATTGCGACCCGTCCGCCCATCGCCTGCATCAGCGTTGTCGTCGACTTGCCTGTGCCGGCGACCAGCCCGGGATGGTCGGCCATCGCCCGCGTCAGCCGGTGCATGGCGCGCGATCTTGTGTCACCGCCGTCCCTTGCGGCGGCAAAGCCCTGCATCGCCCGCGCCAGCCCGGCGACCGTGACCGCGAAGTTCGGGGCCGAGCAGCCATCGACACCCCATCCGGCCACGGGCTCTCCGGCAACATCCTCGGTCGCCTGGCGGATCGCGCGTTGCAGCGGATGGTCGATCTCGATGTAGTCCGGCCCGGCGCCCAGATGCCGTGTGACCGTCAGGAAACCGCAATGCTTGCCCGAGCAGTTGTTGTGCAACTGACAGGGGCTTTCATCGGCCCTGATCAGCTGGTCCCGTGCCTTGCGGTCAAAGGGCTCATGCGCGCCGCAGCGCAGGTCGGTCTCCGACAGGCCGATCGCATTCAGCCAGTCGCCGGCCAGCCCGACATGGCGGGCTTCGCCCTGGTGACTGGCGCAGGCCAGCGCCAGATGCGCGTCCGTCAGGCCCGCGGCATCGGCCGCCCCGGATTCGATCAGGGGCAGCGCCTGGATCATCTTGCAGGAGGAACGGGGAAAGATGACCGTGGCGGGATCTCCCCAGGCAGCCTCGATCCCGTCCGGCCCCCAGACCACGGCATGGCCGGCGTGGCGGCTTTCCAGCAGTCCGCCGCGCCACAGATCGACCATCGGAACCGGGTTCGACATCGGCAGTCCCCGTAACATCTGCGCGAATTGTCGCCCATGGGGCTTTCGCGGCGTGGCGCTTTTGAGTATGCCTCGATTATCGGGTAGAACGTTCAGGCGCCAGCCATAAAGGGCCACCAAGGTCTGGCACGGCGCGGGGCAAAAGACAGCTTGGAGGCTGCGTCAGACATGACTTCCCTTTTCGGCCGCGCGCTTGCCATCGTCGTGGTGTCGCTGGTGGCAACATCGGCTGTGCCCACATCGGTCCTGGCACAGGAATCGACGAACCGGGTCGCGACGATGACCGACTGGAACGTCTTCACCGAGGAAAGCCCCAAGGAATGCTGGGGTGTCTCGAAGCCGAAGGAAACGGTCAACAGCCGCGACGGCCAACCGGTTTCCGTGCGCCGTGGCGATATCCTCTTGTTCGTCACTTTCCGCCCCGGCAAGCCGGGCGAGATCAGCTTCACCGGCGGGTACCCCTTCGCGGGCGGCTCGACCGTTGACGTGACTGTCGACGGCCAGCCCTACCAGCTGTTCACGGATGGTGAGTGGGCCTGGCCGGGCAGCGCCGAGGATGATGCGGCCCTTCTGGCTGCGATGAAGAACGGCACGACGGCGGTGATGACCGCACGCTCCGGCAAAGGGACGCAGACGGTCGACACTTTCAGCCTGCGCGGGTTCACCGCTGCGATGGAAGACGCCGAGAAGCGCTGCAAGTAAGTCTGGCCGCGTCGTCGCAAGGCGCCCCGATCGCGGGGCGCTTTTGTTTTTCGGGGAAACCGCCTATACGCCCCTGCATCTTCCAGATCGCCTGTCGCAAGGCTCAACCGAAAGATCTGCCGCATGACCACCCCCATCACCCAGGACGTGCTGACCATTCCGCGCAAGCTGCCGGAAGGGGGCAAGACCAACATCATCGGCCTGACCCGCGATGCGCTGCGCGTTGCGCTGGTAGCCGCCGGCACGCCGGAAAAGCAGGCGAAGATGCGGCTGGGGCAGCTTTGGCAGTGGGTCTATCATTGGGGGGTGCGCGATTTCGCGTTGATGACCAACCTCGCCAAGGATTACCGCGCGCTTCTGGCCGCGCATTTCACCATTGACCTGCCCGAAGTGGTGACCCGGCAGCTATCCGAGGATGGGACGCGGAAGTATCTGGTGCGGATCGCCGGCGGCCATGAGGTCGAGGTGGTCTATATTCCCGAAACCGACCGGGGGACCTTGTGCATTTCCAGCCAGGTCGGCTGCACGCTGACCTGTTCCTTCTGCCACACCGGAACGCAAAAGCTGGTGCGCAACCTGACGGCCGGGGAAATCGTCGGCCAGGTCATGCTGGCCCGTGATGACCTTGGCGAATGGCCGGTTCAGGGCGCGCCGAAGGACGAGGTGCGCCTGATCTCGAACATCGTCCTGATGGGCATGGGCGAGCCATTGTACAATTTCGACAACGTCCGCGACGCGATGCGCGTGGTGATGGACAACGAAGGCATCGCCCTTGGCCGCCGCCGGATCACGCTGTCCACCAGCGGCGTTGTGCCCGAGATTGCCCGCACGGCGACGGAAATCGGCTGCCTGCTGGCGGTCAGCTTCCACGCCACCACCGACGCGGTGCGCGACCAGCTGGTCCCGATCAACAAGCGCTGGAACATCGCAACGCTGCTTGAGGCGCTGAAGGCCTATCCGGGCCTGTCGAACTCCGAGCGGATCACGTTCGAATATGTCATGCTGGACGGGGTCAACGACACCAAGGAAGACGCGCACCGGCTGGTGAAGCTGCTGGAGGGCATCCCCGCCAAGGTCAACCTCATTCCGTTCAACGAATGGCCCGGCGCGCCCTACAAGCGGTCGTCGGGCAACCGGATCCATGCCTTCGCCGACATCATCTACAACGCAGGCTATGCCAGCCCGATCCGCACACCGCGCGGCGAAGACATCATGGCCGCCTGCGGCCAGCTGAAATCGGCCACCGAACGGGCGCGGAAATCGAAGGCAGAGATCGCGGCCGAGGCGGGGATTTAGGGGGTCTTAACCATTCGCCGCAATGATCGCGACATGGAAAAGTCCCTTCGTCTTGATCCCGCCGTCTGGTCTGTTCTTGAACGGATCGCGGCAGTCGACGACGTGAGCGTCGGCCAGATCATCCGCGACGCGGTCAACCGCGATATCCGGCGCCGCGCCGAAGCGAAGACGCCCGTCAGGGCGGATGAGCGGCTCGTCGCTCCCTTGCGGGTGCTCCTCGCTGACGATCTTGCTTACGCGCAAAGCTGGGAAGATCTGCAGGCGCGACTGCTCGTCAAAGGCTACCGCCTCGCAGAAGCCGGTGGTGGGCTGATCCTGCAGGCCGATGCAACCGGCGACCGCCTCTGCAAGGCCTCGGAACTCGGCTACAGCTATTCAGCCCTGCTGCGGCGTTTCGACTGCGTCTTTCCCGGCCACGCCCATACCGCCCCCCTCCGCCGGATCAGGGGCCGCTGACGCCTTGCGCAAGGCTCGCTTGTCCAGAAGGTGGAACAAGAGCGGGTTTGCCAGGATCGAGATCATCGCCCCCGCCACCACCAGATCGCGCGCCTCGGGCGGGACAATTGCCAGCTTCACCCCCATGGTGATCAGGATGAACGAAAACTCGCCGATCTGGGCCAGGCTGGCCGCGATGGTCAGACCCATGTCGCGATCCCGCCCGAAGGCGCGGACGATGTAATAGGCCGTCACCGCCTTGACGCCGATGATGATCGCCACCGACGCCACCAGCGCCGCGGGCGAGGTCAACAGGACCTGCGGGTTGAACAGCATCCCGACCGAGACGAAGAACAGCACGGCAAAGGCATCGCGCAGCGGCAGCGTCTCGCGCATCGCCTGCGAGGACAGGGTCGAGGACGACATCACCATCCCGGCGAAGAACGCGCCAAGGGCGAAGCTGACGCCGAAGAAATGCGTGGCCCCGTAGGCGACGCCAAGGGCGATCGCCAGCACGGAAAGGCGGAACAGTTCACGCGATTTCGTGTGCGAGACGAAATGCAGCACCCAGGGGATCACCCGGCGCCCGACGATCAGCATCAGCGCGACGAAGGCCGCCGCCTTGGCCAGGGTGATCAGCACTGTCGCCGCGATCGGGCCGAGGCCGGTCCGGGCCACGATTTCAGCCTCTTCGGCCACCGGGATCGCCGTGCCGCCCAACAGCCCTGCAAGTGGCGGGATCAGCACCAGCGCCAGGACCATCACCAGATCCTCGACGATCAGCCAGCCCACGGCCACGCGGCCCCGCTCGGCCTGCAGAAGCTCGCGGTCCTGCAGCGCCCGCAAAAGCACGACGGTCGAGGCAACCGAAAGCGCGATCCCGAAGATCAGGCCGGCGCCAAGGCTCCACCCCATCAGCCAGCCCATCGCGGTGCCGAAAGCGGTCGCGACTGCGATCTGGCCCAAAGCGCCCGGCACTGCGACCGCCCGCACCGCCATCAGGTCGCGCGGGGAAAAATGCAGGCCGACGCCGAACATCAGAAGGATCACCCCCAGTTCCGCCAGTTCGCCGGCAAGCTCAAGGTCGGCCACATATCCCGGCGTGAACGGCCCGATCACCACGCCCGCAAGCAGATACCCGGCGATCAGCGGCAGTTTCAGGCGCTGGGCCAGCAGGCCGAACAGGAAGGCAAGGCCGAAACCCATGACGAGTGTGGTGATCAGCGGAGTTTCGTGGGGCAAGGGCTGGGTTCCTTTCCGGCCCGGATCCGGACCGGGCCATTCGACGGCATTCTGCGGAAACTTGCCGGAAGACTGGAACATGCTAACCAGAAGGCCGGCAGTTTCCAATGTCACCGGCCGGGGATTCCGCACATTTCCGGCTTTTGCCGCCGCCCCGGGCAATGCTACGCCTGCCGGATGACCGATCTGATCCCGAATGGCTTTGCCCGCCGCCTGTTTCTTCACCGCCACGCCCTGGCAGAGGCGCCGGTCGGTCCGGCCGCCGGGCAGGCGCTGCACGATCTGATCGAGCGGATCGGCTTCGTGCAGGTCGACAGCATCAACACTGTCGCCCGCGCGCATGACATGATCCTGTGGTCACGGCGGCAGTCTTATCGCCCGCCCGCGCTGCGGCGGCTTCTGGAGAAGGATCGCAGCCTTTGGGAACACTGGACGCATGATGCCTCGATCCTGCCGGCGCGGCTGCACGGGGTCTGGCAGCACCGCTTTGCCCGTGACGCGGTGCGGCTGGAAGCCAACTGGCGCAGCTGGTTCCGCGAAGGCTATGAGACGCAGTTCGACACTATCCTGAACCGGATCGCCAGGGACGGCCCGGTCGGGACGGCGGATGTGGGCGAGGGCGAGGTCAGGGGCAAGGGCGGCTGGTGGGACTGGCACCCGTCGAAGACCGCGCTGGATTGGTTGTGGCGCACCGGGCAGGTCGCGGTGACCCGGCGCGACGGCTTTGCCAAGATCTATGACCTGACCGAGCGGGTGATCCCCGAAGCCCATCGCGCCCCGGTGCCAGAGGCCGGGATCGCGGATTGGGCCTGCCAAAGTGCGCTGGACCAGCTTGGGTTTGCCACCTCGGGCGAGATTGCGGCCTATTGGAAGGCCATCGGTCCCGACGTGGCAAAGGAGTGGTGCCGCCAGGCGCTGGCGAAAGGAGAGATCGTCGAGATTGCGGTTGAAGGTGCTGCTGGACAGCGCCGCAAGGTTCTTCTGCGGCCCGAGACCCTGGCCGAGGTGCCACCAGAGCCGCCCGCGCGCCTGCGGATCCTGTCGCCCTTCGATCCCGCGCTGCGTGACCGCGACCGCGCCGAGTACCTGTTCGGCTTCCGCTACCGGATCGAGGTTTTCGTGCCCGAACCCAAGCGAACCTTCGGCTACTACGTTTTTCCGGTCCTTGAAGGCAGTCAGCTGGTCGGGCGGATCGACGCCAAGGCGTTCCGCGACGCTGGCGCCTTGCGGGTCAAGGGCTTCTGGCCCGAAGCCGGGGTTCGGCTGACCCGCCAGCGCCGCGCCCGGCTGGAGGCTGAACTGGACCGGCTGGCGCAGTTCGCGGGCTGCGACCGGGTGGAGTTTCTGGACGGATGGGAGCGGGAAACGCGGGTGCAACCCTGACCACGGGGGGGCGCCGGAGGACACCTGCGCCTCTGGCGGGGATATTTGCGCGAAGATGACAGCCGGGGCGCGGTGCGTGCGCCAGGCGTCAGGCGGAAGCCAGCCTTTGCACGGCCGCGGCGACCCGCGCGGCCAGTGCGGGCAGGTCGGCCGGGGCCAGGCGGTCGGCCGTGACTTCGGCCAGAGGTGCGGCCATCCGGGCGCGGTGCTTGCCGTAGCGCGGATCATAGTGCCGCTCCATCAGGCTGTCGGCCAGCGCGGCGTGATCACCGGCGGCGGCCAGGGCCTGCCAGGCGTCGATCTGCTCTCGCGGGTGGGAGGGTTGCAGCAGGTTGACCGTCGCTGCCAGCCGCGCCGAGTCTGCTGTCAGGTCGCCGTAGGCCTGTGCCAGATAGTCCGCCCGCGCCGCCCGTGGTGCCGCAATTGCTACGCGGGGGGCTGCGACCATCGCCTTCCACAGTTCCGGCGGCATCCGGCAATCGCCGATCTTCGAGCTTTCCGCCTCGACCACCACTGGCCGCGTCGGATCAAGCCGCGCCAGTGCCAGCGCCAGCGCGCCTTCGAAGGCCTTCTGCGACGGCTGCCCGCCCATGGCGCCGAAAAGCGAACCGCGGTGCCGCGCAAGTCCTTCCAGGTCGATGACCTGCAGACCAAGACCGGGAAGCAGGTTCAGCACCTCGGTCTTGGCCGACCCGGTGTTGCCGTCCAGAACGACCACCGGCGCGACGACCGGCGTGTCATAGACCGCCTTCACCACCAGCCTGCGCCAGGACTGGTAACCGCCCGCCAGCGTCTCGACCCGCCAGCCGATCTGGCCAAGGATCGTCGCGAAAGACCCCGACCTTTGCCCGCCACGCCAGCAATAGACCAGTGGCCGCCAGCCGCCCGGACGATCCGCGAGCGGCCCCTCCAGATGCGCCGCCGCGTTCCGTGCCACCAGCGCCGCGCCCAGCTTGCGCGCGGTGAAGGGGTTGACCTGCTTGTAGACCGTCCCCACCCGCGCGCGTTCCGCGTCGTCCAGGACCGGCAGCGAGATCGCGCCAGGCAGGTGATCCTCGGCAAACTCGGCCGGGGCGCGGACGTCGATGATGTCATCGAAGCCTTGCGACGCCAGTTCTGCCAGTGAGGTGAGGGTGAGTGCCATCACAAGATCCTTACCAACCCCGGCGGAAAGGTGCCAGCCCGGGTCTGGGGTCGGAATTCCCCCCTCGTCAGGGCCGTCGGATGGGCGCATCCTGAGACCATGCGCATCTTTGCCCTTGCCCTTGCCCTTTTTGTTGGCCCGGTCCTTGCCGGATCCGAACCCTCGCGCCTGACGGATGCGGCGCGCCAGCAGGTCGGCGTGACCGTGACCTATGATCCGGCCTATGTCGGGCTTGAGTTTCCGGGCGGTGATCTGCCGCGCGATCGGGGGGTCTGCACCGACGTGGTGATCCGCGCCCTGCGCGACGGTTGGGGGATCGACCTGCAATTGGCCGTGAACCGTGACATGACAGCCGATTTCCGCGCCTATCCCGCGTTGTGGGGCCTGACCGCGACGGACCGCAACATCGACCATCGCCGGGTGCCGAACCTGCAGGCGCTCTTCGCGCGCATCGGGGCGGACCTGCCGTTGTCGGAGGATCCCACGCCCTACCTGCCCGGCGATATCGTGACCTGGACCCTGCCCGGCAATCTGGCGCATATCGGCATCGTGTCGGACCGGCGGGGGCCACAGGGCACGCCGCTGATCCTGCACAACATCGGCGACGGCGCGCAGGAGGAGGACATTCTCTTTGCCTATCCGATGACCGGGCATTACCGCATTGGCGCCGATCAGGCCGCGCGCCTGAAGGGGCTGACCAATTAGCCGATCATCCGACCGCTGGCCCCGGCTGCGGGATCGTGGCAAGATGTTCCATCTTTGTTCTTGCGCCCGAGTCGCCCTTGGCCTTCGTCGAGCTGTCAGCCCTGTCGAACTTCACCTTCCTTGTCGGGGCCGCGCACCCCGAGGAGATGATCGAGCGTGCCGTCGCCATGGGGATGCCGGCGCTGGCGGTGGCCGACGTCAATTCGGTCGCGGGGATCGTGCGGGCGCACACGCGGGCGCGAGAACTGGCGCGTGACGACGGGCCGGTGATCCGGCTGATCCCGGCGGCGCGGATCGTGCTGGCGGATGGCTTCGCCGTCACCTGCCTGCCACGCGACCGGGCCGCCTGGGGGCGCTTGTGCCGCCTGCTCAGCCTCGGTCGCCTGCGCGCGCCCAAGGGTGACTGCCGGCTGGACCTGCCTGACCTTCTGGACTGGGGCGCGGGGATGGAGATGCTGATCCTTCCCCCCGGCCAGCGCCTGACCCTGGCGGTCGCCCCGCCCGATCCCATGCCCGACCCGATCATCGACCTTGTCCGCTGGCAGGCCCATGCCCGCGCCCTGGCCCGGCGCTTTCCCGGTCAGGTCAGCCTTGCCATGGCTCCGCAGTATGACGGACAGGACCGCGACCGTTTCGCCCGGCTGACCCGGCTGGCCGGCAGCCTGCGCCTGCCCACGGTCGCCACCGGCCTTCCGTTCCTGCACCATGGTGCGCGCCGCCGTCTTGCCGATGTGCTGACCGCCATCCGCCTTGGCGTGCCGGTGGACAAGCTGGGGCGTCGCGCCCTGCCGAACAACGAAGGCCGCCTGCGGTCGGGTGTGGAGATGCTGCGGATGTTCCGGGGCTTTGAGTCTGCCGTCGCCCGGGCTGGTGAGATCGCGACCCGCGCCGCGTTCTCGCTGGACGAGTTGCGCTATGACTACCCGTCGGAGAACGTCGATGGCGAGACGGCCAGCCAGCGTCTGGCCCGGCTGGCCGAAGCGGGGCTGCACTGGCGCTATCCCGAAGGCCCGCCGGAAAAGGCGCGCGCGCAGATGGCGCATGAACTGGCCCTGATCGCCAAGCTGGCCTACGAGCCCTATTTCCTGACCGTCCACGACATCGTGGCCTTCGCCCGCGCGCGCGGCATCCTGTGTCAGGGCCGCGGGTCGGCGGCAAATTCGGTGGTGTGCTTTGCCTTGGGGGTCACCTCCGTCTCGCCCGAGATCGGCACGATGGTCTTTGAGCGTTTCATCAGCGAGGCGCGCAATGAACCCCCTGACATCGACGTCGATTTCGAACACGAACGCCGGGAAGAGGTGATCCAGCACATCTACGAACGCTATGGCCGCCATCGCGCGGGGCTGTGCGCCACGGTGATCCACTATCGCGGCAAGCGCGCGGTGCGCGAGGTGGGTCGCGCGATGGGCCTGTCCGAAGATACCCTTGCCGCCATGTCCAGCCAGATCTGGGGCTGGGGCGGGCCGGGGGCGGTGACCGAGACCCGTCTGGCCGAGATCGGGCTGGACCCCAGGGACCGCCGGTTGCGCCAGACCATGGCGCTGATCGACGAGATTCAGGGCTTTCCCCGCCACCTGTCGCAACACGTCGGCGGCTTCATCATCACCGAGGGGCGACTGGACGAGCTTTGCCCGGTGGAGAACGCCACGATGGAGGACCGCACCGTCATCCCCTGGGACAAGGATGACATCGACACGCTGAAGATCCTCAAGATCGACATTCTGGCGCTGGGGATGCTGTCCTGCATCCGCAAGGCGTTCGATCTGCTGGACCAGCACCACCACCAGCGGTTCACCCTTGCCACCCTGCCACCCGAAGACCCGGAGACCTACCGGATGCTCTGCCGCGCCGACAGTCTGGGCGTCTTTCAGGTCGAAAGCCGGGCGCAGATGAACTTCCTGCCGCGGATGCGCCCGCGGTGCTTTTATGACCTGGTGATCCAGGTCGCGATCATCCGCCCGGGGCCGATCCAGGGCGACATGGTGCATCCCTTCCTGCGGCGGCGGAACGGGCAAGAGCAGGTCAGCTTTCCGTCCGACGAACTGGGCAAGGTGCTGGGCAAGACCCTTGGCGTGCCCTTGTTTCAGGAACAGGCGATGCAGATCGCCATCGTCGGCGCGGGCTTCACGCCCGAGGAGGCGGACCGGTTGCGCCGCTCGCTCGCCACCTTCAAGAAGCATGGCAATGTCAGCGAATTTCATGACCGTTTCATCGGCGGCATGCTGGCGCGGGGCTATGACGCGGACTTTGCAAAGCGCTGCTTTGCCCAGATCGAAGGCTTCGGCAGTTACGGGTTTCCCGAAAGCCACGCAGCAAGCTTTGCGCTTCTGGTCTACGCCTCTGCCTGGATCAAGCGGCATCACCCCGGCATCTTCGCCTGTGCGCTCTTGAACAGCCAGCCGATGGGGTTCTATGCCCCGGCCCAGATCGTGCGGGACGCGCGGGAACATGGGGTGACGGTGCTGCCGCCCTGCATTCAGGCCAGCCATTGGGACAACCGGATGGAATGGCTGGACCGGGCGGGGCAGGCCCCCGAACTGGCGCTGCGCCTGGGGTTCCGGCAGATCAAGGGTATCGCCGAGGACGAGGCGCGCTGGATCGCGGCCGCGCGGGGCAACGGCTATCACGCGGTTCAGGATGTCTGGCGCCGTGCCGGGGTCGGGCCCGCCACACTCGCCCGGCTGGCCGAGGCGGATGCCTTCGCCGCCCTGGGCCTTTCGCGCCGCGATGCCCTTTGGGCCGCCGAGGCACTGGCCCCCGGCCCCGCCCTGCCGCTTTTTGCCGCCGACATGGAGGGCGAGGCGATCATCGAACCCGCCGTCCGCTTCCGCGAGATGACCCTGGGCGAGGCGGTGGTCGAGGATTACCTGGCCATGCGCCTGACGCTGCGCGCGCATCCGATGGCGCTGCTGCGGCCCTGGCTGGATGCGGCTTGACCGAAAGGCGGCATCCCGGCCTCAGTCCGCCGCCTCAGTCCGCCGCCTCAGTCCGCCGCGACGGTCCGCAGTTCCAGTTGCAGGATCGAGGGGGCCGGGCCGCTGTCGCCAGCCCCCTCCGAAAGCCCGATCGCGCCGCGCGTGGTTTCGCCGAAGCCGGCCTCGGCCAGCGCATCGCCGAAACCGGTAACGCCGATGCTGCGGCTGGTGTCCAGCGCGTCCTGGGCAAGATAGGACAGATCCTCGACCGGGCTTTGCGGTTTCGCGGGCGTCACCACGACCAGCATCCGTTCCTGACCCAGCACGCTGTCCGAGATCTTGAACAGCCCCTTCTTCAATTCGTCCCCCGGCTGCAACCGGCCCGAGAACCAGTGGCTGATCGACCAGTCCGCGCCGATGTACAGCACGTTCACGTCCACCGGGCCGGAGGTGTTGTTGCGGGCCAGCACATGCACCTCGTCTTCGGGCAGCAGCGTCGGCACCGGGACGAAGGGCAGCGCACGCAGGGTGCGGTCCTCGGGGGTGCGGGTCAGGATCTCGACCGTGACGTCCAGATCTCCGGTCCCGACCGCCGCGCCAAGCTTGAGCAGATTCTGCGCGCGCGCCATCGTCGTCAGGGTGTCGGCCAGGGTGACGGCCAGCGTTTCGGCGTCCTTGTCGGCAGTCGACACCGAGGGCGTGGTGCCAAGGTCTTCGGCCAGCCCGGTCGAGGGCAGGACCCAGATCGCATCCGGGCGCGGGCTGTCGGGCAGGACGGCAAGCCGCAGGTCGGCCTCGTTGCCATCGGGCACGAAGATCAGGCGCGGGCCGGCAGCTTCGGCCAGGGCGTCCTGCGCCGCCAGAAGCGCATCGCCGGGCGCGCTACCCGGGGCGGGCAGGGCGATGGTCAGGGTGAAATCAAGCGTCTTGTCCAACTGGCGCAAAGCCACGCCTTTCGGAAGCTCGGCCGGCAACACCTTGCCATCCCTTTCGACCGGCTGACCGGTCGAGGCGAACGTGTCGACGCTGACCAGTTCGACATAGCCAAGTGCTGCGTCATCGGCGTCCGCGGCGCTGGCCATGACAGCCAGGAGGCTGCCTTCAGCCAGCCCGTGCAGACTGCCGGCGGGGATCACAAGCCCGGCGTCGGTCACCTCGGCCTGCCACTGGGCCACGCGGTCGCCCGCCTTGCCCGAGAAGACCACCTGATCAAGGTCGCCCTCGAACAGCGGCGTGGACCGGGCAAGGTTCTTCACCGAATAACGGCGCAGCACCTCTTGCCCGATCTGGCCATAGGTGGCACCAGGGTATTCGGCCAGCACCTCCATCAGGGTGAAGGTGAACACGCCCTGCGGCTTGCGGTCGGGCTTGCCCTTGGGCAGGTTCTTTTCGGGCGTCACCTCGTTCGTCTGCGCGGCGAAGAAGGCGACGAAACTGCCGTCACCCTCACCCGCGTCAAAGGGCGCTTCGGCCCCGTCACGCGGATCTCCGACCGACCGGCTGACCACATCCTCCATCGCCTCGGGATCCAGGCCAAGGACTTCGGGCGAAAGCTGGCGGGTGCGCACTTCTTCGTCCGCGCCGTCAAGGCTGCGGGTGACGGTGCCGGAATGGCAGCTGTCGAACACCGCCCAGACATTCGCCCCTTTGGCACGAAGGCCGTCGATCAGGGTGCCGATCTCGTCATCGACCAGGGCGTTTTCGACCGCACCCACCTTGTCGGACCAGGCCCCGATGTCGACGGGCAGAAAGAGCTCGTCCAGCCCGTCAAGTTCCGAATCCGGGTCGGCCGCCGGGGCCTGCGTGCCGTGGCCCGAGAAGTGCAGATAGACGAAATCGCCGGGCTGCACCTTTGCCGTCAGGTCGGCAAAGGCGCTGCGGATCGCGGCTAGGGTCGGTGCGTCATAGCCCGCGACGCCATCGGTCAGGACCGTGACGTTCTCGGTCTCGAACGGCACGGGGGCTGCGGTCGTCAGGTAACCCGCCACCAGTTGCACGTCGTTGGCCGGGCCTTTCAGCCACCAGCGTTCCTCAAGGTTCTGATACTGGTTCGCGCCGATCAGAAGCGCGTGGTTCTCGCGGGCAAGCGCCGGCAGGGCGGCAAGGCAAAAGACCGAGGCCAACAGGGTGCGGAACATCATCTCTCTCAATTCGTCATCAAGGCATAGGCGGCCGAAGTCGGGCCCTTGTTGTCGACTTTCAGGGTAAAGCTGCCGGCGTTGGCGGGGGTCCAGCCGCAATAGGCGATGTGGGAGATATCGGTGTCAGAGCAGACCAGCCGGCCCTGCTCATCGTAGATCGTCAGATTCAGGTTGGTCGCCGCCCGCGCCTCGACATAGACCTCGGCATATTCGCCGCCGCGAAACTCGATCGGCGGGTAGGTGTCGCCGTTGCCATTGCCAAGCGAGCCGATGTTGTAGACCGGCCCCGAGGACACGCCCTTGGTCGTCTCGGCGGTGATGTCCGCGATCAGGCCAAGAAGCGCGTCGTCTTCGGCGACCAGGGGCTTGGCGCTGGCCAGCATCTCTTGCCAGGTGATCGGGGTCCCCTCGGCCGCGGTGCGGCCTTCGGGCGTGCGGTCGGCGGCCACTGGCGCCAGCGTCTTGCGCAGCCGGGCAGCTGATAGGATCAGCAGCGGGTCCCCGGTTTCGACCCCAAGGGCGTAAAGCCGGGCCGAAAGCTCGGCCAGCTTCACCGGCGAGGGTGTCTCGGCACTTGCGGGCATGGCAAGCGACAGCGTCAGAAGGCAGGACAGAAGGGCACGGCGCATAAGGTGACTCGTTTGGACATTGGGCGTTGGGCCAAGGATGGGACGCGGCTTCGTCCCTGTAAACAAGCGATTTTTCCATGACGGCCTTTGTCATGTGCCTGCGGCCGGGACCACTGCTAGCAAGGCGGCAACGCGGCAGATGAAGGATTTTCAGGATGATGGTCGAGCAGAAGCGCAAGCGGAAACAACCGCTTCGGTTTCCAGGTGAGATGCTGGCGGCGCTGGCAGTGGTTCTTCTGGTCATGCTGGTGCAGCCGGTGGCGGCCTCGGCCCTGGACAGGGCGATGGACCGGGTGCTGACGGTGCACAGCGCCGATGCCGCCGACCGGTTCCTCGGCTCGGCCTTTCTCTGGGGTGACGGGTCGGTCGTGGTGACCAACGCGCATGTGGTCGGCGCGGCCGAGGAGGTGCGCCTGGTCGACCGGCACGGGGCCGAGGAAACGGCGCGGGTGATCGCGCGGGACGCCGTGCGCGACGTGGCGGTGATATCGGTCTCGGCAAAGTTCGCTGCGGGCCGGTCCGGGCTGCCTCCGGCGCCAGGGGTGTCCGGGCTGGGCGACGAGGTCTTCGCGCTGGGCGCACCCCTTGGAATCGAGTTCACGCTGACCGAGGGCCGGATCTCGGCGATGGCGCGGCAGGTGGAGATTTCGGTGCCGCTGCGGTTGCTGCAGCATGACGCGGCGGTCAATCCTGGGTCGTCGGGCGGGCCGCTGGTCGATGCCGAAGGGCGGCTTCTTGGGATGAACAGCCAGATCGCCGACGGCAGCCGGATGTTCGTCGGCATCGCCTATGCGATCACGGCGGCGGATCTGGGGATCATCGTCAGCGGGCTGGTCGAAGAGACCTTGCCGCCCTTTCCGACGCTGGGGCTGACCTTGCGACCGGTGGACCGGCAGATCGCCAAGGCATTGGGGGTGAAGGTGGCCGGACTTCTGGTCGACGGGGTCGAGGCCGGCGGGCTGGCCGAGACGGCGGGCCTGCAAGGCGGCGACATCATCGTCGCGGCCGACGGGCAGGACCTGACCGAGCCCGGCAGCCTGGCCTTCGCGATGGCACGGGCGGGCGCAGAAAACCTGATGCGCCTTGGCATCCTGCGTGAGGGTGCGCGGATCGAGCTTGACCTTGCGCTGTCGCGTGTCGGCCAGCCCGACGGGCTGAAGCTGCGCGAGGTGCCGCAGGGGATGCCCGAAACGGTTGCCTCATACCGGCTTTCGGCCCTGGGCGTCGAGCTGGACCCCGAAGGCATGGTGACCGCGGTTACCGAGAGCTCGCCTGCGCTGTTCGCCGGGTTGGCGCAGGGCGACCGGATCCTGACGGTGAACGGGGCCAGGGTGGCGCTGGACACCTACGAGGTGACCGGGCCGGTCCTGATGCTGGTCCGGGCGCCGGGCGGCGTGACGCGGCATATCCACCTTGACCCCTGGGGCGCGACCGAAGGCGTGCGCCCGATGGGCGGGGCGAATGTGCTTGACCCAGACGTGGTGGTGTTCTGAATGAGGATATGGGCATGGAAGAGCGCATCCTGATCGTCGAGGACGACGCCGAGACCGCTGCCGCTGTCCGGGCGGTGGTAGAGGCAATGGGTTGCAGCGTCGACGCTTGCGACACGTTGGAGTCCGGGGTCGCGGCGGCGGTATCGACGCCCTACAAGGTGATCGTGCTGGACCGGATGTTGCCGGGCGGCGACGGGGTCGAGGCGATGGCACGGATGCGGGCCGGGGGTTCGACCGCGCTGATCCTTGTCCTCTCGGCGCTGGGCCGGGCGGCGAACCGGGTCGAGGGGCTGGAAAAGGGCGCGGATGACTACCTGCCGAAACCCTTCGAGCCGGACGAATTGCGGGCGCGGCTGCGCGCGCTTCTGCGCCGGGGAACGATGCAGGTTCTGGACAATGACCTGCTGGCCTTCGGCGATCTTGAGATCCGCATGAAGGCCCGCACGGTGCATGTGCGGCGCGCCCATGTGGCGGTAAGCCCGAAAGAGTTCGAGCTGATCACCTTCTTCGCCCGCAATGCCGGGCAGATCGTGACGCGGATGCAGTTGCTGGAGAACGTCTGGAACCTGCATTTCGATCCCGGCACCAATGTGGTCGATGTCCATGTCGGGCGGCTGCGGCGCAAGCTGGAAGAGGCGGGATCGGCCGCTATCCAGACCGCTCGGGGCGAGGGCTACATCTTCGCGCCGCTTGCAGGTGCGGCGGGGTGAACCCGAAGCGACCTTCCGTCAGGCCCTGGGCCGCGCGGGCGACGCTGCGGTTGGCGGCCTGGATGGCTCTGGCGGTGGCAGTCCTGTCGCTGGGCGCGATGGCGCTGCAATACCGGCTGGTGGCGGCACGGCTGATGGCTGCGCAGGAACAACTTCTGTCCGCTGATCTGGACGGGCTTGCCGCCCTTTACGACCAGCGGCGGATCGTCGCCCTTCGGCAGGCGATAGAGTATCGCGCAGCGGCGGCGACGGGAGAGGAGTTGCTGCTGCTTCTGGACCGGACGGGTGCTGTGCTTGCCGGCACCGAGGGGTGGGGCTGGCCAACAGGCCTGAAAACGGAAGGTGCAGGCTTTGCTGTCGAGCCCGCGCGTGAGTTCGAGGACGGATACAGTCGCTGGCTGGCCGTCGCGCGCGAGCTTCCGGGCGGGTTCTCGCTTCTGGTCGCGCGATCCCTCGACCCGCTGGACGACACCCTGGACGCGATGCGGCGGGGGATGCTGGGGCTTCTGGCGGCGCTGCTGGCGGCGGGTGGCGTAGTCGGCGGGCTGGCGGCACGGTCGGTCATGCGGCGGATCGGGCGCGTGAACGACCTTGCCGACCGGGTGGCGGAAGGCGCGCTGGACGCGCGATTGCCGGGAGCGCGCAGCGACGACGAATTCGGGCTGCTGGAAACCCATGTCCACGGCATGCTGGACCGGATCCAGAACCTGAACCGCGCCACGCACCGGCTTTCCGACACCATCGCGCATGAGCTGCGCACGCCCCTGAACCGGATGCTGCAGAAGCTGTCGAAGATCGAGGGCCATGACGAGGTGACTGACGCACTGAAAGCCGAAATGCGCCAGGCGATTCGCATGTTCGATTCGCTTCTGGACATCAGCCGGGCCGAGGCGGATCAAGGCTCGGGCGGGGGCCTGGTGCCGGTGGACCTGTCAGCCGTCGCATGGGAAGTCTGGGAGCTGTATGAGCCTCTGGCCGAAGAAAAGGGGCTGGACGCACAGGCGCTGATCGACCGCGATCTTCGGGTTCTGGGCGACCGCAACCTGATCGCGCAGCTATTGTCGAACCTGCTGGACAACGCGATCAAGTATTGTTCCGCCGGGGATCTTCTGACGTTGAAGCTGTCCACCGACGGCGACCGGCATCTGATGTGGGTGGCCGACAGCGGGCCCGGACTGCCCGAGGACATCCGGGGCGAGGCCTTTGAACGGTTTGTGCGGGCAGACCGGGACCGGGACCGGGGGATCAAGGGGCATGGTCTGGGACTGGCGCTGGTCCGGGCGATCGCGGCGCGGCATGGCGCGCGGCTGGTCCTGCCCCAGCGCGAAAGCGGATTTGCGCTTGAAATCCACTGGCCAAGACTACAGCAATCGGAGTGACAGTCACCGGCCCGGACCCCAGATGAAACGCGCGCTGATCCCCTTCCTTTTGCTTCTGGGCTGTGCGCCCTGGAACCAGCCGCAGAACAAACCGCTGCAGGGCGAAAACGCACCGCTGGTCGCAAGCATGGCCGTTGGCGAAGGCGAGCTTTACATCGGGCTGGCCTTTTCTGGCGGTGGGTTCCGGGCGACTTCGTTTGCCTATGGCATGCTGGAAGAGCTGCGCGCGGCCGGGGTCGAAACCGGGACGCCGAACGGGCTTCTGGACGAGGTGCGCCTGGTCTCGGGCGTGTCGGGCGGGTCGATCATGGCGGCGCAGTTCGGGCTCTACGGGCCGGGCGGGCTGGCCGGCTTCCGCGAGAAGTTCCTGATCACCGACGGCGAGGCCTATATGGTGACCTCTGGCCTCAACCCGCTGACGATCATCAAGGGCGTGGCCGGCGGCGTGAACGGGCGCGACACGTTCGGGCGCTACCTGGACGAGGTGCTGTTCAAAGGCGCGACCTTCGGCGACTTGCGCAAGGCGTCGCGGATCAAGACCTGGATCAACGCCACCGACATGGCGAACAACACGCCGTTCCTGTTCAGCCCTGAAACCTTCGACGCGCTCTGTTCGGACCTGTCGCAGGTCCGGCTCAGTGAGGCGGTGGCCGCATCCGCTGCGTTCCCGCTGGTGTTCTCGCCGATCGTGCTGGAGGCGCATCAGGGGGCCTGCGACTACCGTGAGCCGGACTGGCTGACTGCGGCGCGCTACAATCCCGAGGCGACGGCGGCGATGCGCGCTCATGCGCGGGCCCTGGAAAGCTACACCAACCCGAAGGAAGTGAAATTCGTCAAGCTGCTGGACGGCGGCATCACCGACAACTTCGGCACCACCGGGCTGGCGGTGGAACGCGCCCGCGCCCAGGTGCCGTTCGCGCCGCTGACCCCGCAAGAGGCGGTCAAGCTGAAACGGATGCTGTTCCTGGTCGCCAATGCCGGGGTCGAGGAGGATTATGCCTGGACGCAGAAGGTGGCGGGCCCGGGCGGCGTGAACCTGGCGATGTCGATCGCCACCAGCGCCATGGCGGCGGCGTCGCGGTCGGGTTACGATTCCATGCGGGGTGAGTTGCGGGTCTGGGAGGCCGAGCTGATCGAATGGCGCTGCTCCCTTCCGCTGGCCGAAGTGCGGCGGCTGCGCGGCTCGGCAGAAGGCTGGGATTGCAAGGATGTAAAGCTTTTCGTGGGCGAGGCCAGCTTCGCCAGCCTGCCTGCCGACCGGCGGGATGCGCTGAACGAGGTGCCGACCCGGCTGAAACTGGAGGAAGCCGAGGTCGACATGGTGATCCAGGCCGGGCGGCTTGCGACCCGGATGACGCCCGAATTCAACGGGTTCCTTGCGTCGCTGGCGGGCAACGCAGTGGACGGCCGGATTGAGGAAGGCATCGCTGCCGGCGGGCGCCGCGTGGTGCCACTGGGGGACTGACTTTTGGCGGCCGAGGTATTTTCTGCGAAAATTCCCGGTCTAGTCGCGGCGAACTTCCAGTTGCGACAGGCGCACCTGTCGCAGCGCCTCGACCATGAGGGCGGTCAACAGGCCGAAGCCAAGGAACCCGTTCACCGCGGCCATCACACTGAGGATGCGCCACTCCTGCGGGGCCACAACGTCACCAAGGCCGAGGGTGGAGAAGGCGACAAGCGAGAAGTAGACCGCTTCTTCCAGTGTCGGAAAGGCGCCAAGCGACCATAGTGACACCGCCCAGATCCAGACGCAGACGGTGACGACGCCAAGGACCCAGATGCCGACGCAGACCAGCATCAAGAGGAGTTTTGGTCGTTGGGGTGGGCTGATCAGCCAGCGATGCCAGCGGCGAAAGGCAACTTCAAGTACCAGGGCGGACAGTGCGGCCAAAACTATGTTGACCAGAAGGATCATCGTTCCGATTGCAATCTGAACCAGCATTCCAACCCTTCTGGACTAACCCTTCGCCACACCTTATCTGACGTCGATCATGGTGGCAAAGTCCGATCCCAACTCCAAGCTGATCGCCGAGAACCGGCGGGCACGGTTCGATTACGCGATCGAAAGCGATCTTGAGGCGGGGATCATGCTTCTGGGCTCGGAAGTGAAAAGCCTGCGGCAAGGCGGGTCTAACATCGGCGAAAGCTATGCCTCTGTTGAAGGGGGCGAGCTTTGGCTGATCAACGGCTACATCGCGCCCTACCTGCAGGCCAAGACCTTCGGCCACGACGAACGTCGCCGCCGCAAGCTGCTGGTCTCGCGCAAGGAACTGAGCCGGCTGTGGAGCGCGGTCGGCCGCGAAGGCATGACCATCGTGCCCTTGAAGATGTATTTCAACGACCGCGGCATCGT
>JANNXX010000029.1:0-31221 GCA_031409795.1 Rhodobacterales bacterium
ATGCCTTCGTCTGGAAGCCGATGGGCCTGGATCGTCACCCCGAGCTGCGCGACATGTATTTCGGCAACTACACCAAGCTGGTCTATCAGGCCCAGGTGGATGATCCGGCGCTGGACGCTAAGGCGGAAGACTGCGCAGCGCGGCTGGGGCTGGCCTATGAACGGCGATCCACCGGCTATGGCGATCTGGCGGTGACGCTGGAGCGGGTCGCCGACCGGTAGTGATCCAGCACGAAAAGGCGGATGGCGGAGGCGAGGCCTTCGTCGCTGCGGCGGGCATCGTCGATCGCGGCGGCAAGCTGGTTCAGCGGGATGCCCCGTTCGGCGGCAATGTCGCGGAAGGCGTCCCAGAAGGCAGGCTCCAAGGACACGCTGGTGCGGTGGCCGTGGAGGGTGAGCGAGCGCTTGGCGGGGCGGGTCGGCATGGCTGAAGTAGTATCGCTGCCGTCCAACGGTGTCACCGGAGTTTTCGAAAACTCCGGTTCGGACCCTTTAAAGGGTCCGGTCCGATTTCTTCAAAGAAATCGGTCATGCGACCCGGCGGATCGGTTCCCGGTTGCAGAAGATGACGAACTGGCCCGCGTTCTCGACAACAGGAAAGCCTCGCCGCTTCATCTCATCCAGAAACGTCTCGCGACCGACAAACCGCTCGACATCCCTGATCTTGCGACGGATCACGCCTCCCTCTCGTGCAGCCTGCGAAGAAAAGAGGTGGGAAACCCACTGACCGGACGAAAGATATTCGGGCATTGTCGACATGGCGCACCTCCTGACGCAGAGGCTGCCGCAACAGGGTTAAGTCTTGGTTACTCGGTTTCGCGCCGATGGGCGTCGAGCGTCTTCGTCGCCTTCTCGGCCCGCGCGCGTTCCAGCGCCCGTTCGGCGCCGGTCCGACCGAACTT
The DNA here is from genome assembly GCA_031409795.1 of Rhodobacterales bacterium. GTDB lineage: Bacteria > Pseudomonadota > Alphaproteobacteria > Rhodobacterales > Rhodobacteraceae > Tabrizicola. The sequence goes on from JANNXX010000029.1 coordinate 902, forward strand.
CGCGGCGTTGGCATTCGCCTTTGTGCGGGCGGCCTTGCGCGCCGCCTGCTTCTTCACCTGCCGCAGGATGACGATTTCGGCCATCAGCCTTTCGGGCCGATCATGTCTTCCGGGCGCACCACGCGGTCGAAGGTTTCACCATCGACAAAGCCCAGGGCAATGGCCTCTTCGCGCAGGGTCGTGCCGTTCTTGTGCGCGGTCTTGGCCACCTTGGTCGCGTTGTCATAGCCGATGGTGGGGGCCAGCGCGGTGACCAGCATCAGCGATTCCTTCATCAGCTTGTCGATCCGCGCGACGTTGGCCCTGGTGCCGACCACCATGTTGTCGGTGAAACTTGTCGCGGCGTCGCCCAGAAGCTGGACCGACTGCAGCACGTTGTAGGCCATCATCGGGTTGTAGACGTTCAGCTCGAAATGACCCTGGCTGCCGGCGAATCCCACGCCCGCGTCATTGCCCATCACCTGTGCGCAGACCATGGTCAGCGCCTCGGCCTGGGTCGGGTTGACCTTGCCGGGCATGATCGAGCTGCCGGGTTCGTTTTCCGGCAGGATCAGCTCACCCAGTCCCGAGCGCGGGCCAGAGCCAAGCAGGCGAAGGTCGTTCCCGATCTTGAAGAGGCTTGCCGCCACGGTCTTGAGCGCGCCCGAGAACATCACCATCGCATCATGCGCGGCCAGGGCCTCGAACTTGTTCGGGGCGGTGACAAAGGGCAGGCCGGTGATCGCGGCAATCTCGGCGGCGACGCGCTTGTCGAACCCGACGCGCGTGTTGAGGCCGGTACCGACGGCGGTGCCGCCCTGGGCCAGCTCATAGATGTCGGGCAGGCACATCATCACCCGCTCGATCCCCTTGTCGACCTGGGTCGCATAGCCGGAAAACTCCTGGCCCAGCGTCAGGGGGGTCGCATCCTGGGTGTGGGTGCGGCCGATCTTGATGATGTCCTTGAATTCATGCGACTTCGCCCACAGCGCCTTGGCCAGCTTCTGCAGTCCCGGCATCAGCACGTCGCGGCTGTGCATCCCGATGGCCACATGCATTGCGGTGGGAAAGGTGTCGTTCGAGGACTGGCTCATGTTCACATGGTCATTCGGGTGGACCGGCTTTTTCGACCCCATCACGCCGCCCAGCATCTCGATGGCGCGGTTCGAGATCACCTCGTTCGCGTTCATGTTCGACTGGGTGCCAGAGCCGGTCTGCCAGACGACCAGCGGGAAATTGTCGTCGAACTTTCCCGCCACGACCTCGGCCGAAGCCGCCGCGATGGCCTCGCCCAGAATCGGGTCAAGGTCGCCCTGCGCCATGTTGACGGCGGCGCAGGCCTGTTTGATCACGCCAAGCGCCCGGACGATGGGCACCGGCTGGCGTTCCCAGCCGATCGGGAAGTTGATGATCGACCGCTGGGTCTGTGCGCCCCAATACTTGTCGGCAGGCACCTCAAGGGGGCCGAAGCTGTCGGTCTCGGTGCGGGTCGCGGTCATGGCAAGGCTCCTGGGGAGGGTTCGGCTTCGCATAGCGCCAGGGCGCTGCGAAGGCAATCGGCATGCCGTCGTATGCCGTCAGCGGCGATAGAACCGGTAGACCCGCGCGGGCGGCAGGTTGAGCCAGACCTTGCGGCCGGCCTCGACCCGAAGCCCGAGGGTCGCGATGCTTTCGGGGGGCAGCGGCGGTGACGGGCCGTACGTGAACTGGATGAAGGGCGCGCCGGGGGCAAGGATGCGGAAGGCGGCGCCGACGATGGCCTCGCGCAGGGCGGGCGGCATCGACAGAAGCGGCAGGCCCGAGACCACCGCGCCGACGCCGGGGGGCACCGCCTCATCCGCACGGTCGGCACCAAGGTGATGCACCGCGACATCCGGCAGCCCGGCCCGCAGATGGGCGACGAAATCGGCGTCAAGCTCGAACAGCGCAAGGTTGGCGGGGGCGATGCCGGCGGCGAGGATCGCGCGGGTCAGTTGCCCGGTGCCGGGGCCGAACTCGACCACCCGGCCGGTCGCGGGGCCCAGCCCTTCGGCCATGGCGCGGGCCAGAAAGCGCGACGACGGCGCCACTGCCGATACCTGGCGGGGGTTCTGCAGCAGGCGGCGGCGGAAAAGCGTGAAATCGCTGGTCACCGGGTCAGGTCTTCCGGAACTGGTCCAGCGACACGACTTGTGCCTCATGGCGCACGCTGTCTTCGGCCACCGCGATGTCCTCGTCTTCGTCCTCGTCATCTTCGTCGTCCTCGTCCGAGGACTGGGATTCGAAACGCAGGCCGAATTCGACCGAGGGGTCGACAAAGGTGCGCACCGCGTCGAAGGGGATGAGCATCGGTTCCGGGTTGTTGCCGAAGTTGAGCGTGATGCCGAACCCGTCGTCGGTCACCACAAGATCCTCGTACCAGTGCTGGATCACCACGGTCATTTCGGTCGGATAGCGGTCACGCAGCCAATCGGCCAGCTCGACCCCCGGATAGGTCGTGTCGAAGGTGATGAAGAAATGATGTGCTCCGGGAAGCCCGTCGCGCGCCACATCGGCCAGAACGGTCTGGATCAGCCCGCGCATCGCCCGGTGCATGAGGGTGCCATAGTCGATGGAGCGCGACATCCGATGCCCTTTCCTGAGTGTCCTCACCATAAGGGATTCGAGGGCCAAGGGAAGGGGCGGCGGGTGGAAAACGCCGCGCCCGGGGTCACAGCAGCGCCGCCGCCATCGAGCCCGCCGCCGAAAGCGCAAGCACCCACAGAAGCGGCCAGTGCCGCACAAGCAGCGCCACGGCGGCCAGGATCGCGATCAGTGCAGGAACCGGGCGCAGGCTGGAAAGGTCGGGCCAGGCAAGCTGCAACGGGCCGATCGCCAGCTCGGGAACCGAGGCGAACAGCACATGCAGCGCGAACCAGAGCGACAGGTTGGCGATCACGCCGACCACAGCCGCAGTGATCGCCGCCAGCGCCCCCGAGAGGCGCGGCATGTGGGTCAGCCTGTCGATGAACGGTGCGCCCGTGAAGATGAACAGGAAGGACGGGATGAAGGTCATCCAAAGCGCGATCAGCGCCCCGGCAAGCCCATAGGTCAACCCGCCTGCCTGGTTGGCGGCCATGAAGCCGACGAACTGGTTCACCAGGATCAGGGGGCCAGGCGTGGTCTCGGCAAGGCCCAGGCCGTCCATCATCTGGCTGAGGGTCAGCCAGCCCTTGTCCTCGACCACCTCCTGCGCCATCCAGGCAAGGACCGCATAGGCGCCGCCGAAGGTGAGGACGGCCAGCTTGGAAAAGAAGATGCCGATCTCGGCCAGCCGGCCGGGTGCAAGCGTCACCACTGCCGCCAGCGGCAGAAGCCAGATCGCCAGCCAGACGGCAGCAGCTTTCAGCGACCGGGCCAGTGCGGCGGGGGGGGGCGGGGCCAGGGGGTCTTTCGTGCCGGCCGGGGTGCGCAGATAGCCCCAGATTCCGGCGGTCAGGATGACCAGCGGGAACGGCAGCTTGAACAGGAACAGCGCCGCGAAGGCCGCGAGCGCGATCAGGTTCGCCTCGCGGGTCTTCAGCGCGCGCTTCGAGACGCGGATCAGCGCCTCGATCACCACGGCGATGACGGCGGCCTGCACCCCGGTGAAAAGCGCCATGACCAGGGGCACATCGCCGAAGGCCGCGTAAAGCAGGGTCAGGCCCAGCACCACGACCGCGCCCGGCAGCACGAAAAGGCCCCCGGCGATCAGCCCGCCCTTCACCCCGTGCAGCCGCCAGCCGATCCAGGTGGCAAGCTGCATCGCCTCGGGGCCCGGAAGCAGCATGCAGAATGACAGGGCGCGCAGGTAGTCGGGTTCGTCGACCCATTTCTTGTCGTCCAGGATCACCCGGTGCATCAGCGCGATCTGCGCGGCCGGGCCGCCGAACGAAAGGCAGCCGATGCCTGCGAAGGTGCGGGTCAGCTCGGGCAGGCTTGGGGCGGTCATTCCGGGCGTCCTGCGGGCCAGTCATGGCCTTCTTCATGCGCGTCGCGGGCCCAGCGATAGAGGGCATCGTAAAGCGCGATCCCAGCCTCAAGCTGTTGCAGGTCATCACGAAACATTCGTGACAACCCGACCGACAGCGCCAGCAGTCCCGCCGCCTGCGGGGACAGGTCGTGCCGGTCGGTATCTGCGGCGCGGATCACCAGCGCCATGCGATCAAGCGCCGTGCAGTGCAGGCCGAAATCGTCAAGCAGTGCGTCGAAACTGCAGTCCGCACCCCGGTGGCTGAAGGCGACGCCCTCGATGTCGTAGGGGATCGCGCCGAAGCGGTCGGCGACATCGGCCACCTCGGCGGGGGCGACGAACAGGAAAGGCGCGGTCGGGTCGATGAAGCGGCGGATCAGCCAGGGGCAGGCGATGCGATCGATCTTCGGCCGATGCCGGGTGACCCACGCCGTGCCGCGTGCGGGCAGGGCGGCAAGCGGGACCATCGGCAGTCCTGCCGCCTCCCAGCCAAGACTACCGCCTTCCAGCACCTCGGCCTGCCAGCCAAGGCTGCGCAGCCAGGCCGCCGCACCTTCCGACAGCTTGCGGCCCCTGGTGCAGGTGACGATGGCCCGCCCCGGGGGCAGGCCCAGCGCAGAGATCTCGCGGTGGGGCACGCAAAGGCTGGTCGGGATCAGCCGGGGCAGGGCGGTGATGTCTTCGGCAGTGCGCACGTCAAGGATCATCGGGGCATCGGGCGTGCCGATCAGGCGAAAGGTCTGTGCAGAGGTGATTTGTCCGAACTGGGGCATGGGGTGCATCCTTGGGCCAAAGGGTCAGGGATGCGACACTTGGGCCGGGGCCTCACGGGGCGGACGCGGACCCCATGGGTAAAGGGGTAGGCCTTGCCTGCGGCGCGGTCAAGGGAGGTCATCCAACCGGGCGGACAAGTTCGCGCAACAGCTTCATCCGCAGCGTTTCGGCATAGTCCCGCAGGCCCCGCGCCGTCACCACGAAGCCGCCGGGGGTGATCACCCAGCCGCGATAGTAGCTGGTGATCGGAAAGGCGGGGCCGGGTTCCTCGATGGCGATGGCGTTGATCGCAACCCTCTGGGTCACGGCTTCCGACCGGGCGAAAGCGTCGGTGAAACCGGCGTTTTCCTGGCCGTCGCCCGAGATGTCGATCACCATCGCCTTGCAGTCGCCAACGGCCGAGAACTGGGCAAGGGCGAACAGCACGGCGTTTCCGACGGCGGTGTCCGACCCCTTGAACGCGCGCGGCATGGCGGCGGCACTTTCGGCAAAGCGGGCGACGGCGCCCGGTTCCAGCATCCGCTGCCAGGGCAGGACCAGCGCCTGCTGCGCGGTACCCGACCACTGGACGACCGCCAGGGCAACCTGCCCCCGGACCAGCGCCTCGGCGACCTCGGGGTCGGCAAGGGCGGCGGCCAGGCCTTCGGTCTGCAAGCGGTAGTCGCCGCCGTCGATCGAGCCGGAGACGTCAATGGAAAGAAGCAGCGCCGTGTCGCAGGACAGCGCTGGCAGGGCGGTCAGGCACAGGCAGCCAAGCGCGCGAAACATCCCGGAACGATGCGGTGCAGGGACAGATCTGGCAAGGGAAAGGTGCAGGTTTCTGTTGCCAGGTACCTGCGAACCCCGCCTTACGGTGCTAACCGCAAGGGCTTAGGTTTGATATTGCGAGCCGCTTACGCGGCCAGCGCCATCGGAGCACGGTTGTCGTTGGCAACTGTGATCATGGACCGATAACGGTGGTACCTCACCGAGCGAAAGCTGGCCTCTTTGGTCGTTCGTCGATCCTATTTCGACCCCGTCCGTCCCCAACGCGGGAGTTTTGGTGGAGTCGCCGGGTACCGCCCCCGGGTCCGAGCCGATTATTACAGGTGCGTTTATCGCCATAGTCGGAGTTGCCCCCGACAAGACCAATATAGGGGGTCGGAGAGGGGGGCGCAAGGCAGGTGTCCGGCAGCTTTGCGCCCCATTCCCCGGAGGTGGCGACGCTTTCACAATTCGTTGCCTCAGCTGAGTTAGGTCGGCTAGGCTGTCAAGTATCGCGGGCCTAGCCGCTGGGAACAGGGACAAATCACCAATGGGCACGTCAGGCAATTTTACCCCGAGCCGCCGCTCGATGTTGCAACTGCTGTCTGCGGCATCTGTCGGTGCCATGGCAAGTGTGGCAGGGGCGCAGACCGCGTTCAGTCTGCAGGACTTTACCGAAAGTCTGGCGCAGTTGCCCGAAGCCACCCTTTATGTCGCCCGCCGGGTGATCACGATGGAGCCGGACGATGCCGGGGTCGACGCGGTGGCGGTGGTCGGGGATCGCATCCTGGGATCCGGGCCACGGGCCGAGGTGGAGGCGCGGCTGGCGGGGCAGCCCTACCGCGTCGATGAGACGTTTGCCGACAAGATCATCATCGCCGGATTGATTGATCAGCATGTGCACCCGGTGCTGGCGGCGCTGACGATGACCCTTGAGATCATCGCCATCGAGGATTGGGCGCTTCCCGCCGGCACCTCGAAGGCGGCGCTGACGCCCGAGGATTACACCGCGCGGCTGACATCGGCAGAGGCGGCGCTGGAACCTGCCGACGAACCCCTGATCACCTGGGGTTACCATCACTATTTCCACGGAAAGTTGCGGCGGGCCGAACTGGACGCGATAAGCCCGACGCGGCCGATCTTTGTCTGGCACCGGTCGGCGCATGAATTCATCCTGAACACGCCGGCGCTGGCGCTGGTGGGGCTGGATCAGGCGTTTGTCGACGGGTTGCAGGGGACGGCGAAAGAGCAGTCGAGCATTGCCGACGGGCATTTCTACGAGCAGGGTTTCTTTGCGATCATGCCCAAACTCGCGCCCTTTCTGGCCACGCCAGAGCGGCTGCTTGTCGGGCTTGAACTGACGCGGGACTATCTGCACCGCTCGGGCATCACGCTGGCCTGCGAACCCGGCGGCATGCTGTCGCGCCCCCTGCAGGATGTGCAGAACCGGATGCTGGGGGGCAACGACGTGCCCTTGCGCACCTATTTCATCGCCGATGGCAAATCGTTGGCGGCGCTTTATACCGGCGAAGAGCTGATCACCCAGACCGAGGCGTTGCTGGGCTGGGGCGAGGGTCGCACGGCGTTCCTGCCGAAGCAGGTCAAGCTTTTTGCCGATGGCGCGATCTACAGCCAGCTGATGCAGATGACCGAAGGCTACACCGACGGCCACCGGGGCGAGTGGATCATGGACCCCGAGACGTTCAACCCGGCCTTCGACGCCTACTGGGCGGCCGATTACCAGATCCACATCCACCAGAATGGCGATGCGGCACTGGACATGGTGCTGGACGCGCTGGACCGCAACATGCGGCGCCAACCGCGCCCCGATCACCGCACGACCGTGGTTCACTTCGGCTACGCGCGGAAGGATCAGGTGGCGCGGCTGGCGGCCTTGGGGGCTATTGTCAGTGCCAATCCCTATTACCTGACGGCGCTGTCGGACCGCTATGGCGAGATCGGGCTGGGCCCCGAGCGGGCAGATGAACTGGTCCCCATCGGCGACGTGGTGGCGCGGGGCGTGCCGGTGTCATTTCATTCCGACATGCCGATGGCCCCGGCGCAACCGTTGCTGCTCGTCTGGGCTGCGGTGAACCGCACGACAGTGTCGGGGCGGGTTGCGGGGCCGGAGCAGCGGCTCAGCGTGGCACAAGCGCTGCGGGCGGTGACGATCGATGCCGCGCAATCCTTGCGCATGGAGACCGAGGTTGGCAGCATCGCACCGGGCAAGCTGGCAAACTTCACCATTCTGGAGGCTGATCCGTTCGAGGTCGACGTGGCGGCGATCAAGGATATCGCGGTCTGGGGAACGGTGTTCGAAGGCGTGGCCTACCCCGTGGGTGCAGCGCCTGCGATGAAGAAGGCAGGCCTGTCGCTGCCGGGCGCGCGGGTGCGGCCGCTGTATGCGCTGGCCGAGGTCGCGCCGATTGCGCGGCGGGGGTCATTCGGCGGGTGCGGCTGTTGTGCTGCGCCCATGGCGTCGGTCTGCGATGGGACGCAGATCGCCAACACGGCGGGGTGTTGCAGCACGAACGCTTTGGGATGGGCCGTGGCCGCAGAATGGGCCCTGGGGTGACGGGCGGGCAACGCGGTCGATTGCGTGCCGATGGCTGAAATCAGATAACCCGAACGATAGTCGGCTGACTGCACAGTCAGACGATGTCAAAACGAAGGGCGGATGCCTTGATCGGGACCTTTCACTCAGCCCGGAAACAGAAGCGCCCGGGGCTGACCCCGGGCGCCTTGGCTTGCAGTCAGGCCGGAATCAGAAGCCCGACTTGATCATCTCGAATTCCTCGGTCATGCGGTCGCGCAGTTCCAGCGACGGCGGGCTTTGTACGAAAAGCGTCGTCGTCACCGGGTCGATGAACGCGGCCTTCATCGCATCGGCCGAGATTGTCGCCATTGCAGCGTCATTGGCCGACGCATAGCCGATCGCGTCCAGCAGCGGCTGGGCCGAGCTATGGGCCAGCAGGCTGTTGATGTGATCGTAGACCTTGGCTTCGTTGCCCGGTCCGTCCTTCATGTTGACAAAGCCGCAGTACCAGGTCGCGGCCCCTTCGGCGGGCGCACGGTTGAAGCCGACGGGGAAGTTTTCGGCCTGCAGGATCGCGACCGGGTCATTCCACGACCAGGCCACCTGCACCTCGCCCGAGGCCATGAGCTGCGACAGTTCCGACGGGTCGGCCCAATAGGCACGGACGTTCGGATGCACGGCGCGCAGCCAGTCGGCGGCGGCGGTGAACTGCTCATCCGTGATATTGTCCCAATTGGTTACGCCGGTGGCCAGGAAAGCCAGCGACCAGACGTCGTCGGTGTTGTCCGGCATCGAGATGCGGCCCGCGTATTTCGGGTTGGTGAACACCGAAAGCGACGCGACATCCTCGGCCGGAACCGTCTCGGCGTTGTAGGCCACGGCGGTATAGGCATAGTCGGTCGGGATCATGAACACGCCTTCTTCGGTGGTGAAGGGCGCGGTCATCCGTTCCGGGATATTGGCAAACTCCGGGATCTTCGAGATGTCCCAGGGTTCGACCAGACCCGCCTCCTTGTAGCGCGGCACCGAGGCGGCGCAGGGATGGACCACATCGGCCTGGAAGCCGGACGAGACCTTCTGGAACGCCTCGTCATCATCGGCGAAGAAGACGAAGGACGGCTTCTGGCCATGCGTGTCGACATAGGGTTGCAGCATTCCGTCGATCTCCCAGCCGGCCCAGTCAAGCACGGTCAGCTCGGGATCGGCCGCATGGGCGGCGACGGTCAGGGACAGCACCGACACGGCGCCAAGAAGGGTAAGGGTCTTGCTGGACATAGGGACTCCTCTGATGCGGCGGTCGTCTTGGGGGCGACCGTCCGACGGCTGACTCAAGAAAAAACGGAAACTGGCCCCCCGCCAGCGCCGATCTGCATCGAAAGTGGGAGGCGTTTTGCCAAAGGACAAGTGAAATTTCCGCCGTTAGCGCCTGACTGACACAAAAATTTGATCAATTTACGCAACGGCAGGGCAGGACTGCGCGATTCTTCGGCGATGCGGCGCAATGAAGACGGGCGCCGGAGGGGATCCGGCGCCCGTTCACGGGGTCGAAGGAACGGGGGTCAGAGCAGACCCTTCTCCCACGGTCCGGTGATCGCTACGGTGATGCCGGGGGTCTGCAGGTTGACGAACATCCAGCGACCCGAAGGGTCGAAGGTGACACCAGCCCATTCCATCTGGCGGTGATCGCCTTCGCGGATGAACTCGGTCGACTTGCCGGCACCGGTGATTTCGGCGGCGGTCAGCATCACGTTGTTGCGCGCGAAAAGGTAGGTCTCGCCCGCAGGGGTCAGGCCCATCATGCGCTGGCCGGCGCCGAACTCGTCTTCGTACTCGTCACCGTCCTCGCACAGGATGACGCCGCCACGGGGCGACACGGCCACGTTGTCGAAGTTGTTGCCGGCAGCGCGGTTGTCGGACTGGTACAGGCAGCTTAGCCGGTCGGTGGCGGGATCGAGGGTCCAGACCGACCCGTCGCCGCGACCGATCTTGCCTTCACCGTCCACGCCCGAGGAGGTGTCGGTGATGTAGATCAGCCGGTCGGCGGCCGAATACCAGGCCCCTTCCAGCCGCGACATGCGCAGCGCACCCTTGTCGCGGCCCTGCACGAAGGGACCCGAGGCCAGGTTGTCGGCGTCATGCGGGGCCTCGGTGAAGGGCTGGGGGGCAAGGTCGGGATCGTCGATCGCCACCCATTCCAGCAGGTAGCTGTCGCCCATCGACGGGGTGAGAAGGTCCACCTTGTCCTCGCCCGCGACCTTGGCCATCCAGAGCGTGCCACCCTGTTCCAGCGCGCCCAGCTTCTTCGACGCATCGGCCGGGATGAACTTGTAAAGCCCCGCCTGGTTGCGGTCGTCTTCGGTCAGGTAAAGCGCCCCGGTGAATGGGTCCAGCGCCACCGCCTCGTGGTCCATCCGGCCCATCGCCTTGATCGGCACGGCGCTGGTCTCTCCGGCGTTGGCCGAAACCTCGAAGACATAGCCATGCGGCTTGCCGCCCACCTCGGTGAAGTCGGACTTGTCTTCCTCGCAGGTCAGCCAGGTGCCCCAGGGGGTCGGCCCGCCGGCGCAGTTGTTCCAGGTGCCGCCGAGCACAGGCTCGGCCCGGTCCCATTTTCCGTCCTTGAAGATCAAGGCGGTATTGCCGCCGGCGGCAAGGCCGATGATTTCGTTGTCATCGTCATCTTCGCCGACAAGCTGGGTGCCCGTGTCGTAGAAGGCGGCGGCCTTGATCGTGCCGTAGCGCGGATCGACGGTGGCCTCATGGTTGCGGATCAGCGTGATCTCGGGTGCGCCGCCGACATAGCGGCTGCGGACCACGGCCATGCCGTCGTGATGGCCGGGGGTGGGGTTGCCGTCGGCCATCAGGTCGCCGGTCCAGCCGAAGGACTGGTAGCTGAAGCCCTCGGGCAGTTGCAGAAGCGGCAGGCCGGTGGTCATGTCCTTGACCGGCGCGATCTTGCCATAGGGCGAGACGATCGGCTCCATCCGGCCAAGCGCCGAGGCGCGGCGCGAGGCGAGGCCGGAGAACGGCAGGGCAAGGGCCGAAGCGGCGGCGCCGCGCAGCAGCGTGCGGCGGCTGAAGGTCTGCTGCATGGGTGACTCCCTGTCAGGTGGCTGTCCAATGACGCAGGTCCGGCCGGCCGGACTGGCGGCGGGCTGGTAGCGCCGAACCAGACTGGACCGGCGACGTGATGTGGCGATGACGGGCGGATGACGGTCCGGAGTCAAGCCGGTGAAGGGGGGCGGGCTTGCGGCGCGGGGGCGAGGCGGATAGCCTTGACCGCGACGCCGGGATGATCCCGGCTCTGGCCCCGGACGAGACATCCCGGGACCTGGCTGGAAGACCTGCCGCAGCCCGGACCCCCGGTTTGCGCAGGGGTATGCGCGGTCTGCGGCCTTCAGGAGTTGAAGATGACCGCGCTTGACCTTGCCTTTGTCCGCACTCAGTTCCCGGCGTTCCGCTCGCCCGTGCTGTCGTCGCACGCATTCTTCGAGAACGCGGGCGGCAGCTATCCCTGCCAGCAGGTCGTCGACCGGCTGACCCGCTTCTACACCGACCGCAAGGTGCAGCCCTATGGCCCCTATCCGGGGGCACAGGCGGGCGGGACCGAGATGGACGAGGCCCGCGACCGGCTGGCGGCGATGATGGGGGTGGCAAGTGACGAGCTGTCCTTCGGCCCCTCGACCAGCGCCAACACCTATGTGCTGGCGCAAGCCGTGCGGACATGGCTGGCGGGCAGCGGCGGCGCGGTGGTGGTGACCGATCAGGACCACGAGGCGAACTCGGGCGTCTGGCGGCGCCTGGCCGAGGACGGGATCGAGGTCCGCGAATGGCAGATCGACCGCGAGACGGGATCGCTGGAAGTGCCGGCGCTGGCCGCCTTGTTGGCGGACGGGCGGGTCAAGCTGGTGTGCTTTCCGCATTGTTCGAACGTGATCGCCGAGATCAACGACGTGGCGGCCATCTGTGCGCTGGCCCGCGACGCGGGCGCGCGGACGGTGGTGGACGGGGTGTCCTATGCGCCGCACGGGTTCCCCGACATTCCGGCGCTGGGCTGTGATGTCTATCTGTTCTCGGCCTACAAGACCTATGGCCCGCACCAGGGGATCATGGTCCTGCGCGAAGGCTTCGGGTTCGAACTGCCGGGGCAGGGGCATTACTTCAACCACGCCACGCTGTACAAGCGGCATACGCCCGCCGGGCCGGACCACGCGCAGATTGCGGCCTGCGCCGGGATGGCGGATTACATCGACGCACTGGCCGCGCGGCACGGGATCACCGGCGACCCAGCGGCGCGGAACCGCGGGGTGCATGACCTGATGCGGGCGCAGGAGGTGGCGGTGATCCAGCCACTGCTGGACTACCTTTCGGCGCGCAACGATCTGCAGCTTCTGGGTCCGCGCGACGCGGCCCGCCGCGCGCCGACGGTGGCGGTCGATCTGGGCCGCGCGGCTGAGCCGGTGTCAGAGGAGCTTGGGCGGCAGGGAATCGGCTGCTGGGCGGGGGATTTCTACGCCGTCCGGCCCTTGCAGGCGCTGGGCATCGACCCGGAGCAGGGTGTCCTGCGGATGTCGGCGGTGCATTACACCAGCGCGGACGAGGTGGCGCGGCTGATCGGGGTGCTGGACCGGCTGCTCTGACGGTTGCCATATTGAGCGCTGCGGCGCGCGCCTCTGCGTTCCTTGCGCGTGAAGGACGCGCAAGGGATGGGGGCATTCTGCCCCCAAACCCCCTGAGAGTATTTCACAAAGAGCAATGACTTGAGTGATCCGCTCGGGTCTGACGGGCGTAAGCTGAGGAAGTGGGGTAAGTGCTTGCATGTCTGAGACACCGTTGATCTTGTGGTTCCGTCGCGACCTGAGGCTTGGGGACCATCCGATGCTGACGGCGGCGGTGGCCACGCGTCGGCCGCTGCTGCCGGTATTCGTGCTCGACCCCGAGACCGAGGCGATCGGGGCAGCGGCAAAATGGCGGCTGGGCCTGTCGCTTGCGGCCTTTGCCGATGCGCTGGCGGGGATCGGCCTGCGGCTGACGCTGCGGCGCGGACCGGCACTGGCCACACTTGAAGCTCTGGTCGCCGAAACCGGAGCCGGCGGGGTCTGGTGGTCGCGGCTTTATGACCCGGAAGCAGTGGCGCGCGACACCGGCGTCAAGGCGGCGCTGAAGACGGCGGGGGTCGAGGCGCACAGTTTCGCCGGGCATCTTCTGCACGAGCCCTGGGATATCGAAACCGGCGATGGCGGGTTCTACCGGGTCTATTCGCCTTTCTGGAAGGCGATGCGGTCACGCCAGATTCCAGCACCGGCCCCGGCCCCTGCACTGTCGCTGGCTCCGCTTGCCGCGCACGGCACCGGTCCAGCGCCGCGCAGCGACCGGCTGGCCGACTGGCGCCTGGGGGCGGCGATGAACCGGGGCGCGGCGGTGGTCGAGCGGCACCAGGCTGTCGGAGAGGCGGCGGCGCGGGCGCGGCTGGCGCTTTTCCTGAGTGGCCCGGTTGCGCGCTACTCCGAGGACCGCGACGTGCCGGGCCTGCCCGCGACCTCGCGCCTGTCCGAGAACCTGACCTATGGCGAGATCGGAATCCGCGAGGTCTGGCATGGTGGCCTGCGCGCGCGCGAAGAGGGCCAACCCGGCGCCGAGCATTTCCTGAAGGAACTGGCCTGGCGCGAGTTTGCCTACCACCTTGTTCATCACACGCCGCACATCACCCGTGCCAATTGGCGGCCGGAATGGGACGGCTTTCCCTGGCACGGCGACAGTCCCGATGCCGAACGCTGGCGGCGCGGGCTGACCGGCGAGCCCTTCGTCGATGCGGCGATGCGCGAGATGTATGTGACCGGCACGATGCACAACCGGGCGCGGATGATCGCGGCCAGCTACCTGACGAAGCATCTGATGACAGACTGGCGCGTGGGGCTGTCGTGGTTTGCCGACTGCCTGACCGACTGGGACCCGGCGGCGAACGCGATGGGCTGGCAGTGGGTGGCCGGGTCCGGCCCCGATGCGGCGCCCTATTTCCGGGTGTTCAACCCCGCCGGCCAGGCCGAGAAATTCGACGCGGACCGGGCCTATGTCGGCCGGTTCGTGGCTGAGCTGGCCCCGCATCCGGGCCGGGACGCGCTGGACTATTTCGCCGCCGTGCCGCGATCCTGGGGGCTGGATGCAAGCCGGGCCTACCCGGCCGCGACCATCGACCTTGCCGAAGGCCGCGCGCGTGCCCTTGCGGCATACGCGGCACGAAAGACTTGAGCAAGGCGGGGCTTTCATGGAACCTGCGGACACTACGGGGAACCCTTGGGGAGGGGCAATGGAACTGACGACCGTTCTGACCAGCGCGCGGGGCGAAACCGTGCTGCCGCGCTACTTTGCCACGGCGTTCGAAGTGGCAAGTCGGCTGGGCGAGGGGCGGCTGGATTTCGTGCTGCCTGACGGGCGGCGGTTCCGGGTCGAGGGCAAGGCCCCCGGCCTTGCGGCGGAAATCCGGATCGTGAACCCCGACCTGTTCGCACGCCTGGTCCGCGAAGGCGACCTGGGCTTTTGCGATGCCTACCTGGACGGCTGGTGGACCAGTCCGGATCTGCAGGCCTTTCTTGACCTTGTCCAGCGCCCGGCCAATGACATGGTGAACAACGGGTATCCGGGCCTTGGCCTGTTGCGGGCCTATGAAAGGCTGCGGTTCTGGCTGCAATCCAACTCCAAGCGCCAGGCGCAGAAGAACATCTCGTATCACTACGATCTGGGCAACGACTTCTACCGGCTCTGGCTAGATGAGACGATGACCTATTCCTCGGCGATGTTCGAGTCGCCGCAGGAGAGCCTGGAGGTGGCGCAGCTCCGGAAATATGCCAGCATGGTCGACCAGATGGGCGCGCGTGCGGGCGACCATGTGCTGGAGATCGGCTGCGGCTGGGGCGGGTTTGCCGAATATGCGGCGAAGGAGCGCGGGCTGAAGGTCACCGGCCTGACGATCAGCCAGGCGCAGCACGATTTTGCCGTCGCGCGGATCGCAAAGGCAGGGTTGCAGGACCGCGTGGAAATCAAGTTGCAGGACTACCGCGACGAACGCGGCACCTATGACGGCATCGCGAGCATCGAGATGTTCGAGGCGGTGGGCGAACGCTACTGGCCGGTCTACTTCGACACCCTGCGCGACCGGCTGAAGCCGGGGGGCAACGCCACCTTGCAGATCATCACTGTCGGCGATGACCGCTGGCAGGCCTACCGCCGTGGCGTGGATTTCATCCAGAAATACATCTTCCCCGGCGGGATGCTGCCCGCGCCGTCCGTCCTGCGTGCCGAAGTCGAGAAGGCGGGGCTCCGTGTCAAGGGCTCCATCGAGTTCGGGACCAGCTACAGCCTGACCCTGCGCCGCTGGCACGAAAGTTTCACTGATCAGTGGGGCGAGGTCCGCAAGCTGGGCTTTGATGACCGGTTCAAGCGGATGTGGGACTTTTACCTCGCCTCTTGCGCGGGAGCCTTCCAGGGTGGAAACTGCGACGTGACGCAGATCACGGTGACGCGTCCGACCTGAGGTGAAGCGATGGGAACTCCGATGCCGACCGGCGCGAAGGGCATGGCTGCGATCAGCTTTGCGGTCGTGGGGTGGCTGGTCGCAAATGCCTATATCCCGAACATGCCCGAAGCCTCGCGCATGGGCTTCTTTCGCGAGATGGTCGCGGTTCTGGGGGCGATCATCGGCTGGCGGGTGATGGGCAATTCCGTGGGCAAGGGCTATGCAGGGGCGGTGGGGTCGGGCCTGAAGACCGTGCTGGTGCTGGTGTTCTTCGCGCTGCTTCTGTTCGGCATCTACGAAATGCTGATGCTGTCGGTGCGGATGCGCTATGACGGCCCGATCGAGGCGGTCCTCGATGTGTTCCGGCGGATGATGGAGCGGTCGGTGCCGCTGTTGTCCGGCAGCGTGCTCGCGGCAATGGGAATCGGCGGTGCCGTGGCCGGCCTCCTGACCGAGAACGCCAGCCGCCGCTGGCGCTGACGTGGCATCCCAGCGGGTGACCGGCGCCCCGGCGCTGTGCGCGGTCGTGCTTGGCGCGGATGCCGTGCCGGATGCCACCCCGGATGCCGTGCCGGACCGGCTGGAGTTCTTTGCCGGGGTGATGGGCCTGCTGCCGCAAACCGCATCCGACGGAACCGTGGAGCTCGACCTGGGGCCGGGCGGACCCGAAGCCGAGGCGCTGGCGCATCTGGTGATGGCCGCCTACGGCCAGGCACCGGCAACGCAGGTGCGGCGGCGGCTTGGGTCGTTGCGGGTGGCGGCGGAAAGCCGGGTCCGGGCAGCGGAAGCGGCGGGGCGCGGGCTGCGCCTGGGCACCGGCGACGTGGCCGTCGCGGCCACGCGCCCGGCCCATGCCGGGTTCTTCGGGCTTGACCTGCTGGACCTGCGCTTTCGCCGCTTCGACGGCAGCATGAGCGCGCGGATCACCCGCGAAGTCTTCGTCTCGGGCGATGCGGTGACGGTGCTGCCCTATGATCCGCAGCGCGACCGGGTGCTGCTGATCGAGCAGTTCCGCGCTGGCCCATTGGGGCGTGGCGACCCTCTGCCCTGGCAGCTTGAGGCCATCGCGGGCCGGATCGACCCCGGCGAGACCCCTGAAGCCGCCGCCCGGCGCGAGGCGCAAGAGGAAGCGGGGTTGCAGCTGGGGCGGCTGGAGCCGGTGGCGGACTACTACCCGACGCCGGGGGCGGTGACTGAATATCTTTATTCCTATGTCGCGATCTGCGACTTGCCCGACGGGGTCGCGGGCGTGTTCGGGGCAGCGGCCGAGGCCGAGGACATCAAAGGTCATCTGATCGGGTTCGACCGTCTGATGGCGCTGGTCGCGACGGGCGAAGTGGCAAATGCCCCGCTTTTGCTGTCGGCGCTGTGGTTGCAGCGCGAACGGACGCGTCTGCGCGGGTGAATGCCGTTGCACCGGGGGGGTTCACACCCCCCGGATCCCCCCGGATCCCCCGTGGGATGCTTTTGCAGACAGGAAGCCTGGACTGGCCAAATGCCAGGCGCAGAGAGAGACTTTCCGCCCGGGGCCTAAAGGTTCAACCCGACCCAGGCGCCGTTTCGTGCCGATGACCGCACGCAGGCATCGACGAAGGCCACGCCCTCAAGTCCTTCCTTCAGGCCGGGGAAGGTGGTGCCCGCGGGAACCGCAGTTCCAGCCTTTGCGGCGCTGATCGCGCGGGCGGCCTCGGCGTAGATGTTGGCGAAGCCTTCCAGATAGCCCTCGGGGTGGCCGGGCGGCACGCGGGTCACGCGCGCGGCTTCCGGGCCCGACCCCGCACCGCCCCGGGTGATCAGGCGTTTGGGCTGGCCAAGAGGGGTGAACCACAGCTGGTTCGGGTCTTCCTGCGCCCATTCCAGGCCGCCCTTGGTGCCATAGATGCGCAGGCGCAGCGCGTTCTCGTTGCCGGGGGCCACCTGGCTGCACCAGAGCATGCCCCTGGCCCCGCCCTGAAAGCGCATCAGGACATGGCCGTTGTCGTCGACGCGGCGACCGGGGACAAAGGCGGTCAGGTCGGCGGCAAGGCTGTCCAGCGTCAGGCCGGAAACGAAATTCGCCAGGTTGAAGGCATGCGTCCCGATGTCGCCTGTCGACCCGCCCGCGCCGGACCGGGCAGGATCGGTGCGCCAGTCGGCCTGTTTCTGGCCCGAGGCTTCCAGCGGTTCGCTCAGCCAGTCCTGCACATACTCGACGTTCACCAGCCGGATCTCGCCCAGCTCACCCGCCGCTACCATCGCCTTGGCCTGCCGGATCATCGGATAGCCGGTGTAGTTGTGGGTCAGCGCGAAGACCACGCCCGAGGCTTCTGCGGCTTTGGCCAGTTTCTTCGCCTCGGGCAGGGTGGCGGTCAGGGGCTTGTCGCAGATCACATGGATCCCGCGCCGCAGGAACTGCAGCGCCACCGGCGCGTGCATGTGGTTCGGCGTCACGATGGCCACCACGTCGATGCCATCTTTCTTGCGCGCCTCGCGGCTGGCCATTTCGGCAAAGCTTTCGTAGCAGCGTGAAGGGTCAAGCCCCAGGTCCGCGCCCGAGGCCTTCGACTTTTCCGGGCTGGAGGAGAAGCACCCGGCGACCAGCTCGTACTGGTCGTCGATCCGGGCGGCGATGCGGTGAACGGCGCCGATGAAGGCGTCGCGACCGCCTCCGACCATGCCAAGGCGCAGGCGGAGCGGGCGGGCGGTATGGGCAGCGGGCGCAGATTCGATGGGGGGCATGTCCTACTCCAGTCCAAGCATGCGGCGGTTGGCGGCGCGGTCGGTGCCGGCGCCGGCGAAATCGTCAAAGGCTTTTTCGGTGACCCGGATGATATGGGCATCGACGAAGGCCGCCCCTTCGCGGGCGCCGTCCTCGGGGTGTTTCAGGCAGCATTCCCATTCCACCACCGCCCAGCCGTCAAAGCCGTAGTGCGTGAGCTTGGAGAAGATGCCGCCGAAATCGACCTGCCCGTCGCCGGGGCTGCGAAAGCGGCCCGCGCGGTTGACCCATGACTGGAAGCCGCCATAGACGCCCTGTCGCCCGGTGGGGTTGAGTTCGGCATCCTTGACGTGGAACATCTTGATCCGGTCATGGTAGATGTCGATATGATCTAGATAATCAAGGTGTTGCAGGACGTAGTGGCTGGGGTCATACAACATGTTCGCGCGGCTGTGGCCCTTCACCCGGTCAAGGAACATCTCGAAGCTGACGCCATCGTGCAGGTCCTCGCCGGGGTGAATTTCATAGCAGACATCGACGCCGCAGTCCTCGGCATGGTCAAGAATGGGGGTCCAGCGCCGGGCGAGTTCGTCGAAAGCCTCTTCCACCAGACCGGCGGGGCGCTGCGGCCAGGGGTAGATGTAGGGCCATGCCAGCGCACCGGAAAAGGTGGCATGGGCGGTGAGTCCAAGGTTCTTCGAGGCAGTCAGGGCCTTCTTCACCTGGTCCACCGCCCATTCCGCCCGCGCCTTGGGGTTGCCGCGCACGGCAGGGGCGGCGAAGCCGTCGAAGGCGGTGTCATAGGCCGGGTGAACGGCGACAAGCTGGCCCTGCAGGTGGGTCGAAAGCTCGGTCACGGCGATGCCGTTGTCGCGCGCCACACCCTTGACCTCGTCGCAATAGCCTGTCGAGCTTGCCGCCTTGTCGAGATCGAACAGACGCGCGTCCCACGACGGGATCTGCACGCCCAGATAGCCGCAGTCGGCCGCCCAGGCGGTGATCGCTTTCCACGAGTTGAACGGGGCTGCATCGCCCGCAAACTGCGCCAGAAAGAGGGCCGGGCCCTTGATCGTCTTCATGTCAGTCCTCCGATCCGGGGGCCCGGCCCCCATTCCACCCTGTCAGGAACCTCAAGCCCCTGCCGTTGGTCAAGGGCGCGTTTCTCGATCGCGTCGACGATCGCATGGGCAAGGAAATCTCCGGCCCGGCCGACATCTTCGCGCACGATGATGATGTCGCGCCGGAAGCGGCGCAGCACGGCGATGGCTTCCTTGGCCACCACGTCGAAACTCTGACCAAGGACAGCGCCCGCAAGCTCGGCCCCGGCGATGGCCGACATCGCGGCGGTGGTCGAGCCGACAAGTAGCCCGTCCGGCGGGTCCGGCGCGGCAAAGCGGCGGGCGATCGCCGCCTCGACCGCCTCGCCGCCGCTGTCCGAGGTGAAGCGGCTGGCGATCTCGATCCGCAGGTCGCGCAAGGCGGCCTCATCGGAAAAGCCGAAGGTCATGTGGCGGGAATAAAGATGCGACCGGGGCGGGGCGATCAGCATCAGCCGCTTGCGCCCGCGGGCTGCCAGGGCGCGCACGGCGACGCGGCTGAAGGCCTCGTTGTCGAAGTCGAAATAGGGGTGGTCGATCCCCATGTCGGTCCGGCCATGCGTGGCGCAGGGAACGCCGTGGTCGGTCAGGTAGCGGATGCGCGGATCCTCGGGCGTGGTCTGGTTCAGGATGATGCCATCGGCGCTTTCGGTTTCCACCAGATAGCGGATCGGATCCAGCGGGTCCTGGTCGGGGAAATAGGGCATCACGACCATATGGTAGGCCGTGCCGCGCAGCGCGTTGGCGATGGAATAGATCAACCGCGAGGTGTGGTTCATCACATCCGCCTCGGTCGACAGCACAAGGGCGATCACGTTGGTCTTGCCGGTGCGCAGGCGCACGCCGGCCCGGTTCGGGCGATAGCCAAGACGGGCGGCCATCTCGCGGACCCGGCGCTTGGTGTCCTCGCCGATGTCGGGGGCGTCCTTCAGCGCGCGACTGACCGTGGCGATGGCAAGGCCGGTCGCGGCGGCGATGGTCTTGAGCGTCGGGCGGCTGGTCTCCGAATCGGTCGGGGGGCTGGTAGAGGGCTCGGGCAGCGTGGTCATGGCCCGCTCCCGGCGCAAAGTCCGGCGTCCCGGCGAATCCGTCCAGGTGATTCGCGGCTGGGACCGACCTTCGCGGCCGCAGCAATCGGCGGCTTGGCCAGTGCTGACACCGGGCCGGGAAACCCAAGCCCGGCAAGCCCGCTTCCGGTGTTTTGGCACTGCGGCATTGGCCTGTCCTGCCCCGCGAAACCCGCGAAATTGCGCGGTCTCATCCCTCGATCAAATCTTTTGTCCGCTGGGGGAACAAGCGAAAAGATTGATTGATCGGCAAAACTATAACGTTATAGAAATTGCCTATAACGTTTCAGAAACCGGGAGGAATGGATGAAACTGACGAAATTTGCGATGGCGCTCTGCGCGTCCGTGGCGATGCCGGCCATGGCGACCGAGCTTGAGGTCACGCATTGGTGGACCAGCGGCGGCGAGGCTGCGGCCGTGGCCGAGCTTGCCAAGGCATTCGACGCCTCGGGCGACAAATGGGTCGATGCGGCGATTGCCGGCGGCGGTGGCACCGCGCGCCCGATCATGATCTCGCGCATCACCGGG
Source organism: Rhodobacterales bacterium (assembly GCA_031409795.1). Lineage (GTDB taxonomy): Bacteria > Pseudomonadota > Alphaproteobacteria > Rhodobacterales > Rhodobacteraceae > Tabrizicola. The sequence goes on from JANNXX010000029.1 coordinate 21,808, forward strand.
GGCGACCCGATGGGGGCCACGCAGTTCAACCACGGCCAGCAGGCGCTGGAGCTGGTCGAGGCCGGCCTCATGCTGGACCTGACCGACGTGGCCGAGGCCAACAACTGGAAAGAGATCATCTTCCCGCCGTCGCTTCTGGACAGCTGCACCGTGGACGGCAAGATCTACTGCGCGCCAGTGAACATCCACTCGCCAGAGTGGCTGTGGCTGTCGAACAAGGTCTATGAGGATCTGGGGCTGCCGGTTCCGACGACCTGGACCGAATTCGTCGCCAGCGCCGACAAGGTCCGGGCGGCGGGCAAGGTGCCGCTGGCGCTGGGCGACCAGCCCTGGCAGTCCAACCTGGCCTTCGGTGCGCTGACCATCGGTGTCGGTGGTCTGGACCTGTGGAAAAAGGTGAACGTCGACAAGGACATGGCCGCTGCGGCGGGCCCTGAGATGGCGGTGGTCTTCCAGGCGGCGGCGGACGCGCGCATGCTGGCGGTCGGGTCGAACGTGCAGGACTGGAACCAGGCCACCAACCTTGTCATCACCGACATGGCCGCAGGCCAGATCATGGGTGACTGGGCGCAGGGCGAATTCCAGGTCGCGCAGGAAGTTGCCGGCAAGGACTACACCTGCCTGCCGGGCATGGGGATGAACGAATATATCTCAACCGGCGGTGACGCCTTCTACTTCCCCAAGAACGACGATCCGGAGATCGAGGCCGCGCAGAAGCGTCTGGCGGCCCAGCTGGTCAGCCCGGAAGTGCAGGTGGCGTTCAACCTCAAGAAAGGCTCGCTCCCGATCCGGGGTGACGTTGATCTTGCGGCTGCGAACGACTGCATGAAGAAAGGTCTGGAGATCCTGGCCGGCGGCAACATCGTGCCTGCGGGTGACCAGCTTTGGACCCCTGATACCGTCAAGCAGGCCGAAGACCTGATGGTCGAGTTCTGGAAGTCCGACATGGCCCCGGCGGATGCCCAGGGCAAGTGGGTGGAAATCCTGTCGGCCAACTAAGGCCAACCGACCTGAAACGCCGTCCGGTTCAACCGGGCGGCGTTGCCATCTTCTGACCTCTGGGGGGATGCCCGTCATGGCAACAAAAGGCCGGCCTGTGCGCCTGCTGCGGAACCTGAACGCCAAGATCGCGGCGATCCCGATGGTCCTGACCACGCTGGTCATCTTCGTCGGCGGTGCAATCTGGACGGTGGTCTATTCCTTCACCAACTCGAAACTTCTGCCGAAACTGAACTTCGTCGGCTTCGACCAGTACGAGCGGCTTTGGTCGAACAGCCGCTGGCTGGTCTCGATCGAGAACCTGGCCTTCTACGGCGTCATGTCGCTGGTCTTTACCGTGTCGATGGGCTTTCTGCTGGCCGTACTGATGGACCAGAAGATCCGCTTCGAGGATACGTTCCGCACCATCATGCTTTACCCCTTCGCGCTGTCGTTCATCGTTACCGGTCTTGTCTGGCAATGGATCCTGAACCCGGATTTCGGCTTGCAGGGCATCGTGCAAGGCTGGGGTTGGGAAAGCTTTGCCTTCGACCCGCTGCACAACCCCGACACCGTGCTATACGGCCTCTTGATCGCCGGCCTGTGGCAGGGCACCGGATTTGTCATGTGCCTGATGCTGGCGGGCCTGCGGGGCATCGACGACGACATCTGGAAGGCCGCCCGCGTCGACGGGATCCCGACCTGGAAGACCTATCTGGTCGTGGTCATCCCGATGATGCGCCCCGTCTTCATCACCACGCTGGTGATCGTCGCCGCCGGGATCATCAAGCTTTACGATCTTGTCGTCGCCATGACCTCTGGCGGCCCCGGCGGAAACGCCAGCCAGGTGCCGGCGATGTATGTCTATGACTACATGTTCCAGGCGCAGAACCTGGGGCAGGGCTTCGCCGCCTCGACCATGATGCTGCTGTCGGTGTTGATCGTGCTGATCCCCTGGGCCTACCTGGAATTCGGAGGCAAGAAGCATGGCTGACCTCGCAATGACCGGCCCCCGTGGCGCCAGGCCGCGCAAGATCCTGTCGGGCCGCAACATCGTGCTGTACGGCATCCTCGGGCTGGTCGCGCTTTACTATGTGCTGCCGCTGTGGGTGATGGTGATGACCAGCCTGAAAGGCATGCCCGAGGTGCGCCTGGGCAATATCTTCGCCCCGCCGCTGGAGATCACTTTCGAGCCCTGGGTCAAGGCCTGGGCCACCGCCTGCACCGGGCTGAACTGCGACGGTCTCAGCCGCGGGTTCTGGAACTCGGTGATCATCACCCTGCCGTCGGTGTTCCTGTCGATCATCATTGCAAGCGTGAACGGCTATGCGCTGATCAACTGGAAGTTCAAGGGATCCGAGGTGTTCTTCACCATCCTGATCTTCGGGTCGTTCATCCCCTATCAGATCATGCTGTATCCCATCGTGATCCTGCTGCGCGAGGCGGGACTGTACGGGTCGCTGACCGGACTTGTCATCGTGCATACGATCTTCGGGATGCCGATCCTGACACTGCTCTTCCGCAACTACTTCAGCTCGATCCCGGAAGAGCTGTTCAAGGCCGCCCGCGTCGATGGCGCCGGGTTCTGGGGCATCTATTTCCGGATCATGCTGCCGATGTCGCTGCCGATCTTCGTGGTCGCGCTGATCCTGCAGGTCACGGGGATCTGGAACGATTTCCTGTTCGGCGTGGTCTACATCTCGAAATCCGAATCCTACCCGATGACGGTGCAGCTGAACAACATCGTCAACTCGGTGCAGGGGGTAAAGGAATACAACGTTAACATGGCCGCGACGCTGATCACCGGCCTTGTGCCGCTGGTCGTCTACTTCGTGTCGGGCAAACTGTTCGTTCGCGGCATCGCCGCCGGTGCGGTGAAAGGCTGAACGCATGGGAAATTCGATCGAAGTCAAGGACCTGACGCTGAACTTCGGTGCGGTGTCGGTGCTGAAGACGCTGAACATCGACGTGGCCGAAGGCGAGTTCATCGTGCTTCTCGGCCCCTCGGGCTGCGGCAAGTCCACGCTGCTGAACTGTCTGGCGGGCCTTCTGGACATCACCGACGGGCAGATCTGGATCAAGGGCAAGAACGTGACCTGGGCCGAACCCAGCGAACGCGGCATCGGGATGGTGTTCCAGTCCTACGCGCTTTATCCGCAGATGACGGTGCGGGGGAACCTGTCCTTCGGGCTGAAGAACGCGAGAATGCCGAAGGACGAGATCGACAAGCGCATCGCCCGCGCGGCCGAGATCCTGCAGATCCAGCCGCTTCTGGACCGCAAGCCCGGCGCGTTGTCGGGCGGGCAGCGCCAGCGGGTGGCGATCGGGCGGGCGCTGGTGCGCGACGTCGACGTGTTCCTCTTCGACGAGCCGCTGTCGAACCTTGACGCCAAACTGCGTTCCGAGCTGCGGGTGGAAATCAAGCGGCTGCATACCCGGCTGCAGAACACCATGGTCTACGTGACCCATGACCAGATCGAGGCGCTGACCCTGGCCGACCGGATCGCGGTGATGAAAGGCGGGGTGATCCAGCAGCTTGCCGATCCGCAGACGATCTACAACAAGCCGTCGAACCTGTTCGTCGCAGGTTTCATCGGCAGCCCGTCGATGAATTTCCTGCAGGGGCGGACGGTGGACGGGGGCAAGGCGTTTCTTTTCGGAGACCTGAGGATCGACCTTGCGGGCTATGACGGCGGCGCGGTGCTGGAACGCGACCAGGCGATCCTGGGGCTGCGTCCCGAGCATATCACCGTCTTCGCTGACGCGCCTTCCGGCCCGTCGATCCCGGCGGTGGTGGAGATCGACGAGAACCTTGGCGCGGACAGCCTGTTGTGGCTGAAGGCCGGGGCCAAGGACATCTGCGTGCGTGTTGCGGTGGAAGGGCGGTTGGCGGCCGGGACAAAGGTTCATCTTGGACTGGATATCTCCAAGGCTTCACTTTTTGACGCGAAGACCGAACAAAGGATCTGAAGCATGCTCGATCTGGCGGGGTGCTGGACGCTTTCGGATGAAAGCGGCGCCCATGTCCTGGCCTTCGATCTGCCCGGGGACGGGATCACCGCTTTGCACAAGGCCGGGCTGATCCCTGATCCCTATCAGGGCCGGAACGAATATGACTGCCGCTGGGTCAGCGAACGCAACTGGCTGGCGCGGCGGTCCTTCGACCATGATGGCGGGTCGGCCGATCTGGTGATCGACGGGCTGGACACGGTGGCCGAGGTGCGGCTGAACGGGGTTGTGGTCCTGTCGGCGGCGAACGCGCATCGGCGCTGGCGGGTGGATGTTTCGGCTGCGCTTCGGGCGGGTGCGAACGAGATCGAGATCCTGTTCCGCTCACCCGTCCGCGAGGCGGCGGCCCGGCAGGCGCAGATGCCGTTCTACATCCCGTATCAGGCGGTCAACGGCCCGATTCCCCACGCCAACATGCTGCGCAAGCCGCAATGCGACTTCGGGTGGGACTGGAACATCGCGCTGGGTGTCTTCGGCGTCTGGGGCAGGGTTCAGCTTGAGCCTGCCGGCCCCCGGATCGGCGACATTCTGGTCAGCCAGACCCACCGCGAGGGCTTTGTCGAGGTTGCGCTGACTGTTCATGCAACCTCTGAGGAGGTGACCGCAACGCTTTGCAATGTCACGCAAAGCGCGAATGTAACGGCTGGCGTGGCGCGGCTGGTCCTCACCATTCCCGACCCGGTGCTCTGGTGGCCTGCCGGGCTTGGCGCGCAGGTGCTGCATGACCTTGTGGTGACCGGCGGCGGGGCAACGGCGACCCGGCGGATCGGCCTGCGCGACATGGCGTTGGTCAGCGAACCCGACGCGGCGGGGCGGTCCTTCGGGATGCGGGTGAACGGCCACCCGGTCTTTGCGCGCGGGGCGAACTGGATCCCGGCCGATGCGCTGCACGGGCGGATCACTCCCCGTGCGGTGCGCGGCCTCCTGCAATCCGCCGTCGATGCAAACATGAACATGATCCGGGTCTGGGGCGGCGGGCGGTATGAGCCGGACTGGTTCTACGACCTGTGCGACGAGCTTGGCCTGATGGTCTGGCAGGATTTCATGTTCGCCTGCCACCTTTACCCCTCCACCCTCGATTTCCTGACCGTGGTCGGCTCGGAGGTGCGCGACGTCGTGGGCCGCATCGGCCACCACGCCTGCCTCGCCCTCTGGTGCGGCGACAACGAGTTGATCGGCGCGCTGACCTGGTTCCCGGAAAGCCGGAAAGACCGCGACCGCTATCTGGTCAGCTACGACCGACTGAACCGGACGATCGAGGCGGCGCTGCAGGACACCCAGCCGGGCGCGAACTGGTGGCCCTCCTCACCCTCACCCGGCCCGCTTGCCTTTGGCGATGCCTGGCATGACGACAGCAGCGGCGACATGCATTTCTGGTCGGTCTGGCACGAGGGGCGGGATTTCGATCACTACCGCGACGTGTCGCCCCGGTTCTGCAGCGAATTCGGGTTCCAGTCCTATCCGTCGATGTCCACGATCCGCAGATTCGCTGACCCGAAGGACTGGAACATCGCCAGCCCGGTGATGGAAAGCCACCAGAAGAACCCCGGCGGCAACGCGCGGATTGCCGAGACGATGTTCCGCTACTTCCGCTTTCCGGTGGATTTCCCCAGCTTCGTCTACCTAAGTCAGGTCCAGCAGGGCATCGCGATCAAGACGGCGGTGACCCACTGGCGCAGCCTCAAGCCGCATTGCATGGGGACGCTTTACTGGCAGCTCAACGACACCTGGCCGGTCTGCAGCTGGTCCAGCCTTGACCACGGCGGGAACTGGAAGCTGCTGCACCACATGGCGAAGGCCTTCTTCGCGCCGGTTATCGTCACTGCGGTGCCAGGGCCGGGGGGCGTGGCGCTGGTCGCGGTCAACGACCGGCCCGACGCGGTGGAGGTGACGGTCACCGCCTATGCCACGCGGATGGACGGTTCTGCGCGCCCGCTGGGTCAGGCAAGCGCCAGCGTGGGCACGGCTGCCCTGCCGCTGATGACCCTTCCAGAGGGCACTCTCGCTGCGGACGAGGTTCTGACCTTCGGCTGGACCGGGTCGGACGACACCAAGGCCGGTGACATCTTCGCCCCGAAGCCCTGGAAGGCCTATGACCTGCCTGACCCCGGGCTGAAGTGGACAGTGACCCGCGCAGGCACCGACCACGTTCTGACGCTCACCTCCAAAGCGATGGCGTTCTTCGCGACCCCCGAGGCGGATCAGCCCGGCCGCTGGGACCGCGCGGCCCTGCACTGCGGGCCGGGCCCCGCGTTCCGCTTTACCTTCACCCCCGAGGACCCCTTGGCGGTGCCCACCTTCACCGTCCGAGACCTTCATTCCGCCACCTATGGCGCCTGACGAAAGGCATATCCGATGTTCAGCTATCAGCTTTACTCCTCCCGCAACTTCCCGCCGATGGACGCGACGTTCCGGATGGTGACCAAGGCCGGCTATACGGCGGTCGAAGGCTATGGCGCGCTTTATGCCGATGACGCGGCGGTCGCGGCGACGCAGGCGGGGCTTGCCGCCACCGGCCTGACCATGCCGACCGGGCATTTCGGTCTTGGCCAGCTGGAGACCGATGTCGACAAGGTGCTGGGCATTGCCAAGTCCCTGAAGATGGAGCGGCTTTACTGCCCCTATGTCATGCCCGACGATCGTCCGTCCGACGCGGCGGGCTGGACAGCTTTTGGCGCGCGGCTGCAGGCGGCGGGCGCGCCCTACAAGGCGGCGGGCTACGGCTTTGGCTGGCACAACCACGACTTCGAATTCGTGCCCCTGGCCGATGGGTCCATGCCGCAGGACCGCATCTTCGAAGGCGGGCCGGGCCTGGAATGGGAAATGGACGTGGCCTGGGTGATCCGGGGCGGTGCAGATCCCCTGGCCTGGATCGACCGCTACCAGGACCGGATCACCGCCGCCCATGTCAAGGACATCGCACCGGCGGGCCAGAACACGGATGAGGACGGCTGGGCCGACGTCGGCCACGGCACGGTGGACTGGCCTGCGATCATCGCGGCGCTGCGCGCGGTCGGCGTGCGGCATTTCGTCATGGAACACGACAATCCGAAGGACCACGCGCGCTTTGCCGCCCGGTCCATCACATCAGCCAACGCATTCTGAGGAGTGGCAAACATGGCAAAACTGGGCATCGGTATCATCGGTTGCGGCAATATCTCGACCAGCTACCTGCGGCTTGCGCCGTTGTTCAAGGGGCTGAAGGTGCGGGCGGTCGCGGACATCAACCCCGACACCGCCAGGGCGCGCGGGGCCGAGTTCGGCGTCAAGGCGCAATCGGTTGAGGACCTGCTGGCCAACCCCGAGGTGGATGTGGTCATCAACCTCACCATCCCGGACGCGCATTTCGGGGTGACGAAGCGGATCCTCGAGGCGGGCAAGCATGCCTATTCCGAAAAGCCGCTGGTCCTGACGCTGAAGGAAGGCGTCACCCTGCGCGATCTGGCGAAGAAGAAGGGCCTTGCCGTCGGTTGCGCGCCCGACACCTTCCTTGGCGGCGCGCATCAGCAGGCCCGCGCCGTGCTGGACGAGGGGCGGGTCGGCACGATCACCGCAGGCTCTGCCGCCGTCCTGAACCACGGGATGGAGCATTGGCATCCGAACCCGGATTTCTTCTTCCTGCCCGGTGCGGGGCCGATGCTGGACCTTGGGCCGTACTACGTTGCGAACCTGATCAACCTCCTCGGTCCGGTGAAGCGGGTGGGGGCGCTGACCTCTTCGGCTGCCGAAGAACGGGTGATCTCGAACGGGCCGCGCAACGGCCAGACGGTTCCGGTCAAGACGCCGACAAACATCCATGCGCTTCTGGAGTTCCACTCGGGTGCCACGATCAACCTGTCGACTTCCTGGGATGTCTGGCACCACAAGCGCAACCATTTCGAGCTTTATGGCACGGAAGGCACGCTTTACCTCCCCGACCCGAACTTCTTCGGCGGCACGGTGGAGATCGGCAGCAAAGCCGGCAAGCTGAAGACGCTGAAGCCCTGGAAGCACCCGTTCGGCAAGGCGAACCAGACCCACAACGGGCGCGAGTTGGCCAACTACCGCACTGCGGGGCTGGCCGACATGGTGAACGCGCTGGTCGAGGGGCGGGATGCCCGCTGCTCGCTGGACCGGGCGCTGCACGGGGTGGATGTGATGACCGCCTGTCTGAAATCGGGCGAGACGGGCAAGTTCGTCACCCTGACCACCAGCTGCACCCGCCCGGCCGCCCTGTCGCCTGCAGAGGCAAGGGCGCTTCTCCGATAGTACACCGGTGATTTGATCACATCTTGATTGCGGGGAAACTGGCGTCATAAAGGGAGCAAGCAAAGGGAGCCCCGATGGACGCCGACAACCGGAAGATACCCAGCCACGAAGTGACTTACGCGCGGCTGCGCGACATGATCCTGTTCGGTCATCTCGCGCCCGGCGCGCCGGTCACCATCCAGGGCCTGATCGGCGATCTGGGCGCGGGCATGACCCCGGTGCGCGAGGCGATCCGCCGGCTGACCGCCGAGGGTGCGCTCTTGCCGCAGGGCAACCGCCGGGTTGCCGTGCCGGAGCTTTCCGCCGAGATGCTGGAGCAGGTCGCCTTTGCGCGCCTGGCGATCGAGCCGCGGCTTGCGGAGCGGGCGGCCGCACGGCTCACCCCGGCGCAGATCGACCGGCTGGAGGCGATCGACATCAAGGTCAACCGGGCGATCGACATCGGCAATCTGCCCGACTACCTGGCCGCCAACCACGCCTTCCACTTCGCGCTGTACGAAGCTGCCGATGCGCCAGTGCTGATGGACCTCGCGCGTTCGCTCTGGCTGCGAGCCGGGCCGTCCTTGCGCGTCGTGATCGACCGTTTCGGCCGCGAAACCGCCCCCGACCTGCACCGCGAAGCGCTGGCAGCGATGCGCGCGCGCGATGCCACCGCCCTCGCCGCGGCGATCGAGCGCGACATCCAGCAAGGCGTAGACCACGTGCGCCAGGCCCTGGCCGAGGGCTAGGCCGATCCCGACCGGGCAAACCCCGCCCGGCCGCCAAAGAGCAGGACCTGCAGGCCCAGAAGCTGCCCCCGGTCGCCACACTTTGAAATGGCGGTGGTTGCAGACGAGTGCGAACCAGTCTCCGCCACCTAAGTTGAATAAGTTATCAGTATCAGTAATTTAGGTTGCGCATGGCCATGGATCGGGCCGGATTCGACCCAGTTTTTGATCGCTCTGGGCCCCCAACTTGTCGTTATGCCGGATGAAATTGCGCTTAACCGGGATGGCATTGCGGATAAGCCGGATGAGGGTGCCAGGAAGCGGTCGGGTTACCCCGTGCATCGCCACGACATGCGCCACCGCCTCCCGCTTCGCATCGGGCGCTACCATTTTCTTGCGGCAACATCCTTCAGGATCGCAATGTCGAGCATCGCCTCGGCCAAGAGCTACTTCAGCTTGCCATGCTCATCCT
>JANNXX010000030.1:0-31825 GCA_031409795.1 Rhodobacterales bacterium
TCCCGACCTGAACCGCCCCACCGTCACCATCATGACCGAGGCCGAGGGGTTGGCCCCGCCCGAGGTGGAACAACTCGTCAGCACTCCGATCGAGACCCAGATGAACGGCCTGCCGGGGGTCGACCGCGTGCGGTCCGTCTCGGGTGTGGGCCTGTCGATCATCTATGTCGAGTTCGACTGGGGCACCGATATCTACCGCAACCGCCAGCAGATCGCCGAAAAGCTGACCCTTGTGGCGGCCCAGTTGCCCGAAGGGGTGGTGCCGCAAATGGGGCCGATCAGTTCGATCATGGGGCAGGTGATGCTCGTGGCGATGACCGCACCGGAAGGCGTATCACCGATGGCGCTGCGCGAAGCTGCTGATTTCATCCTGCGTCCGCGCCTGCTGACCATTTCGGGCGTCGCACAGGTGATCCCGATCGGAGGCGAGGTGCGCCAGTTCCGCGTGGCCCCCAACACGGCGGCCCTGCGCGCCCTTGGGGTGACGCTCGCCGAGGTCGAGGCGGCGATTACTGCCTTTGGGGCCAACACGGGGGGCGGGTTCACCGACCAGTACGCGCGCGAGTTTCTGATCCGCAACATCGGCAGCACGCTGAGCCTGGACGATCTGCGCAAGGTGGTGGTGCAAAGCGACGGCCGCCAGTCGATCCTTTTGCATCAGGTGGCCGATGTGGGTTTTGGTGCCCGCCTGAAACGCGGCGAGGCCGGGTATATGGGGCAATCCGCTGTCATCATCTCGGTCGAAAAACAGCCCGACGTCGATACCGTGCAACTGACACGCGAGGTTGAGGCGGCGCTGGCCGAAATCACCGCTGCTCTGCCAGACGGGATGCGCGCCGATGAAGTGCTGTTCCGGCAGGCGGATTTCATCGAAACTTCGGTCAAGAACGTGCAGACCGTGCTCTTGGAGGCGGTGGTCGTGGTGGCCATCGTGCTCTTTGCGTTCCTGCTCAATGTCCGGACCACGCTGATCTCGCTGACCGCTATCCCGGTTTCCATTCTTGTCACGGCCATCGTGTTCAAGATGCTGGGCCTGTCGATCAACACCATGACGCTGGGTGGCCTTGCGATTGCCATCGGTGAACTGGTCGATGATGCGGTGGTGGACGTCGAGAACATCTTCCGGCGCCTCCGCGAAAACCGTGAGGCGGGCAACCCGCGTTCTACCTTTGACGTTGTGGTGTCGGCCAGCCAGGAAGTGCGGTCAGGCATCGTCTATGCCACCATGATCATCGTGCTGGTGTTCGTGCCGTTGTTTGCGCTGTCGGGGATCGAGGGGCGCTTGTTCGCACCCTTGGGGCAGGCCTACATCATTTCGATCCTTGTCAGTCTGGTCGTGTCGATCACGCTGACGCCGGTGATGGCCTATTACCTTCTGCCGGGCATGAAGCGGCTGGACCACCGCGAAAGCTGGCTGGTGCGCACCCTGAAACGCGGCAACCAGGCGGCGCTGGCCGTGGTCTTCCGCTGGCAGAAATCGCTGATGGCGCTGGCGGCGGTGGGCGTGGTGATCGCGGCAGCTTCCGCCACGATGCTGCCCCGCGCGTTCCTGCCGCCGTTCAACGAGGGCACCTTCACGATATCCATGCTGTTCAACCCCGGCATTTCGCTGGCGGAATCCCACCGTGTCGGTCTGATCGCCGAAAAGCTGATACTGGAGGTGCCCGAGGTGCGCGCCGTGGGCCGCCGCACGGGCCGCGCCGAACTCGATGAACATGCCGAAGGGGTGCATTCTTCGGAAATCGAGGTCGATCTGAACCCGTCCGACCGCCCCAAGACCGAGATCGTGGCCGACATCCGCGCGCGCCTGTCGATCCTTCCGGTGGCGGTCAACGTGGGCCAGCCGATCTCGCACCGGCTGGATCACATGCTGTCAGGCGTGCGCGCGCAACTGGCGCTCAAGGTCTACGGGTCCGACCTTGATACCCTGCGGTCCGTGGCCGAAGGCTTGCGCGGCCAGATCGCGGCGATCCCCGGGCTAGTAGATTTGCAGGTGGAAAAGCAGGTCCGCATCCCGCAGCTTGAAATCCGGATCGACTATGACCGTGCCGCCCTTTACGGCATTCAACCCGCCGCCATTACCGAGGCGCTTGAACGGTTGTCGAACGGGCGTGTGGTGTCAAAACTGGTGGACGGCGCGCGCAGCTATGATGTGGTGATGCGGCTGGCGGACGAAAACCGCACCACGCAAGCGCTGGGCGATCTCCTGATCGAGACACCCGCGGGCTGGGTGCCGGTGCGCGACCTGGCCGAGGTGCGCGAAACCGACGGGCCGAACCAGATCCTGCGCGAAGGCGGCAGCCGGCGGCTGGTGGTGTTGGGCAACACCGATGGGCGGGTCGATATGGCAGCAGTGGTGGCCGAGATCCGCGCCGTGATCGCCGCAGCAGACCTGCCCGAAGGCTATACCGCCACGCTGGAAGGCACCTTTCAGGCGCAGGAAGAGGCCAGCCGGACGATTGCCCTGCTGTCGCTTGTATCGCTGGGCATGGTCTTTGCAATCCTGTTCAGCCGCTACAAATCCACCGTCTGCGCGCTGATCATCATGGGCTCTGTGCCGCTGGCGCTGATCGGGTCCGTCGCAGCCTTGTGGATTGCGGGGCAGCCATTGTCAGTGGCCTCCATGATCGGGTTCATCACGCTGACGGGGATTGCGGCCCGCAACGGTATCCTGAAAATCAGCCATTACATCAACCTTGCCCTGCACGAAGGCATGCCGTTTGGCCCTGACCTGATCATCCGCGGGTCGCTGGAACGCCTGACCCCGGTGTTGATGACGGCCCTGTCGGCAGGGGTGGCCCTTGTGCCGCTGATGATCGACGCAGGTGCTCCGGGCAAGGAAATCCTGAACCCGGTCGCGGTGACGATCTTTGGCGGGCTGATCTCGTCCACCTTGCTGGACACGTTCCTGACGCCTGTTCTGTTCCTGCGCTATGGCCGCAAACCCCTTGAACGACTGGTCGATGCCGCGCGCAAAGATCAGGCCGACGCCCGCGCGCCGCAGGGTGCCGCGATCCAGACCTTCTGATCCGTGAAAGGAAACCCGATGCTTCGAATGATGCTGCTGACCCTGATGCTTGCGACCCCCGCCGCCGCCCATGAACCCGACACCGGCCCGAACGGCGGCGCGCGGATGGATGCGGGCCCCTACCGCGTTGAACTGGTCCCCGCCGGGACTGTGGTCACGGTTCACATCACGCTGGAGGATGACAGCGCGGTGGACACGGCCGCGATGACCGGAACGGCGATCCTTCTGATCGACGGCAAGCCTGTGCGCGTGGCGCTGGTCCCCGCAGCCCCCGGAACCCTTTCGGCCGATACTGGTGTTGCGGTCCCGTCTGACGTGAAGGGTGCTGTGCAGATCCTTGGCACGGACGGCGTTACGGTTCAGGCCAAGTTCTAGGCCGCTTGGCAGACCCCTGCTGGCGCGCCAAACCAGGCGCGCCAAACCGGGCGCGCAAGCGGGCCGGGGTCAGACCGTTGCAGCCCCTTGGCCCATTGCCGCGATCCGGCCTTAGTGGGCTGCCTCGGGAATCCGGTTTCCGGTGCTGCTGGAAGTGGCAACGCCGCCACGCAGTTTTACTGCCGGAAGTCAGCTTCGCCCAGCCTGGGTCACGAACCCCTGTTCAACCAGTCGTTCGGCGCCGTCTCCCCTACCCGCAGGCAGTCCCGGTTGAAGTTGGACTTCGTGGTGAACCCCGCCCCCAGCATTGCCTCGGTCACGCTGGCCCCTGCCTGCATCAGCCGGCACGCTTCGGCGATCCGCCAGCTGTTGTCCACGCCGCTGACATTCTCGCCTTTCACCCGGTTGATCGCGCCCGACAGCGCCTTGGCGGGAACCCCTATCCGCCGCGCGATCCGCGCCAGCGTCAGGTCCGGGTCAAGCCATAGCCGCCGTTCGGCCATCAGCCGGACCGTCGCCTCGACCAGCGCCGCGTCGCCCGCCGTCGCCAACCGGGCGACCTCTGGCTCGACGTGCGCCTTCAGACTTGGCGACCGCCCCAGTGCGCCAAGCACCAGCAGTGTCATGCTGGAAAATCCGCTGACCAGCCGGCGCACCCAATCCTCGAGCCCTGCCTGCAAGTTTCGAGGCCGACAAGACCGTCCCCGGCCTTTCCAGCGTCATCGCGGTCGATCCCGGCTTTGGCCATGCGCTGAACGATGACAGCCTGGCGCGCCTGCCAAAGATCCACCGGATCAAGCTGGGCGACGGGGATCTTGTGCCCCCGGCGCGCGACATCGGCCCGGATGGCAGCATCCTTTCCGCCCGCATCCTTGGTGCCAGCTACACCAACGTTACCCCGGGCCGGCACTTCAGCTTTCTTGGCCTCTGATCCCCTGACTGACCCGGCGCGATCAACGCGCCGGGCCTCTTCTGTGCGGGCAGAGACATCGAAAACAGGTCAGCCGGAACAAGGATCGCTCTCCCCAAGCCACTTCGTCGCATTGACCCCTGATCAAGCAATCCCGCGGCGCTTCTGCCCGTTCTTCCCCCAAGGGTCACTTGAAGCGGAATGCCCGCCCCCTGACAGACGGAAATCCAGCGCCGCAAGGAATTTCCCACCCTTGCGACCCGTTTCAACCACTCCGGTTCCCGAAAATCGACATGCGTTCCGCCTGCAGCACTTCCCGGCACGGGCGACGACCCTTGCGCCGGACATGAACAAGCGGCGTTCAGCCCTCAAGGTATCCCGGTCGGCGGCTTTCGGCGACTGTCTGGCCAGGCACCTCCGCCTCGTGCGGCCCCCTTGCCTTCGCCGGCCGGTGCCGCGTCGCCCGGGGCTGTCAGCAGCGCCGCGTAAAAGCGCATGCCCCGGCGTCCGACATTGTCGTTCGATTGACCGGGACCCGCTGTCCATGTTGGATTGGATGATAAGGTCGGCCCGTCAGGCATCTCGCAGACGTCCCGAGACCCCGGAAAAGGTGAGATATGACCATGTCAGGCCGATCATCAGGGCGTATCCAGTCGCTTGAGCGGATGGATGCCATTCTGGACGTCATCGCGCATGCCAACGAGGGTGGCGTTCGGCTGACGGACATCGCCCTGCGCTGCGGGTTGCACAAGAATACGGTGTTTTCCCTGCTCAAGACGCTGGTGGCACTTGGATACTGCGACCACGCCCGCGACACGCAAACCTACCGGATCGGGCGGCGCACGTTCGAGCTTGCCCGCAACGCCGAACGCAACCTAGACATCGTGACGCTGGTGCGCCCGCTGATGCTGCGGCTGGTCTGGCAGTTCCGCGAAAGCCTCAGCCTTGCGGTTCCGGGGAGTGACAGCTGTCTTGTCGTCAGTACCGTCGAAGGCACCTATGCGGTTCGTGGCAGCCGGTTTCAAGGGCAGCACGCACCGTATCATGCCTCGGCCCTTGGCAAGGCGATCCTCGCGTTCCAATCCGATGAGGACCGCGCCACGATCATCCAGCGGTTGAAGCTGGAACGGTTTACCAGCCGGACGATCCTGACGGGCAACCAACTTGAAGCGGAATGCCTGCGCATCCGCGACCAGGCCTTCGCGATATCGGTTGCCGAGGAAGAGATCGGGGCCAGCGCTGTCGCGGCCCCGGTCTTCAGCCGCGGCGGGCTGGTGATCGGCTCGCTGGCGATCTGGGGTCCGTCGGCGCGGTTGACCCGCCAGCGGTTGGCAGACCATGGCCAGAAGCTTGCGAAGGAATGTCAGGGCATTCACGACCAGTAGCGCTATCCACTGCGTCCGACATTGTCGGACGGACCTCACGTCTGACTGGAGCCTTGGCCTCCCTGCGGCAACATCGGTCCCAAAGATCCCCCGGGAACTCAGCCGATGGTTGACCGCCTTGCCGCCGAAGCCTTGCTGACCCGCTACCTTGCGGCGTGCCAGACGCTTGACCTGGACATCATCGCCGCCTGCTTTGCGCCCCGTGCCGTGGTCATCGACCCGACGTCGCCCACCATTCGGGGCCGCGCGCAGGTCAGAACCTATTTCAGGACGCTTTACGATGATCTGGCAGAGCTTCGTCTGACGACCAGCCCCCTGTACTGGCAGGGGGACGAGATCGCCTGCCGCTGGCAAGGGGTAGCGCAGCGCAAGGACGGCACGGTGATCGCATATGAGGGCATCGACGTGTTTCGGTTGACCAAGGCCCCGCTGATCTCGCGCATGCAGGCCTTCTGGGACCCGAAAGACTTTACGCATACGACATTGTAGGACCAACGGAATATTCCAATCCACAATGTCGTGCGATGGGCTAGGCACTGGATGTAGCAAGGCGGGCGCCCATGTCCGCAGCCCGGACAGAGGTGGCGCGTGACGAAAAGATGCCAGATCGGACTGACGGACGACTTTCTGCTTGCAGATGGTACCTTGTCGTTTCCGGGCTATCACCTTGGTGCCTTGCGCCACAGCCCGGTGGCGGGCCTTTGCCGCATCCCGGGTGGCAGCGTTCTGTCGGCAGATGCCCTGGTCGGCCTCGATGTCCTGATCTCGGTCCCCTTGATGGGGGCGGTGACGCAGGGCAGCCTTGCCCGGGCCGATGCGCTGACCGGCATCATCCGTGTGGGCGTCGGGTGTGAGGATGTTGACCTCGCCGCCTGCACGGCCGCCGGTGTCGCCGTGATCGTCCCGGCCGAGGCGGTGCGCAGGCCCACGGCCGTGGCGGCCCTGACGCTGATGCTGGCGCTGGCCACCCGGCTGGTGGACAAGGACAGGCTGACGCGGCAGGGCCCTGACGCCTGGCATCGCCGCGCCGGGATGCGGGGTCGCAACCTGACCGGGCGGATGCTGGGACTGGTCGGCTGCGGCAATATCGGGTCGGACCTGGCCTTGCTGGTGCAACCGCTTGGCATGCGAGTGATCGCCTTCGATCCGGCCCTGTCGGATGCAGATGCCAAGTCGCTTGGGATCGAGCCCGCGAGCCTTGATCAAGTGGTGGCAAATTCCGATTACATCTCGATCCACTGCCCTCTGACTCCGAACACGCGGCACCTGTTCAACGCGGAGCGGCTTTCCCGGATGAAACCCGGGGCGGCCCTGATCAACACTGCGCGCGGCGGGATCGTTCATCAGGATGCGCTGGTGGCTGCCTTGGCGTCCGGGCACCTGTCGGGGGCGGCGCTGGACGTGTTCGACCCCGAACCCTTGCCGCTGGGCCATCCGCTGCTGTCAGCCGATGGTATCATCCTGTCGGCCCACGCGCTGAACTGGACCGAAGAGCTGGACGCAGACCTTGCCGCGCAGAACGTGGCGGCAGTCCTTGACCTGCTGGCCGGTCGCATCCCGCACAAGGTGGTGAATCCAGACGTGCTGCAAACCCCCGAATTCACCCGCAAACTGAATGCCCTGGCCCGGAAATCCGCGGCCACCATCGAAGGAAGCCCAGCATGAGAGTCATGGATGTCGCCGCTGCCGCCCTGCAGAAGGAAGGGGTGACCTTCATCACCGGCTTTCCGTTCAACCAGGTTTTCGACAGCGCCGCCGCACTCGGCATCCGCCCGATCATGGCCCGGACGGAACGAGTCGCCGTGAACATCGCGGACGGGTTCAGCCGGATGAGTGCGGGCCGCGCCTTTGGCGTGACGGGCGTGCAATATGGCCCGGGGGCCGAGGCGTCCTACGGGGCCATCGCGCAGGCGTTTTCCGACTCTGTGCCAATTCTTGTCATTCCCGGTGGCTATGACAGCAACGATGCGGGCGTGGTCCCGAATTTCGCCTCGCACGAACAGATGCGTGGCATCGCCAAGGCCACAATGCTGGTCAACCACCCCCACCGCGCCGCGCTGATGTTCTCCCGGGCTTTCGGCGCGCTGCGGTCGGGCCGTGGAGGGCCGGTGATCCTGGAGATCCCGGACGATCTGATGAAGGCCGAAGCGCCGGGCGGCATGGACGGCTATTCATCCGTCCGCATCGGGCGCACGATGGCCGCACCGGACGAGATCCAGACCGTGATCCGTGCGCTGGCCGATGCCAAGTCGCCGATGCTGATGGTCGGGCGCGGGGTGCTTCAGGCGGGCGCCTGGGCCGACCTGCGGCGGTTCGCCGAGGCAATGGGCGTGCCGGTGATGACCACGCTTGCGGGCAAAAGCGCCTTCCCCGAAGACCATGCTCTGTCGCTTGGGACGGGCGGGCATTCGTCTACCCCGATGTCGGACGTCCACCTTGCAGCGGCTGATCTGATCGTGTCGATCGGCACGACGCTGACCCGCAGTCACTATACCAGCCACGTTCCCGCCGCCAAGCGCGTGATCCAGATCGTGCGCGACCCCGATGACCTCAGCCAGTGCTACCCGGTTGAGCATCTGATCAGCGGCGATCTCGACCTGATCCTCGCCCAGCTTGCCGACGCGGCCGAAGGCGAGACGCGCCACGCTGATTTCGCCGCGACTCCCGCAGCCAAGCTGGTCGCAGCACAACGGGCCGAGTTCATGGCGAAATGGGGCGCGCGCCTGACCACGGACGCCGAACCGATCAGCCCCTACCGTGTGATCGGCGCGCTGATGAAGGTTGGCGACCGCTCGAAGATGGTGGTCACCCATGATAGCGGCAACCCGCGCGACCAGGTGGTGCCATTCTTCGATGCCCTGACGCCTTATGGCTACCTCGGCTGGGGCAAGTCCACGCCCTTGGGCAGCGGGCTCGGCCTGGCGATGGGCGCGAAGCTGGCGAAACCCGACTGGACCTGCGTCAACTTCATGGGCGACAGCAGTTTCGGCATGGTCGGCATGGATGTCGAAACTGGCGTGCGCGAGAATATCCCGGTGCTGACCATCGTGTTCAACAACGGCCGCATGGGCGGCTATACCCGCCACCATCCGGTTGCGACCAAGACCCACGGCATCAACCTGCAAACCGGGCGCTATGCCGACGTGGCACTGGCGCTGGGTGCTGCGGGCGAGCGGGTGGAACGGGTGGCCGATCTGGAACCGGCGCTGATGCGCGCGATCCGGTCCACGCAGGACGGACGGTCCGCGCTGGTCGAGGTGATCACCCGCGAAGAGCCGGAGTTTCCCCATATCCGCAGCTATGGCTGAGACCTGACACGACAAACAAAACCAAGGGAGGACTGCACGATGACCACCGACAGGATGAACCGCCGTCAGCTTCTGGCCCGCGCCTCGGCGCTTGGGCTTGTGACTGTCGGGGCAGGGGGGCTGATACGCCCGGCCCGGGCGCAGGGCACCGGGCTGACCGTGATGGACTGGACCGGCTATGAGGTGCCGGAACTCTTTCAGCCCTATATCGAAAAGCACGGGGCGGCCCCCGACATCACGATCTTTTCGGACCTTGAGGAGGCCTGGCAGAAGATCGCAGGCGGGTTCCGGCCCGACATCATGCATGCGGATCACTGGCAGATCCCCGCCCGCCGCGATACCGGCATGTTCGAGCCGTGGGATACGTCGCGCCTCTCGAACTTTGCCGACCTCATGCCCGATCTGGTGGACCTTCCGACCCTGCAGCACGAGGGCAAGCAATACGGCATCCCGGCGGATTGGGGCATCAACTCCATCTGCTACCGGACCGACCTGATCACGGTGGAAGAGGAAAGCTGGTCCACCCTCTGGGACCCGGCCTTCAGCGGCAAGATCGCCCAGACTGGCCAGATGGACAACATGGTAGGCTCGGCCGCACTGGCGCTTGGGATCGAAAACCCCTTCGTGAACGACCCCGAAATCATGCAGGCCATCGAGGCCAAGATGACCGAACAACGCGCCCTGCTGCGGTTTTACTGGAGCGACCCAACCCAGCTTGCCCAGGCTATGGCGACGGGTGAGGTGGCAATCGCCTTCGCCTGGCCCTCGGTCTACAAGGAGCTGAAGGCGCAGGGCGTGCCGGTCAAGTACATGCGCCCGAAGGAAGGCGTGATGGGCTGGGCGCAGGGCATGCTGCTGATGAAGGACCGCGACGGCGACACGCAGAAGGCCTATGACTTCATGGATGCCTGGATTGCCGCCTCGACCGGCCGTTGGCTGATCGAGAACTATGGCTACGGCCATGCCAATGTGAAGTCGGTGGATGGCGTGGCGCCCGAGATCCTCGCCGACCTGATGCTGGAGGACCCGGTGAAGACGCTGCAATCGTCGTTCTTCATCCGCGACATGCCGCAGGATGTGCAGACCGCCTATGTCGCCATGGTCGAACGCATCAAGGCTGGCGGCTGAGGTATGGGCGCGGTTGGCCATGCCTGCTGCCACCCCTCCCCCTCGTGGGGAGGGGATGGGGGTGGGGGGCACGTCGCCAAGGCCGGGCAGCGCGCCCGGGCCGGGCACCTCGCCAAGGCTGGGCACCCCCCACCCTCTCCCTCCCCACAAGGGGGAGGGAAGCGCCAGCAACTGCACCGGCGCGCCCGAGCCGTTCGCACTGGCCCGGTTCGAGCGGCTGGCCATACCGGGTGCCACCCCTGCCCCTCGTGGGGAGGGGATGGGGGTGGGGGGCTCCCCGCCCGCGCTGGGCATCCGCAGCCCTCGTCGCCCATGAAGCGCGCGGGGATATGATCGACCTCTGGCACAGATCGCCCGCCCTGCGCGGGTGGGTGCTGATTGCGCCCACCCTGATCATCCTGACCGTGATGCTGGTGATCCCGCTGGGGATGCTGGTGGCGCAAAGCTTCTGGACGCAGGAAGGCCTGGCTATCGACCGCACCCCCGGCATGCAGAACTATGCCCTGCTGGCGGCCCCCGAGGGCGCGATCTACCGAACTCTCCTCGTCAAGTCGCTGGGCATCTCCTTCGCCGCGGCGGTGGTGGTCCTGCTGTTCGCCTTTCCAGTGGCCTATTTCATCGCCTTTCATGTCAAACGCTCGCGGCTGACATGGATCCTGCTGGTGACGGTACCCTTCTGGATCAGCTATCTTCTGCGCATCTTCAGCTGGAAGATCGTGCTGGGCTTTGGCGGGGCGCTGAACTCGGGTCTGATCAGCCTTGGCCTGATCGACGCACCCATCGAGGCGCTGATGTACAATCAGGCGGCTGTCATCCTGACGCTGGCGCACAGCTGGTCGGCCTTTGCCGTGCTGCCAATCTATGTCTCGCTCCAGAAGATCGAACCGAAAGTGCTTGAGGCGGCGTTCGATCTGGGCGACACGGGCCTGCAGCGCCTGCGCCGGGTGATCCTGCCCTTGGCCATGCCCGGGCTGCTGGCGGCGTTCCTTCTGGTCTTCGTGCCGACGATGGGGGATTACATCACCCCCTCGCTGGTCGGTGGCACGGATGGGGTCATGGTCGGCAACGCCATCGCAACGCTGTTCGGCAAGCAGAACGACGCGCCTTTGGGGGCGGCACTTGCCGTCGCGACGATGGGCGCGGTGGCGCTGTCGGTGGGCGCGATCCTGGCCACCGCCCGCCTGAGCGGGCTGTGGAGGCGGCGGGCATGACCTCGCGCAGCCTGACAGCCTATGCAGTGATCTACCTTGCGTTCATCTATGCGCCGATCCTGCTGCTGCCGGTGTTTTCGTTCAACGACAACCTGTTCGTGACCTTTCCGCTGAAGGGCTTCACGACCGACTGGTACGCCGAAATGGCCGCCAACGCGCCGCTGGGCAAGGCGCTGCGCTCCAGCCTTCTGATCGTCGGCCCGGTCGCTGTGATCAGCACCGGCCTTGGGCTGATGGCGGCGCTCGCGTTGGGCCGGTCGCCCATCCGGTTCAAGGCGGCGATCCTTGCGCTGCTGATGGTGCCGCTGGTGGTGCCGACGCTGGTGCTTGGCGTGTCACTGCTGACGCTGTTGCGCGGGGTGCTGGGGGTGCAGCTGTCGCTGGCCACGGTGGCGGCGGGGCACATTCTGCTCTGCCTGCCCTATTCGGTGGTCATCCTGCTGGCCCGGCTGGACGGGTTCGACCGCAGCCTGGAGGAGGCATCGCTTGACCTTGGCCAATCGGCCTTTGCCACGTTCCGGCGGATCACCCTTCCCCTGATGATGCCGGCCATTGTGGCCAGCCTCCTGCTGTGTTCCGTCGTGTCCTTCGACGAATTTCTGCTGGCGTTCTTTCTGTCCGGCGCGGAGGCGACCTTGCCGCTCTACATCTGGGGCTCGCTGCGGTTCCCGGCAAAACTGCCCTCGACCCTGGCCCTGGGCACCTGCCTGCTGGTGTTCTCGATCTGCGTCGTCGTGCTGGCCGAATGGGTCCGCCGCAGGGGTGCGCCCGGATCAGCGGCGGCAACCGGGCTATGAACGGAACACCCGACACCATGATCGAAATCACCGGCCTGACCAAGGCTTTCGGCAGCTACACCGCCATTGACAGCCTGTCGCTGACCATTGCCAAGGGTGAGTTCTTTGCCCTTCTCGGCGCGTCCGGCAGCGGCAAGACCACGCTTCTGCGCCTGCTGGGCGGGTTTGAGTTCCCGGAGGCGGGGCGCATCACGATCGACGGGCAGGACGTGACCGACCAGCGCCCGAACCAGCGCCCGACCAACACCGTCTTTCAGTCCTACGCCCTCTTCCCGCACCTGACGCTGGCGGAAAACGTCGGCTACGGCCTGCTGAACCAGCGCCTGCCGAAGGCCCAGCTTGCTGCACAGGTGGATGAAGCCCTTGCCCGCGTGCGGCTGGAAGGCTTTGGCGGGCGGTTCCCGCACATGGTGTCGGGTGGCCAGCGCCAGCGTGTGGCCCTTGCCCGCGCGCTGATCTGCAAGCCGAAGGTGCTGCTCCTGGACGAACCCCTGGGCGCGCTGGACAAGCGCCTGCGTGAAGACATGCATCTGGAACTGCGCGAGATTCAGCGTGCGGCGGGGATTACCTTCGTGCTGGTGACCCATGACCAGGAAGAGGCGATGAGCCTGGCCGACCGCATCGCCATCATGGCGCGCGGGCGGCTGTTGCAGGTCGACACCCCGCGCGCGCTTTATGAGGCGCCAAAGTCGCGCGAGGTGGCGGAGTTCATCTCGAACGTCAACCTGCTGGACGGCACCTGCCTTGGTCTTGACGGCCATGAGACGCGGATCGCGGTGGCCGGGATCGGCGAGATGAGCGTCAAGGCCGACGCGGTCGCCCTGTCACCCGGTGCAAGAGTGACGCTGGCGATCCGGCCGGAAAAGCTGCGCTTCGTGACGGCAGCCGAGCCGGGGGCAAACATCCTGACAGGGACGTTGCGCGCCGTCACCTATGCCGGCGACCGCAGCCACGCCATCGTCGACGTGCCGGGGCTGCAGCGGCCGGTGCTGGTCACCACGCCCAACCGTGACCGCCTCATGTCGGATGCCAAGGCTCCGGGGGCCGCCGTCACCGTCACCTGGGACAGCACCGCTGCAGCCCTGCTGACCGACTGATCGACATCCGTCAGAAAGGACCACCATGCGCTGCCAGCCCATCGCCTCCCATCATATTGCCGGACAGCCTTTCGAGGACCCGAACGGCGCGGTGATGGACAGCGTCTATCCCGCCACGGGTGAGGTGATCGCCCGCCTGCATGCCGCCAGCGACGCAACGGTCGATCACGCGGTGCAGGTGGCGGCAGCGGCGCAAAAGGCCTGGGGCGCGATGGCGGGCCGAGACCGTGGCCGCATCCTGCGCCGCGCCGCCGACCTGATCCGCACCCGCAACCGCGAACTGTCGGTGCTGGAGACTTTGGACACCGGCAAGGCGCTGCAGGAAACGCTGGTGGCCGACGCAGCCTCTGGCGCGGATTGTCTGGAATACTTCGGCGGGCTTGCTGCCGGGATCGAAGGCATCCACGTCGATCTGGGTGGGTCGTTCCTTTATACGCGGCGTGAACCTCTGGGCGTGGTCGCCGCCATCGGGGCCTGGAACTATCCGATCCAGATCGCCTGCTGGAAGGCGGCAGCGGCGCTAGCCGCCGGAAATGCCGTGGTCTTCAAACCGGCCGAGGCGACCCCTCTGACCGCACTGAAACTAGCCGAGATCCTGACCGAGGCAGGGTTGCCGGACGGCGTTTACAACGTGGTGCAGGGCGCGGTTGATACCGGGCGGGCGCTGGTGCGGCATCCGGGCGTTGCCAAGATCTCGTTGACCGGGGGAAACGAGACAGGTCGCGGCGTCATGCGCGAGGCGGCTGACACGCTGAAGCATGTGACGCTGGAACTGGGCGGGAAATCCCCGCTGGTCATCTTCGACGATGCCGATGTGGAAAACGCCGTGTCGGCGGCGATGCTGGCGAACTTCTATTCCACCGGGCAGATCTGCTCCAACGGCACCCGGGTCTTCGTGCAGCGCGGCATCCGGGCGGCCTTCCTTGACCGGCTGGTCGCCCGCACCCGCGCCATCCGTCTGGGCGACCCGATGGATGAGGGCACACAGCTTGGGCCCCTGGTCAGCCATGCCCACCGCGACAAGGTGCTGTCCTATCTGACGCTTGGGCGCAAGGAAGGGGCCACGCTGCTGGTCGGCGGCGACGCCCCGGTCTTGCAGGGCTTTGAAGGCGGGGCCTTCGTCTCACCCACGGTCTTTGCGGACGTGACCGACAGCATGCGCATCGCGCGCGAGGAAATCTTCGGCCCGGTGATGTGCGTGCTCGACTTCGACACCGAAGATGAGGTCATCGCCCGCGCCAACGCCACACCCTTCGGGCTGGCCGCCGGGGTCTTCACCCGCGACATCGCCCGCGCGCACCGGGTGATCGCAGGGCTGGATGCCGGGACGACCTGGATCAACACCTACAACCTGACCCCGGTCGAGATGCCCTTCGGCGGGGTCAAGCAATCCGGCCTTGGCCGCGAAAACGGCCGCGCGGCGCTGGACGCGATGACCCGGGTCAAAAGCGTCTATGTCGAGGCTGGTGACGTCTGGGCCCCGTATTGAAAGGCTCACGCTTGGCCAGCCATGTCGAAGCCCAAGGCAGAAGAGGAGAGTGCCATGACCGGAACACTGACGCAGACGGTTCGCTATGACAGTCTGAAGGATGCCGTGGTCGTCGTGACCGGCGGCGCGTCGGGGATCGGCCGGGGGATCGTGACCGCGCTTGCCGCACAGGGCGCGCGGGTGGCGTTTTTGGACCGCGACGGCACCGGGGCCGCGGCCACTCTGGCTGTCTGCCCGGAAGGCGAAGTGCTGTTCATGCCTTGCGATCTGACCAGTATCGAAGACTTGCGGCACGCTCTGGACATGATTGCCAAACGGCTTGGGCCGATCCGCGTGCTGGTCAACAACGCCGGCAACGATGACCGGCACAGCACGGCGTCCCTCACCCCGGACTATTTTGACGAACGCATTGCGCTGAACCTGAAACACTATGTGTTTGCCGCACAAGGCGTGCAGGCCCAGATGGCGGCGGCGGGTGGCGGCAGCATCGTCAACATCGGGTCGATCGCCTGGAAGATGGCGGATGGTTCGGCGCCGCTTTACGTCGCCTGCAAGGCCGCCATCACCGGACTGACCCGCGCCCTTGCGCGTGAGTTCGGGGCCGAAGGCACACGCGTCAACACGGTGCTGCCGGGATGGGTGATGACCGAACGCCAACGCAGCCTGTGGGTCGATGCAGCCGCCGAGGCGCAAATCGACGCCGCCCAGTGCCTGCCGGGACGCCTGGTCGAAGAGGACATCGCCGCCATGGTCCTCTGGCTTGCCTCCGACCAGTCGCGGATGTGCACCGCACAGGAGTTCACGGTCGACGGGGGCTGGGTGTGACGTCAGGGACCGGTTCTGTCGCCTGGGGAACCCTTGGCGGGCAAGAGGTGCGGCTGTGGACCCTGTCGCGGGATACCGCCCTTGGCCCGATGACGATCCGCGTGGCTGACTATGGCGCAACCCTGCAGGCCGCCCATGTGCCGGACCGCAGAGGCGCGCTGCGGGATGTCGTCCTCGGGCATGACTGTCTTGCCGACTATGTCGTGTCGGACGCCTATTTCGGGGCGGTCGTGGGCCGCTTTGCCAACCGCATCCGGCGGGGAAAGGTCACGATCGCCGGGACGGCGCACCAGCTGCCGTGCAATGAAGGCGCGCACCATCTGCATGGCGGTCCCCAGGGCCTTGATCGGCAGATATGGGCAGGCGCGGTCGAGGAGGGGGCGCTGGTCTTCCGCCGCACCTCGCCCGCCGGCGAGATGGGCTATCCCGGCGCCCTGACGGTCACGGTGCGCTATGGACTGACGCCGGACGCGCGCCTGCAGATCACCATGCGGGCCGAAACCGATGCCCCCACGCTGTGCAATCTGGCCCATCATGGGTACTGGAACCTTTCCGGCTCGGGCACCGTGCTGGACCATGTCATGACCAGCCCTGCCGCGTTCCTGCTTGCCACCGACGCCGACCTTCTGCCGTCAGGTGAGGTGCTGACCGTTGCAGGCACCGGCTGCGATTTTCGCGCCGGCCGGCGGATCGGCCAGGATTTCGACGCCGTTTCCCTGCGCCCCGACAGAGACCGGACGACAGGCGTCGGCTACGATCACACCCTGGTGCTGGGGTCGATCGAGGCAGACGGCCTGCGCCTTGCCGCACGGCTTTTCAGCCCGGAAAGCGGGTTGGGGTTCGACCTGCGCACCGATGCGCCCGCGCTTCAGGTCTACTCCGGAGGCGATCTTGGTGCCTATCTGACCGGCAAGGGCGGCGTGCCTTGCGTGCAGGCAGGGGGTATTGCGCTGGAAACCCAAGGGTTCCCCTGCGCGCCGGACTTCGCCCATTTCCCGGCTGCCACCCTTGACCCCGGCCAGACCTATCTGCACCAGATGGAGATCGGCTTTTTCCACGGCACCGGATGATTGACAGCGCGCCATGACCTTGCCCGCGCGACGGGCTCATCCATACCCCTTTAGTGCTGCAAGGGACGTGCTCACCGCAGTCGGCCCCCACCCGGGCAGAATTCGCACAGTTGCCCACAGCATCCATGCGATCCAACCCGCCGCGAAAAACACAGGCAGGTTCGGGACCGGCAGAACAGCTCACCTTGCTGCCACCTCGCGCCCGGCATATCTGATACCGTGAAGCCACCCTGATGAACGGCAACATGAAGGAACCGGTCATGACCGCCAGTCCGGGTCCCCAGCCGTCTGATGCCGCGCCCGCTGCCGCGCAGTCCAGGGACCTCCGCCACCACATCGTGGTCATTGGCGCGGGCTTCGGCGGGCTGGCGCTTGTCCAGCGCCTGCGCGGGGCAGGTGTCAGGATCACCCTGATTGATCAGCGCAACCATCACTTGTTCCAACCGCTGCTGTATCAGGTGGCCACCACCATCCTTGCGACCTCGGAAATAGCCTGGCCGATCCGCAGCCTGTTTCGAAACCGCCCGGATGTGACAACGCTTCTGGGGCGGGTCTGCGGTGTCGATGTCGCGGGCCGGACGGTGGACCTCGAAGACGGCGCGCGCGTCAGCTATGACACGCTGGTTCTGGCGACCGGGGCACGGCATTCCTATTTTGGCCATGACGAATGGGAGCAATTCGCCCCTGGCCTGAAGACCCTGGAGGATGCAACGACCATCCGCCGCCATCTGCTTCTGGCCTTTGAGCGTGCTGAACGCGAAACCGATCCCGCCACGCGCAGGGCACTCCTGACCTTTGGCGTGATCGGCGCGGGGCCAACCGGCGCGGAACTGGCAGGGATCATCGCCGAACTGGCGAAGCAGACGCTCTGGCGCGATTTCCGCACGATTGACACGCGTGAGGCCCGCATCCTGCTGATCGAGGCAGGCCACCGCGTTCTGGCGGCCTTTCCCGAGGATCTTTCGACCTATGCGGCGGATGCACTCCGGCGTCGTGGGGTCGAGCTTTGGCTCGGCAAGCCGGTTACGGAAATCAATGCCGAAGGTCTGCGCATTGGCGAAGAGTTCATTCCTTGCCGGACCGCTGTCTGGGCCGCGGGGGTTGCAGCCTCGCCCGCCGCCGCATGGCTGGGTATCAAGGGTGACAGTGCGGGACGGGTGCCGGTGCAGCCTGACCTGACGCTGCAGGCCCACCCCGACATCTTCGTGATCGGTGACACGGCGGCAGTCGCCACGCCCAAGGGACAACTGGTCCCCGGTATCGCACCGGCCGCCAAGCAGCAGGGCGTCTATGTCGCCCGGGTTATCCGGGGCCGCCTGACCGGCAAGCCCGCAGCGGCCATTTTTCGCTATCGCCACCAGGGCAATCTGGCAACGATCGGCAAGGGGGCGGCGGTGGTGCATATGGGTCGGCTGCGCCTGCGGGGCGCGCTGGCCTGGTGGGTCTGGGGTATTGCGCATATCTTCTTTCTGATCGGGACACGCAGCCGTGCCGCCGTGGCCTGGAGCTGGCTCTGGACTTACCTCACCAGCCAGCACAGCGCCCGGCTGATCACGCAAGGGCAACCGGACAGCCGGTCCGAATAGGTCTGTCAAAGCAGTATTCCTGTTCAAGCATCGTGCGGTGACCGATGGAACCCCAGACAAGGCCGGTGCTGCGGAAAGGAAATGCAGTCGTCCGGCAGGTCCTCCATGCAAGATCGGCACACAGACAGCAGGTTCTGCGCCGCGCCGGACCTTTGCGCCGGGTAAGTCAACATGGGCGGCCCAAGCGCCCCTCATGTTTCTCTCTCAACCTCGGAAATCGAAGGCAGTCAAAAATGACAATCGGCATCATCGGCGCGGGCGCACTTGGATCCCGGCCTCGCGCGCTGCCGGAAAGTGTTCGGCTTCCACGTCGCGGGCGACCAGCGAATAATCCAGCTGCAGGGCGATCGGCCCCGGCACGCGACGCTCGGCAGCAATCGTGGCCGCCTTCATGGTCAGCCAGGCGGGCATGTCGGAAAAGGCAAAATAGCGGATCTTGCCCGCGCGAATGCGGTCCCCAAGCGTCTGCACGATCTCCTCGACCGGGGTGTCGCCGTCCCGGATGTGCATCCAGTAAAGGTCGATGCAGCCGGTCCCAAGACGCCTCAGCGAGGCAGCGAGCGCACGATGGATGTTCTTGGCCCCCGCGCCCCCGGCATTCGGATCGCCTGCGGCAGTCTGATGGGCACTCAGCGGGCTTGCAGAACCGTTGCAGGCAAACTTCGTGGCCAGAACGATCTCGTCCCGGGACTTGGTTTCCTTGATGAACCGCCCGACCAGAGCCTCACTTGCGCCGCCCGCACAGATATCCCGGCCCGGAAGTCATGGTGACAAGCGCGAGCGGACTGACCACAAGGCCGGACCGGCCAAGCGTGCGAAACTGTGTGAGAGATACGGGGAATCCTATTTCATAGCGTTCGATGTGATTTAGCTGGACCTCTTGCCGAACCACGTCAGTCGATTCAATAGTGATCACTATGGATAGTCACGCGCCCAAGCCGCGAAAGCCCGGCCGCCCCTTGTCTTTTGACCGGCAGGCCGCGTTGCAGCAGGCCATGCTGACCTTCTGGCGGCATGGCTACGAGACGACGTCGATCAGCGACCTGACGGCTGCGATGGGTGTGACCGCCCCCAGCATCTACACCGCGTTTGGTGACAAGAAGCGGCTGTTTCTGGAAGCCATGCACCTTTACGCCGGGTCATCGGATGCCTTGCAGGAATCGCTGGATCAGGCCGCGACTGCGCGGGGGGCTGCCAGCACGATGCTGATCTCGGCCGCGCAGGCCTTTACCGGCGCGACCACACCGCGCGGTTGCCTGTTGGCCAGCGCCACGGCCAGCGGATCGCAGGAGTCCGCAGACGTCCGGAAAGCCGTTGCCGATGTCAGGCGCGACATCATGGTGCGGCTGCAAGCGCGGATCGACCGGGATATCTCTGCGGGGGTCTTGCCTGACACGACGTCAGCCGCAGCCTTGGCCGCACTGGTCGTCGCCGTGATCCAAGGCATGTCGGTTCTGGCGCGGGATGGCGTGGACAGAGAAACCCTTGTGAAACTGGCCAGCTGCGCACTGGACGGCTGGCCGGTCTCGCGGCGTGCCTGACCTCGATCCGGCACCGCACGGTCAGGTCACGTTCCACCTGCAGGTCTTCTGACGCAAGACGCGCAGCCAGGTTCGGGGCAAAGCCGTTGGGCCCTATTTGGTATCGACGCGGCCCTGCGCATGACCGTGGTCGCGCAGTGCCCTGCACGCCTCCAACCAGCTGGCATCGCCTGCATAAAGCGCCGAGCGCAGGTACGCCCAGGTCATCCGCTGGACAATGGCCAGACGATCCGGCTCTTCGTCATCCGTCTCTTTCGCATCATGGCCCGCCACCCCGCCAAGACCGTGCTTGGCCCCGAACAGGGTCAGCAGGGCATCGCTACCCGGACCGTGATGAAAGGGGTCGGCGTGCCAATCGGCCCCGCGAGTGGTCAGATGCGGGTTCACGTCCGCATCGCCCATGACCACCAGCGTTTGCGTCGTCATATGCGCGAAATCGGGGTTCAGGGCCGAATAGTTCTCGCGCGCAAAGTCGCTGAGGTCATCTCCGCCGTTTCCAGCAGCGGCCAGCAGTACGCCCACCCTGATGCGCGGCTCAAACAGGTTCACGCTGGTTGCGCTTGCGTCCCTGGGGTCCGTCAGCCGCGCCCCAAGCAACATGCCGACGGTCTGCGCGCCCATCGAATGCCCGACGGCAGCAATCCTGCCGTGGTCCAGGCGCCCCGCGATTGCCGGAACGGACGCCTCAATCACCGCAAGCTGGTCCAGGATCAGCGTCATGTCCTGCACCCGCGATCGCCAGAAGAGCGGCCCTCCTGGCGCATCGGACGGCAGGCCCGCCACCCGAGAATTCACATGCGTCGGCTGGATGACGACAAAGCCATGGGCGGCGTAGAACTGCGCCATCGGGCCATAGCCGTCCCTTGACGACAGATAAAGCGAAGGCCCGTGGCCATGCGACAACAGGATGACCGGCAGGTCGTGGCCTGTCACGGGCGCGGTGATCCGCAGGTCCAACGGCAGCCCTCGGGCCGGGGAGGGCAGCGTGACGGGGCTGACAGAGACGGTCTGGACGGGGTCACTGATCGGGATGCGGCGGGCTTCGGTGATCAGATTGTTCATGGCAGGGTGTCCTTAATCGGGCTGGCCAGGCAGGATCGCGTGGCCTATAGGTCTGTAAACGGAACGCTGATCCGCAGTCTTACCGGATCAGTGTTCCGCTTGTGTGGCACATATACGGATCGGTGATCCGTTTAGCAAGCGGGTATTCGCCGGACGTGAAGTCCCGCAGATGAAAGAGGCGCGGTTGATCGACCTATCAGGCAGACCGCTGAACGAAGCGCCGCTGCAGAAGCGGCCCATCCGCGCCGATGCGCAGCGCAACGAGGATGCCGTGCTTGAGGCCGCCAAGACGGTCTTTGTGACCTCTGGCGTCGATGCCCCCGTCCGCGAGATCGCGGCAAAGGCGGGCGTCGGCCTTGGCACGCTTTATCGTCGCTTTCCCAACCGCGCTGACCTGATCGCAGCGGTCTTTCGCCGTGAGGTCGACGCCTGCACCGCCGAAGCTGCGGCGCTTGCAGCAGAACACCCGCCGGGCGAAGCTCTTTCGCGCTGGCTGAAGCGGTACACCGGCTTCATTGCGACCAAGAAGGGCCTCGCCGCGGCGCTGCATTCGGGCGATCCGGCATTCGAGTCCTTGCCCACCTATTTCCGCGCCAGCTTCGAGCCCGCCCTCGCAACGCTCCTGAATGCGGCTGCGGCCGCAGGACAGGTCCGTCCCGGCGTCGCCCCCTACGATCTTCTGCGCGCCATCGGAAACCTCTCGGTCGCCTCGGGTGACGACGGAGCCGACCATGCGCGTCGCATGGTGGACCTCCTGCTTGACGGGCTGCGGTTCGGGGCTGCTACACCGACGGGCGCTGGCGATCACGTTTCGAAATAGCGCCCCTGCTCAAGGTCGTCGATCAGTCCGGCCCGCCTCGGCTGCCAGCCCAGTTCTGCGCGGGTCCATGCGCTGGACGCCGGGCAATCAAGGCCCGCAAACCCGGTGAACCAGCCGAAGTGATCGGCGGCCCTATCGGGCGCGATGGACACGACCGGCAGGTTCAGGCCGCGCCCGATGGCTGTCGCAATGTCGCGAAACGCGATGCCCTCTTCCGCAACGCCGTGGTAGTTCGCCCCCGCGATGCCCTTTTCCAGCGCCAGACGGAACAGCGGTGCAGCGTCAAGCCGGGGGACCGCAGCCCACCGATTGGCCCCATCGCCGATATAGGCAGAGACACCCTTCTTGCGGGCGATGTTGATCAGCATCGGCACAAAGCCATGGTCGCCGATCCCATGCACCGATGGCGAAAGACGCACCACCGATACATGCGCCCCGCGCGCCGTTGCAGACGCCGCCGCCTGCTCCGACATCCTTGGGTAGGCTTCGGAGGGGGCAGCGCCCGCATCCTGTTCGGTCGCAAGCCGTTCTGACGCCAGCAGGGCGACACCTGCGGTCACGATCAGCGGCTTGCCGGTGACGGCAAGAGCGGATCCAAGCGCCGCAATGGCGCGTCCGTCAATGTCGCAAACCTCCTTGAACCGCGCAAAATCATGGATGAAACCGGTGTGGATGACCCCGTCCGTGGCGGCGGCACCCCGCTGGAGACTGTCGATATCCTCAAGATCGCCGCGATGAACCTCGGCCCCGGCGGCCAGCAATGCGGTGGCGGCAGCCTCCGACCGGGCAAGCCCCAGCACCTTGTGACCCGCCGCAGTCAGGTCTGCCACAACGGCAGAGCCTACGAAACCCGTCGCTCCGGTTATAAAAACACGCATGGCATCTCTCCTGCAAAAGGGTCAAGGCCGCAGGTCGCGCAGCCCTGTTGCGAAAGACATAGGTGGTTGATCCGATACGATCTATGCGTTCTAATCCGAATTACCTTTTCAATCGTCCGGGGTTTCGTATGGACCCGCTGTCAAACGTTCTGGCGCTGCTGAAACCGCGCAACATCCTGTCGGCAGGGCTGGAGGCTGGCGGCGACTGGGCAATCCAGTTTCCGGACCAGCAATCCGGTATCAAGACCGGCGCCGTGGTGTCCGGCGCCTGCTGGCTGTCGGTAACCGGTGTGCCTGACCCGGTTCGGCTCGAGACAGGCGATTGCTTTCTTTTGCCCAGCGGTCGGGCCTTTCGTCTGGCCAGCGATCTGACCCTGCCGCCAGTCGCGGCGGCCACGCTCTTTGCAGCCACGCCGACAGGCGGTATCGCCAGTCTGAACGGCGGCGGCGCGTTTTCCATGGTCAGCAACCGGTTTGGGCTGGAAGGGAACCCCGCCGGACTTCTGCTGCCGTTGCTGCCGCCTATCGTGCATATTCGCGACGTTCCGGGGCAGGCTGCGCTGCGCTGGTCCATCGAGCGGATGATGACAGAACTGCGCGATCCGCAGCCGGGTGGCTACCTGATCATCGAACACCTTGCCCAGATGATGCTGGTCCAGGCGCTGCGGCTGCATCTGGCGGATGGGGCGGCGTCGGGTGTGGGCTGGCTGTTCGCGCTGGCCGACAGGCAGATGAGCAGCGCCTTGAACGCAATACATGATGATCCGGCGCAGCACTGGACCTTGCAGGACCTCGCCACGCGCGCAGGCATGTCCCGATCCAGCTTTGCCCTGAAATTCAAGGCGATGGTCGGCACCTCACCGATGGACTATCTGCTCAACTGGCGCATGGCGCTGGCGGGCAGTCGGCTGCAGACGTCCAGGGATCCGATCTCGGTCATCGCACCCGCGCTGGGATACGAATCTGAAGCCGCGTTCAGCACGGCCTTCAAGCGGGTGATGGGCTGCGCGCCAAGGCAATACGGTCGCAAAGCCCGCCCAGCCCACCAATCCCCCAGCGAAGACACTACGCTGATCGTCGGTCGGCCCGCGCATGCTTCGGTTTGACTGACGCCGCGCTCACCCAGGCCGAACCCGCCCATTGCGGGCAACCGGTCGTGGCCGAATGCTGCTATGTGGCGTCACTGAAGCGGTCAGGCGCAGATGGCGCTGCGACACTGGAAGCGAAATGCCGCTGATGCGAACGAAGCGACGGTTGCTCTGGATGCACCTTGCGCATGTTCCAGGTCGGGCCAGTGCTTTGCATCGCGTAGAAAACTGTTCCAAACCAGATGATTGGACCGCTTTTGCCCTGTTGCACATATCGGCAGATGTGCGGACTGCCCCTTATACCGGACAGACTGTCCTGCGACCTTCGTGACGGGGAGGCCGAGCGCGGTGCAGCCGTTCGGCACGGTAACACGACTCTGGAACGCGGCGACCTCGCGGTCGAAGTCCCGCGCCAGGAGGCGTTGACCCAGCAGTTTCACACAGTGCATTTTCGGTTCCGCGCGGCTTCGGCGGTGATATCCGCTCCAACGTCGCCACAACGCACGGCCGAGGTATTTCGAGGCCCGCAGCGCTTCGTTGCGCGCGACCGCTCATGGCTTCCAGCTATCACGCTGGAGTCACAAGATGAATCCCTGACAGGATTTGTGGAACAGTGCCACGCCGACCGATCCGGTAGCAGACCGGCGTTTCGTTGCGGTTCACCGACAGCTCGGCTAAACGGAACCAGCGCAGCGCAGCATCCCGCCGCAGGAACGTCTCGCTGACATATCTACCCTTGCGGCGAACCCGCGCGCGCCACGAACCGGAAGGAAGCTTTGCGATGCTCGGCATTTCCTGTGCAATCCGTGTACCGTAAGCCGTCGAAGCGCGGCGAAAAGGGGCGAAATCGGGGATAGCAACGGCGGGCGGGCAGACGGACCAACGATTTGAGACTACAGAGAAAATGACAGAATATCGACCGCATAAACTCTCCGTCGCCCCCATGATGGATTGGACGGACCGGCATTGCCGCGTCTTCCACCGGCAGATGACCCGCCGGGCGATGCTTTACACCGAAATGGTCACCGCCCCCGCCATCCTGCATGGCCCGAAGCCCCGCCTTCTGGACTATTCGCCGCAGGAACACCCCGTTGCCCTCCAGCTTGGCGGGTCCGACCCGGGTGAGCTGGCGGCGGCGGTGCGCATCGCCCGACCTTGGCGCTATGACGAGATCAACCTCAACTGCGGCTGCCCGTCGGACCGGGTGCAATCGGGCTGCTTCGGCGCGGTGCTGATGGAACGCCCGGGCCTGGTCGCCGATTGCCTGCGCGCGATGCAGGCCGAAACCGATGCGCCGGTCACGGTCAAATGCCGCATCGGGGTGGATGATCAGGACCCGGAAACCACCTTGCCGCACTTCATCGAAACTGTCGCCGAAGCAGGGATCCGCCACATCATCATCCATGCCCGCAAGGCCTGGCTGCAGGGCCTCAGCCCCAAGGAAAACCGCGAGGTTCCGCCCCTGGACCATGACCTCGTGCTGCGCATGAAGCGGCGCTTCCCCGAACTTGCAATCTGCATCAACGGCGGGATCACCAGCCTTGATCAGGCCAGGCACTTCCGCGCCCAAGGCCTGGACGGGGTGATGCTGGGCCGTGCGGCCTATCATGATCCGGCCTCGGTGCTGGTGGGGGCCGACGCGCTTTGGGGGGATGACTTCGCGCCCGATCTGGTCGCTGTCATCGACGCCATGCGCCCCTACATCGCCGCGCATCTGGCCGGGGGAGGGCGCCTGCATCAGATCACCCGCCACATGCTTGGCCTGTTCGCCGGCCGCCCCGGTGCGCGGTCCTGGCGGCGGGTGCTGTCGGAAAACGCCAGCCGCGACGGCGCGGGACTGGACGTCCTCGACCGCGCGCTGGATCAGGTGCTGGCCACCGCCGCCTGACGCGGGATCAGCCACGAAAGCCCCAGCGCCAGCGCGCCGCAGACCGCGATCGCGCCTTGCATCGGCACCACCGTGCCGTCCAGGAACGGTCCCGCCGCTCCGACCAGCACCCCCGCCGCCACCATCTGCATCGTGCCACCCAGCGACGAGGCCAGCCCCGCGTTCGACCCGTGATCCTCCAGCGCCTGCACCTGCGCGGTGGGCAGGATCGCGCCCAGGAAGACGTTGCCGACGAACAGCGCCGCCATCGTGACCGGCAGGCTTGCCAGTCCCGCCAGCCCAAGCGCAAGGCCGGCGAAGGTCGCCGCGGCAAAGCCGCGCGTGGCCAGCTTGATCATCCGCAACGTCCCAAGGCGCTGGGCCAGCGGGCCGGAAAACTGCGAGGCGGCAAAGAAGCCGACCGCATTGGCGGCAAAGGCGAACGAGAACTGGGTCGGGCTCAGGCCGAACTCTCTGGTGTAGACGAACGACGCCGAGGCGATGAACACGAAGAAGCTGGCAAAGGCGAATCCGGCCAGGAAGGTCATCACCAGGAACGGGCGATCCGCCAGCAAAGCGGCCACGCCAGCCCGCATCGTGGCGGCGTCGAACTTCTGGCGGTTCGCCTCCGTCAAGGTTTCGGGCAAGGCGTAGTGGATCAGGCAGAAGCTCAGGGCCGCCGCCAGCAGAAGCGCCCAGAAGATCAGCCGCCATGACCCGAAGGCCAGCAGCGCCGACCCCGACAAGGGCGCCAGAAGCGGCGAGACCGCGATCACGATCATGATCGTCGACATCATCCGCGTGGCGGAATGGCCGGTGGCAAGGTCGCGGATCACCGCGCGCAGGACCACCATGTTCGCAGCCCCGCCCAGACCTTGCAGCACGCGGCCAAGGATCAGGGTCTCGATCGTCGGGGCCAGCGCGCAGACCACGGTTCCAAGAATGAAAAGCGCAAGGCCGGTGTAAAGCGGCGGCT
The DNA here is from genome assembly GCA_031409795.1 of Rhodobacterales bacterium. Classification (GTDB taxonomy): domain Bacteria; phylum Pseudomonadota; class Alphaproteobacteria; order Rhodobacterales; family Rhodobacteraceae; genus Tabrizicola. The sequence continues at coordinate 26,442 of JANNXX010000030.1, forward strand.
TGCGGCCGGACTGATCCGCCCATGGACCGTAGAAAAGCTGCGCAAGGCCGAAGGCAATGAAATAGGCAACGATGGTCCATTGCACCGCCTGCATCGAAGCCCCGAGATCGGCGCCGATCTGCGGCATGGCAGGCAGGTACATGTCGATGGCAAAGGGGCCGACGGCGGCGACAAGCCCAAGGATCACGGAATAGGCGGTCAGCGAAAGCGTGCGGGCCATGGTCGGCCTTTCTAAACGGACTGATGTTGAAGGCAACCTTGCTATGCGCGATTGCCGCCGGTGGAAAGGTCAGATCGGCACTGGCCGCCGCACAGGCCAGCCGCTAGTTTGCACAGATTGACATGGCGAAGGAATGACGGATGCCCGATCTTGCTGACCTTCTGCCGATGCTTGGGCTCCTTCTGGTCATCGGCGGCTTTGCCGGGGTCATCGGCGGGCTTCTGGGCGTTGGCGGCGGGATCGTGCTGGTCCCCGCCTTCTTCTACGCCTTCGGAAGCCTTGGATACGGCGGCTCTCAGCTGATGCAGGTCTGCGTCGCGACCTCGATGGCCACCATCGTCATCACCTCGCTGCGGTCGGTCGCGGCGCACCACCGCAAGGGCGCGGTCGACTGGGAGGTGCTGAAAAGCTGGGGCCCCACACTCGTCATCGCCTCGGCCATCGGCACCTTCGTCGCCTCGCGCGTGCCTTCGGTCACGCTGCAGGCGGTTTTCGGCACGCTTGCGGGGCTGGCGGGCCTCTGGATGGCCTTCGGGCGGGATGACTGGCGGCTTGGCGCGGCGATGCCGGGCCAGCCGGTCCGCAGCCTGCTGGCGGGCGGTGTGGGCTTCTTCTCGGCGATGATGGGCATCGGCGGCGGCACCTTCGGCGTGCCCCTGATGACGCTTTATGGCCGGCCGATCCACCGCGCCGTCGCCACCGCTTCGGGTTTCGGCGTCCTCATCGCGGTGCCCTCGGTCCTGGGCTTCCTGTTCCTGCCCGTGGCCGAAGCCCCCCCCTGGACCGTCGGCGCGGTGAACCTGCCGGCCTTTCTGGTCGTGATCGGCACCACGCTCCTGACCACGCCCCTTGGCGTGCGGCTGGCCCATGCGATGAACCCCCGGCCCCTCAAGCGTGCCTTCGCGCTGTTTCTCACGCTGGTCGCGCTCAACATGCTGCGCAAGGTTCTCGGGTGGTAGCGTCAGGTGCCGCCAGCGGCTGGCAGAAGATCGGTCCCCACCCGGCCATCGCCGCCTGGGCCGAAACCGCCCGCACCGCCGCCCTGAGTGTCCTCGCCACCAGCCCCGAGCCCTGGCGCTGCGGTGGCACCTGGCTTGTCGGCGTCGATGCGCTGCCGAATGCGCCCGATGGCAGCATCACCGGCACGCCCTTCCCCTGGCAGGCGCTGCCGCTGACCCCCGAACCCCTGCACCGCGCGCAGCTGTCGGTCATCCGCCCCGGCTATCCCCAACCCTCACCCGAGGAAACCTTCGCCGCCTTCGCCTATCGCCGCGACCGCGACGCCGCGCACCTTGACGGCCTCTTGCCCATCGGTCCGACGAAGGCGCGCATGGTCAAGGAACCCCACGCCTGGATCCTCGGCCTGCCCCTGAACCACAGCGAAGCTGCGCCGCTCACGGTCTGGGAGGGCAGTCACACCCTGCTGCGCGCAGCCCTCGCGGACGCCCTCTTTCCGCATCCCCCGGAAACCTGGGGCGATATCGACATCACCGCTGCCTACCAAAGCGCCCGCCGCAAGATTTTCGCCACCTGCCGCCGGATCGAACTTGCAGCCCGCCCCGGCGAGGCCACGCTCCTCCACCGACTGACCCTGCACGGCGTCGCGCCTTGGAAAGCCGCAGACAAGGCCCCGCCCGAAGGCCGGATGATCGCCTACCTCCGCCCGCAGCTTTCCAGCGTCGACGCCTGGCTCACCAATCCCTAGAGTTGCTCTTTTCCAAATACTCTCGGGGGTTCGGGGGTGAAACCCCCGACGAAGACAAGCGGCCAAGGCCGCGCCGGCCACCGCAAGGCCTGGCGCCCCTGGCGCTCGATCAGGCTCTGGCGGGGATCAGCGCTCCAGCCGGGCCATCCGCCCACCGCGCCGTCGGGCCAGGGTCGGCGCGCGCGCGGGCAGGTCGGCCATCACCGCTTCGCGTGCTTCATGGGTCATCCGCGACCATTGGGTGATCTCGTCGATCGACCGCAGGCAGCCGACGCAGATCCGCGCCTCGGGATGCACGACACACAGCTTCACGCAGGGGCTGGCGATCTCGTCGCGCGACCAGACGTCGTCTTTCACCCCGGCACCCTCTTCTTCAGTTTCTGGCAAGATACGCCATCCGATCCAGCGCGCCTTGCAGGATATAGCCTGCCGCCACCTGGTCGATCACCTCTTTCCGACGCTTTCGCGACGTATCCGCCTCAAGAAGTGCCCTTTCCGCCGCAACCGTCGACAGACGCTCGTCCCAGTAGCAGATCGGCAGCGGGGTCAGCCGTTCCAGATTGCGCGCAAAGGCCTGGGTCGACTGCACCCTCGGGCCGGACGAGCCGTCCATGTTCAGGGGCAGGCCCAGCACGATGCCGACGGCTCCGCGCTCGGTCAGAAGGGTCAGCAGCCTGCCCGCATCCAGCGTGAACTTCTCGCGCCGGATCACCTGGACCGGCGTCGCCACCTGGCGGCGCAGGTCCGACACGGCGACCCCGATCGTGACGGTCCCAAGGTCCAGCCCCGCAACCGCGCGGTTCGGGGGCAGGGCGGCGGCAAACGCCTCGATATCGGCGCAGATCATGGGGTCAGCCCGCTTTCCACCGCCGCCAGCCGCAAAAAGGACAGCTCGGCCGGGCGGCCCTTGAACTTCGCCTTCGCCTCGTCATAGATCCCCTGCGCCTCCGGCAGCCGCTCCAGCACCGCCAGCGACCGGATCAGCCGATCCCAGTCCTCGACATCGCCGCCTTCGGTTGCCAGCCGGTCCGACAACTGCGCGACCATGCCTTCGATCATTGCCCGCCGGTCTTCCGGGGCCATCTCTGCCGCCGCCGCCACGTCACCCGCCGAAGGCCCGACGCGCTCGGGCAGCTCATAGGGAGTACCCGCAAGCCCGGCCACCATGCCGATCCGCTCTCGGATCGAGGCGACCCAGGGCGCGTCCGGACTGCCCTCCTCGACCAGCGGGCGCCAGAAGCGGAACGCCTGGTCGAACCGGCCACCCTGCAGGAACATCTCGCCGACAAGATAGCGCGCAAGCTCGTTGGAAAGATCGCGCGTCAGCGTTTCGCGCAGGCTGGCCTCGGCTTCGGGTGACACATAGCCCTGCGCTTCGGCCACCAGCACAAGCGCCAGGTTGGCGTGGTCGGCGGCGGTCGCCGTGTCGCCCAGAACCGCCAGCAGGCGCTCTTGCGTGCGAATGGCCGCCAGAGTCTCGCCCGCCTCGAAGTGCCGGCGAAAGCCCGCCCGCAGCGGATCCGCCTCGGAAATCGCCGCAAGGTCGGCCAGAAGCGCCGCATCCAGCGCCGCATCGCGCGGACGGCCAATCCGTTCCAGCTCGGCAGCCTGATCCGGCCGGGCCGCGATCCCCGCGTCCAGTGCCGCGATGCGCGGACCAAGCGGCATGTCCGGGTAGCCCGGCGCGCCAAGCCACCAGTAGGCGGCCCCGGCGGCAGGGATCATCGCCGCCACGGCCAGGGCCGCCGCCAGCCCCGCCCGCGGCCCGCGCTGCGACGTGGCAAGGGCGCCGCGATCCGCCTCGATCACCCGGCGGCCCACCTCGGCGCGCAGCCGCTCGGCCTCGTCCGGCCCGATCGTGCCACGGGCCAGGTCGCGGCTGATCTCGGCCAGCTGATCCTTGTAGATCGCAAGATCCGGCGCGTCCCCGGCAAGCGCCGCCTCGCGGCCGCGCCGCAGCGCCGCCAGAAGGACCGCGCCCGCCACGGCCGCAATCGTCAGCGCCGCTGCCCAGAAAAACCCCTGGTTCATCAAAGCCCCTGATTCATCGGCCCGGCCACGTCCAACCCGGTCCAGCCCGTCCTGTCCAGCCCGTCCTGGCCAACCCGTCCTGTCCAGCCCGCGACATAGTGGTTTCGCGCCAATCCCGAAAGGGGCATTCCGCGCCGGGCCAACCATGTCGCAGCGCCAGCCACTGCCCGGCGCGACAAGAGAGCCGATGTCGCAATTTGCCCGATTGTGCCGCACCTAGGTGCGGCTGTAACCTCGACCGACCTTAGACAAGTCTGCCGGCCCCTGTCGACCGGCCCCATCGTGACGAGGCCCCCGATGAAGCGCTATTCGGTCTTTGCCATCGCCCGCGAGGCCATGCGCAACCACATGGGCTGGGACCGCGCCTGGGCCGCACCAGAACCGAAGTCCGCCTATGATGCGATCATTGTCGGGGCAGGGGGCCACGGCCTGGCCACCGCCTACTATCTGGGGAAGAACCACGGGATCACCAATGTCGCTATCCTGGAAAAGGGCTGGCTTGGCGGCGGCAACACCGGGCGCAACACCACGATCATCCGCTCGAACTACCTGCAGGACCCTTCCGCCGCGATCTACGAAAAATCGCGCTCCTTGTACGAGACGCTGTCCCAGGACCTGAACTACAACATGATGTTCAGCCCGCGCGGCGTGATGATGTTGGCCCAGACCCACCATGAGGTGCGCGGCTACCTCCGCACCCAGCACGCCAACGCCCTGCAAGGGGTGGCGACCGAATTCATCACGCCGCAGCGGGTGAAAGAGCTGTGCCCGATCCTGAACATCGACGGTCCCCGCTACCCCGTCCTCGGTGCCCTCTGGCAGGCGCGCGGCGGCACCGGGCGGCATGATGCGGTCGCCTGGGGCTATGCGCGGGCCTGTTCTGACATGGGCATGCACATCCTCCAGAACTGCGAAGTGAAGGGTGTGCGGTCCGAAAACGGCGTCGTGACCGGCGTTGACACATCGAAGGGCCATATCGCCACGAAGAAGCTCGGGCTGGTCGTCGCCGGCCACTCCGGCCAGCTGGCCGAAATGGCGGGCTTCCGCCTGCCGATCGAGGCGGTGGCCCTGCAGGCCCTGGTGTCCGAGCCGATCAAGCCCTGCATGGATGTGGTCGTCATGGCCAACACCGTCCACGGCTACATGTCGCAGTCCGACAAGGGCGAGATGGTGATCGGCGGCGGCACCGACGGCTTCAACAACTACACCCAGCGCGGGTCGTTCCACCATATCGAGGAGACCCTCCGCGCGCTGGTCGAAACCTTCCCGATCATCAGCCGCCTCAAGATGCTGCGCCAATGGGGCGGCATCGTCGACATGACCGGCGACCGCTCGCCCCTGATCTCCAAGACGCCTTTGGCCAACTGCTTCATCAACTGCGGCTGGGGCACCGGCGGGTTCAAGGCGATCCCCGGCTCCGGCTGGGCG
>JANNXX010000031.1:0-14446 GCA_031409795.1 Rhodobacterales bacterium
ACAGGTGCTGCCGCCCGACCCAGCGCAGCGGCTGCAACCCGCTGTCGCGGGTCAGCACCAGATCGCCCGCAACCAGCGCCTCGACCGCCACCTCGCCCCGGTCGGTCAGGATCATCGTGCCGGGGGTGAAGCAGCGGATGATCTCTTCGATGTTGTCGTAGACGATGGTCGCGATCACGGTCTGCAGGTCGGCTGAAAGGATCCGGACGATGCCGTTCTCGGGCACCCCGGGAACAAGAATCACGCGCGTCCAGCCATAGGCGGCATAGAGGCCGGTGAGATCCAGTGTGTCGAAATCCGTAAGGGAATCGTTGGGCCCGCTGCCCGTGCCGCCACCGAAGACAAATTCCGATCCGCCGGCGATGGTATCCACATCCGGACCGCCGATGGTGAAGCGGTCGTTGCCGTCGCCGCCAAACATCGTGTCCCGGCCGGCACCGCCGATGATCAGGTCATTGCCGGCCTCGCCGTAAAGGACATCGTTGCCGGCATCGCCGAACAGACTGTCCGCGCCATTGCCAGCCCAGATCGAGTCATTGCCGTCGCCGCCATAAAGCAGGTTAGTGCCGGAAAGGTTGTCGCCGCTGACATCGTCGATCGCATCATTGCCGGACCCGCCAAAGACCGTGTCGTCGCCGTCGCCGAACATCAGGGAATCGTCGCCTTCATCCCCGGAGATGCTGTCCGCCCCGCTGCCGACCGTGTCGCTGAACACCGTGTCGTTGCCGGTGCCCCCGCTGATCGTGTCATTGCCCGCCTCGCCCAGCAGGCTGTCGCTGTCGGCACCGCCGAACAGCCTGTCGTCCCCGAACCCGCCAAACAGGCTGTCGCTGCCCGTCTCGCCCAGCAGGCTGTCGCTGTCGGCACCGCCGAACAGCCGGTCGTTCCCGCCGCCGCCGGTGATCGTGTCGTTCCCGGCCTCGCCCAGAATGCTGTCAGCGCCATCCACATGGCCTGGCGCAAGCGGCGGGGTCGTGATCAGCGGCGAAGTTGCCAGATCCACGGCCGTAGCGCCAATGCCCGGCCCGGCGATCGTGCCGCTCATCGCGGTTGAGCCCAGGTTCTCCCAGTAGCTTACTTCGATGGAATACTGCCCCGCCGGCAGCGTGACCGTCCCGCTGCGGGTGAAGACGGCCTGATGAAAGTCGTTGTTGAGGTTGAAGACCTGGGCGCCGTTCGCATCGCGGATGATGATGCGCGAGCCGTCGTCGGAGGAGGTCGAGAAGGTGTAGACCCCGGCATCGGTGATCGACAGGCCCGACCGGTAGATGATGCCGAAATCATCCCGGTTCTGGGTGGCGCCGGTTCCGCTTAGCGTGTTGCGCAGGGTCAACACGTTGAAATCGTCGACATATCCGGTGCCGATCAGCGTGCTTTGCGCATCGCCGATCAGCGAGGTCTGGTTGTTGGCGCTTGAGAAGTTGCGGTCATAGACGTTGTACTGCCATTGTCCGGGCAGCGGCGCATCGCCAGAAAGCCGGTCATCTCCGGCATTGCCGATGATGGTGTCATTGCCCCCGCCGCCGCTAAGCTGGTCGGCGGACGTGGTTCCGGGAATGGTCGTCCCACCCCCGGTGGCAGGATTGGAGCTGCTGTTCTGAGCCATTGGTCCGATCGCAAAGCGGCTGAATTTGCGGGCTTACCACGCACCCGTTAACGCTTTTGCACTGAAACCAGGCTGATTGAAACACCCCAAAGCGCTTTGCAGGCGAAGTGTTGCTGGTTTCGGCCAGTGCTTCAGACCAATCGCGCGCCGCGCCGCCAGACGGCTACAAGCTGGCCATCCGCGTCAAGATGCACCATATCGGCGATCCTTCCGGGCAGAAGCTGGCCAAGCGTCGCCGCGCGCCCCAGACAGCGGGCCGGGCGGGAGGTTGCCATCGCAAGCGCGGTCTCGGCCGGAGTGCCCAGGCTTTGCATCACCCCCAGCGCCTGCGGCAGGGTCAGGTCGGCCCCGGCCAGCGTGCCGTCTGCCAGCGTCAGGCGCCCGTCGCGACGCAGGATGCGGCGGCCGTTCAGCGTGAACGCGGCCAGGTCGCTGCCCGCAACCGCCATGGCGTCCGACACCAGGAACAGCCGGTCGCTGGCCGCCACCGCGATCCGCAGCGTCTGGGGCGCCACATGGATGCCATCGGCGATCACGCCGGCATGGGCCGCGCCGGTCAGCGCCGCCCCGACCAGGCCGGGTTCGCGGTTGCCAAGCTGGCTCATCGCGTTGAAGAGATGCGTGACGCAAGCCGCCCCGGCCGCAAAGGCCGCCTGCGCCGTGGCGCTGGAACAGTCGGTATGGCCCAGGCTGACGATCACCCCCGCCTCTGCCAGCCGCGAGATCTGCGCGGCCGTCACGCTTTCGGGTGCCACGGTCACCATCAGCGACGGCAGCTGCCAGGCGGCGTCCAGCAGGCGGGTCAGATCGGCCTCGGTCATCGGGCGGATCAGCGCCGGGTCATGCGCGCCCTTGCGCCGGGGGTCAAGATGCGGACCTTCCAGATGCAGGCCCAGAAAGCCCGGAACCTGCCGCCGCGCCGCCTCGATCCCGGCAGCGATCACCCGGGCGGTGGCCTCGGGCCGGTCGGTGATCAGCGTCGGCAGGATGCCGGTCGCGCCAAGCCGGGCGTGCAGGGCGCACATCTCTGCCAGCCAGTCGGCGGTGGTGGTGCCATCGACCATCCGCCCGCCACCGCCATTCACCTGCAGGTCCAGAAATCCGGGCGCCAGGATGCCGCCGTCCAGCCGGACCTCACGGCCCGGACCGGCTTCGGCGACAAGGCCGTCCTTGACGCGCAGACTGGCCCCGGCATGCAGCCGGGTGCCGTCAAAGACCGAAGCGCCGGTGAAAATCTGGGCGGTCATACCGTCCTGGTCACCTTTCGCAGATGCTTCGGCACGTCGGGGTCGAAGCCGCGACTCCGGGCAAGTCCTTCGATGAAGGCGTAGAAGCTGACCGAAAGCACCAGCGGCGCGCACAAGGGGTGCAGGCCGGGGACCGACGGCAGCCGGGTCGCGCCGTCCACATCGGCCCCGGTCAGGAACACGTCCGCCCCCTGCGCCACCAACCGCCCGGCGGTATCGGTCAGCCGAGGAAGCGCCGCGTCCGCGACCCCCAGCGCCAGCACCGGAAACTGCGCCTGCACGATTGCCGAAGGGCCGTGCAGCACCTCGGCGGCCGAAAAGCTTTCGGCATGCAGCCCGCAGGTTTCCTTGAACTTGAGCGCGGCTTCGTTGGCGATGGCGAAGGCCGGACCCCGCCCCAGCACATAAAGCGACTGCGCCCGCGCCAGCCGGTCGGCCAGCGGCGTCCAGTCCAGAACCAGCGCCTGCGCGAAGGCTTCGGGCAATTCGGCCACGGCGGCGCGCAGGCCTGCGTCTTCCTGCCATTCCGCCAGCAGCGACAGCCCGGCGATGACCGAGGCGACGAAGGTCTTGGTGGCGGCGACGCTGTTCTCGGGCCCCGCCTGCAAGGCCAGGCAATGCGCCGAAGCCTGGGCCAGCGGGCTGTCCGCATGGTTGGTGATTGCCAGCGTCAGCGCGCCGCCTGCCGCCGCGGCCCGCATCATCTCGACGATATCCGGGCTTTGGCCGGATTGCGAAATGCCGATGCAGGCCGCCTGCCCCAACCGCAAGGGACGGCGGTAGATCGAGGCGATGGACGGCCCGACCGAGGCGACGGGAACCCCCGCCAGAAGCTCGACGGCGTATTTCAGATAGGTCGCCGCGTGGTCGGATGACCCACGCGCCACGGTGACGATCAGGGATGGGTCGGCCCGCCGCATCGCCGCAGCAGCACGGGCGATATCGGCGCCGGACAGCGCCAGAAGCCGGGCGGCGGCCTGCGGGATCTCGGCCACTTCGCGGGCCATGTGAGAGGGGGCCATGTGAGAGGGGGCCGTGTGGGGTTGGGTCATCTGGGGGGCCTTTCCGGTTCGCGCCCGGCATCGGGGGCCAGCTTCAGCTCGACCGCGAAATCATAGGCGTCTCCCCGGTAGATCGAGCGGGTGAATTCCACCACCCGCCCCGAGGCCAGATAGCCGATCCGCTCGATCCGCAGGCCAGCGGCACCGGGGGCGACCCCCAGAAGCTCGGCGTCGCGGGGGCCAAGATTGGCCGCCGAAATGCGCTGCACCGCGCGGACCGGGCGAGCGCCAAACGTCTCTAACAAGGCATAAAGCGAGGTTTCCACCGCTTCGGGGTCCGGCAGCACCTGGGTCGGGATCGACGCCCGCTCGATCGCCAAGGGCACCCCGTCCGACCGGCGCACGCGTTCCAGCCGCGCCACCCGGTCACCTGCGCCAAGGCCAAGTGCCATCACCTCTTCCGGGGTGGGCGACTGGATGCTGCGGCTGATCCAGACCGATTCCACGGATTTGCCCCGCCGGGCCATGTCCTCGGTGAACGAGGTAAGGAGCGACAGCGCCTGTTCCAGCCTTTCGACCCGGGGCGCGACGAAGGTGCCCGACCCGCGCCGCTGGGTCAGCGCGCCTTGCGCCACCAGTGCCTCGATCGCCTTGCGGACCGTCACCCGGCTAAGCCCGGTGATCGCGGCGATGTCGCGTTCGGCGGGCAGGCTTGCGCCGGGGGCCAGCACGCCGCGCAGCATCGCGTCGGCGATCCGGCGCTGCAGTTGCAGATACAGCGGCCCGGCCCCGGTGGCGAAGCCTTCGGGCGCGAACAGCTCTTCCATCACGCGGCCTCACGGGCAAGGGCAAGCGCGCCGTCTAGGGCCGAGCCCCGTGCCGGCGCAAGGGTCCAGCGAGCGGCCAGCCGTGCGGCATAGGCCGGGCCAAGGCCGCCGATGAAAGTCACCGGCAAGGGCGGATCGGTCTGCAAAAGCGCAAGGTGGTCCGCCACAAGACCGGTTGCCGTGCCGATCAGCGTCAGGATGGCGGGATCCCGTGCGGCAAGGACGCGCGGGGCCAGCGCCGCAAGCTCGGCCGGGCGGGCGGTCAGCGAAAAGGCGATCAGGCGCTCCCTCCCGCCGAAGTCGTCCAGCACGGCGCGCAGGAAAGGGGTCGCGGGGATAAAGCCCTCGGCCGCCCGCAAGGCAAGCCGCAGCGCCGACCGGCCAAGCCAGGCGCCGCTGCCATCGTCGCCCAGCACCAGACCCCAGCCACCGATCTCGCGGATGCGGCCGCCGCGCTGCGCGGCGAAGACCGACCCGGTGCCAATGGCCGCGACGATCCCGTCGCCCGACCCAAGCGCGCCCTTCACGGCGGCGACGGCGTCGGTCTCGATCCGGAGCCGCGCGAAGGGCAGCAATTGTCGCAGCCTCAACGCCGCACCTTCCGCGTTCGCCCCGGCAAGGCCCAGCCCGGCGGTCAGTCCCGGCATGGCCTGCGTCGACCCGAAAGCCTGGGTCAAGGCGGCACGGGTGGCGGCAAGGATGTTGTCGCAGGCGGCCCCGACATCGCTGGCGATGTTCGCCGGACCCGACCAGCCTTCCCCCAGCACAGGGCCGGACCCATCCGCCACCGCCGCGCGGCAGCCGGTTCCCCCGCCGTCGATCCCCAGGAAAAGCGTCATGCGAATCCTCCCGGTCACTACAATACCAAAATAAGACCATTTGAAAAGTGGTATCATCCAAAGCTGCCATAATCGCCGGAAACGAGGCTTTCGCAGATGCCTCTTTACAAGTGGTATTATTTTGGCATTGTCTGTCAGCAGGGGGAATCACATGGCCGACCGTCCGACCGAGGCGTTGCATCCACTGGCATCCGGGCTGCATCTGGCCCCGGCCGACCAGGTGCTGGCCCGCGCGCTTGCGGCGCAGGAGGCGGCGCTGGCGGCGGTCCGGCCCGCGCTTTCGGCATTGGAACAGGCGGCGGCGCTGGCGGTCGGGGCTTTGGCCCGGGGCGGAAAGCTTGGCTATGCCGGGGCCGGATCGTCCGGGTTGATGGCGCTGGCCGATTGCCTGGAACTGCTTGGAACCTTCGGCATCGCGCCGGATCGCACCCCGATGCTTTTTGCCGGCGGCGCCGATGCGCTGCTGAAGATGACCGGCGGGGTCGAGGATGACCCGGCCCTGGCCGCCGCCGACTTTGCCCGTGCCGGTTTTCAGGCCGGGGATGTGCTGATCGCCGTCTCGGCCTCGGGCGGGACGCCCTATACGCTTGCGGTCTGCGACCTTGCGGCGCGCGCGGGCGTGCAGCTGGTCGGGATCGCCAATGTGCCGGACTCGGCGCTGCTTCGGGCCGCCGATGTGCCGGTCTGTCTTGATACCGGGGCCGAGATCATTGCCGGGTCGACGCGGCTTGGTGCGGCCACGGCGCAGAAAGTGGCGCTGAACCTGATCTCTGTGCTGCTGGGCGTGCAGTTGGGCCATGTGCATGACGGCATGATGGTCAACGTCGTGGCCGACAACGCCAAGCTGCGTGACCGGGCGGCAAGGATCGTGGCCCGCGTGGCGGGGGTCGACACCGGCGCCGCCCGCGTGGCGCTGAACCGGACCAATGGCGCCGTGAAGCCTGCCGTTCTGGTGGCGCGCGGCGTGGCGCCCGATGCCGCGGCGGCACGGCTAGCACAAGCCGGCGGGCACCTGACCGACGCCATGAAGACCTGACGACAACCAACCGGGCCAACGCGCCCAAACAGGGAGACTGACATGACACGAACCTTTCGCCTTGCCCTTCTGACCAGCACCTTGCTGGCCGGCCCGGTCCTTGCCGAAACCACCCTGACCATCGAAAGCTGGCGCAACGATGACCTGACGATCTGGCAGGACACGATCATCCCCGCCTTCGAGGCGCAGAACCCCGACATCAAGGAGGTCTTCGCGCCCACCGCCCCGGCGGAGTACAATGCTGCGCTGAACTCCAAGCTGTCGGCCGGGTCTGCCGGTGACCTGATCACCTGCCGCCCCTTCGATGCGTCGCTGGAACTTTACAACCAGGGCCACCTTGCCGACCTGTCGGGTCTGGCTAGCATGGCCAACTTCTCGCCGGTGGCGAAATCCGCCTGGCAGACCGATGATGCAGCCGCGACTTTCTGCGTGCCGATGGCATCGGTGATCCACGGCTTCATCTACAACAAGGATGCCTTCGACGCCCTTGGCATCGCCGTGCCGACCACGAACGCGGAATTCTATGCCGCGCTGGACAAGATCAAGGCCGACGGCACCTATATCCCGATGGCGATGGGCACCAACGACCAGTGGGAAGCCGCCACGATGGGTTACAACAACATCGGGCCGAACTTCTGGAAGGGTGAGGAAGGCCGTCTGGCGCTGATCAAGGGCGAGCAGAAGCTGACCGACGCGGCCTGGGTGGCCCCGTTCACCGAACTGGCGAAGTGGAAGGATTACCTCGGCGACGGGTTCGAGGCGCAGACCTACCCGGACAGCCAGAACCTGTTCACCCTGGGCCGCGCGGCGATCTATCCCGCCGGGTCGTGGGAGATCAGTGGCTTCAACACGCAGGCCACCTTCAAGATGGGGGCCTTCCCGCCGCCGGTCGCGGCCGCTGGCGACACCTGCTATATCTCGGACCATACCGACATCGCCATCGGCATGAACGCGAAATCGCCCAATGCCGAGGCCGCGAAAGTGTTTCTGGAATGGGTCGGCAGCCCCGAGTTTGCCACGCTTTACGCGAACGCGCTGCCGGGCTTCTTCAGCCTGAACTCCACCCCGGTGGAAATGGCCGACCCGCTGGCGCAGGAATTCGTCGGCTGGCGCGGCAAGTGCCAGTCAACGATCCGGTCCACCTACCAGATCCTGTCGCGTGGGACGCCGAACCTGGAAAACGAGACCTGGAACGCCTCGGCCAACGTGATCAAGGGCACCGAGACGCCCGAGGACGCGGCCGCCCGGCTGCAGGCGGGCCTTGCCACCTGGTTTGCCCCGCAGCAGTGACGTGAGCCGACAGAACCGGGGGGCCTTCTGCCCCCCGGACCCCCCGAGGATATTTTCACCAGAATGAAAGGGAAGGACCATGGCTGCACGTAAGCCTGTGCGCTGGCACATCGCCGTGTTCCTGGCCCCGGCGGTGCTGGTCTATTCGGGGCTGATGATCATTCCGCTCTTCGGAACCCTCGCCCAGTCGCTGATGAACGAGGACAGCGCCGGTGAACGGGTCTTCGTCGGCCTGTCAAACTTCGCCACGCTCTTCGGCAATGCCCTCTGGTCCGACGCCTTCTGGAACGCCCTGGGCAACAATACCTGGTTCTTCATCATCCACATGCTGGTTCAGAACCCCATCGGCATCGCCCTTGCGGCGATCCTGTCGACGCCGCGCCTGCGGATGGCCGCCTTCTACCGCACGGCGATCTTCATTCCGACGATCCTGTCGTTCGTGATTGTCGGCTTTGTCTGGAAGCTGATCCTGTCACCGATCTGGGGCATCGCGCCGGGGATGCTGGACGCGGTGGGGCTGAAGGCCCTGTTCGCGCCATGGCTTGGCCGCGAGGAATACGCGCTGACCACGCTGGCGCTGATCTCGGTCTGGCAGTTTGTCGGCATTCCGATGATGCTGATCTACGCGGCGCTGCTGTCGATCCCCGATGAGGTGATCGAGGCGGCAGAGATGGACGGCATCACCGGCTGGTCGCAGTTCTGGAAGATCAAGCTGCCGCTGATCCTGCCGGCGATCGGGATCATCTCGATCCTGACCTTCGTCGGCAATTTCAACGCCTTCGATCTGATCTATGTGGCACAGGGCGCGCTGGCCGGGCCGGATTATTCGACCGACATTCTGGGCACTTTCCTTTACCGTACTTTCTTCGGCTTCCAGCTGCAGTTGGGTGATCCCTACATGGGGTCGGCGATTGCCGGGGCGATGTTCGGGATCATCCTGCTGGGCGTCTGCGTCTATCTGTTCGGCGTCCAGACCCGGCTGCGGAGGTATCAGTTCTGATGGCCGCCCGCATGTCCCCCGGCCGCACCATTGCCGCCCATGCCGCGCTGATCACCTGGACGCTGGTGGCGCTGTTCCCGGTCTTCGTCATCGTCATCAACAGCTTCAAAAGCCGGAAGGCGATCTTCGCCGACCCTCTGGCGCTGCCCTGGCCCGGCAACTTCGACCTGATCGGATATCAGACCGTGATGAAGCAGGGCGATTTCTTCCTGTATTTCCAGAACAGCATGATCGTGACTGTCGCCAGCCTGTTCTTCGTCCTGCTGTTCGGCGCGATGGCGGCCTTCGCGCTGTCGGAGTACCGCTTCCGGGGCAACATGCTGATGGGCCTTTATCTTGCGCTTGGGATCATGATCCCGATCCGCCTTGGCACCGTTGCGATCCTGGAGATCATGGTTGCCAGCGGGTTGGTGAACACGCTGACCGCGCTGGTACTGGTCTATACCGCGCAGGGGCTGCCCTTGGCGGTGTTCATTCTGGCCGAGTTCATGAAATCGGTCTCGGACGACCTGAAGAACGCGGGCCGGATCGACGGGCTGTCGGAGTATCGCATCTTCTTTTCTCTCGTCCTGCCGCTGGTCCGCCCGGCCATGGCGACGGTTGCGGTCTTTACCATGATCCCGATCTGGAACGATCTGTGGTTTCCGCTGATCCTTGCGCCCAGTGAGGAGGTGAAGACCGTCACCCTTGGGGCGCAGGTGTTCATCGGGCAGTTCGTGACCAACTGGAACGCTGTCCTGGCCGCCCTGTCGCTGGCAATCGTTCCGGTGCTGATCCTTTACCTCATCTTCTCGCGCCAGTTGATCCGCGGGATCACTGCCGGAGCCGTCAAATGATCCGCGTGATGGTCGCAGGCCTTGGCACGATGGGCCGCAGCCATGCGCTGGCCTATCATCGCAACCCGGCCTTTGATCTGGTGGGGCTGGTGAACCGGTCCGGTCCGCGGCTGGACCCGGAGCTTGCCGGCTACACGGTCGAGCCGGACTTCAAAGCAGCTCTAAACAGGCTGAAACCGGACCTGGTGAACGTCTCGACCTATTCCGACAGCCATGCCGACTATGCCGTCGCGGCGATGGAGGCGGGGGCGCATGTGTTTGTCGAAAAGCCGCTGGCGACGACGGTGACCGATGCCCGCCGTGTGGCGGACTGCGCGAAGGCCAACGGCAGGAAAGTCGTGGTCGGCTATATCCTGCGGCATCACCCCAGCTGGATGCGCCTGATCGCCGAGGCGCGCGCGCTTGGCGGACCTTACGTCTTCCGGCTGAACCTGAACCAGCAGTCCAGCGGCCCGACCTGGGAGGTGCACAAGACGCTGATGCAGACGACCAGCCCCATCGTTGATTGCGGGGTCCATTACGTCGACGTCATGTGCCAGATCACCGATGCCCGTCCGGTGGAAGTCCGCGGGATGGGTGTCCGCCTGTCACAGGAAATCGCGCCGGACATGTACAACTACGGCCATTTCCAGGTGCTGTTCGACGACGGGTCGGTCGGCTGGTACGAGGCGGGCTGGGGGCCGATGATGTCGGACACCGCGTTCTTCGTGAAGGACGTGGTCAGCCCGAACGGTGCTGTCTCGATCCGGATGCCGGAGAGCGCGCGGTCGGATGACCATGACACGCATACCAAGACCTCGACCATCCGTGTCCACCGCGTCGGGCAGACCGATCAGGACCTGTCGATGGCCGACGAACCCGGCCATCAGGACCTGTGCGAACGCGAGCAGGCCTATGTGGCGCGGGCAATCCTGGAGGACCTGGACCTGACGCGGCACATGGATGATGCCGTGCAGTCCCTGGCCATCTGTCTGGCGGCGGATGAAAGCATCCGTTCCGGCATTCCTGTGAAATTGTGAGGGGCTGATGGGCGCGCTTGAACTGAAATCCGTCACCAAGTCCTTTGGCGCGACCGAGGTGATCAAGGGCGTCGACCTGACGGTGAACGACGGCGAATTCTGCGTCTTCGTCGGGCCGTCCGGTTGCGGCAAGTCCACCCTGCTGCGCATCATCGCCGGGCTGGAGGATGCCAGCGGCGGAGATGTCCTTCTTGACGGCAAAAGGATGAACGACGTCGCCCCGGCCAGGCGCGAACTGGCGATGGTGTTTCAAAGCTATGCGCTTTACCCCCATCTTTCGGTCCGCGACAACATGGGGCTGGCGCTGAAACAGGCGGGCCAGCCGAAGGCCGCGATCACTGCCGCCATCGACAAGGCCGCCGGAATGCTGGCGCTTGACCCCCTGATGGACCGCCGCCCGGCCGAGCTTTCCGGCGGCCAGCGCCAGCGCGTTGCCATCGGGCGGGCCATCGTGCGGACGCCGAAGCTGTTTCTCTTCGACGAGCCGCTGTCCAACCTCGACGCCGCCCTGCGCGTGGCGACCCGGATCGAGATCGCCCGCCTGCACCGGGAGCTGGGCGCCACGATGATCTATGTGACCCATGATCAGGTCGAGGCGATGACCCTGGCCGACCGGATCGTGGTGCTGCGCGCGGGCAAGGTCGAACAGGTCGGCAGCCCGATGGAGCTTTACAACAACCCGGCGAACACCTTTGTCGCCGGGTTCATCGGCAGCCCGCAGATGAATTTCCTGGATGCGGCGGCGCTTGGCCTGCCGCAGGGCCAGGCCGGGATCAGGCCCGAACACCTGGCAATCGCGCGCGATGCGGGTGAGCTTGCCGCCGAGGTCAGCCATATCGAAAAGCTGGGCGGGGAAACGCTGGTCTACGCGCGCAATGCCGATCACGGGCTGCTGACGGTGCGCCTGTTTGGCGAGCATGACTATACGGTTTCTGAAAATGTGTTCCTGACCCCGCAGCGTGACAGGATGTTCCAGTTTGGCCCCGATGGCCGCCGCCGCTGATCAGCCGCGGGCTTCGGACCAGGCGCGGATCAGGCTTTGCGCCGGATTGCCCTCGAACAGACCAAGCAGGATCGCGCCCTCGGACCGCGCGCACAGGACGCCCTGGCCGTCGATCAGGGCCGAGCCAAGGACCATGCAGGCCGGACTGTTCGGCAGGTCCGACACCAGGTCCAGTTGGTGCTGGATGGCATGCGCCTCTTCGTCGAGGAAACCTTGCAAGTGGCTGACCATCTCGTCCGGGCCGCCAAAGCTGCCGTCCGCTTCGCCGCCGCGGATCACCCAGGCCATCAGCGTCTCCGACAGGGCTTCGGCAAAGCGGGCCAGGCTGCGCGCCGGGCTGCCGGTTTCCGGGTCGGCATGGGCTGGCGCCCTGGCTTCGGGCTGTGCCGGCGCCGCATCGGCGGCCGCTTCCGGCCCGACAGCTTCGTTCAGGTCGACCAGCAGAAGGTCGGCCAGCAGCGCGACCGGCAGGCCGACGCTGACCCCTTCACCCGCCACGCCCCGCGCCGAGATCGTAACCCGCAGCTCACTTCGCGGGGCGGCAAGCGCCTGCATCAGGGAAATCAGGTCATCCTTGTTCTCGTCCTCCAGAGCTTCGGCCGCAAGACAGCCTTCCGCCCCCGGCAGGCCGACGGCCTCGGTCAGGCGCAGGACGCGGCGTCCGGCGGCTTCCAGGGTCAGGCTTGTCCCCAGGTTGGTCTCAAAGCGCAGGGCGCGGCCAAGGATCGTCTCGTTCACTTCGCGCAGCAAGGCGGTCAGCGGGCTGGGGTTGCCGGCCTCGGCGATCACGCGCGCGCCGCCCGCCGCGACATGCGAGGCGGTCTGCAGGGACTGCAGCCGTGCAAGGATCGGTAGTGTTCCCCTGTTCAAGCCCTGTTTCCGCCCCTGGTTCCCGCCTGCCCGTCAGCTTCCCGAGATGCCGGCCAGCGTCTCGCGAACGGCTTCGACGAAGCTTGCCAGATCAATGCCATGGTCGCAGATGCAACACAACGCATCCGCAGGCTCGCTTTCCGACCGCATGAACACATGCACGCCACCGTCGCCCAGCATGAGCGCGGCTTGCGGTTCGCTGAAGGCTTCCATCGCCAGCGCGAACAGCGGGTCGTCAAAGCTGACGCGCGCCTGTTTGCACAGCCGGTCAAGGTGTTCCTGCGTTATCGACCGGGATCCCTGACTGGCCAGGATCATGCTGGACGACAGGTCGGCAAAGGCCACCAGCCGCGCCTGCGGATGGGCCTTGATCAGCAGGCCAAGGCTTTCGATGACACCCAAGATCAGCCCCTATCCCGATTTCCGGCCCTGCTACTGGCTTTGCGACCGGCCACCGGCCATCCTGGCTGCGGCGTCGAACATGTCCTCGTCCGAGAAGGAAACCACCGCCGGACCGGAATCTTCTGTCGGGCGATCGGTGCGCAACAGCCGCTCACCGGCCGCCACGCGCCGGGGCAGAACCTTGATAACCGGAGTGTTGCGGATCAGCGACAGTCTTTCGAAGGCCTGGGCAATCAGGCTTTGGCCGGTCTCGGAACTGTCCGAAAGGTCGGGCGTGATCGGCGGCCGGTCCTCTTCACCGGGTTCGGGTGCCCCCTCGTCGATCAGGCGATGCATGATGTCGAACAGCGCCGAGGTAAAGGCCTCTGCACCGCTGTCGATCCACTTGGTCTCATCGTCGCCCGCCTTCATCGCCTGCAGAAGCGACACCGGGAACACTTCGGCGAACAGGCCGTCGACCTCTTGCCGCACCCGCTTGATCACCTTGGATTTATCCTTGTCGCCCAGAATCTTGTCGAACCGGGTGACCAGAAGCAGGCTGTTGCGTCGCATGTCCTGCGGGAAACCGTTCCAGACCCCGCTTTCGGACTGCCGCCAGGCCTGCGTCGCATGCGTGCACCACATGACGCCATCGGCCAGGTGGGCCATCCGCTCCCAGACCTCGGGCGACATCGACGGGTCCGAGATTCCGGGCATGTCGATCAGGTCGCAATAGCGCAGGATATCGCTTTTCATGTGGATCCGGACATGTTCCGTCGTCTCAAGCGACACCTGCTCCAGATCCCGCAGGTCAAGATCATAGGCCACGCCATCCAGACCCATCGTATAGGCGTCATCGTCTCCGTAGGACAGCCAGACCGGCGGCAACTGCGTCGCGGTGACCTTCTCCAGCAGCGGCCGCGCGCCCATCAGCACGTTGCAAAGCGTGCTTTTGCCAGAGCTGAATTCGCCCATGATGGCGATGCGGGGTTTGCGGGTCATCGGCATGGGTATGGTCCTTTCCTGCGCGGCTTGGGCTTACTCGGCATAGATCCCAAGTTCGTCCATGATCGACGCCAGGCATTCCTGCCGGTCCTCCCAGGCGTTCACCCCGAACAGTTCCTTCATCTCGTCCATCGAGATTTCCGAGCTGGCCAGCGCGCTCATCAGAAGTTCGCGCTGTTCCTGCAGGAAGTCGCGCAAGGTCTGCTGGGTGCGTTCGCGGAACAGGCCGATCTGGATGGTCTTGAGATCATTGATGATCGGGTCTGTTTCGGCCCGGATCAGAGCGTAGAAATCCTGCGCAAAGGCCTTGTAGCCCCGGCGGCGCTGCCACCAGCCCTTCCACCAGCTGACCTGCAGGTCCAGCGCGATGGTCTGGCCCAGGTTGATCGGCGGCGGGATGTAGGACACCACCGGGGTCTCGATCTTGAAACCCTCGACGGTGATCGAGAACGTCTTGCCATAAAGATCCGCGATATGGACCGCCGT
>JANNXX010000032.1:0-6963 GCA_031409795.1 Rhodobacterales bacterium
GCCCGCTCCTCGGGTGCGCCGTCGATCTGGTCATAGGCCTTGAATTCGCCGAAATACTTCGTGATCGCCGCCGTCAGCGTCGTCTTGCCATGGTCCACGTGACCAATGGTCCCGATGTTCACATGCGGCTTGTTACGTTCAAACTTTGCCTTCGCCATGATGGCCTCCTGATGTCTGGTGCGGTGCGCTGTTGCGCGCCCTACGGGATGGAAGGATGGGCGATCCGCCCACCCCGCTTATGCGTATTTCTTCTGGATTTCCTGGCTCAGGTTCTCCGGAACCGTGTCGTAATGGTCGAACTCCATCGAGAACACGGCGCGGCCTGAGGTCATGGACCGCAGCTGGTTGATGTAGCCGAACATGTTCGCAAGCGGAACCATCGCGGCGATGACGTTCGCGTTGCCGCGGCTGTCCTGGCCGTTGATCATGCCCCGACGCGAGGTCAGGTCGCCGATGACGCCGCCGGTGTATTCCTCCGGGGTGACGACTTCGACCTTCATGATCGGTTCCAGAAGCTTTGCGCCGGCCTTTTTCAGACCGTCGCGCATCGCTGCACGGGCCGCGATCTCGAAGGCCAGAACCGAAGAGTCGACATCGTGGAACGCGCCGTCGATCAGCGAGACCTTGAAGTCGATGACCGGGAAGCCCGCAAGGGGACCGCTATCCATCACCGACTTGATGCCCTTTTCGACGCCGGGGATGTATTCCTTCGGCACCGCGCCACCGACGATCTTCGATTCGAACGAATAGCCTTCGCCCGGCTGGGTCGGCGAGATGATCAGCTTCACGCGCGCGAACTGGCCGGTTCCGCCGGTCTGCTTCTTGTGCGTGTAGTCGATCTCGTGCTCGCGGCTGATCGTCTCACGGTAGGCGACCTGCGGGGCACCGATGTTCGCCTCGACCTTGAACTCGCGCCGCATGCGGTCAACGAGGATGTCGAGGTGAAGTTCCCCCATGCCTTTCATGATGGTCTGACCGGATTCCTGGTCGGTTTCCACCCGGAAAGACGGGTCTTCGGCAGCCAGGCGGGCAAGCGCGATGCCCATCTTTTCCTGGTCGGCCTTGGTCTTCGGTTCGACCGCGATCTCGATCACCGGGACCGGGAAGGTCATGGTTTCCAGAACGACTGGCTTCGCCGGATCACACAGGGTGTCACCGGTGGTGGTCTCCTTCAGACCGCCAAGCGCGATGATGTCACCGGCGAAGGCTTCGGAAATCTCTTCCCGGTCAATCGCGTGCATCATCATCATCCGGCCAACGCGCTCTTTGCGCTGCTTGGTCGCGTTCAGCATCGCGTCGCCCTTGGCCAGCTTGCCCGAATAGATCCGGGTGAAGGTCAACGAACCGACGAAGGGGTCGTTCATGATCTTGAATGCCAGGCCCGAGAACGGCTGGTCATCATCGGCCGAGCGCGAGATGTTGCGGGTTTCCGTCTCGTCGCCGGGCGCAAAGCCTTCGTAGGGCGGCACGTCCAGAGGCGAAGGCAGATAGTCGATGACGGCGTTCAACAGTGGCTGCACGCCCTTGTTCTTGAAGGCCGAGCCTGCAAAAACCGGGATGAAGTCGATCGCAAGGGTCGCCTTGCGGATCAGCGCGCGCAGCGTCTCGGGCGACGGCTCGGTGCCTTCAAGGTAGGCTTCCATCGCGGCGTCATCCTGACCCACGGCGGTTTCCACCAGGTTCAGGTGCCATTCGTCAGCTTCAGCCTTGAGGCTGTCGCGGATCGGCTGGCGCACCCAGGATGCACCCAGGTCTTCGCCCTCATAGACCCATTCTTCCATGGTCACGAGGTCGATGATGCCTTCCAGCTTGTCTTCGGCGCCGATCGGCAGGGCGACGGGAACAGCGTTCGCGCCGGTGCGGTCCTTGATCATGCGGACGCATTTGAAGTAATCGGCGCCGGTCTTGTCCATCTTGTTGACGAACACGATCCGCGGCACCTTGTAGCGGTCGGCCTGACGCCAGACGGTTTCGGTCTGCGGCTCAACCCCGGCGTTGCCGTCAAGGAGGACGACAGCCCCGTCCAGCACCGCCAGCGAACGCTCGACTTCGATGGTGAAATCGACGTGGCCGGGGGTGTCGATGATGTTGAAGCGGAACTTGTCCGACCGGTTATGCTCAAGACCCGGATCAATCGTGCGTTCCCAGAACGTGGTGGTCGCGGCCGAGGTGATCGTGATCCCGCGTTCCTGTTCCTGCTCCATCCAGTCCATCGTCGCGGCGCCGTCGTGGACTTCGCCGATCTTGTGGGACTTGCCGGTGTAGTAAAGGATACGCTCGGACGTCGTGGTCTTGCCCGCGTCGATATGGGCAATGATCCCGAAGTTGCGGTATCGTGTCAGCGGAAATTCGCGTGCCATGATGCCCTCTTACCAGCGATAGTGGCTGAACGCTTTGTTTGCGTCGGCCATCTTGTGGGTGTCTTCGCGCTTCTTCACGGCGGTGCCGCGGTTCTGCACGGCATCTGACAGCTCGGCCGCCAGACGCTCTTCCATGGTGTTCTCGTTGCGCTTGCGCGCCGCGATGATCAGCCAGCGGATCGCCAGCGCCTCGCGGCGTTCGATGCGGACTTCGACGGGGACCTGATAGGTCGCACCGCCGACGCGGCGCGAACGCACCTCGACCGAGGGCTTCACGTTGTCCAGCGCTTCGTGGAACGCCTCGACAGCGGGGCGCTTCAGCCGGGTCTGAACCCGCTCAAGCGCGCCATAGACGATGCCTTCGGCGACGGACTTCTTGCCGTCCAGCATCAGGTTGTTCATGAACTTGGTGACCACCCGGTCGCCATACTTGGCATCGGGCAGGATATCGCGCTTTTCGGCGGCGTGACGACGGGACATGCTCTATCTCCTCACTTCGGACGCTTGGCGCCGTATTTCGAACGACGCTGACGACGTTCCTTCACGCCCTGGGTATCCAGAACGCCGCGGAGGATGTGGTAGCGCACACCGGGAAGGTCCTTGATACGACCGCCGCGGATCAACACGACCGAGTGTTCCTGCAGGTTGTGCTTTTCACCGGGGATGTAGCAGATGACCTCGAAGCTGTTGGTCAGACGCACCTTGGCGACTTTCCGCATGGCCGAGTTCGGCTTCTTCGGGGTGGTGGTGTAGACGCGGGTGCAGACTCCGCGCTTTTGCGGGCAGGATTCCAGGTGCTGCGACTTGGACTTCCGCACGTTCGCTTCCCGGGGCTTCCGGATCAGCTGTTGAATCGTCGGCATTCACGTTCCTCGTTTTCGATACTCGCCCCCCTGCCTTGGGGACGCTGCTTCTCGACCCGTGCCTTGCGCCCATCGCAAAACACGAACACCGCATTCACCGTCCCTGCGGACGATGACACGGTGGATTTCCAGAGGATCGGGGCAGCAAGGCCCGGATCATGACCACTTCAAGCGCTCTGACCCCTGCCCCGATCACGGACCGATGGCTTGGGTAGGCGGGCGTATAGGGGGAATCGCCGGGGGTGTCAACACGGGGTCCCTACAGCGGGTGGACCCCGGCACTCACGCTTGCATCAGCCGCAACCGCCGCTCGCGCCACAGGGTGAAAAGCCCGGCACCGACGACGATTGCGGCACCGAACAGCGTCCAGCCATCCGGCAGATCGCCAAAGACGACAAGCCCCAGAAAGATCGCCCACAGAAGCGAGGTATAGCGGAACGGGGCCACGATCCCGATGTCGCCGGTCCGCATCGCCATGACCGACGTCAGGTAACCGACGATCAGGAACAGCCCCGCACCCAGCACCTTCGCCGCCTCGGGTCCGGTCGGGGTCTGCCAGCCCTGCAGGCCCGTGCCGATCCATCCCATCGCGGCCACGCCCACCGCCGCACCCAGCGCCACAAGGGCCGACGGCACCTGCCCCTGGATCGGCCGCACCGACAGGTCGCGCACCACGACACACAGGACCGACGCCACCCCCAGCAGCGCCCAAAGGTCAAAGCCCTCGGTCCCCGGCCGGATGATGATCAGCACACCGATCAGCCCGACCAGGATCGCCGTCATCCGCCGCCAGCCGATCCGGTCGCCGAAGACCAGCGCCGCCCCAAGGGTGATCATCAGCGGCAGCGCCTGCATGATCGCCGAGAGGTTGGCCAGCTCCATCCTGAGAAGCGCTTCCAGAAAGAAGACCGTCGCCGCCACATCGGCAAGCGAACGCATCAGGATCAGCCCGCCATCCCGCCGGTTCAGCCGCAGCCGGAAGGCCCCGGTCGCCAGCACCAGCCCGCCCAGTCCCAGAACCGCGATCAGCCCGCGCAGGCCGATCGTCTGGTACAGCGGCAGGGTCGCGGTCACCGATTTCATGAAGGCATCGTTGATGGTGAACGCAGCCATCGACGCGCACATGACCAGGATGCCGCGCAGGTTTTCGGTAAGGGGCAAGAGCGGGGTCCTTCTTTTCCCAGACTGACTAGCAGCCCCGGCGGGCAAGGAAAAGCCGCCGCAAGGCGACGATCCCGGCACCCACCACGCCGGACTTGCTTCTTGCCAAATACTCCCCGCGCGGCGCGCACGCTCCAAGCCGGTTGGCGCGCCCTTCGCGCGCCAGAGGCGAGACAAAAGTCTTGCGGCGGAACGCCGCTCCATTTGACAAGCGCCGATCAGGGCACAGGAAAAACCCCCGCCCATCTTGCGATGGACGGGGGTGCAAGGTCATGCCCTAAGACCGCGCGGCTTTCGCGCGCGGCTTACTCGCGGCTTTCCACCGTGTCGACAAGGCTGGTGTCGAACACGCTTTCAGCCTCGGTCTGCACCACTTCCACCGGGGCGGCCAGGGCTGCGGCCTCGGCGGCCTCGCTCCGGCGCGCTTCGATCACGGTCTGGTCGCGGTCCGACGCGATCTTCTTCACGCGGCTTGTCGCCCCGCCGGTGCCTGCCGGGATCAGCCGGCCGACGATGACGTTTTCCTTAAGGCCGCCCACGTTGTCCCGCGTGCCCTGCACCGACGCCTCGGTCAGCACCCGGGTGGTTTCCTGGAACGACGCGGCAGAGATGAACGACCGGGTCTGCAGGCTGGCCTTGGTGATCCCCAGAAGGATCGCCTCGGCGCTGGCTTCGCGCAGGCCGCGGTTGCGGGCCTTGACGTTTTCTTCCTCCAGCTCCTGCTTGTCGACATGTTCGCCTTTCAGCAGCGTCGTGTCGCCGCTGTCCAGGATCTCCAGCTTCTGCAGCATCTGGCGGACGATCACCTCGATGTGCTTGTCGTTGATCTTCACGCCTTGCAGGCGGTAGACGTCCTGCACTTCGTCGATCATGTAGTTCGCCAGCGCCTCGACCCCCAGGATCCGCAAAATGTCATGCGGGGCCGGGTTGCCGTCCATGATGTAGTCGCCCTTCTGGACGAAGTCGCCTTCCTGAACCGGAATGTGCTTGCCCTTGGGGATCATGTATTCCTGCGCCGTCAGCGTCTCGTCGACCGGCTCCACCGTGATGCGGCGCTTGTTCTTGTAGTCCTTGCCGAAGCGGACATAGCCATCCGCTTCCGCGATGATCGCGTGATCCTTCGGACGCCGGGCTTCGAACAGTTCCGCCACGCGGGGCAGACCCCCGGTGATGTCCTTGGTCTTGGCACCTTCGCGCGGGATACGCGCCACCACGTCGCCGGGGCGCAGCTCCTGCCCGTCTTCGACGGAAAGGATCGCGTCCACCGACATGGAATAGCTGATCGGCGCGCCCTGGTCGTTGCGGATCGGGTCGCCGGTGGCCGGGTCCATCACGATGATCTCGGGCTTGAGATCGCCGCCCTTCGGCACCGAGCGCCAGTCCGACACGATCTTCTGCGTCATCCCCGTCGCTTCGTCCGTGTCCTCGCGCACCGAGATGCCCGAGACCAGATCCTTGAACCGCGCCACGCCGGTCTTTTCGGCGATGATCGGCAGGGTGAAGGGGTCCCATTCAAAGAGCTTCGTGCCCCGCTTGACCGTCTCGCCGTCCTTGACGTGCAGCTTCGCGCCATAGGTCAGCTTGTGGGCCGCGCGTTCCTGGCCGACATCGTCGATGATCGCGATCTGCATGCTGCGGCCGACGACGATCTGCTCGCCTGCGACGTTCTTCAGCACGTTGCCGTTGCGGAACTCGATCTTGCCCTCCTGGCTGGCTTCCAGGAAGGACTGCTGACCGCCCTGCGCCACGCCGCCGATGTGGAAGGTCCGCATCGTCAGCTGGGTGCCGGGTTCCCCGATGGACTGGGCGGCGATGATGCCGACCGCTTCGCCCTGGTTGACCAGCGTGCCGCGGGCAAGGTCGCGCCCGTAGCACAGCGCGCAAACGCCCTCTTCCGCTTCGCAGGTCAGCGGGCTGCGGATGCGGATCGAGGCCACGCCCGAGTTGTTGATCAGGTCGGCACGACGCTCATCAATCAGCTCACCCCGCGAGACCAGCACCTCGTCGGAACCGGGGACCATGACGTCATCGGCCGCGACACGGCCCAGAACCCGCTCGCCCATCGGCACGATGACTTCGCCATCGTTGACTGCTGCCGAAGCAGTGATCGCGTTCTCGGTGCCGCAGTCGTGCGACCGCACGATGCAGTCCTGTGCGACGTCCACCAGACGACGGGTCAGGTAGCCCGAGTTCGCCGTCTTCAGCGCGGTGTCGGACAGACCCTTCCGCGCGCCGTGGGTCGAGTTGAAGTATTCAAGAACGGTCAGACCTTCCTTGAAGTTCGAATTGATCGGCGTCTCGATGATCTCGCCCGAGGGCTTGGCCATCAGGCCGCGCATCCCGCCCAGCTGCTTCATCTGGATGACCGAGCCCCGGGCACCCGAGTGGGCCATCATGTAGACCGAGTTCGGCTCTTTCTCGGCACCGTTCGCATCGTGATGCACGGCCGAAATGGTCGACATCATCGCCTCGGTGACCTTGTCGTTGCACTTGGTCCAGGCGTCGACAACCTTGTTGTACTTTTCGCCCTGGGTGATCAGGCCGTCCATGTACTGCAGCTCGAACCCGGTGACCTGTTC
>JANNXX010000033.1:0-21121 GCA_031409795.1 Rhodobacterales bacterium
GGTGACGGCGTGCTGCCGGGCCCACGGGCTGGCGGAGCCGGAGGGGCTGACGGCGTAGGTGCGCTGTAGCACACCCTAACTTGGCATGGGGATGGCCAGCGCGCGGCTGCCGGTTAGGATCGCCAACGCGTCGGGGGCCATCAGCGCGGTGAGCGCCGTGTCATGGCTGCGCAGGCCGCCAGTATAGACCCCGTAGGCCGGCAGGATCAGCCGAGCGGCATCGGGCTGGCGGAGCCGGAGGGGCTGACGGCGTAGGTGCGCTGTAGCACACCCTACCTTGGCATGGGGATGGCCAGCGCGCGGCTGCCGGTTAGGATCGCCAACGCGTCCGGGGCCATCAGCGCGGTGAGCGCCGTATCATGGCTGCGCAGGCCGCCGGTGTAGACCCCGTAGGCCGGCAGGATCAGCCGAGCGGCATCGGCGAGAAAGCAGGGCTTCGACTGGCCAGCAAGGCGCGCCTTCGGGTGGTAGTGCCCTGAAATTTCAGCTTTTTCCTGCGCCTCGGCGATGTGGCGGAAGGTGAACGGCTGCAGGTGCAGCGCGGCGCGATGGGTGCCGCCGATTTCCACCGGGCCGGGATCGTGGTTGCCGGTGATCCAGGTCCAGCTTTTGCCGGCCATCAGGCGGGCGAGCCAGAGGCGGGAGGCTTCGTCGAGGCCGGTCGCGGCGGCGAGATCGTCGAAGCTGTCGCCAAGGCAGATGACGGTTTCAGCGCCGGTGGCGTCGAGGTCGCGGTCGAGTTTTTCCAGCGTCGCCTGCGTCTCGTAGGGGGGCAGGAGCGACCCGCCGCGCCTGGCGAGGCGTTCGGACTTGCCCAGGTGCAGATCGGAGACGGTGAGCAGTTTCCGCGCGGGCCAGCAGAGGCCGCCGGAGGGCAGCAGGTGCAGCGTTTCGCCGTGGAAGAAGAGCGCGTGGTGCATGGCGGATGAATGCCCCGGCGGCGGCGCGGTGGCAAGGGCGGAGCCTCCGGCGGGGATATTTGAGCCAGAATGAAAGCGCTCAGGCGAGGCCTGCGGCTTGCATAAGGGCCTGCGCCTGGGCGGAAGCGAGGCGATCGCGGCCTGCGCCGTGGACGGGGATGCGGCCGGGCTCGAAGAAGAGGGGGGCGGCGAGAGGGGTGACGCGGGGGAGGCGCCGCAGGTCGATGTTCGGGCCGACCCGGGCGAGGAGGGCCTCGATCCGGGAGAAGTCGATCAGGCCGCGCAGGGCCTCTTCGCGGGTGATCTGCAGCAGGAGGTGGTCGGGGTCGTATTTCCGGAGCGTGTCGTAGAGGATGTCGGAGGAGAAGGTGGCCTGGCGGCCGGACTTGCGGCGGCCCTGGTTGTTACGCTCGATCAGGCCCGCGATGATGGCGGTGGCGCGGAAGGTGCGCTTCATCACGGCGTTGCCGGAGAGCCAGGTTTCAAGGCCGTCCTTCAGGGTTTCGAGGTCGAAGAGGGGTGCGGGGTCGGTGACCGGATCAAGGCCCCAGATCAGGGTGGCGTAGTCCGTGGCGGCGAAGCCGAGGGGGGCAAGGCCCTGGGATTCCATCTGTTTTGTTACCAGAAGGCCGAGGGTCTGCTGGGCGTTCCTTCCGGCAAAGCCGTAAACGACGAGGTGTTCGCGGCCGTCGTGGGGGAAGCTTTCCAGAAGGAGGGAGTGGGGGTCGGGGAGGCGCGAGACCTTATGCTGTTTTGCCAGCCACCAGGCGGTGTGGGCGGGGAGGTCGGGCCAGGTCTCGGCCTGGAAGATTTCGAGAATCCGGTCGGCAAGCAGGGTGGAGGTGGCGAATTTTGTGCCGTTGAAGACGGCGACCTTGGGGTCGCGGCCGGGGGTTCTGGTGACCTCGACCGTCATCTCGCGCAGGCCCTCGTAGCGCACGACCTGGCCGCCGATCAGGAAAGTGTCGCCGGGGGTAAGGGTGGCGGCGAAGTCTTCCTCGACTTCGCCAAGGGGGGTGCCGCCGAACTGGTTCTTCAGGCGGACCTTGAGGGTTTCGATGTCGATGATCGTGCCGAGGTTCTGGCGGATCAGGGCGGCGGTGCGGGGGTCGCGCAGGTGCCATTTACCATTCGTCAGCTTCAATCGCTGCCAGCGGTCATAGGCTTTCAGCGCGTAGCCGCCGGTGGCGACGAAATCGAGGCAGGCGTCGAATTCCGGTTTGGTCAGAAGGGCATAGGGACCGGCGGTGATGATTTCGGCATAAAGTTGAGCGGCGTCGAAGGGACCGGCGCAGGCGGTGGCGAGGATGTGCTGGCAGAGGACATCGCGGGGGCCGGGGCCGCGGGGTTCGCCGTCAAGGGTATGGGCGCGGACGGCATCAAGGGCGGCCTGACATTCCACCACTTCGAAGCGGTTGGCGGGGACGAGGAGGGCCTTGGAGGGCGCGTTGTAGCGGTGGTTGGCGCGGCCGATCCTTTGCACGAGGCGTTTCACGTTCTTCGGCGCGCCGACCTGGATCACCAGATCGACGTCGCCCCAGTCAATTCCGAGGTCCAAGGAGCCGGTGCAGACGACGGCGCGCAATGCGCCTGCGGTCATCGCCTGTTCCACGCGCTCACGCTGTTCGCGGGCGAGGGAGCCGTGGTGGATGCCGATGGGCAGATCGTCGGTGTTCTGGAGCCAGAGGTCGTGGAAGAAAAGCTCTGCCTGCGCGCGGGTGTTGTGGAAGATGAGGGTGGTTCGGTGGCGCGTCACTTCGTTCAGGATCGCGGGGATGGCGTAGCGGCCGCCGCCGCCGCTCCACGGGGGGGCGTCGTCGGTTTACAGCATGGAAATGTCGGGGTCGGGGCCGGGGTCGGCCTCCAGGATCGTGGTCCGGGTGCTGAGGAAGCGGGCGAGGGCGGGGGGGTTTTCGACCGTGGCGGACAGGCCGATGCGGCGGAGGTTGGGGGTCATGCCTTGCAGGCGGGAGAGCTGCAGGAGGAGCTGGTCGCCGCGTTTGGATTCGGCGAGGGCGTGGATTTCGTCGATTATAACCCGTTGCAGCCCTTGGAAGATCCGGGGCGCGTCTTCGTAGCTGAGGAGGAGCGCGAGGCTTTCCGGCGTGGTCAGCAGGATATGCGGCGGGTCGGCGCGTTGTTTGCGGCGCTGGGTGTAGGTGGTGTCGCCGGTGCGGTCCTCGACCCGGATGTTGAGGGCGGCGCCCTCGATGGGGGTGCGCAGGTTGCGGCGGATGTCGGCGGTGAGGGCTTTCAGGGGGGAGACGTAGAGGGTGTGCAGGCCGGGCGGCGGGTTGGGCCCAAGCTCGGCCAGGGTGGGCAGGAAGCCCGCGAGGGTCTTGCCGCCGCCCGTGGGGGCGATGAGGAGGGTGGCGGGGTCGTGGCTTCGGGCCAGCATGTCAAGCTGGTGGGGGTGGAGGGTCCAGCCTTTGGCGGCGAACCAGTCGGAGAGGGCGGGGGGAAGGGTGGTCATGACCGAAGAGATAGGGCAGCGCGCGGGTTTGGGGAACGGGGGGCGGCGATCTGTGGAGGTACCGGCGGATTCGGCAGGGAAAACGTGGTCTTCAACCTGTTTACCTGCTGCCTTCATTCCGTCTTTGCGCGCGGCAGAACCGCGGCAGGCGCGCGGCGCGTTCACCATCGGGTGCGAATCGCGGGTTTCGGCTGGGTGCCGGGAGCAGAAGGCTGCGGCCCGAGGCGGTGAAGGCAGTGTGGTGCTGAACCCGGTCCCACCGTGACAGCAGGGCCGGATGGCGGCGACGGCTTGCTTGACCTTCGGCTGTTTCGGTTAAGGCGGCGATCATCGGCGCGAGGCGACAGTCTGCACGGGTGCGGGTGGCTTTGAGCGCCCTGCCTTCGGCCGCGATGCTGTCGAAGGCGGCGAGGACGTTGCTGCGGCGGTCAGGCCTTTGGTGATCTGTGCCCGTCCGGGGCAAGCCCTTTGGCCGGGCGGAAGACGCGGTGGGCGTAGACTTGCAGCACAAGGGTGCGGAAGGCATCGACGATGGCGATGGCGATAGCCGGGGCCATCCGGGCTGCGGCCTTTGCGTCCGACGGGACGAGGGGCGGGCCGGGGAAGCCCGGATCGGCGTAGCGGGTGATCGCGGCCGTTTCGTAAAGCTTGAAGGCGCCATGCGACAGGACAGGAACGCGCCCGAAGCGATGCGGGTGGCCGTCAGGGAGGGGTGGGGCGAAGGGATCGACCTCGACCTCATCAGGGGCGTGCGCTGGGCATGAAGGGTCATTCGCGCGATTCGGGTGGAGATGCCGTGCCGGCAGCCGGTCAGAATGCGGCGGACGGCTGTCTGCATCGGGGCTTTGGGCCTTGGGGGCAGGAGGGGCACCATCCCCCGCGAAGAAGGATTTTTTGCCGGGCATGGCGCGGCTGGACGGTTGTTCCGGAGGTGAAAGGGGAAGCTGGGACCAAAGATTTTTCAGGGAGAAATCTTCGCCCCAGACCGCTAATCCGCTTGCCCGGTTCCTGCCGCGCGCCTAATCGGGGTGGCATGAGACTTCTGTTCCTGGGCGATGTGATGGGCCGGTCGGGCCGGACTGCGGTGGTCGCGCGGCTGCCGGGTCTGCGGGCCAGTTGGGGCCTCGACTTCGTTGTCGTCAATGGCGAGAACGCAAGCCAGGGCGCGGGGATCACCGGGGATCATGCCAAGGAGTTGCTTGCGGCGGGGGCGGATTGCCTGACCTTGGGCGACCATGCCTTCGACCAGAAGGACATGCTGAGTTTCATCGAGCAGGAGCCGCGGATTATCCGGCCGCTGAACTTTTCCAAGGTGGCACCCGGTAGGGGCGCGCGGGTGTTCGAGGCGACGCAAGGGCGCCGCGTGCTGGTGACGCAGGCGCTGGGGCAGGTCTTCATGAAGCGGCCCTTCGACGATCCGTTCTCTGCGCTGGAGCAGGTCTTGAAGGCGCATACGCTGGGGGGCGTGGTGCAGGCGGCGGTGGTCGATTTCCACGCCGAGGCCACGTCCGAGAAGATGGGCATGGGGCACTGGTGCGACGGGATGGCAAGCCTGGTCGTGGGCACGCATACCCATGTGCCGACGGCTGACACGATGATCCTGGGCAAGGGCACGGCCTATCAGTCCGATGCGGGGATGTGCGGCGACTATGACAGCGTGATCGGGATGGAGAAGCTGGAACCCTTGCGCCGGTTCCTGACCGGGATGGCCAAGTCGCGGTTCGAACCGGCGGGGGGCGAGGCGACGCTGTCGGGGGTGTTCGTCGAGACGGATGACCGGACCGGGCTGGCGACGAAGGTGCGGATGATCCGGGTGGGCGGTCGGCTGCAGGAGGCGGTTCCGTGAGCGATCTGGCTGCGGCGGCCCCCCCACCCCAACCCTCCCCCACGCGGGGGGAGGGAGGTGCCTTTGGCAGCCGGTGGTTCCTTGTGCTGGTGCTGGTGGTGCTGGGCGTGGGCTGGGGATCGACGCAGTCGCTGGGCAAGATCGCCACCTCGACCGGGCACCAGCCGTTCGGGCTGATCTTCTGGCAGCTTGTGGTCGGTGCGGTGGTTCTGGGCGCGGTGTCGGTGGTCCGGCGCAAGGGGCTGGTCTTCACGACGGCGACGCTGCGGTTTTACGTCATCATCGCGGTCATCGGCACGCTGATCCCGAATGCGACATTCTATGCGGCGGTGGTGCATCTGCCGGCGGGGATCATGTCGATCCTGATTGCCACGGTTCCGATCCTGGCCTTTCCGATGGCGCTGGTGCTGGGGATCGACCGGTTTTCGCCCGCGCGGGCGGCGGGTCTTGCCTTCGGCATCCTGGGCGTGGCGCTGATCGCAAGCCCGGGTGGGGCGGAGATCAGCCTGGTCTGGGTGGCCATCGCGATGGTGGGGCCGCTTTTCTATGCGGTCGAGGCGAATTTCGTGGCGCGGAACGGGACGGCCGGGATGGACGCGGTGCAGGCGATGTTCGGGGTGTCGGTCGTGGGCGCGGTGCTGGCGGCCCCGATTGCGCTGGGAACCGGGCAATGGGTGAACCCCTGGCCGCTTGGTCGGCCGGAAGCCGCGCTGGTGATCAGTTCCGTGGTGCATGCGGTGGTCTATGCGGCCTATGTGTGGTTGGCCGGGCGGGCGGGGTCGGTCTTTGCCTCGCAGTCGGCCTATCTGGTGACCGGCACGGGTGTGATCTGGGCGATGGTGCTGCTGGGCGAGCGGTTCCAGCCGATGGTCTGGCTGGCGCTGGCGGTGATGCTGGCGGGCGTGGCGCTGGTGCAGCCGCGTCCGGCGAAAGCGGCGGAGGTCTGATGTTCGGGCTTTCAATTCCTGTCGAGGCGCAGCCCTGGGTTGCACTGGCGATCCTGGCGGCGATGTTCGTCCTGTTCGTGCTGGAGCGCACGCCGGTCGAGGTGACGGCCATCGGCGGGGCGGCGGTGATGCTGATCCTTGGCATCCTGCCGATCAAGGAGGCGACCTCGGTGCTGGCGAACCCGGCCCCCTGGACGATTGCGCTGATGTTTCTGGTGATGGGCGGGCTGGTGCGCACCGGTGCGGTCGAGATGGTGATCGCCGTCGCCGAGCGGCATATCGGCAACCGGCCGAAGACGACCATCGTCGTGCTGTTCGGGATGATCGCCACGGCATCGGCCTTCATGAACAACACGCCGCTGGTCGCGGTGATGATCCCGGTGATCATCCAGCTGGCGGTGAAGCTGGGCACCGCGCCGTCAAAGCTGCTCATCCCGCTTAGCTATATGACGGTGCTGGGGGGGATGGTCACGCTGATCGGCACCTCGACCAACCTTCTGGTCGACGGGGTGGCGGTGGATCAGGGGCTGGCGCATTTCACCTTGTTCGAGATTGCACCCCTTGGCATCGCGGTGACGATCGCGGGGGGGCTGTTCCTTGCGCTGTTCGGCAACCGGCTTCTGCCGGTGCGCCAGTCGATGGGGGTGCTGCTGAACGACAGGCGGAAGATGAAGTTCTTCACCGAGGTGGCGGTGCCCGAGGACAGCATGCTGATCGGCCAGCCGGTGCTGAGCGTGGACATCTTCAAGCGCGACGGGGTGCGGGTGATCGACGTGCTGCGCGGCGATACCAGTCTGCGGCGCGATCTTGGTCCGGTGCAGTTGCAGGCCGGGGACCGGGTGGTGCTGCGCACCGAGATGACCGAGCTTCTGGGCCTGCAGGCGCGAAAAGACCTGCATCTGGTCGACAAGCTGTCGTCGGTCAAGACCGAGACGGTCGAAGTGCTGATCGGCCCCGGCTGCCGGATGGAGGGGCGCAGCCTGGGCGAGTTGCGGATCCGGCGGCGCTATGGGGTCTATGTGCTGGCGGTGCACCGGCGCAACCAGAACATCGGGCGGCAGCTGGATGATCTGATCGTGCGGGTTGGCGATACGCTGCTCTTGGAAGGGGCGATCGAGGACATCCAGCGGCTGGCGGCCGACATGGATCTGGTGGACATCAGCCGCCCGCGGGTCGCGGCGTTCCGGCGCGCCAAGGCCCCGATCGCGCTGGCGGCGCTGGCGCTGATCGTGGTCCTCTCGGCGCTGGACCTGGCGCCGATCCTGCCTTTGGCGCTGCTTGCGGTGGCGGTGATCCTGATCACCCATTGCGTGGACAGCGACGAGGCGTTCTCGTTCGTCGACGGGCGGCTTCTGGCGATGATCTTTGCCATGCTGGCGGTCGGCGCGGGACTGGAGCAATCCGGCGCGGTGGCGCTGATCGTCGGCGCGGTCGCGCCGTGGATGGAAGGGCTGGGGCCCTTCGCGCTGATCCTGGCGGTCTATTTCATCGGGCTGGTGATGACCGAGTTCCTGTCGAACAACGCGGTGGCGGTGATCTATACACCGATCGCGATCAAGCTGGCGGTGGAGCTGGGCCATGACCCGCGCCCCTTCGTGGTGGCGGTGATGTTCTCGGCGACCTTGGCCTTTGCGACGCCGGTGGGATACCAGACCAACATGATGGTCTACGGGCCGGGGGGCTATAAGTTCACCGATTTCACCAAGGTGGGGCTGCCGTTGAACATCATCGTGATGCTGGTCTCTTGCGCGCTGATCCCGGTGATCTGGCCGCTGTGAGGCCAATACTGCCCTTCTCCAACCGGGCTTACGATCAAAAGAAAAGGGACTGAGACGGTCCATTGACGTTTTCGCTGTGCTTCCGTCAATGGCGCGATTGGGTGCGGGAAGATCTCAATGGTTACTGCCTGACCTCAACTTTCCTTCCCGAAGAGTGACGGGACGGATGATGGCCTGCCCGTGCTTAGCGCTCGACCTTTCAGTGCAGTTGATGCGGACCAAGCGAGGTCAAAAGCTGCGGCTGGATCTCACGTTCCAGCTTTTGCACGATGGCATCGCCGAAGGCGCGGAAATCCCGCACCTCCATCACGAATGCCCCCGGCCCGGTGATAACCTGTGTCCGGTAGTACTCGGCAAGCTTCGGCTCCGCGTTCACAATGGCCAGACCGTTTACTGTCACGCCCATCGTGTCGGCTCTCTCCCGCGCTTCGGCGACCGATGTGTGCGCCGCGCGCCGGTTCCCGATAGAGGCGCGACCGTCGCCCGATACGTTTACTACTTTGCGTGCACTACACTGGCCGGGCAAATAGAACAGATCCAGCGCCGCCATCAGTCCGGCACCCAGGTCGGTATCGCCGAATGCACTGCGCGGGAAAATCGGGAAGGTGTCCGCCAATGCCTTGGCATCCGCATCGCTGCTGACCCGCGTCCATTTCGTGACCAAGATCGGTATGGCAGAATCCGCCCAGAATACGCTGGCCACATCGACAGTTCCGGCGTCGCTAAGCGCGCGCACAACCTTCGGATCAGCGAAGGCGGCGGCATAGCCCAGCAGCTGCATCCGAAATTCGTCCTCGTCGATGCTGCTCGAACTGTCGATAGCGAGCACAAGCGCAAGATCGGCACAGGACGGCTCTGCGTTGATCGGACCAGCTGAAATTAGCGCGGCAGCCAAAAGGTGTAACGAAAGCTTTCTCATGACCGGTTTCCCTGAATTGCCGGTCTCAAGGCGAGGGATCCGCCGTTGTCTCCGGATGGCTAAAAAATCGAAACAGAAAGTGTCTATGTCCGTCCTCCACCACAAAAAACCGTGAACGCTGTGTGAGCAAGTTAACAAAGCGGTAAGAAAGGTGACGTAGGGGAAAGCACCTCGCCGGGCATCCCTAAGTGGGATGCCGCCAAAGGCAACGAAGGTCATTATCAGGCGGATATGGTGCGTCAGCTGCCAATCAGACCGTGGCATACGGCTGTATAGCGGACACCCGGGTTCTGGTTAGCCCAGACGATCGCTTCGCCACGGCTGTCGACATCGCAGGCCGAAAACTTCGCAGGTGCATGGGGGGCATTGAACACGACGGCGCCCATGACAAGGGCAGCCGAAACCAAGAGAGACAATTTGATCATGTTATCCTCGCTTCTTGAAGGTTTCGTATGCTCAACGTGCCAGACGCTGTGCGCTTGTGCTGTTTCGCAGGGAACAGCAAAATCAGGATTGCTCGCGGGCCAAGCCAGGGTCCAATCTTGAACCCACATTTCCCAAGTGGACTGCAGCTTAGCAGCAAGGGCGCCCGAAACGGTCCGCTGACCGAGTGTTCTTTCGCCCCGGGCGGTGACCGTGATCGCTGAAACGCACGGAGTTGGGCGGGTTAATCCGTCAAGCAGCTTCATCCTGGCTCCGAGGCTTCCTACTTTCAGCGCGGCGAATGGCGACTCCGTCCGCAAGCCGGACATTCGATCTAACCCCCGCAGACCGGATGAAGCGGTGGGGTTGCGGTTTCGCATGGCCGTGGTGTAGGGGACACCATCACGAAACCTGGACCGGAGTGCAGGCCATGGCGGGCCATTCGAAATGGGCGAACATCCAGCATCGCAAGGGCAAGCAGGACAAGCTGCGCTCGAAGATGTTTTCCAAGCTGGCGAAGGAAATCACCGTCGCGGCCAAGATGGGCATGCCGGATGTCGACATGAACCCCCGGCTGCGGCTGGCGGTGAAAGCCGCCAAGGCGGTGTCGATGCCGAAGGACGTGATCGACCGGGCGATCAAGAAAAGCCAGATGGGCGACGGGGCGGATTACACGGAGATCCGCTATGAAGGGTATGGCGCGAACGGGATCGCCATCATCGTCGAGGCGATGACCGACAACCTGAACCGCACCGCGTCGAATGTGCGCAGCTATTTCAGCAAGTGCGGCGGCAATCTGGGGACCACGGGTTCGGTGGCGCACAGTTTCGACCGGGCGGGCGAAATCTCGTATCCCGCCACGGCCGGGTCGGCCGATGACGTGATGCTGGCGGCGCTGGACGCGGGCGCCGACGATGTGGAGTCGGACGAGGACGGCCATTGGGTCTATTGCCAGGTCGAGAACCTGTCCGAGGTGTCGGATGCGCTGGAGAAGGCGCTGGGCGAATCGACGGAATCGAAGCTGGTCTGGAAGCCGCAGAGCCGGACCGAGGTCGATCTGGAGACCGCCGAGAAGCTGATGCGCCTGATCGACCTGCTGGAAGAGGATGACGACGTGCAGACCGTCACCCATAATTTCGATGTGCCCGAAGAGGTTGCGGCCCTGCTTTGACCGGCGGCCTTGTGCTTTCTTTGGCCCACCCCCCTTGCATTGCGGGGCGGGAAGGCGCATTTGCCACCGGTCAAAGCTACTTCTCTTTCGTCTTCTGTCTGCCCTTCGGCCTTCAGCACTTCGATCGCGACGACACTGGGCCAAGCCATCGCATCTTGCGGATGGCGCACTGACAGGAGTGATCACGATGGCCAATGGCACCGTGAAATGGTTCAACGCCACCAAGGGTTTCGGCTTCATTGCCCCCGAAGGCGGCGCGAAGGACGTGTTCGTCCACATCACCGCGCTTGAGCGCGCCGGGATCCGGTCGCTGCCCGATGGGCAGGCCGTGACCTACGACCTTGAAAAAGACCGCAACGGCCGTGAGTCGGCTGTGAATCTGGCTCTGGCGTAAGCCTTTCGGCTTTTACCGGCCAAGGACGGGGGTGGCGAAAGCCGCCCCCGTTTGCGTTTTGCGCCCCTTATACCAGCGCGGCTGCGGCGGCCTTGCGGATCGCGGCGGTCAGCGGCCGCAGTGCCGGGGCGGCAAGACGGGTGAATTGCCAGTGCAGCGGCACGTCAAGCGGCAGGTCCGGGACCAGTTCGACCAGACGGCCCGTCGCCAGTTCGGACCGGATCAGGGCTTCGGGGTTCATGCTCCAGCCCAGACCGGCCAGGCAGGCGTCGACAAAGGCCTGCGACGAGGCCATGCGGTGCGTCGGCCAGGCCTTGGGCCGCCTGGATCCGGCACGGGCCGCGGCCCAGCGGTCCTGCAGCCGGTCCTTGTCCGAGAAGGTCAGCGAGGGTGCCCGGCTTAGGGCTGCATCGGTGACCCCGGCCGGAAACCAGCGCGCCAGGTAAGCGGGCGAGGCGGTCGCCCGGTAGCGCAGCGCGCCAAGCGGCAGGGTGTCGCAGCCTTGCAGCGGTCCGGGATGCGCGGTGATCGCGGCCACCACCTCGCCGCGCCGAAGCCAGTCCTGGCTGACATCCTGATCATCGATCACCAGGTCGAACAGGAAGCCCGTCGTTGCGGCGAGGGCCGGGATGACCCAGGTGGCCAGGCTGTCGGCATTGACCGCGATCCGCAGAGTGGACGGGCCGGGGGCAAGCCCGGGCAGGTCGGCGGCAAGGGTGCGTTCCAGAAGCGCCACCTCGTCATGGTGGCGGATCAGGCGGCGGCCGGTATCGGTGGCGCGGCAGGGGCTTGCCCGGTGGATCAGCAGGGTGCCTGTGGCGTCCTCTAGCGCCTTGATCCGCTGGGAGATCGCCGAGGGGGTGACGTGCAGCTCGGCTGCCGCAAGGTCGAAGGACCCGCGACGGTGGACCGCGGCAAGGGCGGCCAGCTGGGCAGGGTCAAGCATTAGCTTCTCTTAATCAAGCACAGGAAGATTAACTGGATTGTGCCGGTTCGGGGCCCTAGGTCAAGGGAAACGGAGGATCCGATGGCGCAAGACAATCTGGCACGGCGGCTGGCAACGAGGGGGCAAGTGCTGCCTCCGATGCCCGAGGGCTTTGCCGCATGGACCGCAGAAGCCTTGCCCGTCGCGGCTTTCGCCAGGGGTGCCGGCGCCGAGGGGCTGACGCCGCTGGCCCCCCAGACCGAGAGGCGAAGGGCCGGGATCGGCCTGGACCCCTTGGCACGGGTCAGCCCTGCGGTGGCAAGCGACCTTGCGGCGGCGCCGGGCGCCGAGGGCATCAGCCGAAACGCGATCACGGGCTGTCACCACGGCCGCCTTTTCAGGCACGGGGCGCAGCGCGGGGATGCGCTGGCGGTGACGGAGGCCTTGTCGCATGCTTGAAGCGGCGGTGCAGGGCTACCTGGTGGCGGTCAGCCTGATCCTGGCGATCGGGGCGCAGAACGCCTTCGTGCTGCGCCAGGGCCTGCGGCGCGAGCATGTGGCGGTGGTGGTGGCTGTCTGTGCCGTCTCGGACGCGGTGCTGATCGCGGCGGGCGTGGCCGGATTCGGCGCACTGAGCCGTGCGGCGCCCTGGATCGGCGAGGCGATGCGCTGGGCGGGGGTAGCGTTCCTTCTGGTCTATGGCGCGCTGCGGTTCCGCGCGGCGGCGCAGGGCGGCGAGGCGCTGCGGCCCTCCGAGGCGGGGGCCGCGCCGCTGGGCCGGGTGGTGGCAAGCTGCCTGGTGCTGACCTGGGCCAACCCGCATGTCTACCTGGACACGGTGGTTCTTCTGGGGTCGATCTCGGCGCAATACGACCCGCACCAGCTGAGCTTCGGGATCGCGGCGGCGCTGGGAAGCCTGAGCTTCCTGTCGGCGCTTGGCTTCGGGGCGCGGCTACTGGCGCCGGTCTTTGCCCGGCCTGCGGCCTGGGTCTGGCTGGAAATCGCAGTCGGCGGCACGATGTGGACGATCGCGGCGGCGCTGGCTTTCGGCTGAGCCGCCCTGTGGGGGTGGGGCGAAAATTTTTCGCAGGAAAATTTTCTTCTGCGGCCGGGTGCGGTTGCCTTGGGCGGCGGTGCGCATCCCGACCGACTCTGGCCGCCCGCTTGACGAGGTTCTGTGGATGCCGGCCAAGGGGCTGGCCTTCGTGGCACCGCTGGCGGTGACCCAGCCGGTGGTCTTCCTGCAGCCAATCGGGCGTCGCTTCCGGGGGCGCTGGCCATTGGCGAGACGGTGGACAGGCTGGTGATCCTTGGCGGAGGCACGGCCGGACCGGATGCCACGGCAGCCCGCAACCTGAAGTCGCGAAGAGAGAGGGGGGGGCGGTGGGCGGATCGCCCACCTTGAGGAGGTGTTGCGCCCTGAGGCAGGGCGGCGCGCGCCCCGGTCAGCCGCCATGAACGAAGCTTTCCTAGGGTCGCTGGCCAAGGCGTTCCTGCGGAGGTTTCCATGCCAGACGATACGACGATCCTGTCGCTGCCCCTGATCCTTCCGGCGCAGGCGCAAAAGCACGTCACCCATAACGAGGCCCTGGTCGCGCTGGACCTGATCGTCCAGCTTTCGGTGCTGAACCGGACGCTGGCCACGGCTCCGGCGCTGCCCGCGGTGGGCGACCGGCATATCGTGGCGGCGGGAGCCACGGGCCTCTGGGCAGGGCAGGCCGGGCGGATCGCGCTTTGCGCCGAGACCGGCTGGCAGTTCACCCAGCCCCTGCCGGGCTGGCGCGCGCATGTGCTGTCGGAAGGCCAGACGGCGGTTTTTGACGGGCTGGTCTGGGAAACCCCGTCCGAAGCGCCGCTGACGGTGCCGCAACTGGGCGTGGCCGCGACGGCGGATGCGGTCAACCGGCTGACGGTCGCGGCGCCGGCGACGCTGCTGAGCCACGCGGGGGCCGGGCATCAGCTGAAACTGAACAAGGCGGCGGCGGCCGATACGGCAAGCCTGCTGTTCCAGACCGGCTTTGGCGGCCGGGCCGAGATGGGCACGGCGGGGTCGGATGACTTCAGCGTCAAGGTCAGCGCCACCGGGTCGGCCTGGTCCACCGCGCTGGCGGCGGCGGCGGCGACGGGCGAGGTGACGCTGCCCGCCCCGCTGCATCTGGGCGGGCAGGCGAGCGATCCGGCCAGCCCGCCGGACGGGACGCTGTGGCTGAACAGCGGCTCGGGCCAGGTGAAGGTGCGCAGCGGCGGGGTGACGCTGCCGCTGGGCGGCGGTGGCGGGATCGGCGATGGCGACAAGGGCGACATCACGGTTTCCGCTGGCGGGACGGTCTGGACGGTCGATCCGGGGGCGATCACGCTGGCCAAACTGGCAAGCGTTTCGACGGACATCTTCCTTGGCCGGGACACGGCCGGGACCGGCGCGCCCGAGGCTTTGACAGCGGCGCAGGCGCGCGGGATCCTGAACGTGGCCGACGGGGCCACGGCGAATGCCGCAGACGCAGCGTTACGGGACCGGGCGACCCACACCGGAAGCCAGGCTGCGGCGACGATCACCGGGCTTGCGGCGGTGGCGACCAGCGGGTCGGCCTCGGACCTTGGGGCGGGCACCCTGCCGGCGGCACGGTTCAATGACGCGGCGCATGGCGCCCGGGCCGGGGGAACGCTGCACCCGGACGCGACGACGGCGGTGTCGGGCTTTCTGTCCGGGGCGGACAAGACCAAGCTGAACGGCGTGGCGACCGGGGCCACGGCGAACAGCCCGGATGCGACCCTTCTTGCCCGCGCAAGCCACACCGGAACGCAGCTTGCCGCCACGGTCAGCGACTTTGCCGAAGCGGTGGATGACCGTGTGGCGGCCCTGCTGGTCGCCGGGGCGAACATCACGCTGAGCTACAACGATGCCGGCAACGCATTGACCATCGCAGCGGCGGGCGGGGGCGGGGCCACGAACCTGAGCTATGACGCGACGTCGCGGACGGTGATCAGCGACAGCGGGGCGGATGCGGTGCTTCCGGTCTTCACCAGCGCCAACGCGGGGCTGGTCCCGGCCTCGGGTGGGGGCACGACGGCCTTCCTGCGCGCGGACGGCACCTTCGCCGCGCCTGCGGGTGGCGGAGCGGGCACCGACCTGACCTATGTCGCGGCCAGCCGGACGCTGGAAAGCAGCACCGGGGCGGATGTGGTGCTGCCGCTGGTGTCACCCTCGGCGGCAGGTCTGATGCCGGCCCCGGAAAGCGGGCCGGGGCGGTTCTACGCGTTCAACGACATGATGTCGGCGACCAGCGGGCCGGACTTCACCTTCGGGCAAAGCGGAACGGGGGCAAGCCTGACGACCCGGACGGGCCTTGCGGATGGCGGCATCGGCTGGGTGAACCTGAACCTCGGGACGGTGGCAACGAACCGGGTCAGCTGCAGCGTGGCAAACGATTCGATCCTGCTGGGAGCGGGCAGGTCAAACTATGACTGCCGGGTCCGGCAGTTGCTGCTCTCGGATG
Organism: Rhodobacterales bacterium; assembly: GCA_031409795.1. Taxonomy (GTDB): domain Bacteria; phylum Pseudomonadota; class Alphaproteobacteria; order Rhodobacterales; family Rhodobacteraceae; genus Tabrizicola. Next base: position 15,291 of record JANNXX010000033.1, read on the forward strand.
CGACGAACACTTTCACCGAGCGTTTCGGTTTCATCGACACGGTGACGACGGAAAGTGTGGATGGGGTGTTCTTTCGCTACACCCACGCGTTGAACGGCGGCCGGTTCCAGGCGGTGACGCGGGCCAACAGCGTCGAGACGGCCGTCGACACCACGATCCTTGCGGCGGTGAACACGACCTACCGGCTGAACATCGCCGTCAACGCTGCGGGCACCAGCGCCGATTTCTTCATCGACGGTGTCCTGCGCGCGACGATTGCCACCAGTATTCCGGCGGGTGCCGGGCGGGAAACCGGGGCCGGGTTCATGATGCTGCGGTCGGTCGGGACCGCCGCGATCACCCCGGCGACGGTGGACTACCTGCTGCTGGAACATGTCCCCGGCACGGCACGCTGATCCGAAGCGGGGTGATTTGCCGGATCGGCGTTTGACAGCCCTTTGCCGCCTGATAGAGAGGCAAGGCGTTGCAGGAAGGGCGGATCATGCGGATCGCGATGATCGGGACGGGCTATGTCGGGCTGGTGTCGGGGGCTTGCTTCTCTGACTTCGGCCATGACGTGGTCTGCGTCGACCGGGATGCGGCCAAGATCGCGCGGCTGCAGAAGGGCGAGGTGCCGATCTTCGAGCCGGGGCTTGAGGCGCTTTTGGCCAAGAACACCGCAGCGGGGCGGTTGTCGTTCACGACGAACCTTGCCGAAGCGGTGGACGGGGCCGAGACCGTGTTCATCGCGGTCGGTACGCCGACGCGCCGCGGCGACGGGCACGCCGATCTGACCTATGTCATGGCGGCGGCCGACGAGATCGGCCGCGCCCTGACCGGCTATGCCGTGGTGGTGACCAAGTCGACGGTGCCGGTCGGCACCAACCGCAAGGTGGCCGAGGCGCTGCGGACGGCCAATCCGCAGGCCCGGTTCGATGTCGCGTCGAACCCGGAATTCCTGCGCGAGGGCGCCGCGATCGACGATTTCCGGCATCCCGACCGGGTGGTCGTGGGGGTCGAGACCGACAAGGCCCGCAAGGTGATGGCCGAGCTTTACCGCCCGCTGTCCCTGCGCGAGTTTCCGGTGGTCTACACGGGCCTGGAAAGCGCCGAGATGATCAAATACGCGGCCAACGCCTTCCTTGCGACCAAGATCACCTTCATCAACGAGATCGCCGCCCTGTGCGAGAAGGTGGGGGCTGACGTGAAAGCGGTGGCCCGGGGAATCGGGATGGACGGGCGGATCGGCGACAAGTTCCTGCATGCCGGCCCCGGCTATGGCGGCAGCTGCTTTCCGAAGGATACCAAGGCCTTGGCCCGCATCGGCCAGGATCATGCCGCGCCGATGCAGATCGTCGAGACGGTGATCAAGGTCAATGACGAGGTGAAGCGCCGGATGATCGACAAGATCGTCGACCTGTGCGACGGGTCCTTGCGCGACAAGACGATCGCCTTTCTGGGGGTCACCTTCAAGCCGAACACCGATGACATGCGCGACGCGCCGTCGCTGACGATCATCCCCGCGCTGGTCGGAGCCGGGGCGAAGGTGCGCGTCACCGACCCGCAGGGCCGCCATGAAGGCGAGGCGCTGCTGCCCGGCGTGAAATGGGTGGAGAACCCCTATCAGGCGGCCTCGGGGGCGGATCTGCTGGTGATGCTGACCGAATGGAACGAGTTCCGGGGTCTTGACCTGGCCAAGCTGGCGCGGAAGATGGCGACCCCGAAACTGGCCGACCTGCGCAACGTCTTTGACCGCGACGAAGCGCTGGAGGCGGGGTTTGTCGCCTATGTCGGGGTCGGCCGCTAAGGGGTTTGCCTGGCGCCCCGTGCCGGGCTTTTCGCTGGCAGCTGGCCGCAGCTGGTTCGGGTTTGCCGAAAACTAAGACGAAACGCCCCGATCCTGACGCGTTTCCAGCACCGCCGTCGCCCGATCTGCCCGGCAGGCTTGTCCCCGGGTAAGTGTGGGTTTGCGGGGCCGGGGTGTATTCTGTCCAGGTGGTGGAGACGTTCACGGCTGCGCCGCTGAACATGGTCTCGGGCATTAACGACATGGAACTGGTCGCACATGGCGGCCGGATGCTGCTGTACACCGCCACTCGTGCCGGGGGTGGGCTGATGGCGGTGGACATCGGCGGGGCCATGACGCTGGTCGACCAGGAAACGGTGGCGCCCGGCCTGGTGCTGCCGGCCCAGGCCCGGCTGGAGGTGCTGTCGGTCGGGGGTGCCCCGCGTCTGGTCGTGACCGGGGCAAACGCCTCGGGGGTCCAGTCCTATGCGCTTGAGGCGCCGGGAACGCTGGCCGCTGCGGTCCAGCTGCCCGGCGGGCTTTCCGGCACGATCTCGGCCCAGGCGGTGGTGCAGGTCGGCGGCACGACGATGCTGTATCTGGCCCGCGCCGGCGAAAGCACGATCCACGCCTTCACCGTCTCGGCCACCGGCAGCCTGAGCGCGGCCGGCAACCGGGTGCTGGACGGCGCCTTTCCCGGTGTCGACATCGCCAGCCTTTCGTCGGTCACCGTCGGCGGCCAGACCTTTCTGGTCAGCCTGTCGCTGGAGGCCGATGTCATCCGCACCTTCCCGATCGGGCCAGGCGGCGCGATCGGCCAGCCGCAGGCGCTGGGCGTGCCGCAGGGTCTTGGGATTGCCGACCCCTCGGCGGTGCGGGCGGTGGAGATGGCGGGCTCGACCTTCCTGATCGTCGCTGCGACGGGGTCGTCTTCGCTGAGCGTGATCGAGGTGTCGTCGACCGGCGGCATGCGGGTGACCGATCACGTTGTCGATACGCTGGACACCCGCTTTGCCGGGGTGCAGGCCCTGGCAACCGTTGCCGAAGGCGACCGGGTGTTCGTGGTCGCCGGGGGCAGCGACGGCGGGCTGCAGGTCATGACCCTGATGCCCGACGGCCGCCTGCTGCTGCTGGGCGGACAGCTGGACCTGCCCGGTCTGGCGCTGGACAACATCAGCGCGATGACGGCCCGCATGGTGGACGGCAAGATCGAGGTCTTCGTCGCAAGCGAAGGCACCGGCATCACCCGCCTGTCGATCGACATCGGCCCGGTCGCCCCTCTGCAGGCGGCCGGCCCGGAGGACGCGCCGCTTCTGGGCACGGCGGCGGGCGACCTGCTGTTGGGGCGCGACGGCAATGACCGGATCGAGGGCGGGGACGGGGCCGATATCCTGCTGGATGGCGGCGGCAGCGACACGCTGAGCGGCGGCGCAGGTGCCGACATCCATGTCCTGACCGCGGATGGCGACGCCGATGTCATCACCGACTTCCAGCTTGGCCTTGATCGGGTGGACCTTTCGGCCTGGGGCCCGATCCATGCGCTGGAGTCGTTGACGATCACCGCCACCGCCACCGGGGCGCGGATCACCCATGGCGCCGAAGTGCTGGACATCCAGACGCCGAACGGATTGCCGATCCTTCCGGCGAGTTTCCGGCTGACCGACTTCATCACCCTGTGGCACCTGCCCGCGCCGGTCCCGACGGATGACGCGATCCTGGGCACCAACCAGGCGGACCTGCTGGTCGGAACCGCGGCGAACGACCGGTTTGTGGTGTCTGCGGGGGCCGACACCGTCGACGGGGGCGCGGGCTTCGACATCCTTGACCTTGGCGCGGCCACGACCGGACAGCGGCTGACCCTGCTGTCGCCGCGCGACAACACCGGCCTGTCCGCCGGGCAGACCCACCTGGGTATCGAAGGCATCAAGGGGTCGCGCTTTTCGGATGCGCTGACCGGCAACGCCGGCGACAACTGGCTGGACGGGGGGGATGCCAACGATCGGCTGTCCGGCTCGGCCGGGGCCGACAGCCTCTTTGGCGGGGCCGGCACCGATCTTCTGGTCGGCGGGGCCGGGGCCGACATCCTGGACGGGGGAACCGGGCTTGACCGGGCAGGCTATGCCGACGCGATCGCCGGGGTCCTTGCCGACATGGCCATGCCGGCCGCCAACCTGGGCGACGCGCTGGGCGACCGCTACTTCGGCATCGAGGAGATGGAAGGCTCGGCCCATTCCGACACGCTTCGGGGAGACGCGCTGGGCAACACCTTCTGGGGCGGCAGCGGCAACGACCGCATCGAAGGCCGGTCCGGGAATGACTGGATCTATGGCGGCGGCGGCAATGACACGCTGTTCGGGGGCGCCGGCCAGGACACTCTGGACGGGGACGAGGGCGTGAACGTGGCCAGCTACGCCGACTGCGCAACGGCGATCCGGCTGGATCTTGCCGACCTGTCGCTCTCGACCGGCGACGCGGCTGGCGACAGGTTTCGCGACATCCAGATCCATGAGGGGACGGCTTTCGGGGACGGCCTTTATGGCCACACGACCAACGACAGGCTTCAGGGCCTTGCCGGCAACGACCGGCTGGACGGCCGGGCCGGGGCGGACGTGCTGTCCGGGGGGGGCGGCAATGACCTGCTTTATGGCGGCGAGGGGGATGACACGCTGACGGGGGGGGCGGGGTATGACCGTCTGGAGGGGGGGCTTGGGGTCGACGTTGCGGGGTATGGCGACGCGGGGGCCGGGGTTCTGGCGGATCTTGCCGCACCGGCGTGGAACCTTGGTGACGCGCGGGGTGATGCCTTTCTGGGGATCGAGGGTCTTGAAGGCTCGGGCTTCGGCGACACGCTTCTGGGCGACGGGTTCGGCAACGGGCTGTGGGGCGGGGCGGGCAATGACCGGCTGGAAGGGCGGGCGGGCAATGACCGGCTGGACGGGGGCGAGGGCGACGACATGCTGGTCGGGGGCCTGGGCGGCGACACGCTGGAGGGCGGGGCGGGGTCGGACTGGGCGAGCTATGTCGAGCAGACCTCCGGGGTGGTGGCCGATCTTGGCGACTGGACGCGCAGCACGGGCGGGGCGGCGCTGGACCGGCTGAGCGGGATCGAGAACCTGGTCGGGACCGGCCTTGGCGACAGCCTCTTTGGCGACGCGGGGGCGAACCGGCTGTCGGGCTGGACCGGCAACGACCGGCTGGAGGGCCGCGACGGCGCGGACAGCCTGGACGGCGGCACGGGCAACGACGTGCTGGACGGCGGTTCGGGGGCGGACACGCTGCTGGGCGGCGACGGCAACGACAGCCTTTGGGGCGGGGCGGGGTCCGACCGGCTGGAGGGCGGCGCGGGCAACGACCTGCTGGACGGGGGCGCAGAGGCGGGGGGTGCGGCGGTGGGGACGGCGGGGGGTGCGGCGGGGGGGGGGGCGGCCCCCGCCCTGCCCGTGCCCGCCCTGCCCGTGCCCGACTTGCCCGTGCCCGACGGCACCTGGCCCGGCCTGCCCGTGCCCGACGGCAACTGGCTGGACGGCAACTGGCTGGACGGGGGCGCGGGCGACGACCGGATCCTGGGCGGTGCGGGGGCGGACGCGGGCCATGGCGGGCTGGGCAACGACCTGCTGGACGGCGGTGCAGGGGCGGACAGCCTGGACGGCGGTGCCGGCAACGACCGGCTTCTGGGCGGCGCGGGCGACGACAGGCTGCTGGGTGGCGACGGCAATGACAGCCTTTGGGGCGGCACCGGCGCCGACCGGCTGGAGGGGGGGCTTGGCATGGACGCGGTCAGCCATGCCGGGTCGGCCGAGGCGCTGGTGCTCGACCTGGCCGACCAGAGCCGCAACGCCGGTGCGGCGGCGGGCGATGTGCTGTCGGGCATCGAGGAGATCACCGCGACGGCGCTGGCCGACCGGCTTTGGGGGGACGGTCTGGCAAACCTCTTCCGGGGCGAGGGGGGGGCGGACGTGCTGTCCGGGGGGGGCGGCAATGACCTGCTTTATGGCGGCGAGGGGGATGACACGCTGACGGGGGGGGCGGGGTATGACCGTCTGGAGGGGGGGCTTGGGGTCGACGT
>JANNXX010000034.1:0-16559 GCA_031409795.1 Rhodobacterales bacterium
CCGCGACTTCGGCCTGAACCCGGAAAAGCTGCTGGTCACCATCTACCACACCGACGATGAGGCGGCGACGATCTGGAAGAAGGTCGCGGGCCTGCCCGACAGCCGGATCATCCGCATCGCCACCGACGACAATTTCTGGCGCATGGGCCCGACCGGCCCCTGCGGCCCCTGCACCGAGATCTTCTATGACCACGGCGACCACATCTGGGGCGGGCCTCCGGGATCGGCGCAGGAAGACGGCGATCGCTTCATCGAGATCTGGAACAACGTCTTCATGCAGAACGAACAGTTCGCCGACGGGCGGCTGGTGCCTCTGGAGATGCAGTCGATCGACACCGGCATGGGGCTGGAGCGGATCGGCGCGCTGTTGCAGGGCAAGCACGACAACTACGACACCGACCTGATGCGCTCGCTCATCGAAGCATCGGCCCATGCCACCAGCGCCGACCCGGACGGCCCCGGCAAGATCCACCACCGGGTGATCGCCGATCATCTGCGCTCCACCAGCTTTCTCATCGCCGACGGGGTGATGCCGTCGAACGAAGGCCGGGGCTATGTCCTGCGCCGGATCATGCGCCGCGCGATGCGGCATGCCCACATGTTGGGCGCGCAGGACCCCGTCATGCACCGCCTTGTCCCGGCCCTGGTGCGCGGAATGGGCGCGGCCTACCCCGAGCTTGGGCGCGCGCAGTCCCTCATCGAAGAAACCCTGCGGCTGGAGGAAACCCGCTTCAAGCAGACCCTCGACCGGGGCCTCAAGCTTCTGGATGACGAGCTGTCCCGCCTGCCCGAAGGCGGCGCCCTGCCGGGGGCTGCGGCCTTCAGGCTTTATGATACCTACGGCTTCCCGCTGGATCTCACGCAGGACGCGCTGCGCGAGAAGGGCCGCGAGGTGGATGTCCCCGGCTTCGACGCCGCGATGCAAGAGCAAAAGCAGAAGGCCCGCGCCGCCTGGACCGGCACCGGGGCGGCGGGCGATGCGAAGATCTGGTTCGAGATCGCCGAAGACCATGGCGTGACCGAATTCCTGGGCTATGACACCGAAACGGCGGAAGGCGTGGTCACCGCGCTTGTGCAGGACGGGGCCGCCGTCGGGCAGGCAGCAACCGGCGCCATGGTGCAGATCGTGGTGAGCCAGACCCCGTTCTACGCCGAAAGCGGTGGCCAGCTTGGTGACGCCGGCTGGATCCGCACCGATACCGGCCTTGCGGAAGTGACCGATGTCAAGAAAGCCGCCGGTGTTTTCATCCACGTTGCCAAGGTGTTGGAGGGAGAGCTTCTCAAAGGCCAGTCCGCCCGGCTTGAAGTGTCCCACACCCGCCGCAGCCAGATTCGCTCCAACCATTCCGCAACGCACCTTCTGCACGAAGCGCTGCGCCGTGCGCTGGGTGATCATGTCGCGCAACGCGGCAGCCTGAACGCCGCCGACAGGTTGCGCTTTGACTTCAGCCACGGCCAGGCGATTTCCGCCAACGATCTGGCCACGGTCGAAGCTGAGGTGAACGCCTACATCCGCCAGAACGCCCCGGTCGAGACCCGGATCATGACCCCCGACGACGCCCGCGCCATCGGCGCTCAGGCACTGTTCGGTGAGAAGTATGGCGATGAGGTGCGCGTCGTGTCGATGGGCGTGCTCGACGGCTCGGCCAAGGGGGCGGATGGCCGGACCTATTCGCTGGAACTCTGTGGTGGCACCCATGTCGCGCGCACCGGGGATATCGGCGCGATGGTCATCCTCGGCGACAGTGCCTCCAGCGCCGGGGTGCGGCGGATCGAGGCGCTGACAGGCCAGGCGGCGCTGGACCATCTGCGCCAGCAGGACGCGCGCCTGCACGACATCGCGGCGATCATCAAGGCGCCGCCATCCGAACTTGCCGACCGCATCCGCGCGCTGTTCGATGAACGCAAGGCCCTGGTGAACGAGGTTGCGCAACTGCGCCGCGAGCTTGCGATGGGCGGCAAGGCGGGTGGCCCGGAAATCAAGGAAATCAACGGTATCCGCTTCATTTCTCAGGTGCTTTCCGGCGTCTCGGGCAAGGATCTTCCGGCCCTGATCGACCAGTTGAAGGTCCAGCTCGGCACGGGCGCGGTGCTGCTGATCGCCGACACCGGGGCAAAGCCTGCGGTGGCGGCAGGCGTCACCGCCGACCTCACCGCGACGCTGTCCGCCGTCACCCTTGCCCGCGCGGCGGCCGAGGCGATGGGTGGCAAGGGCGGCGGCGGGCGGCCGGACATGGCGCAGGCCGGGGGGGCCGACATCACGCTGGCCGATGCCGCGATCAAGGCGGCCGAAGCCGCGCTGGGGGGCTGACCGATGCCGACCGCCCTCTTGATCGCCCATGTCGAGGTGACCGACGCCGAAGCCTACGCGCGCTATGCAACCGGGGCGACCCAGGCCATCCAGGCCCATGGCGGGGTTTTCCTGGCCCGGGGCGGTCGCTATCTGCAACTGGAAGGCAAGGATCGCCCGCGCAACGTTGTCGCCCGGTTTCCCAGTCTGGAGAAGGCGGTGGAGTGTTACAGTTCGCCTGCCTACCAGGCGGCACTTGCCCATGCCAAGGGGGCCGCTTTGCGCGATCTGCTGGTGGTGGAAGAGATCGGGTAGGGGTTTCCCAACCGGTTTTCGTTGAATTGATTGGAATTTTTCTGCAGCATCTGGCAGATCGTGCTATCCTGAAATGATAAGTACATGAGGCGCGGGCGATGACCTTTCCTGTCCACCATCCCTTGGGGCCCCGCTGATGTGCCGTTGGGCCGCCTATACCGGCGCGCCGATCTTCCTGGAAGAGATCATCAGCCGCCCCGGCCATTCACTGATCCACCAAAGCCATTGCGCCACGCAATGCCATTCGGCGATCAACGCCGACGGGTTCGGCGTGGCCTGGTATGGCGCGCGCAGCGAACCCGGCCTTTACCGGGATGTCCTGCCCGCCTGGTCCGACCCCAATCTGAAAAGCCTGACCGCGCAGGTGCAGTCGCACATGTTCCTCGCCCATGTCCGCGCTTCGACCGGCACGGCCACCAGCCGCAACAACTGCCACCCCTTCACCCATGGCCGGTGGAGCTTCATGCACAACGGCCAGGTCGGCGGCTATGACAGCTTTCGCCGCGACGCTGACATGCTGATCCCCGAGGGGCTTTATCCCCAGCGCAAAGGGGCCACGGACAGTGAGGCGCTTTTCCTCGTCGCCATCGCCGAGGGGCTGGACGAAGATCCGCGCGGCGCGCTGGAACGGGCGGCCGCCCGGTTCATCCGGCTTTCGCGTGACAAAGGGCAGGGCCCGCATCTGCGGATGACGGCGGCCTTGTCGGATGGTCAGCGGCTTTACGCGGTGCGCTATGCGACCGATGACGCCGCGCCATCGCTCTGGCATCGCTGGTCAGAGACCCGTCAGGGCCGGGCGGTGGTCTCTGAACCGCTGGAAGTGGAGCAGGGGGGTTGGGAAGAGGTTCCAGCCTTCAGCTTCTGCACCTTCGACGGAGAGACGGCCATGCTGGAGGATTTCCTGCCCTGCCGCCTTGCCGCTGCGGCCTGACCGGGGAACAAATTCCTTGAGCAAGGAATTTGCCAAGAATTTTTCTTAAAATTCTTGCCCCCCGGCCCGACCGTCAGTCCTTGCGCGAGGCGCGCTTGCGTTCGTTCGGGTCCAGCGCGCGCTTGCGCAGCCGGATGATCTTCGGCGTCACCTCGACCAGCTCGTCATCGTCGATATAGGCAATCGCCTCTTCCAGGCTCATCCGGATATGCGGGGTCAGGCGCACCGCCTCATCCGTGCCGGAAGCGCGCACGTTGGTCAGTTTCTTGCCCTTCAGCGGGTTGACCTCAAGGTCGTTCTCGCGGGAATGCTCGCCGATCAGCATCCCGACATAGACCTGTTCCTGCGGGCCGATGAACATGCGGCCCCGGTCTTCCAGGTTCCACAGCGCATAGGCCACCGAGACGCCGGATTCCGTTGAGATCAGCACCCCTTGTCGGCGGCCCTGGATCGGGCCTTTGTGCGGGGTCCAGCCTTGGAAGATGCGGTTCAGCACGCCGGTGCCGCGCGTGTCGGTCAGGAACTGGCCCTGATAGCCGATCAGCCCGCGCGAAGGCACATGCGCGATGATCCGGGTCTTGCCCACGCCGGCAGGCTTCATCTCGACCAGGTCACCTTTGCGCTCACCGGTCAGCTTGTCGATGACCGCGCCAGAGTATTCGTCGTCGACGTCGATGGTGACCTCTTCGATCGGTTCGTTGCGCACGCCGTCCACGTCCTGAAAGATCACGCGCGGGCGGGAGATCGAAAGCTCGAACCCCTCGCGGCGCATGTTCTCGATCAGCACGCCCATCTGCAATTCGCCGCGGCCCGACACCTCGAAGGCGTCGCCGCCGGGGGTGTCGGCGACCTTGATCGCGACGTTGACCTCGGATTCCTTCATCAGCCGTTCGCGGATGACGCGGGACTGGACCTTGCTGCCGTCGCGGCCCGCAAGAGGGCTGTCATTGATGCCGAAGGTCACGGTGATGGTCGGCGGGTCGATCGGCTGGGCGGGCAGGGCGGTGTCGATTTCCAGCGCGCACAGGGTATCGGCGACGGTGGCCTTGGTCATGCCCGCAAGCGTCACGATGTCCCCGGCGACGGCTTCGTCGATGGTCGTCTGGGTCAGTCCGCGAAACGCGAGGATCTTGGTCACCCGGAACTGCTCCAGCCGGTCACCGGTGCGCGACAGGGCTTTCAGCGTGGTGCCGGTGGCGATGCGGCCAGTCTCGACCCGGCCGGTCAGGATGCGGCCAAGGTAGGGGTCGGCCGAAAGCGTGGTCGCCAGCATCGAGAACGGCTCGCCCACCCGCGACAGCACTTTCGGCGCGGGAACGTGGCGCACGATCAGCTCGAACAGGGCGGACAGGTCCTTGCGCGGCCCGTCCAGCTCCATGTCGGCCCAGCCCGAGCGGCCCGAGGCATAGACATGCGGGAAATCCAGCTGGTCGTCATCCGCGCCAAGGTTGGCGAAAAGATCGAACACCTCGTTCAGCGCGCGGTCGGGTTCGGCATCGGGCTTGTCGACCTTGTTCAGCACGACGATGGGGCGCAGACCCAGCGCCAGCGCCTTGGCCAGCACGAACTTGGTCTGCGGCATCGGGCCTTCGGCGGCATCGACCAGAAGGCAGACGCCGTCGACCATGGACAGGATCCGCTCCACCTCGCCGCCGAAGTCGGCGTGGCCGGGCGTGTCGACGATGTTGATCCGCGCGCCATGCCATTCCACGCTTGTGCATTTCGCCAGGATGGTGATCCCGCGCTCACGCTCGATGTCGTTGCTGTCCATCGCCCGTTCGCTGACGGCCTGGTTGTCGCGGAAGGCGCCGGACTGTTTCAACAGCTCGTCCACCAGCGTGGTCTTGCCATGGTCGACATGCGCGATGATCGCGATGTTGCGAAGCTCCATCGGAGAAATCACTTTCGTATCTGCGGTTTTGCGGCGGCGATATCGCAGCCCGCGCGGAAAGACCAGCGGAACCTGCGTCAGGTCGCGACGTAACGGTCGCGGCGGTGGTTGATGGCGATGACCAGGTTGACGACCAGCGCGCCCAGAAAGCTGACCAGCACCAGACGCGGCGCGATCACCAGGAAGGCCAGCGCGAAAAGAACGCCGTCAAAACCCAGTTGCACCCAGCCTGCGCGCCAGCCAAGCCGGTCCTGCAGGATCAGTGCCACGATCCCGACGCCGCCCAGGCTGGCCCCATGCCGGAACAGCGCAAGAAGCGCCGAGCCGGACAGAAACCCGAACAGCACCGCTCCGACCCAGGGGTTCAGCATGGCAAAGCTGACTTGGCTTGGCAGCCACAGGCTCAGCCCGGACAGAAGCGCCACGGCCACGAAGGTCTTGACGGTGAACTGCCAACCCATGCGCAGACAGCCCAGCACATAGAACGGCAGGTTGATGGCGAAGAAGACCGGCCCGAAGCCCCAGCCGGTGGCGTATGAGATCAGGACCGCCAGCCCCGCCGTCTGCCCGGTGACCAGGCCAAGATGGGTCAGGATGACGATCCCGAAGGCCGCCATCGTGGCACCATAGGCGATGCCCTGGGCATCTTCGATCAGGCTGTGGCGGGCGGGGTCGGTCATTAGCGCCGCGCTATCGCAGCCGACGGGAAAACAAAAGGCCCGACGCGCGCGCCGGACCCTTTGGCTGGGCAGTCCTGCCCGTCAGCCCTTTAGCGCCGCGTTCAGATATTCGTCGACCTTTTCAAGATAGCCCATCGTGGTCAGCCACTTCTGATCCGGACCGACCAGCAGCGCCAGATCCTTGGTCATGTGGCCGTCTTCCACGGTGTCCACGGTCACCTTTTCCAGCGTCGTGGCAAAGCGCATGAGCGCGTCGTTGCCGTCCAGCTTCGCGCGGTGCTTGAGGCCGCCGGTCCAGGCATAGATCGACGCGACCGAATTGGTCGAGGTGGCCTTGCCCTTCTGATGCTCGCGGAAGTGGCGCGTGACGGTGCCGTGTGCGGCCTCGGCCTCGACGATCTTGCCGTCCGGGGTCATCAGAACGCTGGTCATCATGCCCAGCGACCCGAAGCCCTGAGCCACAAGGTCGGACTGCACGTCGCCGTCATAGTTCTTGCAGGCCCAGACATAACCGCCCGACCATTTCATCGAGCTGGCCACCATGTCGTCGATCAGCCGGTGTTCGTAGACGATACCGGCCTTTTTGAACGCCGCCTCGAATTCTTCCTCATAGACCTTCTGGAACAGGTCCTTGAAGCGCCCGTCATAGGCCTTGAGGATGGTGTTCTTCGTCGACAGATACACCGGCCAGCCAAGGTTCAGCCCATAGTTCAGGCTGGCGCGGGCGAAGTCGATGATGCTGTCGTCGAGGTTGTACATGCCCATGTAGACGCCCGAGGATGGCGCGGAATACACGTCCTTCTCGATCACGGTGCCATCATCGCCGACGAATTTCATCGTAAGCTTGCCCGCACCCGGAAAGCGGAAGTCGGTGGCGCGGTACTGGTCACCGAAGGCATGCCGCCCGATGACGATGGGCTTGGTCCAGCCGGGCACCAGTCGCGGCACGTTCTTGCAGATGATCGGCTGGCGGAAGATCACCCCGCCAAGGATGTTGCGGATCGTGCCGTTCGGGCTTTTCCACATCTGTTTCAGGCCGAATTCCTCGACCCGCTGTTCGTCCGGGGTGATCGTCGCGCATTTGACGCCGACGCCGTATTTCTTGATCGCTTCGGCGGCATCGACGGTGATCTTGTCATCGGTCCGGTCGCGCTCTTCGATCCCGAGGTCGTAGTATTTCAGGTCGATGTCGAGGTAGGGCAGGATCAGCTTTTGCTTGATGAAGTCCCAGATGATCCGGGTCATCTCGTCTCCGTCAAGCTCGACGACGGGGTTGGCTACCTTGATCTTCGACATGGGCGGCTCCGGGCTGGGGATTCGGTTGCGGGCTGCATACCGGAAAAGTGGCGGGTTGGGAAGTGCGGTATGCGATGGTATACTTACTTGGAAACGAGTAGCAGGGCTACCGGATTGATGCTGTAAATCGAGAGCCAAGTGCGGCAACGGGTGCAAACATGACCGAAGACATTGAAAGCCGGGTCACTACCCTCAGTCTGCAGCGTGCCGTCCGGCGTGGTTGGCTCTGGGCAAAATGGGCCTGGATCGTCGTCGGGCTTTATGCGGCGTTCGTCATCGTGATCGCTATCGGTGTTCTGCAAGGCTTCCTTGACCCGCGGCTTGGCCTGATTGTGCCTTGGCTGATAGTGGTCGGCATCGTTCCAGCGACGATAGCGACGCTTCTCACTGTCGTGGCGTTCTCGCAACGCATCATTGGTGACAAGCTCACGGGATCGGATCGGCCAAAGGGAAGGGCGCGGGTTTGGCTGGTGGTCGGGGGGGTGATTGCGGCAGTTTTCTTCGGACAGGATGTTTTCCTGGCGGCGTTCACCAGCACCGGTCACCCGATGGACGGTATGGAGCTTGTCATAGGGGTTGGGTTCATTCTTGCCGTGGCAGTGGCGGTGTTCCTTGACCGGCGACGCAAGGCACCCTCGACGTCGATCTCGGGTCTGTCAGAAGACGAGATTTCCGCGCGTGTTGCGGGACTGCAAGCGGACCAACTGCGCCAGCGCCGCAAGGCCAACCTGATCGCGGGTCTCTGTGCGATGGCTGCCCTCGGCGTGACCTACCTCATCTGGTATCGCTAGACATCCCGGCGGGGTGAAGGCTCAGGCAAAATAGCGGTCGGTCCGGGACTTGATCCAGTTCCAGAGGGCCGGTGCGCCCCTTGCAATCTTGGAGCCTACGCGCGCCTGAAGCTGGTCGGCGGTGACGTTGTAGGTCGTCCAGGTCCCGCCGCCGCTCATCAGGTTTGCCATGACCGGCTGCACCCGGTCCAAGGATTTGGCGAAGCAGGCGTCAGGGGTTTCTGCGGCTTCGAATTCCTCCCACAGCGCGCGAAGGCTGGTGGCAAGGTCGGGGGGAAGCAGGCCGAAGATCCGGTCGGCGGCTTTCGCCTCGGCGGCCATCGTCTCAACGCTGGCATGCGCCTGGCCGTTCGCCGAATGGATCGGCACGTCGCCCACGTCTATTTCCACCAGATCATGGATCAGCAGCATCCGGATCACCCGGTTGATGTCCACCCCTGGCCCGGCCTGATCCGCCAGGACCAGCGCATAAAGCGCCAGATGCCAGGAATGCTCGCCGGAGTTTTCGGGACGGCTGCCATCGACCAGCGTGGTGGCGCGCAGAACCTGCTTCAGGCGGTCCGCCTCATTCAGAAACGCAAACTGCGCCTCCAGCCGGTCCGTCAATGCCCCATGCCGCCAAAGTCGACCGGCGCCACCGGTTCTTCTTCGATTTCGCCCCGCTTGGCCGCCAGGGACTTCTCCAGAAACTCGCGCCCCCGGCGTTCGGCCAGGCGGACGCGGACCGAAGTCATGAAGGCCTCCTGGAAGGAAGGCGAGGCGGCCATCAGCACCTTGGCGATCTTTTCGTAGAAGCGGTCGTCGTTCAGCTCGACCTCGGCGGCGAGCACGTCTTCGGCCAACTGGTCCGCCAAGGTCTGGACGACGGACATGTCAGCGCGAGGCCTCGGTCATCCGGCGGCGCACATAGTCGCTGACGGTCTGGATCATCGGCTGCATATGCGCCTCTTCGTCCTTGAAGAAATGGTCAGCCCCCTCGATCTCGGTATGGGTGATGGTGATGCCCTTCTGCTCATGCAGCTTGCCGACCAGCGACTTGGTGTCCTTGGGCGGCGCCACCTTGTCGGCGGTGCCGTTGATGATCAGCCCCGAGGACGGGCAGGGGGCCAGGAAACTGAAGTCATACAGGTTCGCCGGCGGCGCGACCGAGACGAAGCCGGTGATTTCCGGCCGGCGCATCAGCAGCTGCATGCCGATCCAGGCGCCGAAGGAAAAGCCCGCGACCCAGCAATGCTTGGCGTTCTGGTTCATCGCCTGCAGGTAATCCAGCGCGCTGGCGGCATCGGACAGCTCGCCGATCCCCTGGTCATACTCGCCCTGGCTGCGGCCCACGCCGCGGAAGTTGAAGCGCAGCACGGTGAAGCCAAGGTTGTAGAAGGCGTAGTGCAGGTTGTAGACCACCTTGTTGTTCATCGTCCCGCCATAGGCCGGGTGCGGATGCAGCACGATGGCGATCGGGGCGTCGCGTTCCTTCTGCGGATGGTAGCGGCCTTCCAGGCGTCCGTCGGGACCGGCAAAGATAACCTCGGGCATCGGCCTCATCTCATGTGGGAGCGCGCGGTTTCTTGACGCTTTCGCTCGGATAAACTAGAACCATTCTAAAGACAGCAGTGCCGTCCTTGCGGGGTCGGTTTGAGGTAATGCCCGCCGGGCGCGGCGTCAATGCGATTGCGCCGTCGGGGCCGCGGCAAGGAGAGACGATGAAGCTTTCGACAAAAGGTCGCTATGCCATGGTCGCGCTGGCCGACCTTGCCATGGCAAAGGGCGCGGAAATGGTGTCGCTGGCCGCGATCTCGAAACGCCAGGACATCAGCCTGCCCTATCTGGAGCAACTTTTCGTCAAGCTGCGCCGCGCCGGTCTGGTCGAGGCGGTGCGGGGGCCAGGCGGCGGCTACAAGCTGGCGAAAAGCCCGGACCAGATCCGGATCTCCGAGGTGATGCAGGCGGTCGAGGAAACCGTCGATGCGATGCACACCGGGGCAGGGGCCAGCGGGGCGGTGTCGGGCAGCCGGGCGCAGTCGCTGACCAACCGGCTTTGGGAAAGCCTGTCCGCCAATGTCTATGTCTTCCTGCACCAGGTGCGGCTGTCGGATGTGGTGAAGAACGACCTGACCCCTTGTCCGGCGGTGCCGCACCTGTTCCGTGTGGTGGATGAGGAATGAGCCGGCTTTACCTTGACTGGAACGCGACAGCCCCTTTGCGGCCCGAAGCGAAGGTGGCGATGGCCGACGCGATGGAGGTCCTGGGCAATCCGTCCTCGGTTCATGCCGAGGGGCGAAGCGCCAAGGCGCTGATGGAAAAGGCACGGGCACGGATCGCGGCTGCGCTGGGGGCGGAAGGCGCGGATATCGTCTTCACCTCGGGCGCGACCGAGGCGGCAGCACTTGCCTGTGCCGGGCGGGGATTGGCCTGTGCGGCGGTGGAGCATGAGGCGGTAAGCGCCTGGTGCAACGCGCTTTTGCCGGTGGACGGGCAGGGCCAGGTGGCGGTGGCAGCTCCGGGCCGGGCGGCGCTGCAGCTGGCCAACTCCGAGACCGGGGTGATGCAGGCGCTGCCAGCGGGGCTTGCGGTCAGCGACCTGACGCAGGCCTTCGGCAAGGTGCCTTTCGCGTTCAACTGGCTGGGCTGCGACATGGGGCTGGTCTCGGCGCACAAGCTGGGCGGGCCGAAGGGGATCGGCGCGCTGGTCGCGCGGCAGGGGGTCGACGTGCCCGCGCAGCTGAAAGGCGGCGGGCAAGAGCAGGGCCGCCGCGCCGGGACCGAGAACCTGATCGGCATCGCAGGCTTCGCCGCTGCCGCCGAAGCTGCCGCTCGCGATCTAGCCAACGGCGTCTGGGACGAAGTGGCCGAGATTAGAAATATTCTAGAATCAGAGTTGTCCGGGCCGACGAATGGACCTATTTCGATTGGAAGCGCGGTGCCGCGCCTGCCGAACACGCTTTGCCTGATAGCGCCCGGCTGGAAGGGCGAAACGCAGGTCATGGCTCTCGACCTGGCGGGCTTTGCCGTCTCGGCGGGGTCGGCCTGTTCCAGCGGCAAGGTGCGCGCCAGCCGCGTGCTGGCCGCGATGGGCTTTGACGACGGACTTGCGGCGCAGGCGATCCGGGTCTCGATCGGCCCGGGCGTGACGAAAGACGATGTGGGGCGGTTCGCAAGGGTCTGGACCGCCGCCTATGCCAAAGCTCGCGCGCGGGCCGCTTGAAGGAGTGACGGGTCGATGAACGCCATCTTGGAAGCCGCAGCACAGGATGCCGCCCTTGAGGTGCGCGAGGGCGTGGACCGCGAGACGATCGAAACCGTCCATGCCATGTCGGGCACCTACAAGCACGGCTGGGAAACCGAGATCGAGACCGAATACGCCCCCAAGGGTCTGTCGGAGGACATCGTCCGGCTGATCAGCGGCAAGAACGGCGAGCCGGAGTGGCTTCTTGACTGGCGCCTGGCAGCCTTCCGGCGCTGGACCCGGATGGAAGAGCCGCGCTGGGCGATGCTGAACTATCCCGAAATCGACTACCAGGACCAGTATTACTACGCCAAGCCGAAAAGCATGGCGGTGATGCCAAAGTCGCTGGACGAGGTGGATCCGAAGCTTCTGGCAACCTATGCCAAGCTGGGGATTCCCCTGAAGGAACAGATGCTTCTGGCCGGAGTCGAAGGTGAGGCCGAGCCGCGCCGCGTGGCGGTGGATGCGGTCTTCGATTCGGTGTCGGTGGGCACGACCTTCAAGGCGGAGCTGGCGAAGGCGGGGGTGATCTTCTGTTCGATCTCGGAAGCCGTGCGCGAGCATCCCGATCTGGTGCGGCAATACCTCGGCACGGTCGTGCCGCCGACCGACAATTTCTTCGCCACGCTGAATTCGGCGGTCTATTCCGACGGCTCCTTCGTCTACATCCCCAAGGGCGTGCGCTGCCCGATGGAGCTGTCGACCTATTTCCGCATCAATGCCGAGAACACCGGCCAGTTCGAACGCACCCTGATCATCGCCGATGAAGGGTCTTACGTCAGCTATCTGGAAGGCTGCACCGCGCCCAAGCGCGACACCAACCAGTTGCACGCGGCAGTGGTAGAGCTGGTGATCCTGAAGGACGCCGAGGTGAAATACTCGACCGTCCAGAACTGGTATCCGGGCGATGAAAACGGGGTCGGCGGCATCTACAACTTCGTCACCAAGCGCGCCGATTGCCGGGGTGACCGGGCCAAGGTGATGTGGACACAGGTGGAAACCGGGTCGGCGATCACCTGGAAGTACCCCTCGTGCATCCTGCGGGGCGATGATTCCCAGGGCGAGTTCTATTCCATCGCCATCGCCAACAACGCCCAGCAGGCCGACACCGGCACCAAGATGATCCATCTTGGCAAGCGCACCAAGTCGCGGATCGTGTCGAAGGGCATCTCGGCGGGCCGGGCGCAGAACACCTACCGGGGCCTTGTGTCCATGCACCCAAAGGCGAAGGACAGCCGCAACTATACCCAGTGCGACAGCCTCTTGATCGGCGACAAATGCGGCGCCCATACCGTGCCCTACATCGAGGTGCGCAACAACTCCAGCCGCGTGGAGCATGAGGCGACGACCTCCAAGGTCGATGATGACCAGCTGTTCTATTGCCGCAGCCGTGGCATGGACGAGGAAGAGGCCGTCGCCCTGGTGGTGAACGGATTTTGCAAAGAGGTCCTGCAGGCCCTGCCGATGGAATTCGCGATGGAAGCGCAAAGCCTGGTGGCGATCAGCCTGGAGGGGTCGGTCGGCTGATGCAGCTCGAGGTCGATGCGTCCGCCGCAGGACCTGCTGCCGCATCTGCGCAGACAGGTCGCAAGGTCCTGTTTTCGGCGGTGAAAGACGAAGCCCCCTTCCTTCTGGAATGGATCGCCTATCACAAGGTCATCGGCTTCGACGAGATCGTCCTGTGTTCGAACCCGTCAAGCGACGGAACCGAAGAGCTGCTGGCGGCGCTGGCCGAAGCCGGCGAGATTCGCCATCTTCAGACGCTGCCGCCGCCCGGACAGCGTCCGCAGACTGCAGCTGCCTGGGCATTTCGCAAGCAGGTCGGCTACCGGGAAGGCGACTGGTATCTCTGGCTCGACGCCGACGAATTCCTGAATGTCCATGCCGGCGACCACACCGTTGACGCCCTGATCGCAGGTCTTGATGGCAAGGAATGCGCGCTGATCAACTGGCGGGTTTTCGGGGCAGGTGGCAACACGCGTTTCCCCGGCCGGTTCATCGCGCCCGAGTTTTCCGGGGCATCCGCACCGAAGTTTCGCAGCAATCTCGAACAGAAGGCGATCTTTCGCGCGTCGAAGGCGGTCGTCGGATTTGCCCACAAGGGCTTTCACCGCCCGCTGGTTGCGCGTCCGGCGATCTGGACGCATGCCGACGTGCTGGTCGGCAGCGGCGCCAGCCTGTCCGAAGATACGATCGTGAACCGCCGCTGGCTTGAAGGCGCCAACAACGGACGGACCTCCAAGGTGGACCCGTCCGAATTCGGCTGGTCCCTGGGCCAGATCAACCACTACATGGTGCGCACCGCCGAGTTCTTTGCCTTGAAGCGGCTGCGCGGGCGCGGGGCCTACCCCAATCCGCCGGGTGGCAGCAACCGGCGCCATACGCCGGCCTTCTTTGCCGAGAACGACCGCAACGAGGTCGAGGATCGCACGATCCTGCGCTGGCAGGACCGGGTGACCACCGAGATCGACCGGCTGCTGCAACTGCAGGGGGTGGCCGACGCAAAGGCCGCGTCCAACCGGCTGGTGGCGGCAATCCTTGCGGCCCGCACCCTGCCGGTGGGGGACGCTCCGCCCCCGCCTCCATCTCCGCCGGCGCCCATCCCGGCGACAGCTCCTTCCGGCCTGACCCTGTCCGCTGCCGCTGTTGCCGCCCCTCCGCGCAAGGTTCTCTTTTCCGCGATGAAGAATGAGGCGCCTTTCCTTCTGGAGTGGATCGCCTATCACAAGGCCATCGGGTTCGATGATGTCGTCATCTGCTCCAACCCCTCCAACGACGGGACCGAAGCGGTGCTGGAGGCCCTCGCGCAGGCGGGTGAGATCATTCACCTGAAGGCCGAGCCGACCGCCGATCTGTCCGCCCAGACACTGGGCGCGATGCGCTTCAGCGAGCAGGTCGGCTTTCGCGACGGCAACTGGTATCTCTGGCTCGATGCAGATGAATTCCTCAACATCCATGTCGGCGACCGCAGCCTCGATGCGCTGATCGACCATCTGCAGGGCCGGCATTGCGCCTTGATCAACTGGCGCATTTTCGGAAGCAGCGGGAACCGCGCATTCGGCGGGCGCTTCATTTCCCCGGCGTTTTCCAGGGCCTCGGGCCGCGGCTATGGCGCGAATGTCGAAGTGAAGTCGTTGTTCCGCTTCTCTCCGGCGTTTCGCGGCTTTGCAAAGCTTGGCGTCAACCGCCCCCTTGTCGCACCGGGCGGAACGCTTGGGCTTCAGGACGTGCTGACCGGCAATGGCGGCACGCTGTCAAAGGGCTTCCGCCCGCACGGGGTCTGGCTGAAGGGGGTCGATTCCAGTGCGACGCTGCGCGTGCCTCCGGCCGAGTTCGGCTGGGCGCTGGCGCAGATCAACCACTACATCGTCCGCACGCCCGAATTCTTCGCCTTGAAAAAGGCGCGCGGCCGGGGGTGGAAGGCCAATAGCGAAGGCGAGGCCAACCTGCGCCACACCGCCGAGTTCTTCGAAAAGCACGACCGCAACGAGGACGAGGACCGCTCGATCCTCGCCTGGGAGGACCGGGTCACCGCCGGGCTTGATCGGCTTCTCGGACAACCGGGCGTGGCGGCCGCAAAAGCCGCATCTGACCGGCTGGTCGCGGACATTCTTTCGGCACAGTCCCGGCACCCGCCCGTCGCGCTGGCCGCGACGCCCGCCGCGCCGCCCGCCGCACTGCCCGCCGCGCTGGCCGCGACGCCACTGGCCGCAGCCAACCCGCCCACCAGCCAAAGGGCCACCCCACCCGGACGCCCGCGCCACGTCCTCTTTTCCGCGATGAAGAATGAGGCGCCCTTCCTGCTGGAGTGGCTGGCCTACCACAAGTCCATCGGCTTTGACGAGATCGTCATCTGCTCCAACCCGTCCAACGACGGCACCGAGGATATTCTGGCCGCCCTTGCCCTGGCGGGCGAGATCACGCATCTGCGTGCCGAACCGCAACCCGGAGACTCGCCACAGGCGGCCGCCGCACGCCTCTTTGCCGGGTCGCAGGGCTACAGGGACGGCACCTGGTATCTCTGGCTGGACGCGGACGAATTCCTGAATGTCCATGTCGGCAACAGGACCGTGGCCGATCTGGTGGCTGCGGTCGGTCCGCATGACTGTCTGTTCGTCAACTGGCGGATTTTCGGGTCAAGTGGCAACGCCCGCTTCCCCGGGCGCGTGATCGACCCGGCGTTCCAAGGGGCCGCTTCCCAGGGGTTCGAGGCAAATGCAGGCCTGAAGTCGTTCTTCCGGATGTCCGGCAAGTTCCAGGGTTTCGCCACGGTCGGAATCCACCGCCCCCTGGTCAGCAAGGATGGCGGCCTGACCGGCAAGGATGTGATCACCGGCAACGGGCGGCATCTGTCGGTCGACTATCAACGGCACCGGAACTGGCTTTCGGGTGAAAGCTTCGGCCCCAACTGGACGGTTGATGCCCCGGAAGTCGGCTGGGCACTGGCCCAGATCAACCATTACATGGTGCGCACGCCCGAGTTTTTCGCCCTGAAGAAGGCGCGCGGCCGGGGCTGGAAGGCGGACAGCGAAGGCGACGCAAACCTGCGTCACACCGGCGAATTCTTTCAAAAGCATGACCGCAACGATGAGGAAGACCGCTCGATCCTGGTCTGGCAGGATCAGGTGACCGCCGAAATCGCGCGGCTGACCGCGGATCCCGGTGTCGCGGCCGCAGTCGCGACGTCTGCAAGTCTGGTTACAGGCCTTCTGACCGGGATGGATCCGGCCCCGGCCCCGCAGGCCCCGGCGCCGGACCTGGCAGCCGTGCCGTCCTTCAAGCTGACCTTCCCTCCTGCCGAGACAGGTCATGTAAAAGAGGCCTACGCCCGGGCCCGCGTGATCCTGGAATATGGCAGCGGCGGCTCGACGATGCTGGCGGCCGAACTTGGCAAGACCGTGTTCAGCGTCGAAAGCGACCGGGCCTGGGCCGGCCGGATGGATGCGGCCCTGGCCGGTCATGCCGCGACCGCCCGGGTTCTGCACATCGACATCGGTCCGACCAAAAGCTGGGGCAGGCCGGTCGATCGCAAGGCCTCGGCCAACTTCCACCTTTATGCGCTGTCGGTCTGGGACCAGCTTGGCCCGCTGCAACCCGACCTGGTGCTGATCGACGGCCGCTTTCGGGCCGCCTGTCTGGCGG
>JANNXX010000035.1:0-24578 GCA_031409795.1 Rhodobacterales bacterium
TTCATCCAGCCGGTCGATCTCGGACCGGATCTCGGCCATCGTGGTGCAATCGGCGGGTTTCAGCATCGTCGGTCTCCCAGTGGCAGGTCGCCCCGAGATAAGGGGACAACCGCCAAAGGGCAATGCGACCTTAGAACAGCCCTTCGACCTGACCCGCGTCGTTCAGCCGGATCACCTCGGCGCTTGGGACCTTGGGCAGGCCCGGCATCGTCATGATCTCGCCGCAGATCGCCACGATGAACCCGGCTCCGGCGGAAAGCCGCACCTCGCGCACCGGCACCGAATGGCCCGTGGGCGCGCCGCGCACCGTGGGATCGGTGGTAAAGGAATACTGCGTCTTGGCCACGCAGATCGGCAGATGGCCATAGCCCGCCGCCTCCCAGGTCCGCAGCTGGTCGCGGATCGACTTGTCGGCGATCACCTCGTCGGCGTGGTAGATGCGCTTCGCGATCGTCTCCAGCTTCTGGAAGAGGGGCATGTCGTCGGGATAAAGCGGCGCAAAGTTCGACGCGCCCGATTCCGCCATCTGCACCACCTTCTTCGCCAGCTCCTCGATCCCCGCCGAGCCTTGCGCCCAGTGCTTGCACAGGATCGCCTCGGCCCCCTGCTCGGCCACATAGGCTTTCACGGCGGCAATCTCGGCATCGGTGTCGCTGAAGAAGTGGTTGATCGCCACCACCACCGGCACGCCGAACGACTTTACGTTGCCGATATGGCGGCCCAGGTTCGGGCAGCCCTTCTTCACCGCCTCCACGTTCTCCGCCCCAAGGTCGGCCTTCGCCACCCCGCCGTTCATCTTCATCGCCCGTACCGTGGCGACGATCACCGCGGCCGAGGGCTTCAGCCCCGCCTTCCGGCACTTGATGTCGAAGAACTTCTCCGCCCCGAGGTCGGCCCCGAACCCGGCTTCGGTCACCACATACTCGCCCAGCTTCAGCGCGGTCTTGGTGGCGATCACCGAATTGCAGCCATGCGCGATGTTGGCGAACGGCCCGCCATGCACGAAGGCCGGGTTGTTCTCCAGCGTCTGCACGATGTTCGGCTGCATCGCGTCCTTCAGCAGCACCGTCATCGCCCCGTCGGCCTTGATGTCGCGGGCGTAGATCGCCTTCTTCTCGCGGGTATAGGCCACCACGATGTCGCCCAGCCGCTTCTGCAGATCCTCCAGATCGTTCGACAGGCACAGGATCGCCATGACCTCACTGGCGACCGTGATGTCGAAACCCGTCTGGCGCGGAAAGCCGTTCGACACGCCGCCCAGGTTCACCACGATATCGCGCAGCGCCCGGTCGTTCATGTCCATGACGCGACGCCAGACGATGCGGCGCTCGTCGATGGCAAGCTCGTTGCCCCAGTAGATGTGGTTGTCGATCATCGCCGACAGCAGGTTGTGCGCGCTGGTGATCGCATGGAAATCGCCGGTGAAATGCAGGTTCATCTCCTCCATCGGCACGACCTGCGCCATCCCCCCGCCCGCAGCCCCACCCTTCATCCCGAAGTTGGGGCCAAGCGAGGCCTCGCGGATGCAGACCACCGCCTTCTTGCCGATCCGGTTCAGCCCGTCGCCCAGACCGACCGTGGTCGTGGTCTTGCCTTCGCCCGCAGGCGTCGGGTTGATCGCCGTCACCAGGATCAGCTTGCCATCGGGGCGGCCCGCCAAAGACTTGATGAACTCCTGACCGACCTTGGCCTTGTCATGGCCGTAAGGCAGCAGATGCTCCGACGGGATGCCCAGCTTGGCCCCGATCTCCATGATCGGCTTCTTCGTCGCTTCGCGCGCAATCTCGATGTCGGTCTTGAAGGCCATGTCCGTCTCCCAAAGGGCAACTCTGTCGGTTGCGACGTGATAGCGGCCCGACCGCCGGTTCCAAGGCCGGTTTCCGACCTGAAACCCGCGAAATTCGCCAGTCCCGGTTTCCGATGGGAAACTCACCGCCGCAAACGCGCCATCCCGACAATTCAATTCAAATTGTGCTTGCTTCTTGCGAAATACTCCACGGGAGGTCCGGAGGGTGTCAAATCCTCCGGGGGCAGCCAGATGCGCCCGGTCAGACGCCCTTGCGCGCCGCCTCCAGATGCGCCCAGCCCCGCTGCTGCGGCACATGCAGCCTCAGCACATCCCCCAGCCGCAACAGCCCCTCACACTCCACCCAGGCCGTGACCCCGCGCTTGCCCTTCGCGGCGGCCTTGAACCCCTTGCCCAGGCCGGGGCGCGCCTTCTCGACCGTCACCGCCGGTTCCTGGCAGGGCAGGTTCTCCATATCCACCACCAGCGTCACCCCGTCCGGACCCTGCAACCGGCTTGAAGGCGGCAGATGGGTGAAATCCGCGATCCCCTCCACCACCAGCGAGGCGCCAACCCAGGCCCAAAGCTGCTCTCGGTCCATGCCTTCCAGCCCCATGTCGCGGGCGACCTCGGCCATCTCCTCGGCACTGACCACCGCCAGCTGCCGCACGTTCCGGATCTCGGTCCCGCGCGGGAACTGCTTCAGCACCCGGCTGCAGGACGGCCGCGTCAGCCCGGCATGGCTTTCGCCCTCAAAGCCCGCAAAACTCAGCGCCATCTCGGTCAGCGGCAGCGACCGGATCACCAGGTTTTCAACCGGCTCGGGCTGGCAGCCCAGCCAGACAATGCGGGCGGAAAGCGTCGTGGGCACAAGCGCGGGCATCAGGACCTCGGATCTGGGGACTTCAAAGCCACTTCTTCCAGCGGAACAGCAGATAGGGCACCAGCGCCGACACGACCATCAACCCCAATGCCATCGGATAGCCCCAGGACCACTGCAACTCGGGCATCACGTCGAAGTTCATCCCGTAGATGCTGGCGATCAGCGTCGGGGGCAGGAAGACGAAGGCCACGACCGAAAAGATCTTGATCACGTCCGACTGCCGGATACTGATCACGCCCAGGGTCGCATCCAGAAGGAAGCGTACCTTCCCCGACTGGGTTGCCGCCACTTCGGACAGCGACCGGATATCCTGCATCAGGGTCTGGGCCGCCGGGCGATCGGCGTCCGTCAGGGCCGCGCCTTCCACGGTCTGACCGGTCAGGGTCAGATGCCCGACCACCCGCAGGATCGTGTTCAGGCTTTCCGCGACCTTGCCGTTCACGTCTTCGGCCCGGCCGATCCGCTGCAGCACGGCCCCCAGCGTTTCCGCCTTGCCGGACGGGCGATGCGCCGCAAAGACCGCCTTCGACAGCGTATCCAGCTTGCGCGCCTCGGCTTCCAGGATATCCGCCAGCCGGTCAACCGCCGAGTCCAGCAGACCAAGCAGCGCGTCGATTCCGCTGCGCAGCGGCGTGTCGTGCCGCGCCGCCCATTCGGCGAAATGGCTCATTGATCCGGGGTGATGGTAATGCACGGTGACCAGCCGGTCCGGGCAGACGACAAAGGTCACCGGCCCGATCTCGGTCTCGCGCGCTTCCAGCGTCGCCACCACCTGCGCGGTCAGGAACAGCACGCCGCCCTCGCGGTAGATGCGGGACGAAACCTCGATCTCCTGCATGTCCTCGCGGGTCGGGATGTCGATGCCAAGCACCGCCTCGACCGCGTCCTCCTCGGCGATCGTCGGGCACTCCAGATCGATCCACAACGCATCGCGCAGATGCTCGCGCATCAGGTCCATCCGGACCAGCCGTTCGCCCTTGGACCGATAGGCCGCGATCATGGCCAACCCCGTTGCTGCTGTCGGCCGCAGCCTAGCGGCCCGCCCCGAAAAGCGGAAGGCCCCGAAAAGCAAAAGGCCCCGCAGGTGGCGGGGCCTTCCGGTTCTGGCGGACGGGGATCAAAGCGGCGCGGGTTCCGGGTCCGCCTTCGGTTTCGGGGCGCGCGCCTTGGTCTTCGGGATCGCCGCGACCGAAGCCCCGCCCCCGCCCGAGGCCGGCTTGTCGGCATCGTCGCCGCTGCCCAGCGCCTCGCCGGCAATCACCTTGCGGATCTCGTCGCCGGTCAGCGTCTCGTATTCCAAGAGACCCAAGGCCAGCCGCTCGAAATCATCTGCCTTGTCCAGCAGGATCGCGCGGGCCACGTCATAGCCTTCGTCGATAAGCCCTTTCACCTCGGCCTCGATCAGCGTCTTGGTCTCGGCCGAGACGGAAAAGCCTCCCGTCGCGCCGTTGTAGCCTTCATGCGCCTCGGCGTAGTCGATGTTGCCGATCTTGTCCGACATGCCCCAGCGCATCACCATCGCCCGCGCCAGTCCGCTGGCCTGCTGGATGTCGCCCACGGGACCCGAGGACACGCCCTCCTCGCCATACTTGATGATCTCGGCGGCCTTGCCGGCCATGGTCATCGCGATGCGCTGCTTGGCCTCGTCCTTGTGCATCTGCAGCCGGTCCATCTCGGGCAGGCTGACGACCATGCCCAAGGCACCGCCGCGCGGGATGATCGTAGCCTTGTAGACCGGATCGCATTTCGGCAGGTTCATGCCCACGATGGCATGGCCCGCCTCGTGGTAGGCGGTCTTTTCCTTCTGGTCGGCGGTCAGCACCATGCTGCGACGCTCGGCGCCCATCATCACCTTGTCCTTGGCCCGCTCGAAGTCGTCCATGGTGACGAAGCGGCGGCCAACGCGGGCGGCCGTCAGCGCCGCTTCGTTGACAAGGTTCATCAGATCGGCCCCCGAGAACCCCGGCGAGCCGCGCGCGATGGTGCGCAGGTCAACGTCCGGCCCCAAGGGCACCTTGCGGGCATGGACCGACAGGATCTTCTCGCGCCCCTTGATGTCGGGGTTCGGCACATGGATCGTCCGGTCGAACCGGCCCGGGCGCAGCAGCGCCGGGTCCAGCACGTCCTTGCGGTTGGTCGCCGCGACGATGATCACGCCCTCGTTCGCCTCGAACCCGTCCATTTCCACCAGAAGCTGGTTCAGCGTCTGCTCGCGTTCGTCATTGCCGCCGCCGATGCCCACGCCGCGCGCACGACCCACGGCGTCAATCTCGTCGATGAAGACGATGCAGGGCGCGTTCTTCTTCGCCTGCTCGAACATATCACGGACACGGGATGCCCCCACGCCGACGAACATTTCCACGAAGTCCGAGCCGCTGATGGTAAAGAACGGCACCCCCGCCTCACCCGCAATGGCACGCGCAAGCAGCGTCTTGCCGGTGCCGGGCGGGCCGACCAGCAGCGCGCCCTTGGGGATCTTGCCGCCCAGACGGCTGAACTTCTGCGGATTGCGCAGGAATTCCACGATCTCTTCCAGCTCTTCCTTCGCCTCGTCGATGCCGGCCACGTCGTCAAACGTGATCCGCCCCTGCTTTTCGGTCAGAAGCTTGGCCCGCGACTTGCCAAAGCCCATCGCCCCGCCCCGGCCGCCGCCCTGCATCCGGTTCATGAAGAACAGCCAGATGCCGATCAGGATGATGAAGGGCAGCCACAGCGACAGAAGCGACATGAACCCCGACTGCGCCTGCGGCTCGGCCTGAACCTCGACCCCCTTGTCGATCAGCTCGCGCGTCAGGTTGCCGGTCAGCGTCTCGCCTTGCGGCTTGATCGCGACATAGGTGTTGCCGTCCTTGGCGCGGATCACGATCCGCTCGCCGTCCAGCGTGACGCTGTTCACCTGTCCCGCATCGACGCGCTGGATGAACTCTGAATAGGTCAGCGACCGCGAGGACATCGTGGTCTGACCGCCGGAAAACAGCTGGAACAGAGCCATGACCAGGACCAGAAGGACGACCCAGAAAGCGATATTGCGTGCGTTGCCCACGAAGGCATCTCCCAAAATGTCCGCCAGCCCAGGCTTGGGCGCGAACCCCGTTAGGTCCAAGATAGACTTTTGGGGCCGGGGTTCAATCGCATAGTCCGAAAAGGTGATCATCTGCGACAACCCGCGCGGACCAGCCCTCCGGACGGCCCGCGATGGGTGCCGCCACCAGAAGCCCGCCCTGCCAGACGCCCGGCGTCACCTCCAGCACCGCGCGCGGCAGGCCGGTCGCCCGCCAGCCGGGGCAGGCCCGCAGCCCCTCGGCCCCAAGTGCGCGCACCTCGCCCGCCGGGCCCGCCGGGCCGCTGACCTGCCAGCGCCGGTCCCAAAGCCCGCCGACCGGCACCGCGCCGCCGACTGCCCGCGCCTCGCGCAGCAGCCAGCCCTTGCGGAACCGGCAGCCCGCCAGCGTGGCGTCCCGCCCGCCTGCCATCGCGACCATCAGCCGCTCCAGCTCGGCCGCGCGGGGCGGATGCCCTGCCCCGGTCAACCCGCGCAGCGCCGCGACGATCACCTGCCGCCGCACTTCGGCGGGCGCATCCCAAAGACCGGGATCGACCCGCAGGGCCCCCGCGACCGGCGTGACAGACCTTGCCGCCGCCGCCCGGACCTGCACCGCCAGCGCCGCTTGCGCCTCGGCCAGATATCCCGCCACGGCCGCCAGCCCCGCGCCCGTGATCCCCAGCGGACCCAGCGCCGCCAGCGCCTTGCGCGCACGGGTCCGGGCGAACCGCGCATCCTGGTTGGTCGGATCGTCCAGCCAGCCGATGTCCAGCGCCCGAAGCCAGTCGCGCAACTCCTCCCGTCCGGCCTCCAGCAAGGGCCGGCAGAAGGTCACGCCGCCTTCCGCCCAGTCCCGCCGCATCCCCGACAGCCCCGCAATCCCCGCCTGCCGCGCCAGTCCCATCAGCAGCGTCTCGGCCTGGTCGTCGCGCGTATGGCCCAGCGCCACATGCCCGATCCCGCGCGCCTGCGCCCAGTCCAGGATCAGCAGCGTCCGCGCCGTCCGCGCCGCGTCCATCAGATTGCCCGGGACCGCCCCATGCGCCCAGACCCGAACCGCGTGCGGCACGCCCAGCCGCGCACAGTCCGCCGCCACCGCCGCCGCCTCGGCCCCGCTTTCGGGACGCAACCGGTGATCCACCGTCACCGCCTCGACCCGCAACCCGGCGGCCCGGCAAAGATGCAGAAGGGCGGTGGAATCCCCACCGCCCGACAGCGCAACCCCGATGGTCCTTCCGGCCGGCAGGCGATCCCTGATCAGCCCGACCAGCCGGTCGCCGGCTACTGGCACCCCAGGCCCTGCCGCGCCACGCTTGCCTGCGTCGCGGCCAGGCTGGCGGGATAGCGGATACCGACCTCGCCCAGCGTCACGCAGGCCTCCTGCACCTGGCCCAGCTTGCCCAGCCCCTCGCCCAGCCGCAGCAGCGCGTCCGGTGCGAAAGGCCCGTCCGGCGCCGCCGAGAACGCGTCCAGATAGGCCCGCGCCGCATCCGAGGTCTCACCCAAGCTGGTCAGCGCCTCGCCGCGCTGGAAATGCGCTTCGGGGATCAGCGGTCCGCCAGGATAGGATTGGGCATAGGTCGCAAAGAGCTCTGCAGCTCCGCGAAAGTCACCGGAGGCGAGCACCCCCTTGGCCCGGTCAAAGTCGGCCTGTTCGGCCACCGCAAGTTCCGCGCCGCCCGCAGCCGGTTCCGTCGCCACCACCGGCGCTGCCGCCGCCGCCCCCGTGTCGCCCCCCAGAACCGAGGTCGCGCCCAGATTGGCCGGATCGCAGCCCTCGGTCACCTCGCACAGCCGATACTCCATGTCGCCGATCCGGTTGGTGCCATCGGCCACCACCCGGTTCACCTGAAGCTCGACCGCCTCGGTCCGCGCCGTCAGCCGCGCCAGTTCCGCCTCGATCGTGTCCATCCGTTGCAGCGCATCCCCGCCCGCCGCCCCCGAGGCGGCAGCACCGCTTGACACCAGCTCGGCCTTCAGCGCGTTGAATTCGGCCGCAAGGCCCGCAAGCTCGGCCCGGATGTCGGCCAGCGTCTGCGTGCGGTCTTGTGCGGCCGCCACAAGCGGCAGCAGCACAAAGAGGACGGCAAGGCGGATCAGACGCATGCGGTCAGACCCCCGCACCCGCCGCCAGCACCGTCACGGCGCGGCGGTTCTTGGCATAGCACGCCTCCTCCGAACACACTTCCAGCGGCCGTTCCTTGCCGTAGGACACCGTCCGCAGCCGGGTCGCCTGGACGCCCTGGCTGATCAGGAAGTTCTGCACCGCCGCCGCGCGCTTTGCGCCAAGGTTCAGGTTGTATTCCCGCGTGCCCTGCTCGTCGGCATGGCCTTCGATGATCGCGGCATAGCCTGCATTGGTCAGCAGCCATTGCGCCTGCGCGGTCAGGATCGTGCGGCCCTCGGGCGACAGGGTCGACTGGTCAACCGCGAACAGCACCCGGTCGCCGACCGTCTGGTTGAAATAGGCGATCGAGGCCGGATTGTTCGGATCGCCCAGACCCGTGGTGTCGATACCGCCCGCGCCACCCGCGCCACCGGCCCCGCCCGCGCCATAGCGGTCAGGATTGTTGCAAGCCGCCAGCGCAAGCACGGCGACCATCAGAAGCGATTTCACGGCAAGGGTCATGGGGTTTCTTCCTTCTTATTGGCTCGATTGGTCCGACCTTAGCAGCTTTGCGCCGCCATGTGAATCGGCGGCGCGTCACAAATCATGGCAAAAGCGGCGACCAGGCCGGGTCCGAGGCCGGGCCGTCGGTCGGCACCTGCCGAAGGTTCCGCCCGGTGATGTCCACCGACCAAAGCGAGGTCTGCCCCCCCGCCCCGGCGGTCTCACGGGTGAACATCAGCACCCGGCCGTTCGGCGCCCAGGTCGGGCCCTCGTCCAGGAAGCTGGCGGTCAGCAGGCGTTCCTCGCTGCCATCGGTGCGCATCACGCCGATGTGGAAGCGGCCCTCGTTCTGCTTGGTAAAGGCGATGAAGTCGCCGCGCGGGCTCCAGACCGGGGTGCCATAGCGCCCCGCCCCGCCCGAGATGCGCGTGCCCTCACCTCCGCTGGCCGGCATCACATAGACCTGCTGGCCGCCCGTCCGGTCGCTTTCGAAGACGATCTGGCTGCCATCCGGGCTGAACGACGGCGCCGTCTCGATCGAGGGCGCATTGGTCAACTGCGTCAGCCCGCCCGAAGACAGCGACAGCGTGTAGATGTCACTGTTGCCGCCCCGCTCAAGGCTGAAGACCACGGTGTTGCCATCCGGGCTGAAACGCGGGGCAAAGGTCATCGTCCCCGGCTGCTCGTCCAGCGTCCGGCGGTCCAGCGTCGCCACATCCATCAGCGTGATCCGCGGGAAGCCGGTCTCGAAGCTGGTATAGACGATCCGGTCCCCGGCCGGTGAAAAGCGGGGCGCCAGCACCAGCGCGCTGCTGTCGGTCAGATAGGCCACATTCGCCCCGTCATAATCCATCACCGCCAGCCGCTTCAGCCGCGCGTTCTTCGGCCCGCTTTCGGCCACGAACACCACCCGGCTGTCGAAATACCCGCCCTCGCCGGTGATGGTGGAATAGACCACGTCCGACACCTTGTGCGCCATCCGCCGCCAGCCGTCGGTCGTGCCGGCGAACTGCAGCGCCGCCCCCTCCAGCGTCTGGCCGTTGAACACGTCATAGGCGCGGAACTTCACCGTGATCCGGTCCCCCGAGACGGAAACCGCCCCGGTGACCAGCACTTGCGCGTTGATCGCCTTCCAGTCCTCGAAGGCCACCCCGCCGTCAAAACTGGTGATCCGGCTGATATGGGCCTCTTCGCCGATGTTGCGAAAGAACCCCGTGCCTTCCAGGTTCGCCGTCACCACCCGGCTGATCTCGCGCGCGTATTCCCCGGCACCGCCCTCGTCGATGAAGGTCGTCACCGCAATCGGCATCGGCTCGATCACGCCGGGTCCGATCACGATCCGCGGCGGGTCCTGCGCCAGCACCGGGGCGATCCCGGTCAGCGCAAGGCCCAGGGCGAAAGCAAGCAGGGTTCGGATGGCTGATCTCATCGGGTTCAAGCTCCGTTTTGTGTTTCTTTGCCCGGCGGCGGGCCAGGTGAATAGCGAAATCATGGGGGGGCGGCCCCCTTGGGCGAAACCTCGCACAGGATGGCGCACAAAAGCGGTCCGGCTCATCGCAGCGTCATCCCGTTGGCATCGAACACCAGGTCCAGCACGCGCCAGGTGTCGTATTTCTCGGGCGGCAGCGGCAGTCCGCCATCCTCGGACCAGACCCGGTTCACCGCGCGCTTGGCCGTGGCGTAAAGATTGTCGATCGCCGTCTGGGTCGGCCCGTCCGCCTCCAGAAGCTCGAACCCCGTGGGCTTGCCGTCCGCCGAAAAGCTGACCCGGATCACCACCATGGTCCGCAGCGTGTCGGTCGAGGACGCGCCAAGGTTCCACTTCCGCGCCACGGCCGACGAGATGTTGCCCATCTCGCCTCCGGTCAGCGGCGGCCCCTGCGGCAGGTCCTGCCCGCCGCTGCTGGTGGGCTCTTCCACCGGATCCGGGGCCGGCGCGTCCGAGGCTTCCTCCAGCAGCGCCGCGATCGCATCTTCGGTCGCGGCGTCGTCCACGACCTGGCTTTCGGCGGGGGGCTCGGGCACCGGCGGTTCCAGCGCGGGAACCGTCTCGGGCTCAGACTCAGACTCTGGCTCGGGCTTCTCCGGCCGCACCTTCGGCCGGATCGACGTGGTCATCCCCGTTGCCTCGGTCTGGTCCTGGTTTTCCTCGGTCAGCGTGACGTCACCGGTGTCTTCGGGAACCGTTTCCACGGCCGGCGTGTCCTGCACAACCTCGGCCTCGGCCGGCGTATCGCTGACCGCAGGCGTCGGCGTGTCCGAGGTTTCGGCCTCGGTTTCCACCTCCACCGGGCTTGGCGCCACGATGTCCGCCGCCTCCGGGGTCGGGTTCTCCTCGACCGAAGGCGAAGGCAGCACCTGCTCCTCCTCTGCCAACGGGGCCACGGGTTCCGGCTCCGGCGCAGGCTCTGGCTCCGGTTCAGGCGCAGGCTCCGGCTCGGGCACTGGCTCCGGCTCGGGTTCGGGCACCGGTTCGGGTTCGGGCACCGGTTCGGGCACCGGCTCCGGGCGCGCCTGGGGCCGCAGCGGGGCAGGCTCCTCGACAGGTGTCGGGGTCGCTGCCGCCTGCAACTCGGCGAATTCGGCGCTGGTCATCATGGTCGTCGTCGTGACGATGACCTCTTCCGTAGGCCTGGCCGGGAACAGCCAGTCCCCGACCAGGACCCACAGGATCAACCCCGCGTGCCCGATCCCGGAAAAGATCGTGCCCGTATTCATCCGCTTCAGCCGCCCGAATCCGCACCGGTTTCAGCGTTGGACGCATCCCCGGCCCCGAAGCTTGGCCCCTCGGCGTCCGTCACCAGGCCGATCTCGTTGAACCCGCCCGCGTTCAGCGCCCCCATGACCTGCGCAACCCGCGCGTAAGGCACCGACCCGTCCGCGCGCAGGAACACCTTGTTCGACGTCCGCTCGGCCGCGATCGCGGTCAGCTTCGGGATCATCTCGCCATCTGCGACTTCGGTCGTCTGGATCGCGATCCTGCCCTCCGCGGTGATGGTGATCGTCAGCGGCTCTTCCTGTTCGGTCGGCAGGGCCGCCGCCGCCGTCTTCGGCAATTCCACCGGGACGCCCACCGTCAGCATCGGCGCCGCGACCATGAAGATGATCAGCAGCACCAGCATCACATCGACCATCGGAGTGATGTTGATCTCGCTCATCGCCGCCGCCCGGCCCTTGTGACGCCGCCGCCGACCGCCACCCCCCGCCGCCTTGATGACCCCGCCCGCCATCGCTCAGGCGTCCAGCTGGCGCGACAGGATCGTCGCGAATTCATCGGCAAAGCTTTCATAGCCGCCCAGGATCCGCTCGCTGTCGGAATTCAGCTTGTTGTAGAACACCACCGCCGGAATCGCCGCGATCAGACCCACCCCGGTCGCCAGCAGCGCCTCGGCGATTCCGGGGGCCACGACCGCCAGGTTGGTGTTCTGGCTGATGGCGATCTGCTCGAAGCTGTGCTTGATCCCCCAGACCGTGCCGAAAAGTCCGATGAACGGCGCGGTGGACCCGGTGGTCGCAAGGAACGACAACCCGTTGTTCAACCGCTCGCTTTCCCGCGCGATCGCCACGTCCATCGCCCGGTCGATGCGCGCCTGCGCGCCCGCGATCAGCCCGCCGTCCTGCTTGTGGCTGCGCCGCCACTCCAGCATCCCGGCCGCGAAGATCTTTTCCGATTGCCCCTGAGGATCCCCGCCGATCTTCTCGAAAAGCTCGTCCAGAGGCTCGCCCGACCAGAAGGCCCGGTCGAAAACGCTGGCCTCGCCCCGCGCGCGGCGGAACAGGATGTGCTTCTGGATGATGATCGCCCAGCTCCAGAACGACATGATCAGCAGCATCAGCATGACGATCTTGACCGTCAGCGTCGCGCGCGCAAAAAGGGCAAGCATGGAGAAATCAATCTCCTGCGCCATCGCAAGGGTGTCCGTTTCCATACGCCTGCTCTTGTTTGTCGGGCCGTTGATCGGCTCCGTTAGCGGCGAATCTATCAAGATTACAGCCGGAATGCCAACACAACTCTGTGCCCGGCAGGGTTTCGCCGCCGGATGACGGCAGATGTCACCGCTGGCGGCCCCTGGGCGTTCGACACAGGTCCGCGTCGGCAGACCCGCCAGGTGCGGCGCGCTCGGTCCTCAGTGCACCTGCCCCGCCAGCCCAGCCCGCACCTCGGGCGGCAACCGTGCGGCATGGCCATCCTCGCCCAGGCACACCAGCGTGACGACCGCCATGAACAGCCGCTCGCCCCCGCGCAACACCCCCTGCTCCAGCACCAGCCGCGCCCCGCCGACCGTCTGCAGCACCGTCTCCACGACCAGATCATCTCCGAACCGCGCCGGGCGCAGGAAATCCGCTTCCACCCGCCGCACGGCAAAGACAATCCCCAGCGACGCCCGCAGCGCCATCTGGTCGATGCCAAGGGACGCCACCCATTCGGTGCGCGCGCGCTCGATGAATTTCAGGTAGTTGGCATAATAGACGATGCCCGCAAGATCGGTATCCTCATAATAGACCCGGGTCCGAAACTGATATGTCACGCGGCGATCCTTCCCTGCCTCGCCCCCCAGCCTAGGAACCGGCGCCCGCTCTGGCAAGCCGCGCCGCCAGCCGCAGCGCATGCGATCCGTCCCGCGCGACCGACGGCAGCACCGGATCATAGCCCGCCCGGATCACCGCTCCGATCTCGGGCCGCAGGATCACCCGCGCGCCGATCCGCGCCATGGGGGAGGCGCCGTCGAACGCCCGGTCCGACCACAGAAGGATCACCTGTACCGCCTGAGCCAGCGCCAGCGCCTCGGCCGGCATGGCGTCAAGATGCGCGTCCATTCGCAGGAAGACAAAGGCCGCCCGGATCGCCCCCGAAGGCTCGAACCGGAAGACCCGGTACTGGTTCGCCCCCGCCGCCTGCAGCCGCGCCACCAAATCCGCAAGCCCCGGCACCAGGCGGTCAAGATCCGGCACGCCCAGCAGCTCGTCCCAGTCGCGGGTGAAGAACAGCATCAAATTCGCCCCCAGCTCGGGGTCGGTCTCCGCCATCCTGTGCCCTGCCAGCAGGACCACCGCCTCGAAGGCCCCCTTGATCACCGGCAGGCTTTCATCCGCCGCGCCAAAGACCACCGGCACGACCGGCCGCTCCCAGCGCGCGAAAAGATAGGACCCGTCCCCCCGCCTGAACAGCGCCTCGACCTCGCCCGGTTCCATGCCACCCCTCCGCCTGACACCGCCGCGCTAGCACCCCGCCCCCGGCAGGGACAAGCCCCTGCCATTGCTCTTTTGCAAATACTCCCCGGGGGTTTGGGGGCAGGATGCCCCCATCGCCCGAGGAGGAGGCGAAGCCCGACGACGAGACAAAAGCCTTGCGCGCCAGCGCTCCATCTACTTCGCCTCGAACAGATCCGCCTGCCCCGGCTTTCCGGGTTCGGGGCCCTTCGGCGCCTCCAGCCCCAGATGCCGCCAGGCCTTCGCCCCCAGCATCCGCCCGCGCGGGGTCCGCAAGATCAGGCCCTGCTGCAGAAGATAGGGTTCGATCACCTCTTCGATCGCATCGCGCGGCTCGCTCAGCGCCGCCGCGATGGTCTCCACCCCCACCGGCCCGCCGCCATAGTTTTCCGCCAGCAGAATCAGATATCGCCGGTCCGCCCCATCGAGGCCCAGATGATCCACCCCCAGCCGCGTCAGCGCCCGGTCGGCCAGCGCCCGGCTGATCCGCCCGCCCGCCTCGACCAGCGCGAAATCCACCACCCGACGGAGGAGGCGCCCCGCGATCCGCGGCGTCCCCCGCGCCCGCCGCGCGATCTCGCGGCAGCCCTCGGCTTCCGCCTCCACCCCCATCAGCCGCGCACCGCGCGTGACGATCTCGTAAAGCTCCGCCTCGGAATAGAACTCCAGCCGCGTCGGAATGCCGAACCTGTCACGCAAGGGCGTCGTCAGCAGCCCCAGCCGGGTCGTCGCCCCCACCAGCGTGAACGGCTGCAGATCGATCCGCACCGTCCGCGCCGCCGGCCCCTCGCCGATCACCAGGTCCAGCGCGAAATCCTCCAGCGCCGGATAGAGCACCTCCTCGACAATGGGGGAAAGCCGGTGAATCTCGTCGATGAACAGCACATCGCGCGGTTCCAGATTGGTCAGGATCGCCGCAAGATCGCCCGGCTTTGCCAATACCGGACCGGAGGTCATCCGGAACCCCACCCCCAGCTCCCGCGCCATGATCTGCGCCAGCGTGGTCTTGCCCAACCCCGGCGGGCCGTGGAACAGCGTATGATCCATCGCCTCGCCCCGCATCCGGGCGGACTCGATGAACACCGCCAGATTGGCCCGCGCCTCCGCCTGCCCGATGAACTCGGCCAGCATCTGTGGCCGCAAGGCCCGGTCGGTATCCTCGGGCTGGCGTGTGCCGCGCAGGTCGGGGTTCGGGTCGTTCATTTCGGCGCCAGCAGCTTCAGCGCCGCGCGGATCAGCGTCGCCGTCTCCGCTTCGGGCAAGTCGCCCATCACCGTCGCCACCGCCTGCGCCGCATCCCCCGGCCCATAGCCCAGGTTCACCAGCGCCGACAGTGCGTCGGCCGTCGCTCCGGCACGCCGAACGGCCCCCTCATCCACCTTGACCGGCTTTCGGACCAGCGCGGGCGCATCTTCGATCACCACATCCTCCGCCCCGGCCTTGGCGCTCAGCCCCACCCCTGCCGCCATCACGCCGGGCGCCTTCGCCTTCAGTTCCAGGATCACCCGCTGCGCCAGCTTTGGCCCGACCCCCGGTGCCGCCTGCACCGCCCGCGCGTCGCCCAGGGTGATCGCTCGCGCCGCACCTTCCGCACCCAGCGTGCCAAGGATCGCCATCGCAGCCTTTGCCCCGACGCCCTGCACCGTGGTCAGCAACTTGTGCCACTCTTTTTCCAGCATGGTCGGAAACCCGAAAAGCTGCAGCAAATCCTCTCGCACCACCAATTCGGTATAAAGAGACACAGCCTCGCCCAGCCCCGGCATCCCGGCCAGCGTCCGGTCGCTGACGTATACGATGTATCCCACCCCGCGCACGTCGATCAGCACATGGTCCGCCCCGCGCCAGTCCAGCCGCCCGGAAATCCTGCCGATCATCCCGCCGCCCTCAACGCCGCCTGCAACCGCCCGGCCGACTGCAGGTGATGCGCGTGACAGATCGCCACCGCCAGCGCGTCCGCCGCGTCAGGCCCGGCAATCACCACCCCCGGCAGGTGCAACCGCACCATGTGGTCAACCTGCACCTTCGCCGCATGGCCCACGCCCACCACCGTCTTCTTCACCGCGTTCGGCGCATATTCCCCGACCGAAAGGCCGAACTGCGCCGGCACCAGCAGGGCGATCCCCCGGGCCTGCCCCAGCTTCAGCGTCGCCACAGCGTCCTTGTTGACAAAGGTATGCTCCACCGCCGCCGACTGGGGCGCATGGGCGCGCAGGACCTCGGTCAGTTGTGCATGCAGCGACAGAAGCCGGGTTGCCAGATCGCCCTCCGCGCCGTCCGAATGGCAGATGCCGTTGGCGACATGGCTCAGCCGTGAGCCCGCGACGTCGATCACGCCCCAGCCCAGGTTCCGCAACCCCGGATCGATGCCGATCACCCGCATCCCTGCCCCTTTTCTTGCTCTTGGCGCAGAACTAGCACGAATGGGGAACATCCGCCAACCGCTTTCCGAAGCGCGCCGGGCGGTCGCCAGCATTTTGCACTTGCAGAAATCGACGTTCCGCCGCACAAATCCGACGCATCCTGCGGCCACTACCGGGAACGCGCTGAAAAAGATGAAAAAAATGTGACGCCAGCCATGCGTTGGCTGCAAGGCGGTCATGCTGGCCCATGGCTTGCTTTGCACATGCAGCACGACTAATTGCCATTGCATGAAGGAAGACGCCTTCAAACCGTGCAAACTGAAAACAAGGATGAAAGCCATGGCCGCTGTCGAGACGACCCGCCCGGCGCCCTTTGGCGCCATCACCACCTACCGTGCCATCAACGGCCTGTCGAACGTTGTCAGCGTTCTGTCGGCCTGGAACGACGCCCGTGTCACGCGCAACGCGCTGGGCAAGCTGTCGGACCGCGAACTGGACGATATCGGCCTGTGCCGTGGCGATATCGATCTGATCGCCCGCTGATCGGACAGCGCCGCCCGTCCTCGGACCGGGCCGGACAAATGACAAAGGCCGCATCCGAAGATGCGGCCTTTTGCAATTCTTGACAGTGCTTCAGCGCGGCAAGACCGCCTGCAGCTGGCCCGAGATCGCCAGCGTGACCGGATCCGCATGCATGAGCCAGGCCCCGATCGGGTCGAACCCGGCGCCTGCCGCCAGCGCAGAGACGCGGCTTTCATAGGTCTGAGCGCCAACGTAGTAGTGGATGACACCTTTCAGGCCCAGGCCAAGGATCACCGCAAGCGCCAGGGGTTTCACCAGCCGCATCAGGCGCGAACCGCTCTGCGCCGTCGCCTTGCGGCCGACCGTGCCACGGGCTTCGAAGCCGTAACCTTTCGCGTGCGATTTCTCGATCCGCGATACGCGGCTGTAAAAGTCGTTCAGGTTAGGGTCTACCCACATAATCTCCACCTACGGTAGCATCTCTACATTTGACAAGGTTGGTAGGTTTTTGTGGCAGAAATTGGGCAGGTTGCCGGAACCGCCGCCTCATCCCCCCAACCCACGATGATTGTCCACGATCTCACAACCGCTGTAGCACAAGCGTGCACCATTCGCCAAGATCGTCGCGGGATTGCAAACAAAGCCCGGCCTCCACATAGGCAGCCGTCACGGCGTCGGCCTGCACGACCAGAAGGCCGCTGAGAATCGTTCTTCCCCCGGTTGAAAGGCTTCCCGCGATGGCGGGCGCAAGCTCAATCAGCGGGCCTTTCAGGATATTTGCGAAAATCACGTCAAAAGGCGCCGCCGCGCGCAGCTGGGCATGGTCCAGCCCGGCGGCCTCAAGACAGGTCACCCGGCCGTCAAGCCCGTTGATCGCGACATTGGCCTCGGCCACATCGACGGCAACCCGGTCGATGTCGCTGGCGATGACCAGCGCATCGGGCAGGGTCGCGGCAGCGGCCATGGCCAGAACGGCTGTGCCGCAGCCGATGTCGGCCACCGTCGCGGGGCGCACGCCCGCCGTCAGCAGGCGGTCAAAGGCCAGCAGGCAGCCCAGCGTCGTGCCGTGATGGCCAGTGCCGAAGGCAACCGTCGCCTCGATCTGCAACGGCACCCGGCCCGGCGGCACCTTGTCCAGGTCGTGGCTTCCAAAGACGAAGAACCGCCCGGCATCCACCGGGGCCAGCTCGCGGCGGACCTTGGCGACCCAGTCGATCTCGGGCAGTTCCGACAGCGCAAAGGGCCTGGCCCCGAAGGCGGTGGCGAACACCTCCAGGATCACCCCATCCGGAGCTTCCAGGAAATAGCCGCCAACCTCCCACAGGCCAGAGCCGTCCTCGATCTCGAAAACCCCGACGCCGATGGGCTCCGGGGTCATCCGCTCTATCGCGGCGGCAAGGGCCTTGGCGGCCGCTTCGCCGGGAAGGGTGGTCAGGGCGGAATAGGTCGGCATCGGCATTCTCCACGGATCAGGGGCCGGATAGTCCCCGGCCCCGGCCCGGTCAAGCCGTCAGGCCTGCACGCCAACCCCGATCGGGCAGGTCACGCCGGTCCCACCAATGCCGCAATAGCCACCGGGGTTCTTTGCCAGGTACTGCTGGTGGTAATCCTCGGCGAAATAGAACACCGGGGCGGGCAGGATCTCGGTGGTGATCAGCCCTTTCCCGGCGGCCTTCAGCGCCCCGGCATAGACAGCCATCGACGCCTCGGCCGCCGCCGCCTGCTCGGGCGAATAGATGTAGATCCCCGACCGGTAGGTCGACCCCACATCATTGCCCTGCCGCATCCCCTGCGTCGGGTCATGCCCTTCCCAGAACAGCTTCAGCAGGCTCTCGTAGCTGACAACGGCCGGGTCGAAGATCACCCGCACCACCTCGTTGTGGCCGGTCGCTTGGGTGCAGGTCTCCTTGTAGGTCGGGTTCGGGGTGAAGCCGGCGGCATAGCCGACCATGGTCAGCCAGACCCCCGGCACCTGCCAGAACTTGCGCTCCACGCCCCAGAAACAGCCCATCCCGAACATCGCCTCGGCCATGCCCTCGGGCACATCCGACTTCAGCGTGATGCCCGACACGAAATGCGTCTCGGCAGTGGCAAGCGGCTCGGGCCGCCCGGGCAGGGCCTTGTCGGCTGTGACCATTTCCGTCGACTTGCGGGTGAAGAACATGGGAAACCTCCGTTTCAGGACCGACATATAGGCCCCCGCGCGCCAAATCCCAACGCAGGTTACAGCCCGATCACCAAGGCCTTACTCCGCCGGTTGCGGCAGCCCGCGCGCGAAGACCGTCTCCAGCCCCGGCTCGGGGTTGCGCGGGATCAGGCAGACCAGCCCGAACGCCACCAGCGCCATCCCCGCCCCCAGCATGAACACATAGTCCGGCGAGGTTGCCCAAAGATACCCCAGCGCCGCTGGCAGGAACACCGCCGCGATATGGTTGATCGTGAAGGCCACCGCCGCCGTAGGCGCAATGTCGCGCGGATCGGCGATCTTCTGGAAATAGGTCTTCAGACTGAACGACAGCGCAAAGAACAGCTGGTCCAGGATATAAAGCCCGCCCGCAATCACCAGACCCCAGCCGAACCAGTAAAGCCCGCCATAGGCC
The DNA here is from genome assembly GCA_031409795.1 of Rhodobacterales bacterium. GTDB lineage: Bacteria > Pseudomonadota > Alphaproteobacteria > Rhodobacterales > Rhodobacteraceae > Tabrizicola. Next base: position 19,017 of record JANNXX010000035.1, read on the forward strand.
AGGAATACCAGCGTCAGCCCGATATACTCGAACCCCATCACGTTGCGCTCGCCATACTTGGCCAGTGCCCGGCCCATCACCGGCGCCACTGCCATGTTGATCAGGTAGTTGACCAGCAAGAGCAGCGTCATCTCGCTGACCTTCATCCCGAAGCGCTCCACCATCATGAAGCCGGCAAAGACGACAAAGATCTGCCGCCGCGCCCCCGCCATGAACTGCAGCACATAGTAAAGCCAATAGCGCCGCCGCAGCACCATGTGCTTGTGCTGCATATGCGGGCTTTGAAATTGCGGATAGGCCACGGCCGCGAAGATCACGATGGCAATCGTCAGCCCGCCCGACGCGAGATACACCGTGTTGTAATCCAGCCCCAGCCGGTCCCACAGCGCCACGATCGCCGCATAGGCCGCCAGCGACGCCCCCGCCCCCACCGCCACGATCCGCCCCAGCACGACCGGCGCGCGGGCCTTGGAGGTCCATTGCAGCTGCAAGGACTGGTTCACCGTCTCGAAGTAGTGAAACCCGATGGAGGACAGCAGCGTCATCACCAGAAGACCGTTGAACGTTGTGAACCACCCCGTCACCGACGTCGCCGCCCCCAGCAGCGCCAGCATCATAAGCGCCAGCACCTGCTCGCGCACCGCCAGCAGGATCGCGATCACCACCACCGCCAGAAGCCCCGGAATCTCGCGCACCGTATGCAGCCAGCCGATCTCGCGCCCGGTGAACCCCGCCACCTCGATGACGAAGTTGTTCAGAAGCGCCGACCAGGTCGCGAAACTCAGCGGCATCGCCGCCGCCATGAGGTAAAGCAGCGCCTCCGGCCGCCGCCAGCGCGGCAGGCGGTCCGTCTCGGACAGGGGCATAAGCGGGTGTGCCATCCCCTTCGATTACAGGCCAAGCGGGCCACGCGAAAGCGAAAGCTTGTTCCGGGCACAATCCCCCGCCGCATTTTAGGGCGCGCAACAGCGGACCGGCGGATGGTGCGCTGAAGCGCACCTTACGACGGTTTGGGCGATCGTGGCGGCAAGGCAAAACTTGCGCCCCGCATAAAGTTCGCCGCAAGATCGCTTGCGGTCGAGGCGCAACGCCGGCCCAAGGCGCCTCCCTCCCCCCTCCGTGGGGGAGGGCCGGGGTGGGGGGGGTCTTCGGAAGTCGCAATTTCTGGCGAAGGAGAGTTTCCATGACCGACAAAATCGAGGCCCAGAACGTCGGCCAACCCGGCAAGACCTACCGGGTGGATGCCGCGAAATACGCCGAAATGCGCGCCGCTGTGGAAAAGGTCCTGCCCACCGAGCCTCCCGGCCTCACCCCTTCCCAACTCACCCTGGCCGTGAAACCCCACCTCTCCGACGCCCACTTCCCCGGCGGCGACACCGCAGGCTGGTGGGTCAAATGCGTCCAGCTTGATCTGGAGGCGAAGGGGCTGGTGAAACGCGCGCCGAAACCCTCGGTTCGGCTCTGGCAGGCATCGTAGGGTGCGCTACAGCGCACCGACGGCTGGTGCGCTGTAGCGCACCCTACCCTTCGCCCGGAACCAAGGCGCTTGCGCCGCCGGGCAGCGCCCGACCGCCCCCTCGGGCGGGCGCTTTGCACCGTCAGCCTGCAGAACTGCCGTGGGAGGGGTTGCAGGATAAATCGCCTAGAACGGACGTCGCTCGCCCACCCGGCGGTCAGGCGTTGCCCTCTGTGGGCGCGAGATCACGTTCAGTCAATCGTAGGGTGCGCTACAGCGCACCATCCGTCGGCGCGAGGTGGCGCAACCTGAAGAACGCCACTGCCCGATCCGTCGGCCATTGAGCCTACTTAATTGCAACTCTGACGATGTTCTTCTTCCCGAGGAAGCGCCTTACTTGGTGTTCGCCTCCCCAGAATACGTCAAGATCAAAATGATAAGGCGGATCACGTTCCGCTGGCGCACCGCCCCATGTAAGCCATAAATCGGTCTCAGTAGAGATGTCTGCATTTGCATCGCAGAGGACGACACAGGCGATCAGCGCCCATAGCGCCTTATCGGGCATATGAATTCGCCCTTCACCAGCGTGGATCAGCCATTCACTAACTCCCTGAGACGAACTGGAAGTGAACGCAAATGCCTCAGAAATTTGCCAACCATGTGCGAGTGAACATCGAAATGCATGATACACTATATCAGCAAAATCAGGATTCTCGAGCACCTTTCCGTCATCATTGTCGATACTTACGGTGGGAAATACTGTCTCTTCAAGGTTAAGCCCCGCACCAATGAAGGCCTCAATTATAGTAGAGTTTGCTCGGATGAAGCCTTTAAATTCCTCACGGGTTACCTTCGTTTTGGAGAGCTTTTTCCTAGCGGTGGCTTCTATGGCAGGGCAAATGAAATCCATTCCCATCGCCAAGTTGCCTTGAATGCCTGCCAGCATGGCGTTTATAACACGTTCTTCAATCTTCATTCTAATCTACTACTCCGATAACCTGGTAGATTGAACGATACACCCAAGTTAGCTTCAGGTCTCACAAAAAACTCTGCGGATCAATATCCACCGCCACCCGCAAATCCCTCGGCACCTTTACCCCCGCCAGCCACTCCGCCAACGCCGCCTGCAACGGTGCCCCCTTCTCCGCCTTCACCAGAAGCCGCACCCGGTGCCGCCCCCGCACCCGTGCAATCGGCGCGGGCGCAGGCCCCCAGACCTCCGCCCCGATCCGCTTCAGCGCGTCCGACCTCTGGGCAAGCAAAGACCCAAAATCAAACACCTGCGCCACGTCGGTTGACGACAGGATGATCCCCGCCATCCGCCCGTAAGGCGGCACCCCGGCGGCCCGCCGCTCCGCCGCCTCGGCCGCCCAGAACGCCTCCTCATCCCCGCCAAGGATCGCGCGGATCACCGGATGCTCCGGCTGGTGGGTCTGCAGCCAGGCCTCGCCCTTCCGCTCCGCCGTCCGCCCGGCCCGGCCCGAGACCTGGCGCATCAGCTGGAACGTCCGCTCCGCCGCCCGCAGGTCCGACCCTTGCAGCCCAAGGTCGGCGTCGATCACGCCCACCAGCGTCAACAGGGGAAAGTTGTGCCCCTTCGCCACGATCTGCGTGCCGATGATGATGTCCGCCTCACCGCCCGCGATCCCCGCAATCGCCTCCTTCAACGCTCGCGCGCTGCCGAAAAGGTCCGACGACAGCACCGCCACCCGCGCAGCAGGAAACCGCGCCGCGACCTCTTCGCCCAAGCGCTCCACCCCCGGCCCGACCGCCGCCATCCGGCCCTCGACCCCACATGAAGGGCAAGCGACAGGAACCGGCTTCGTCGCCCCGCACTGGTGGCACACCAGCCGCTTCTGGAACCGGTGCTCCACCATCCGCGCGTCGCAGTGGTCGCAGCCCACCTGATGCCCGCAGGCCCGGCACAGCGTCACCGGCGCAAACCCCCGCCGGTTCAGGAACAACAGCGCCTGCTCCCCCCGCGCCACCACCGCATCGACCTTCGCGGCCAGCATGGCCGAGATCCAGCGGTCCCCCGGCAACCGTTCCGCCCGCATGTCGATGGCGCGCAACTCGGGCATCTCGGCCGCCGCGAACCGCGCCCCAAGGTCAAGCCGCCGGTACTTGCCAGCCTCGACATTGGCCCAGCTTTCCAAGGACGGCGTGGCGCTTGCCAGCACCACCGCCGCGCCGCCAATCGCCGCCCGCAAGACCGCCATGTCGCGGGCGTGGTACAGCACCCCGTCCTCCTGCTTGTAGGACGTGTCGTGCTCCTCATCGACGACGATCAGCCCCAGCTCCCGGAACGGCAGGAACAGTGCCGACCGCGCCCCCACCACCAGCCCCGCCTCACCCTCCGCCGCCATCCGCCACAGCCGCCGCCGTTCGGTCATCGTGACGCCCGAGTGCCACTCCGCCGGCCGCGCCCCGAACCGCGCCTCGACCCGCGTCAGGAACTCCGCCGTCAGCGCGATCTCCGGCAAGAGCACCAGCGCCTGCCGCCCCCCGCGCAGGCATTCCGCCACCGCCTCCAGGTACACCTCGGTCTTGCCCGACCCCGTCACCCCTTTCAGCAGCGTCGCCGAATACCCCCCCCGCGCCCCGCGGGCGACCAGCGCATCCCCCGCCGCCACCTGATCCCCCTCCAGCCGCACGCCCTTCCCGGCCTGCAGGCGCGGATAGGGCAGGTCGCGCGGCGCATCCTCCTCCGCCACCACCCCCAGCGCCACCAGCCCCTTCACCACCGAGGCGCCACACGCAGCCGCCTCCACCAGCTCGCCCAGCGTCACCGGTGCGCCGCCGAACCCGCGCAGCGCCTCCACCACCCGGTGCCGCGCCTCGGTCAGCTGGTTGGGCACAACAGCTGTCAGCCGGTACACCCTCCGCACCGACGCAGGCTCCCCCAGCCCCGGCGTCCGCGTCGCCAGCCGAAGCATCGCGGGCAGGGGCGTCAGCGTGTACTCCGCCGCCCGCGCCAGGAACGCCCGCAGCTCCGCCCGCATCGGCCGCGCCTCCAGCACCCGCCCCACCGGCCTGATCTTTGCCGGATCGAAGCGCCCCTCCCCCGGCCCCCAGACCACCCCCAGCACCCGCCTCGGCCCCAGCGGCACCTCGACGAAATCGCCATCGCCGCAGCCCCCCTCCGGCGCGCGATAGTCCAGCACCCGGCCCAGAGGTTCCGTCGTCAGCACCCCCACCAGATCGCCTGGCCGATAGACCCGGTCCGCCAACCCGCCACCTTTCTTTGCCAAGGAGTTTGGGGTAAACCCGGCCCCGAGAGCATTCAACCCCCGAGTTGCGCCCCCCGCAACCGCCCCCTGCATCCTTGCCAAAGAGGCCCCCATGAAATTCTTCATCGACAGCGCTGACGTCGACGCCATCCGTGAGCTGCACGACCTTGGCATGGTCGACGGCGTCACCACCAACCCCTCGCTGATCCTGAAATCCGGCCGCGACATCATCGAGGTCACCAAGGAGATCTGCTCCTTCGTCACCGGCCCCGTCTCGGCCGAGGTCGTCGCCCTCACCGCCCCCGAGATGATCGCCGAAGGCCGCAAGCTGGCCGCCATCGCCCCGAACATCGCGGTCAAGGTCCCGCTGACCTGGGACGGGTTGAAAACCTGCAAGACCCTCAGCGCCGAGGGCTTCATGGTCAACGTCACCCTGTGCTTCTCCGCCAACCAGGCGCTGCTGGCCGCCAAGGCCGGGGCGACCTTCATCTCGCCCTTCATCGGGCGGCTCGACGACATCAACCTGGACGGTCTCGACCTGATCGGTGACATCCGCACGATCTATGACAACTTCGACTACAAGACCCAGATCCTCGCGGCGTCCATCCGCACCGCCAACCACGTGAAGGACTGCGCCCTGATCGGAGCCGACGTGGTGACCGCCCCCCCGTCGGTCATCAAGGCCCTGGCAAGCCACGTCCTGACCGACAAGGGCCTGGAGCAGTTCCTGAAGGACTGGGCGAAAACGGGCCAGAAGATCATCTGACGCCGGAGGGTGGGGTTCCACCCCACCATCTCGTAGGTCGGGGTTCACCCCGACTCTCGAACACCACCAACCACAAGCGCCTCCCCTCCCCCTCGTGGGGAGGGGCCGGG